>JBHGAZ010000001.1:0-175353 GCA_041946765.1 Terriglobales bacterium
GTCTCTTCGGCGAAGGTGGTCTCGATGACGCCCGCGCGGGTGCCGCCGATACCCTTGGCGTAGGAAAGCGCCAACGCTTTGGCCTTGCCGGTAGCGTCCTGGTGAATCGCGATCAGGCAGGGCGTTCCGCCACCTTCGGTGAACACCTCACGCACGCGATGGCCGGGGGCTTTGGGCGCGATCATGGTAACGTCCACGTTCTTCGGCGGCGTGATGGTACCGAAGCGGATGTTGAACCCGTGGGCGAACATCAGCATCTTGCCCGCGTTCAGGTTCGGCTCGACGCAATCTTTGTACACCTTGGCCTGGGTGGTGTCCGGCGTAAGCATCATGATGACGTCGGCCCACTGCGCCGCCTGGCCGAAGCCGCTGACGGTCAAACCGGCGGCCTGTGCCTTCTCGCGCGACTTGCTGTTGTCCGGCAGTCCGACACGCACCTGTACACCGCTGTCCTTCAGGTTGAGCGCATGGGCGTGTCCCTGGGAACCGTATCCCATGATGGCCACTTTCTTGGCGCGAATTAGCGCGAGGTCAGCGGAATCGTCGTAGTAGATTTTTGCCATTAGTAATCCCTCTCTTCACTAGAACTTTGTTGATAAGCAACAAGCAGCAAGCAACGAGCAGATTATCTATGCTGACTGGATTGCCCGTTTACACCGCAAACGTATTGTTAAGTGTCCAACCAGGAGCCCCGGCGGACATCCGCTTTTTTACAGCAACAGCAGATGCCTCGCTCGCAGCAAGACCGGCTGCTCGCTCGTCATGACATCCTAAGGGAACCTGACCCCTCAAAAACTTAGGTCGAATATGCGTCTTCCTCGTCCAGGGTGGCCACCGCATGGTGGTGGTTGTTGTAATCCACACTATGCGAGCCGCGGCACATGGCGACACGGCCGGTGCGCACCATCTCGATGATGCCGTAAGGGCGCAGCGCCTCCAGCATGCCGTCAATCTTGTCCTCGGTGCCGGTGGTCTCGATCATCATAGAGTCCGGCGCCATGTCCACGACGCGAGCCCGGAAGGCCAGCACCATTTGCATGATGTCAGTACGGTTGGCGGCATCGGCCGCCACCTTGATCAGGGCCAGATCGCGGTGTACAGCAGGAGTGCCGGTCACGTTGTGAACGTGCAGCACGTTTACGAGCTTGTATAGGTTCGCTTCGATGATTTGCGCCCCGTCCTTGTCGGTGTCCACGGCGATCGTCATGCGGGAGACACCCGGCTTTTCGGTGTGGCCGACGGTGAGCGATTCAATATTGAAGGCGCGGCGGCGGAACAGTGAAGCCACCCGGTTTAGCACGCCCGGTTTATTTTCCACGTGAACCACAAATGTATTCAGCATAATCGTTACTCCACTGCGACCTTGGTCTTGGGCGCAGGACGCCGGATCATGGCATGCAGATCGGCGCCGGCCGGGACCATCGGGTAAACAGCATCTTCTTTCTCGACACGGAAATTGATGAGGCAAGCGCCTTTGTGCGCGCGGGCTTCCTGGACGGCCGGAATCACCTGCTTGCGCGACTCCACATTGATGCCGTGGATTCCATGCGCTTCGGCGAGCTTCACGAAGTTGGGATTGCGCAGCGGGGTGGCGTGGTAGCGCTTGTCGTAGAAGAACTCCTGCCACTGGCGCACCATGCCGAGATAGCCGTTGTTGATGAGCGCAATATTGATCTTCAGACCTTCCTGCGCCACCGTAGCCAACTCGCCGGCTGTCATCTGGAAGCCGCCATCGCCGCAAACCACCCACACTTCGGAATCCGGACACGCGAACTTTGCGCCCACCGCGGCCGGGAGGGCGAATCCCATGGTGCCCAGGCCACCGGACGTAATCAGCGTACGCGGATCGGTGTGGTGGTAGTACTGGGCCTCCCACATCTGATGCTGGCCCACGTCGGAGACGACGAGCGCCTGCCCCTTGGTTTCACGCCACAGATCGTTAATGACGTGTGCGGCATAGAGCTTGCCCAGGTCAGGCAGGTTCTTAATATCGCGCACGGCAGAGTCGCCTTTGAGCTGGTTGATGTGGTGGATCCACTCGGCCTTGTTGCCCTTCTCGACCTTCGGCAGCATGTCTTCGAGCACGTCACGCAGATCGCCGACGAGGGCAACATCCACTTTGACGTTCTTGTTGATTTCCGCGCGATCAATTTCCACATGGATCTTCTTGGCCTTGGGCGCGTAGGTCTTCAGATTTCCAGTGACGCGGTCATCGAAGCGCATACCGAGGGCGATCAGCAGGTCGGCTTCCTGAATGGCATGGTTGACCCAGGCCTCGCCGTGCATGCCCATCATGCCGAGGTTCAGCGGATGATGCGCGGGGACGGCGCCGATGCCCAGCAACGTCATGGCGATCGGGATGTTGGCCTTCTCCGCTAACTCGCGCACTTCCTTCATCGCGCCCGACATCATGATGCCGTGTCCGGCAAGAATGACCGGCCGTTTAGCACTGTTGATCATGTCCACTGCGCGGTGGAGTTCCGCAGGATCGGTGTGCAGCGGCGGACGATAGCCGGGCAACTGCGGCGTGCACTGGTCCCAGTCGAACTCACAGGAGGCCTGCTGAGCGTCCTTGGTCACATCCACCAGCACGGGGCCAGGACGTCCAGATTTGGCGATATAGAACGCCTCGCGCATGGTGCGGCCGATGTCCTCAGCCCGCGTGACCAGCGCATTGTGCTTGGTAATGGGCAGGGTGATGCCGGTAATGTCCACTTCCTGGAAGGCATCGGAACCGATCAGCTTGGTGGGCACCTGGCCGGTGATGCACACGATCGGCGATGAATCCAGCATCGCCGTAGCGATGCCGGTCACCAGGTTCGTAGCGCCCGGACCGGAGGTAGCGATGGCTACGCCAACTTTGCCGCTGGCGCGGGCATAGCCGTCGGCCATGTGCGCGGCGCCCTGCTCATGGCGGGGCAGTACGTGATGGATCGAGGGAAACTTCCAGATGGCGTCATAGAAAGGCAGAATCGCGCCGCCGGGATAGCCGAACACGGTCGTGATGCCTTCGCGCACCAGACATTCCCACATAATTTCTGCGCCTGTCATCTTCATAATCAGAATTCCTTCTGTTTTGAGCAGGACATCTTTCCTGCTGGTTCCAATTCGATCTTGTAAGAACCTGTCATCCTGAGCGAGCCCAACTGGTTTTGCCGGGCGATTCGAAGGACCTTGTGTTCGCGTCCTTCGCCAAAACGCAAGATGCTTCGAATCGCCAGATCGCGAAAACCGTGCGACCCGGCTCGCTCAGCATGACAACAATGGTGCCCACGTGCACAAGCCGGTGGCGAGTTACTCTGTCACCGCCCCGCGGGCCGACGAGGATACGTGTCGCGCATACTTGGCCAGGACGCCGTGCGCATAACGCGGGGGCGGCGCCGTCCAACTGGCCAAGCGAGCGCGGATTTCCTCCTCGGATAGCTGCACGCGCAATTCGCGCGCAGGAATGTCGAACTCCACCATGTCGCCGTCGCGGATTGCGGCAATCGGACCACCGCTCGCCGCTTCAGGAGCAACGTGGCCGGCCATCAATCCATGAGTTGCGCCGGAGAAGCGGCCGTCGGTGAGCAGCGCCACGGAATCTCCCAGGCCTGCGCCCACCACGGCCGCAGTTACAGCTAACATTTCACGCATTCCGGGCCCCCCTTTGGGCCCCTCGTAGCGGATCACGATGACATCTCCATTCTTAATGTGGCCGTTCTGCACAGCGTCGAAAGCGGATTCCTCACTGTCGAACACACGTGCAGGACCTTTGAACCGGGTGAGGTTGTGGCCGGCAACCTTGATCACGCACCCCTCGGGCGCCAGATTTCCCTTGAGAATCACCAGCCCGCCGGCCGACTTCAATGGATTGGTGATCGGGCGCACCACTTCCTGACCGGCAGTTTCCCTGGCCTGATCGGCTTCCTCACCGATCTTGCGGCCAGAGACCGTGAGCGCATTGCCGTGCAGCAGGCCCGCTTGTTTCAATCGTTGCGCCACCAGAGGCGTGCCGCCGGCGTGGTACATGTCTGTAGCCACGAATCGCCCGCCGGGCTTCAAGTCGGCCAGCAGAGGCGTGCGCGCGCTGATGCGGTCGAAGTCCTCGATCTGCAGCGGCACTCCGGCTTCGCGCGCAATCGCCAGCAGATGCAGGACGGCGTTGGTGGAGCCGCCCGTCGCGCAGACGCTGGCGATGGCGTTCTCCAGCGCCTCGCGCGTGAGGATCTGGCGCGGCTTAATATCCCTTCGGACCAACTCCATCAGCATTTCTCCAGCGTGCTTAGCGGCGCTGGACTTCTTTGTGTCCGTGGCCGGCACGCTGGAATTGTTCATTGGCGCGATGCCCAGGAACTCGCAGGCAGTCGCCATCGTATTAGCAGTAAACTGCCCGCCGCAGGCTCCCGCTCCCGGACAAGCATGGTCCTCGAGATCCTTCAATTGTGCGTCGGACACGGTTCCGCGGGCATGCGCGCCGACTGCCTCGAATACGTCCTGAATGGTGACGTCGTGGCCCGCGTATTTGCCAGGCGCGATCGATCCGCCATAAAGGACCATGCCGGGGACGTTCACGCGCGCCAGCGCCATGACGCCGCCGGGAATAGTCTTGTCGCAGCCGACCAGCACTATAAGGCCATCGAAAAGATTGCCGCGCGCGACCAGTTCGATTGAGTCGGCAATGACCTCGCGGCTGATCAGCGAACACCGCATGCCTTCGCTGCCCATGGTGATGCCGTCGGAGATCGAGACCGTGCAGAACTCCATGGGCGTGCCGCCAGCTTTGCGGATGCCTGCCTTCACGTGCTCGGCAAGTTCTTTCAGGTGATAATTGCAAGGGCCGATCTCGATCCAGGTATTCGCCACCCCAATAATCGGCTTTCGCAGATCCTCGTCCGTAAAGCCGACCGCTTTCAACATGGCGCGGGCGGGCGTACGGCTGGCTCCGTCCGTAATGGCTCCGCTGTGGCGCTTGCTGGGGTCGCTCATGACAAATCCTGTCCTATGCTCCCACCATCGCGGGATTAGGCACCGCACGCGCACTGGCCTCCTTCACCACCAGTGAATGCAAGCGGCGCACGCATTCCGGCACGTCCTTTTCCTCGATGACAAAGCTGATGTTAATTTCCGACGCGCCTTGCGACACCATGCGCACGTTGATGTCGCCAATAGCAGCAAAGACCTTTGCCAGCGTTCCCGGAATGCCGCGCAGACTGTGCAACACGCAAACGATTGCCTTGTCCCGCTCCAACTCGACATCGGCGACATTGCGCAGGTCGGCCACTAAAGCAGCAATATCGCCTTTGGCGTCCACGGTGAGGGAAACACTGACCTCGGAAGTGGACACCAGGTCCACAGCAACGTGGTGCTTCTTGAAAACTTGAAAAACGTCGTGCAGAAATCCGTGGGCTTCCAACATGTGTCCGGCAGTAACGCTGATGATGCTGATCCCCTTCTTCACTGCAATGGCCTTGAACTTCCGGACGTGGTTGGTGACGTGTGCGCGAATGCAGGTGCCCTTGCTCTGCGGGTTACGCGAGTTGAGCACGTAAACGGGAATGTTCTTCTCCATGGCCGGCAGCAGCGTGGCCGGATGCAGTACCTTGGCGCCAAAGTAGGCCATCTCGGCGGCTTCATCGAAGCTGACTTCTTCCAGGCGAACGGCGTCGGGACACAGGTTCGGGTCGGTGGTTTTCATGCCGTCCACGTCGGTCCAAATCTCGATGCGCTCGGCCCCAAGGGCCGCGCCGATGATGGCAGCAGAAAAATCCGATCCGCCGCGTCCAATCGTGGTGGTGATGCCGTCCTTGGTAGCAGCAATAAAGCCGCCCATCACCGGGATATGGCCCGCGTTCAGTAGCGGAACCAGCTTGGCGACCGTCCGCTCATTGGTAATCTCAAACTGGGGCACAGCCTGGGTGTGCTGCGAGTCTGTGACAATACATTGCCGTGCGTCCACCAGCACCGAGTTCATTTTCCGCGCCGCAAAGGCCGCACTCACGATCATGCTGGAAAGCCGTTCCCCAAAAGACAGCACGTTGTCCATGGTGCGCGGGGAAAGCTCGCCCAGGGCCGCGATGCCCCGCAGCAACCGCTGCAAGTGGTCGAAGTGATCCTCCAGGCTGGGACGCAGTTGCTGGAGCTGTTCAGCGGAGAGCAACTCAGAAGCAGCCACAAGATGACGTTCACGCAGCGCCTCGACCAGCTTGAGGGCCGACTCCAGGTCACCGGCGCCGGCAGCGCGGCCCATGGTCTGCAACTGGTCTGTGATCTTCGCCATGGCGCTGACGACTACCACGGGACGCTCCGGCGCGCGCCCGCGTACGATTTCGCTGACCCGGTCAATGGCTCTGGCATCTTCCACCGAAGTGCCGCCAAATTTCATTACGATCATTGTGTTGCCTCTATCTCCACGCCGAGGCTCTGAAAGCGTAGACAAAAAGAAAACCCACTCGCCGGCTGGCGGTGGGTGCGATTGAGCCTTTTGGCGCTTGCGTCTAGCTCACCCGTCCCCTTCCCGCCAGCTTGAGGACTGTAATTCGCGTGCCTGTGCGTACTACGCCTACGGAGGTGTTCACCCGAACTTCGGTGCGCGTCTTCTGGCTGGAGTGGGACATGCGATCGCCACAATATAGCCCGGAGCCAGCCCGCCGGTCAATAAGAAATTCTTATTTTCCAGCGAATTTCCATTAGCGGCAGCCCAAAACCCGGAACGCAGAGGTCAATGCGCGAACATGAGTTCTTTTGCCCGGTGCGCAGCCTTTACGACAGCTTTAATCAAAGTCACGCGCAGCTTGCCTTCTTCCAGTTCGAGGATGCCGTCTATGGTGCAGCCGGCCGGGGTAGTAACGGCGTCTTTTAACTGCGCCGGATGGATGCCGGTCTCCAGCACCACACGCGCGGCCCCCATGGTGGTTTGCGCAGCCAGCAGCGTAGCCAGATCGCGCGGCAGGCCAACCTTGACGCCGGCCTCGGCCAGGGATTCAAGGATGATGTAGATATATGCAGGACCGCTAGCCGACATACCCGTCACCGCGTCCATGTGCTTCTCATCTACAACAACAGTTCGGCCGACGGTATCAAACAATGCTTTAGCCATTTCGACGTGCGAATCGTTGGCGTACGCGCCTTTGCAGATGGCAGTCATGCCGCAGCCGATCATGCTGGGCGTATTCGGCATCGCCCGGATAACTGGGACCGGCCCGGCTAAAGCCTTTTCCATGTAACCGGTAGGCACCGAGGCCGCCACGGAGACAAACAACTGTTTGTTGTTGACGTTGGGCCGGATCTCCTCCAGCACCTGCTTGACCTGTTGCGGCTTAAGGCCGATCAAAATGACGTCGGCGCCGCGCACGGCTTCCAGGTTATTGGTGCTCACGGGGATATTGAAATCTTTGGTTAGCGTCTGGGCGCGCTCGGGGTGCTGAACAGTGGCGCACGTCTTGTCCCGGGAAAGCAGGCCCTGATCCAACAGGCTGCGGAGCAGGATACCGCCCATCTTGCCTGCTCCCAGCACGGCCACACGTTTTCCGGCGAACACACTGGCATTGGAAACTGCAGTTGCGGGTGTAGTCATTCAGCAGGGATTTCCTTCTAGGTTACTTATTTGTGTACCTCTAATGTCGTTGATTTAGCCGCATTTTGCAAAGGCTTTTCTATCATTCGAAAATTGCATTCATTGTATCGAAACTCTTCGCTTTACTTTTGCGCCAATAGCGGGCTAACTAAAATCGCGTCCATTTCTCTTCGGGAACAAGTGTGTCCATGACTTACAACTCAGATGAGGGTGACTATCAGGGAGGCGGAGTCCCATCACGCACTGAAGATGCGCGTGACGGGTGGATCGGTCTTCCTGCGCCCCAGGGTTTATATCATCCACAGAATGAACACGATGCCTGCGGCATCGGCTTTGTGGCCAGCATCAAGGGCCATCGTTCGCACGAGATCATTCTCAAGGGGATCGAGATCCTCATTAACCTGACCCACCGCGGGGCGTCGGGTTGCGACCCGGAAACCGGGGACGGCGCCGGGGTGCTGATCCAGATCCCGCACAAGTTCTTCCAGCGCGAAGCCAAGCGCTTGCGATTGAATCTGCCCGAACCCGGCGACTACGGCGTGGGCATGATTTTCCTGCCCGTCGAGAAACAGGAGCGGCTGCGCTGCGAGGGCATTCTGGAACGCATCGTCCGCGAAGAAGGGCTCTCCGTGATCGGTTGGCGCGATACACCGGTGGATCCCACCGCGATCGGGCGCGTGGCTCGCGGCTCACAGCCCTACATCCAGCAATTGTTCGTCGGCCGCGCCGCGGGGATGAGCGAGGACGCATTCGAGCGCAAGCTTTATGTAGTGCGCAAGCGCGCCGAGTCAGAGGTCGCCAAGTCCGACATGGAGCACAAGGGCACGTTCTATGTGCCGTCGCTGTCGGCGCGGACCATCGTCTACAAGGGGCTACTGCTGGCGCCGCAGATCGCCAAGTTTTACAAAGAGCTTTCCGACCCGGACGTCATGAGTGCGCTGTGTCTGGTGCATCAGCGCTTTTCCACCAATACCTTCCCGAGCTGGCAGCTGGCACACCCGTTCCGATACGTCGCGCACAACGGCGAAATCAACACCTTGAAGGGCAACGTCAACTGGATGTACGCCCGCCATTCCGTGCTGGAATCGCCGCTGTTTGGCGACGATATCAAGAAGCTGTTTCCCATTATTCAGCCCGGCGGTAGTGATTCCGCCATGTTCGACAACGCCGTCGAACTGCTGTTCCAGGCTGGCCGCACGCTGCCGCATGCCATGGCCATGCTGATCCCGGAAGCGTGGGCGAGCCATCCCTACATGCATCCGGACAAAAAGGCGTTCTACGAGTACCACGCGTCGCTCATGGAGCCTTGGGATGGGCCTGCGGCCATGGTATTCACCGATGGCCGTGTGATCGGCGGCACTCTGGACCGCAACGGCTTGCGACCGTGCCGGTACCTGGTCACGCATGATGACCTTGTAGTCATGGCGTCGGAGACCGGGGTACTTCCGGTGAGACCGGAGGAAGTGAAGAAGAAAGGGCGTCTTCAGCCCGGCAAGATGTTTCTGGTGGACACCGTCGAGGGCCGCATCGTCTCTGACGAAGAACTGAAACAGCGGCTTTGGAGCCGCCAGCCCTACGCGCAGTGGCTGAAGGAAAATCAGATCACGCTGGACCAGCTTCCCGAACCGCCGCGTGTGATGGGCTCCGACCACGACACCATCCTGATGCGCCAGCGCGCCTTCGGGTACACGGATGAAGATCTGAAGTTCATCCTGATCCCGATGGCCTCGCAGGGCCAGGAGCCGGTCGGCTCAATGGGGAGCGACACGCCGCTGGCTTGTCTGTCGGACCGCCCGCAGCCGCTGTTCAACTACTTCAAGCAACTGTTCGCCCAGGTCACCAATCCGCCGATTGACCCCATCCGCGAAGAGATGGTGATGTCGCTGATCAGCTACATCGGCACGGAACGGAACATCCTGGACGAAACCCCGCAGCACTGCCACACGCTGAAGCTGCCGCATCCCATCCTGACGAATCGGGACCTGGAGAAGCTGCGCCGAGTCTCGCAAGGTGACTTCCTGGCGACCACGCTGCCCATGCTGTTCCGTGTGGCGGAAGGCGAGCGTGCGCTGGAACGCGCATTGGAGGGTCTTTGCCGCCGCGCCTCGCTGGCCATCAAGTCCGGCTACTCGCTGCTGATTCTTTCCGATCGCGGCATTGACGAAGATTTCGCACCCATTCCCAGCCTGCTGGCGCTGACGGCGGTGCACAACCACCTGGTGCGTGAGAAGAGCCGCACCCAGTGTGCGCTGATCATCGAGTCCGGCGAGCCGCGCGAGGTGATGCACTTCGCGCTGCTGATCGGATACGGAGCCAGCGCCATTAATCCCTACCTGGCCATTGAGACGCTGGAAGACTTGGCCAATCGCGGGTATCTGCCGGAAGGCGTCACTTTCGACATCGCGCTGAAGAACTTCGAGAAGTCCATCAATAAGGGCTTGCTGAAGACCTTTTCGAAGATGGGGATTTCGACCCTGCAAAGCTACCGCGGCGCGCAGGTGTTCGAGGCCATCGGACTAAACAAATCTCTGGTAAAGAAATATTTCACGGGGACGGCGTCGCGCATAGAGGGTGTCGGGCTAGACGTACTTGCGCGCGAAGCCGCCATGAAGCACGAGCATGCGTTCAGCCCGGTTACCGAGTACGACACGGAACTGGGCATTGGCGGCAACTATGCGTACCGTGTCCGCGGCGAATACCACTTGATCAACCCGCAGACCATCAGCAAGCTTCAGCATGCGGTCCGCCAGGGCAACTACAAAACGTTCAAGGAATACGCCGACCTGATTGATAACCAGAACCATCAGCTCTGCACGTTGCGCGGGCTGATGAAGCTCAAGAAAGCGGACAAGCCGCTGCCGCTGGAGGAAGTTGAGCCGGCCAAAGAGATCGTGAAGCGATTCACCACGGGCGCGATGTCGTTCGGGTCCATCAGCAAGGAAGCGCACGAGACGCTTGCCATTGCCATGAACCGCATGGGCGGCAAGTCGAATACCGGGGAAGGCGGCGAAGACGAAGCGCGCTTCAAGCGCTTGCCCAGCGGCGACTCTCTGCGTAGCGCCATCAAACAGGTGGCGTCAGGCCGCTTTGGCGTGACCACGAACTATCTGGTCAATGCCGACGAGTTGCAGATCAAGATGGCGCAGGGAGCCAAGCCCGGCGAGGGCGGCCAGCTACCCGGTCACAAGGTGGATGAGATCATCGCGCGCGTGCGCCACTCCATCCCCGGCGTGGGACTGATTTCCCCGCCGCCGCACCACGACATTTACTCCATCGAGGACCTCGCTCAGCTCATTTATGACCTGAAGAACGTGAATCCGCAGGCGCGCATCAGCGTCAAGCTGGTGGCGGAAGTGGGCGTGGGCACGGTCGCCGCGGGCGTCTCCAAGGCGCATGCCGATGTGGTGCTCATCAGTGGCGACAGCGGTGGCACTGGCGCTTCGCCCCTCAGTTCCATCAAGCACGCGGGCATTCCCTGGGAGCTTGGACTGGCGGAAACCCACCAAGTGCTGGTGATGAACGATCTGCGCGGGCGCATCCGCGTACAGACCGATGGCAAGATCCAGACCGGCCGCGACGTCGTCATCGCGGCGCTGCTGGGGGCCGAGGAGTTCGGCTTCTCCACCATGCCGCTGATTTCGATGGGCTGCATCATGATGCGCAAGTGCCACCTGAATACCTGCCCGGTGGGCATTGCCACGCAGGATCCCGAACTGCGCAAGAAGTTTGCCGGCAAGCCTGAGGACGTCATCAACTATTTCTTCTTCGTGGCGGAGCAAGTGCGCGAGTTGATGGCGCAGATGGGTTTCCGCACCATGGACGAAATGATTGGCCGGGTGGACATGCTGGATATGCGTCACGCGGCGGAGCACTGGAAAGCGCGAGGGCTGGACTTCTCGACCATGCTGTATCAGCCGCAGGTTCCCGAGCGCGTGGCGCGGCGCTGCGTGCAGGCCCAGGACCACGGTTTGCAGCAGGCGCTCGATTATCAGCTCATTGAATATGCCAAGCCGGCGCTGGAGAACAAGACGCCGGTGGAAATCGAGATGCCCATCCGCAACGTGCATCGCACCGTCGGCACCATGCTGAGCGGCGAGGTGGCCAAGCGCTACGGTTCCGAAGGGCTGCCGCACGACACGATCCGCTTCAAGTTCACCGGCTCAGCGGGCCAGAGCTTCGGCGCGTTTCTGGCCAAAGGCATTACGCTGGAACTGGCCGGAGACGCCAACGATTACGTCGGGAAGGGACTTTCCGGCGGCAGGCTGATCGTCTATCCGCCACCAGATTCGAAGTTCGTTGCGGAAGAGAACATTCTGATCGGCAATACGGTGTTGTACGGCGCCACCAGTGGCGAGGCCTTCTTCAACGGCGTAGCGGGCGAGCGCTTTGCAGTGCGCAATTCCGGCGCAACCGCGGTGATTGAAGGTACGGGCGATCACGGCTGCGAGTACATGACCAAGGGACTTGTGGTCGTGCTCGGCAAGACGGGGCGTAATTTCGCCGCCGGCATGAATGGTGGTTTCGCGTTTGTCTTCGACGAATTGGGAGACTTCGCGCAGAAACGCTGCAACCTGGCCGGCGTTGACCTGGAACCTATGATCGAGCCCAAGGACGTAGAAACCGTGCGCACCCTGATCGCGCGGCACATGGAGGCGACCGGCAGCCGTCGCGCACGCTGGATTCTGGACAACTGGGAGGAAATGCTGCCCAGGTTTATCAAGGTATTCCCGCACGAATTCAAACGCGTACTGGGAGTGCCGCGGGCCAGTAAGGAATATGTGCCTGTTGGCTCCATTCCCAAAGTAATGGCTCAGGTGGTCCATCATGGGTAAGCCAACTGGATTCAAAGAATATAAACGCGAGCTGCCGTCACGGCGGCCGGTCGCAGAACGCATTAACGACTGGTTCGAGATCTACCAGCCTTTCCCTGAGGAGAAGCTGCGCACGCAAGGTGCGCGCTGCATGGATTGCGGGGTCCCGTTCTGCCATAACGGGTGTCCGCTGAACAACATCATTCCCGACTGGAACGATCTGGTGTATCGCGGCCGCTGGAAGGAAGCTATCCGGCAGTTACACGCCACCAACAACTTCCCAGAATTCACCGGACGCATCTGCCCGGCACCCTGTGAAGCTGCTTGCGTGCTGGGCATCAATGAGCCGGCAGTCACGATTCGCCAGATTGAGAAGAGCATCATCGAGTATGCCTTCCAGCAAGGCTGGATTCAGCCGCAGGTGCCGGAAGAGCGCAGCGGCAAGAAGGTGGCCGTCGTCGGTTCCGGACCAGCGGGACTTGCGGCGGCGCAGCAGTTGGCGCGCGCCGGTCACAGCGTCACCGTATATGAGAAGGCCGACCGCATCGGCGGCCTGCTGCGCTACGGCATCCCCAACTTCAAGCTGGAAAAGAAGGTCATTGACCGGCGTATCGAGCAGATGACAGCCGAAGGCGTCCAGTTCATCACTAACGCACACGTGGGCGTAAATATCGAAGTGGAAGCATTGCGGAAGGACTTCGATGCTGTGCTGCTGGCCGGCGGGGCCGAGCATCCGCGCGATCTGCTGATTCCCGGACGCGAGCTGAAAGGCATCTACTTCGCGGTGGATTACCTCACCCAGCAGAACAAGCGCAACCAGGGCGACCAGGTGAATGGCTTGCTCGCTACCGGCAAGCACGTGGTCATCATCGGCGGCGGCGATACGGGCGCTGACTGCCTGGGCACCGCTCATCGGCAAAAAGCCGCATCTGTCACCCAGCTTGAGATTCTGCCGAAGCCTCCGGAAGAGCGCGCGCCGGAGACGCCCTGGCCGCTATGGCCGCTGCAACTGCGCACTGAGGCGGCGCACGAAGAAGGCGGCATGCGCGAATGGGCTGTCGCCACTACAAAGTTCACAGGCGACGAACAGGGAAACGTGAAGCAACTGCATTGCACGCGCGTTGGTCCGCCCTGGGAGTTCAAGCCGATCCCGGGAACGGAGTTCACCATCAACGCTGACCTAGTGCTGCTCGCTATGGGATTCCTAGGTCCGCGCCGCACGGGTATGATCGAGCAGTTGGGGGTCAAACTCGATCAGCGTGGCAATGTCGCCACGGACGAGAATTACATGTCGTCGGTGCCGGGCGTTTTCGCCGCCGGCGACATGCGCCGCGGACAGTCGCTGGTGGTCTGGGCGATTTCAGAAGGCCGCAAAGCCGCCGCCGGGATCAATCGGCACCTGGCCGAGAAAGCACGGCTGGCGAACTAGGCGCGAAAGGTAGCTGGAGAGCAGGGCGCGGCTGCGGTCGCGCCCTGCGTGCTTCATCGAAAATTCACGTGTTCTCGTGTATCATCCTGTGCTTAAGCCCTTGGTAGCACTCGACTAAGATGGATTTCGACCAACTCACAACTTTTATAGAGGTCGCCAAACTCGGTAATTTCTCCCGCGCCGGGCAGAAGGTGTTTCGCTCGCAGTCGGCAGTAAGCGCGCAGATCCGGCAACTGGAGCAGGAATACGGAGAAAAGTTACTGGACCGCGCCGGCAAGTCGGTGCGGCTGACGCCCGCGGGTGAAGTGCTGTTCGAATACGCGGCACGCCTGCTCACGCTGCGCAGCGAGTCTTTGCGCGCGGTGGCCGATCAGGGCACTACGCCGCGCGGCGTGCTGGCTATCGGCGCCAATGAAGCAACGTGTCTCTACGTTTTGCCCGACGTTTTCGCGGAGTACTCGCGGCTGTATCCTTCGGTGCAGATCAGCATTTACCGCAATTTCAGCCGCAAAATCCTGCAACGCGTGGAAGACGGCGGAGTGGACGTGGGCATTGTCACGCTGCCGGTGAAGTCACCGAGCCTAAAGGTGCTGTCCATCTACAAAGACCGCCTGATGCTGATGGTCAGCGCCAAGCATCCTTTGGCGAAGCAGAAGTCCGTGACGGTGGCCGAGATCGTCAATCATCCATTCATCTTTCCCAAGACCGGCTACACGCGCCAGACCCTAGACAAGATCTTCCGGCCGTACGGCTCGCAGTTGCGCGTGCGCATGGAGCTTCCCAGCGTGGGCATGATCAAGAGCTTCGTAGTGGCGGGATTGGGAGTGTCGCTGATCAGCGCCACTTTCGCCCGCGACGAAGTGCGCGCCGGTGAAGCCAAGCTGGTCAATATTGAAGACTGCGAACTGTGGCGCGAACTGGGGCTGATCTACCGCGCCGACCGTACCCTGCCGCGCGCCGCCACCGCGTTCATCCAGTTGATCAAGCAGCGCAGCGGCGAGACGCGGGCCGAAGCCGCTAAGGCGGATGGGAAGAACTAAAAGCAAGTGGCCAGTGGTCAGTGACCAGGGCAGATCTGATCCCCAGAATTCCGATGCTGGGCATCGGAAATTTAGATTTTGCTTTTGCTCGCCCGGCGGGCTATATAGAATGTTTACGAGCGATGGCACTCGTAGTTTACGTGGCGATTTAAGGCGACTTGCTCCACGTTAAAAACTGCTAAAGAGCTTGATGTGTTCTCATTTCCGAGAGCCCAGCCTTTAGCGGAGGGGCTTTAAATGTTTAGGCTGAAAATACTCGACACCCGCAACTGTCGCACCATGCTGATGTACATGTGCGTCACTGTGTGGGTCGAGTAAGCGCGAACGGAGCAACAGGTATTCCGCTTTGATTCTCGAACGACCCACGGCCTGGCGGATCGCGGGTCGTTTTGCTTTTTGTGGCCTGGGTTCCGAGGGGGCCATCTTTAGAGACGTAGCTTGCTACGTCTCCTCGAATCAGGAATGTGAGACGTAGCAAGCTACGTCTCGACAGTATGAGGAGAAGTAATGGCAGAAGAGCAGAAGAAACAGCTTGGTTTGGCCACGCTTGCGGTGCATGGAGGCCAGGAAGCCGATACAGCTACCAACGCCCGGGCCGTACCCATCTATCAGACCACGTCTTACCTTTTCAACGACGCCGATCACGCCGCGCGCCTGTTTGCGCTCCAGGAGTTCGGCAACATCTACACCCGCATCATGAACCCGACCACCGACGTGTTCGAGAAGCGCATCGCAGCGCTGGAGGGCGGAGTAGCGGGATTGGCATTGGCGTCGGGGCAGGCGGCGGAAACGCTGGCGATCACCACACTGGCTTCGGCAGGAGATGAAATCGTCTCCACGACCTCGCTCTACGGCGGCACCTACAACCTGTTTCACTACACCCTGCCGAAGCTGGGCATTATGATCAAGTTCGTTGATGCTGCCGACTACGATGGTCTTCAGAAGGCGATCAATGCAAAGACCAAAGCGGTTTACACGGAGACGGTCGGCAATCCCAAGCTCGACATCGTGGACATCGCGAAGCTCGCCGTTATTGCTCACAGCAACAAACTGCCGTTGATTATCGACAACACCACACCGTCCCCGGCGCTGTGCCGTCCGATTGAGTGGGGGGCCGACATCGTGGTGGAATCGGCAACCAAGTTCATCGGCGGACATGGCACGTCTATTGGCGGCGTGATCGTGGACGGCGGCAAGTTTGACTGGAAGGCTTCCGGCCGGTTCCCGGATTTCGTGAATCCCGATCCCTCGTATCACGGCGTTTCCTACACCGAAGCCTTCGGACCGCTGGCCTTCATCATCAAGGCACGCGTGCAGGGACTGCGCGACACTGGCGCGTGCCTGTCTCCGTTCAATGCGTTCCTGCTGCTGCAAGGTGCGGAAACTCTGCATTTGCGCATGCAGCGCCATTCGGAAAACGCGCTGGCGGTGGCGCAGTTCCTTGAGAAACATAAGGAAGTGGCCTGGGTAAATTATCCCGGGCTGCCTTCCAGTCCCTATTACGCGCTCACAAGGAAGTACTTACCGGACGGCGCAGGCGCGATCATCACATTCGGTATCCGCGGCGGCTATGAAGCCGGCAAGAAGTTCATCAATTCGCTGAAGCTGTTTAGTCTGCTGGCCAACATCGGCGACGCCAAGTCGCTGGTGATCCATCCGGCTTCAACCACGCACCAGCAGCTTGCACCGGACGAGCAGGTCTCGACCGGCGTCACGCCTGACCTGGTGCGGCTTTCGATCGGCATCGAGGATGTGCGCGACATCATCGCCGATCTCGATGAGGCTCTGACGGCGAGCACCCCGACCAAACGCGCGGGAGCTGCGAAATGAATCCTGTGCTGCAACCCACCTCGGAAGGCGATTTTACCTTTGCCCATGACGAGCCCTTCCGGCTCGACGCCGGCGGCGAGTTGCAACCCGTCACCCTGCGCTATGCGCTTTACGGGACGCTGAATGCCGCGCGCGATAATGCCGTGCTGGTGTGTCACGCTTTATCGGGTTCGGCGCGCGTGGCCGACTGGTGGGCTGACATGTTCGGCCGCGTCTTCGACACTGGACGCGACTGCATCATCGGCATCAATGTCATCGGCTCGTGTTACGGTTCCACCGGACCGGTCAGCAGAAACCCGCGTACCGGAGATCCCTACGGGCCCGACTTCCCGCTGGTCAGCATCTCCGACATGGTGCGTGCGCAGGCGCGTCTGCTCGATCATCTTGGAGTAGAGCGAGTGCGCGTGGTGATCGGCGGCTCGATTGGCGGCATGCAGGCGCTACAGTGGGCGGTGGACTTCCCCGAATGTGTCTCGACGTGCATCAGCATCGGTTCCACCCCGCTGGCAGCCATGGGGCTGGCGCTGAACCATCTTCAGCGCCGCGTGATTTTGCTCGACCCGGCATGGCAGCGCGGGCGCTATGCTCCCGAACAGCAACCCGCGCTGGGACTCGGCCTGGCGCGCGCGATCGCCATGTGCTCATATAAATCCGCAGCTTTGTTCGATGAGCGGTATGCGCGCAAGCCCAATCGCAACGGCGAGGACCCGTATCACTCGATGACGGGCCGGTTCGACGTGGCCGGATACCTCGATCATCAGGGAGAAAAGTTCATCGCCCGGTTTGACGCAAACACCTACATCATTATCTCCAAGGCCATGGAGACGTTTGACCTGGTGCGCGGCTATGGCTCGGAAGAGAGCGCATTGCAGCGCATTCAGGCGCGCGTGTTGCTGGTGGGGATTTCGTCAGACTGGCTGTTTCCCGCGGCCGACGTTCGCGCACTGGGCGACCGCATGGTGGCCGCCGGCGTGGACTGTCATTACCGGGAGTTGCAGTCGTCGCATGGTCACGATGGCTTCCTCGCCGACCCGGAAAGGCTGGCGCAGATCATTCAACCCTACTTCCAGGATGAGGTCCGCAAGCCGCGGACGCGCGCGCGGGTGCTGCGAATGTCGTAAGGAGGCGTGGCAAGCTACGTCTCTACCGCGTTGTGCATTGAGCGGCAAGGTCTAGGCCGCGGGGTGGTCCTGTGCAGCCGCTTGTAGTGACGAACCTTCCGCAGCACTTCCGGGCAGAAAAATCGAAAACACAGTGCCTGTCCGCCTGCTAGTACTGCTCCTGACACGAATGCTTCCCGAGTGTTTGTTAACAATTCCTTTCACCACCCACAGCCCCAGGCCGGTTCCTTTTTCATCCTTGGTAGTAAAGAAGGGGTCAAAAACACGGTCACGCAGCTCTTGCCGGATTCCGCAGCCATTGTCAGCGACTACAATGCGCACGCCGCGACGCTCGGGATGCTTCCAATCCCGGCCGGCGCGGATACGAACCTGAATTTGGCCGCATTGCTCTGTGGCTTCCACCGCATTACCCACGAGGTTTGCACATAACTGGCCGATTTCTACCGGGAACACCTTGATCTGCCCCAAAAATTCGAATCTGCGCTTCAGGGCGATGTCCTTGGATTGCATCCGCTTTTCGAATAACTGAAGTGCATCCTGCATGATTTCATCTACTCTGGCGGGCACCAGCTTTGCCGAGGAGCGATAGAAGGAAAGCATCTGCCGCGCGATATGCGACATGCGTGCCAGCTCCGCATCGGCTAGTGAGATGAATTGACGGGCTTCCTCGTCAAGTGACGTTTTCCCAGCGATGAGGGCAAGCAGGTTGGCGAGCGCCTGCATGGGATTGTTGATCTCATGCGCGATGATGCTGGCCAACTGCCCGGTTGCCGCAAGCTTTTCCGCGCGTCGCAAGGCTTCCAGGGCCCGCTTGCGGTCGCTGATGTCGCGCGCCACCTTGGCCGCGCCGATAATGCGGCCTTCAGCATCTCTGACAGGGGAGATCGTGATGGAAACGAAAATCCTCTCGCCGTCTTTCCTGACGCGAACAGTCTCGAAGTGCTCAATGCGTTCGCCGCGCTGAATGGCCTTAAGAAAGCACTGCTCATCGGAGTGCAGCTCGGGCGGAATGACGGTGGTGATGGGCCGGCCGATCATCTCTTCTGCGGTGTAGCCGAAGATGCGCTCGGCGCCGGCGTTCCAGCTTGTGACAATACCACTCAGATCTTTGCTGACAATGGCATCGTCGCAGGATTCGACAATCGCTGCCAGCATGGTTGTGGCTTGGTCGGGATGTTTATGTTCCGCGAGGTCTGCCTCCAGCAATGCAATTTTTTGCTGAAGCGCGCGGATTTGCTCTGCCTGGTCCTGGTCGGCTGCGGCGGAAACAGCGGCCTCGCCCCCCGCCTCTTTTTCGGGAAAACTGGAAGGGAACTTACGTCTGCTCATCCGCGGGCTCCGACCATCTTGCACACTTAAACACGTTTGGATGTAGACTTTCCCGATAACCGCTGCCCACAGGACGGCACGGAACGCGGCGGAGCGCTGGCCGGGGTTGCCATTCCGCTGCTCGCATCAGCGTGGATTACAAAACTGAGCACAGAGAGAAGCAATTTTGAATTTCGAGTTTTGAATTTTGAGTTTGTACTGCTGATTTGCGCGGAAGAACTGACAAATCGGGGGATGCCAGCTTCTTCGGCGCACTGTGGAGCCTCACCTGGAAAGTCAGCGCTGGTAATCCTCGCGGGTCAGCGGAAGGTGAGAAACACCGTTCTCCGGCTTGCTGAGAAGGACCTGGTAGACGTTCAGCCGTCCCGTGGTAAACGCATGCGCGGAAGCTGCCAGGTAAATCCGCCACACGCGATACCTTACTTCGCCTACGAGCTGTCGCGCCCGGTCGCCATTTGCTTCGAGCCGGCGGAGCCAGTGCTGCAGAGTCAGGGCGTAGTGCTCGCGCAGACTCTCGACGTCGCGCACCTCGAATCCGCTTGCTTCGGCAGCTCGCAAGGTTGTGTTGAGCGGAACCAGTTCGCCATCCGGAAAGACGTGTTGATTGATGAATGACGGTCCCCGTCTTTTGAAGGTAGAAGATACGGCTATGCCGTGATTGAGGAATAAACCGCCGGGACGAAGGAGTTCCCAGGCGCGGCGGAAGTACTCGGGCAATAAGGGTTCTCCGACATGCTCAAACATGCCTACACTGACGAGCTTGTCGAACATTGGGGAAGCAGGCATGTCCCGGTAGTCGCATAGCTCAACCTTGCAGCGGTCGGTCAGCCCATCCGACCCGATGCGCGCGCATGCCAATTCAGCCTGCGCGGCGCTTAAGGTGATGCCCAGTGCACAGACACCGTAGTTGCTGGCTGCGTGCATCACAAGGGCTCCCCATCCGCAACCAAGGTCGAGGATCCGCTCACCGCGCCGTAGCCGCAGTTTCTTGCAGATGTAGTCGAGCTTTTGTTCCTGCGCCTGCTCCAGGCTGTCCTGCGGCGAGCGGAAATAGGCACAGGAGTACACCATTCGGGGATCGAGCCACAGCGCGTAGAAATCATTGGACAGATCGTAGTGATAGCTGATGGCCTCGCGGTCGCGAAGCTTGGAATGCTTGTCACCATGGCCATCCGCTCGAAGCCTGCGATCTCCGACACGCACGCCTGTCGCGTGCTGGAGTTGAGCCGGTAACTTGATGAGCAGACTGGCCAGACGGATTTTGCTCGCCATGGAACGAGGCGAATAGAGGAAGAAATCGGCCAGCTTGCACGCGGCTTGCAGATCGCCGTCTATATCGAAATCGCCGTCGGCGAAGGCCTCGCCGAAGGCGAGCTCGCTGGGCGACAGGAACATGCGCCGCAGTGCGCCGGGAGAGTTGATAATCAGCGTGAAGCGAGGCTGCTTCGTGTTGCCCCACAAGGTCCCATCCCAAAGCCGCACTGCGAAATCGTCCCCGCGATAGCCAGCGGTCAGTTCGTTCAGGATGTGGATACTCGTGTGCAGGGCCGGATCGCCTGAGAAAATAACCTGGGCAGACATCGTTATTCCCCTTCGGCTAATACTTCCTACGTCACGCTCTTTTACCTTCAGGCTGGGCCCTTGAGAGCAAAATCATGGCTGATTTCAGCCTGTGGACACAAGCCTAAACCCACTATATATGCGTTGAATGCACCCGAGTATGCTGTGATCCATGCTCCTGCCAGCTGTGACGTTCGCTGCCGGGGGCCTTATCAATTTAGTGCCGCGGCAAGCGCATCTGTTGGCTGGTCAGCGGCGGTGTGAGCGGATGTTGCCGCTACTCACTAATATCCTGATACGATGCATCGTCATTTTGCGTTTTCCTGGAAACCGGAGATCAGGCTAAAGTGTAGAAGTCATGTTGCTCGTGAAGTCCAATACCGTTCAGTGTGCGTGCATGCGCCTGAGGCGCGCTGTATGCGTCGCCGTGGCCGGTTTTGGAGCGAGCAGCTAATCGGGTATCAAGAGCTAGCATTCAGTTCCCAAACGGCCCACGGTGAGAGCACCGGGGCCGTTTCCCTTTGGAGGAGAGGACATGTGCGAATTGTGCCAACATGAGGCGGCAGTTGCGGGACGGAAGTTATGTGCGAACTGCGGTGAGGCGATCCAGCGTCTTGCCAGCGCCGTAAGCGCAGTTCAGGCACATGCAGCCGAAACGCATTCTGCGCAAAGCGCTGGCACGCAGAATTCCGACGAGGACCGTACAGCATTTTTCGTTGATGGAAAGTAAAGCGAGGATCCAGGGCCCGTAACACATCATCCAGGAGAGGCAATGCATACAAACGCAGGATGCGAGCGGCAGCAAAGCTGTCGTGTTCGTGTTTACCGGACCGACGGCTCCAACAGAATGTATGAGGCCCATTGTTCCGACGTGAACGAGAAAGGCCTCCGCGTTCATGTTCCAGCCACGTTCGTTGTGGGGGAGGTGGTGGCACTCGTGTTCCTTGCCGGTGGTGATGATCGCAAGCGGCGGCGCCTGGCTCGCGTTTTGTACCGCACTTCAGATCACTATGGTCTTTATTTCTTGAGCCGGGCGGGGTGAAAAAAGCTGTAACCATTTCGGAGCCAGCCCGTCTAATTATCAAGACCTCCTGATACCGCCCCGGTCATTCCGGGGTTTTCTTTGGGTGCGATTTGATGTTCCGAACTTCTAGTGACGCAGTTCAGTTACTCGGGCGCAAGCAGGAACAGCCAAACGTGATGGAAGCCAGACACTACCACGACCCGCCGCAGTTCAGCCATTGTGCTCTCACTGCCTCAGGTGTGATGGGGACTCTATGTCTCGTATGTGGGCTTTACGTCGCGTACAGCCCTGATATTCAGGTGCTCGCCCTGGCAGAAAGGGCCCACCGTCGTCGCTGCTGTAGCTAATCACAATTTTGCAGAAGAGCAGCCTAGAGCCGTTCGTTCCTCCGAAAACAGTTGCGAGTTGCCAATCGGAACACTGCTTACTATATTTGCACTTCAGGGCCCGACGGATCCTTCGTGTTTTGAGCCACCAGCATTTTTAGAACGGATTATCGCCGGGGTAAAAATCAAGGAGGTTGCTGATGAATCGTTCATGGAACCGGGCTCTAGCGTTCGCGATCGCGCTGGTGTTGTTGAGCAGCGCAGCGTGGTCACAATCCGAGCCGATCAAGATCGGTGAAATCAACATTCTTAGCGGCGCATTTGCGGCTTACGGAAAAAGCGGCAAGCAGGGCGCGGAACTGGCCATTGATGAAATCAACGCCGCGGGTGGTGTTCTTGGCCGCAAACTGGTGCTGACCCAGGTGGACAGTCAGGCCAAGCCCGACATCGGCGCACAGGAAGCCCGTCGTCTCATTCTCAACGAAAAAGTCAACGTGCTGTTCGGCATAGATTCCAGCTCCGTGGCACTGGCAGTAGCGCCGCTTACCAACGAGTACAAGATTCCGCTGGTGGTCACGCACGCCGCCACACCGAAGCTCACCGAGCAGTGCTTGCCCTACGTGTTCCGCACTTCCAATAACGCCCGTATGGACGCTTTCGCTGCTGCCGAATTGGCGTCCAAGCTGCCTTACAAGCGCTGGGCCAACATCGGTCCGGATTACGAGTTCGGGCGCGCTTCCTGGGACGATTTCATCTCGCGCCTGAAGCAGCTCAAGCCGGATGTCCAAGTGGTCAGTGAGCAGTGGCCGAAGGGCAACGAGAGCAATTACACGCCTTATATCACTGCCCTTTTGCAGGCCAAGCCGGAAGCTGTCTTTTCGTCCCTGTGGGCAGGCGACCTGGTAACTTTCACGCGGCAGGCGAACGCATTTGGCTTTTTCAAGCAGATCAAATTGTTTGAGGACGTGATTGGCGCGTCACTCGAGTCGCTGGTGCCTCTCGGCAAGGAGGCTCCCCAGGGAGCGCTGTACTCCACTCGTTACTGGTTCCTGTATCCTGAGACCCCTCGCAACAAGACGTTTGTTGACGCGTATCACAAACGCTTCAACGAGTATCCCAGCTACAACGCCGAGGAGCATTATGCCGGCATGCACATGCTGGCTGCAGCCATCAAGAAGGCGGGGTCGCTGAATCCCGATGCCCTTAAGAAGGCTTTCGAGGCCGGCGGCGGCATGCGCTACGATGCTCCCGAAGGGACCAAGTGGATGCGTCCCGCGGACCATCAGGTATTCGAGAACCTGGTGTGGGGTTACACCACGCAATCACCCCAGTATCCGTTTGCGATCCTGAAGGACATCAAGGTTGTGCCGGAGAAAAGTACCGTCTACCCGACCAAATGCGGTGGCGGTAAGTAATGCGACACATCAGGAAAAAGTAAACCACTGCTGCAGAGACGGGCTTCGCGCCCGTCTCCCTGTGTGCCTTACAGCATGGACTTGTCCTTTCTTATTCTGGAATTTATGACTGGGCTGGCGACCGCCAGCTCGTTGTTCCTTTTGGCGGTCGGCTTATCACTGATATTTGGCTCTCTCGGCATCGTGAACTTCGCCCATGGCTCGTTTTACATGCTGGGCGCTTATCTGCTGTTCAGCTTCACCCGTGGCGAGGCCACCGGCTTCTGGCACTACCTGCTGCTGGCCTTCGCCGCCAGTCTGGTAATCGGCGCATTTGTGGAACGCGTTCTGCTCCGCCCGGTCATCCAGCGCCCTGCTCATTATCAGATCTTGCTCACGTATGCGGTTTTGCTGATCGTGGAAGATATCTCGCGTATTTTTTTCGGCAGCGCATACAAATCCATCAGTATGCCCCCGCATTTTGACGGACCAGTGTTCGTCCTTGGTACGCCATTTCCCGCATATTACGTCGCCTTGCTGGCGATCGCAGTGTTAACGGCCGTCCTGCTCTGGCTTTTTCTGAACCGCACACGCTACGGGATGCTGGTACGCGCCGTCACCCAGGACCGCGAGATGCTGGAAGCACTAGGCGTAAACGTGCCGCTGCTGTTCATGAGTATTTTTGCGCTGGGCATTGGGCTGGCCGGATTCGGCGGCGCGGTCAGTCTGCCGCTTCAGTCCATTTCTACCGCGGTTGCTGTGGATTCCGTGATCAACGCCTTCATCGTGGTGGTCGTGGGAGGACTGGGGAGTATCTGGGGGACGGCTCTCGGCGCCTTGCTTATCGGGCAGCTCCTTGCGTTCGGTGCACTGGTATTGCCGGAACTTTCGATCGTATTCATATATGCGCTGATGGCCCTGATACTGTTGTTCCGGCCGTGGGGCCTGCTGGGACGTCCTCCGGCGGTGCGGACATGAGTTATCGTTTGCTCATCGCCTTGCTCGCGGTGCTGCTGCTTGTACCCGCTGGCCTGTCCGGCTACGCGTTGCAGGTGGCGGTGCAGGCGCTGGTGGTGGCGGTATTCGCGATGAGCTTCAACCTGCTGTTTCATCAAACCGGACTGCTGAGCTTCGGTCATGCGGCGTTTTTTGGAACAGGGGCTTATGCTGCGGCCATCGCCGCCAGCAGATGGGACTGGCCGCTGGCCGCTACCCTTCCACTTTCGCTGGTGGTGACCGCCGTAGTGGCGCTGGTGATTGGCTTCTTCAGTGTGCGCCTGACGAAAATCTACTTCACCATGCTAACGCTGGCTTTCGCCCAGATGCTGTGGGCAGTGGTCCACAAGTGGTACGACTTCACCGGCGGCGACAACGGCATTACTGGACTTCAGGCTGGCGGGATCCTTGGTACAACCCGCGGAGTTTACTACGTGTCCCTGGCGGCACTGGTATTTGTGGTAATGGTGGTGCGCACGATTACGTTTTCGCCCGCTGGATACACCTTGCGGGCCGTCCGTGACAATCCCGCGCGAGCGGAAGCCATCGGTATCAGCGCGTTCCAATATGCGCTGGCGGCTTTCGTAGTATCGGGAGTTCTGTCGGGATTGGCGGGTTTCCTGCATGTAACCTGGCAGCATTCCGCGTTTCCTGATCAGTTCTACTGGACAACTTCCGCTGAGGTGATCATCGCCACCATTCTCGGCGGAAGCGACTTTTTTCTGGGACCTCTGATCGGCGCCATTGTGCTGGTTGCGGCGGAAGCCATCGTGCGTTCACGTACGCAATACTGGCCGCTGGCTCTCGGATTGGTGCTGCTGGTGCTGGTCTTATTTTCCCCGAAGGGTGTTATTGGCCTGGCTGCGCGCGGCGCGCGCAGCAAAGCGGGGCGTGCGGAGAAGGAGGACCGGCGTGCCCCTGCTTGAGGTGCAATCGGTTTCGAAATCCTTTGAGGGATTCCGGGCGTTGTCGGAAGTAAGTCTCTCTGTCGAAGAGAACGCGTTTTGTGCGCTGGTAGGACCGAATGGCGCGGGCAAGTCCACGCTCTTCAACGTCATTACCGGACGATTGCAACCCGATGCGGGGCGCGTGCACTTTGCCGAACGCGATATCACTCGTGTGCCCACCAGTCGCGTCATTCGGCACGGCATTGGGATTTCCTTTCAGCGCGCAATCCCATTTCAAAGCATGACCGTGATTGACAATGTGGTGTTGTCAATTCTGGCTCTGGACGGCAGGACGCGAAATCCGCTGCGCGCGCTCCGCGCTTATTCTGATGCCCGCTCGCAAGCGGAACAGGTTTTATCCTGGGTCGGAATGTCTACGATGAAGCACCACCTAGTGACCGAGCTTCCGCAAGGTGATCTGAAGCGGGTGGATATTGCCATGGCGCTGGCCAGCAACCCGCGGCTGCTCTTGCTGGATGAACCGCTTGCAGGATTGTCGCGCGGCGAGCGGGCGCAAATGGTGGCGTTCATCCGCGATCTGTTGCGCTCGCGCGGTATTACCCTGCTGTTCACCGAACACGACACGGAAGCGGTAATGCAGTTGGCCGACCGCATCACGGTTCTGCACCGTGGCAAGGTCCTCGCTGAAGGAACGCCGGAGGCGGTCCGAAATGACAATGCAGTGGTGGAGGCGTTCCTGGGGCGCGAACAATGAACGTGCTCGAATACAGCAACGTGGTGGCGGGCTACGACGCAATCCGCGTTTTGCATGAGGTGTCATTGCAGATGGCGGCAGGAGAAGTGGTCGCGCTGCTGGGCCGCAATGGCGCCGGCAAGAGCACAACTTTGAAGGCCGCGGCTGGCCTGGTGCGGGTTTTTTCCGGCAGCATCACCTTCAACGGCCGGGTCCTCACCGGCTTGCCGGCGTACAGGCGCGCCCAGGCGGGAATCGGCTACGTCCCCGAGGATCGGCGTATCTTCCCGGAGTTGACCGTCCGCGAGAATTTGACCGTGGCCGCCAGACGCCGGTCTGAAAACGGCAATCAATGGTCGTTGAAGCGCATCTTCGAGCTAATGCCTTGGCTGGTAGATATTCAGAAGCGGCGTGGTGGCGTGCTCTCCGGCGGTGAACAGCAGATGCTCACGATCGCGCGTACGCTAATGGGCAATCCCACCGTGCTCCTGCTCGACGAACCCACCGAAGGGCTGGCGCCCCAGTTCGTGCGGCTCATCTGCGACCTGATCCTGGAGCTCAAGCGCAGCGGCTTGGCCGTGCTCCTGGCAGAGGAAAGCCTTCACTTCATCAAAAGGGTCGCCGACTGTGTTTACGTGCTCGAGAGCGGCGAGGTGCGCCTTGCCGGCGCCGTGGCTGAAGTGACGCAGAAGGAAGAACTGAAGGCGTTGCTGGCGCTGTAAAACCTTTGCACCACAGAGGACACGGAGGAATTCTCTGTCTCTTATCCGTGATGATTCGTGTTGATGCGTGGCGATCTGTGTTTTCGGTTTAACCCAGCGCTTCCAAAGGCCGTTCCAGAGGATCGAAAGCAGTTCGAGAGCATCGAATATAATGAAAGCGTTGGCAGCCGGACCGGACGGTCGCTCCCATCCGTGAACGCTGGGTCATTCCCAGGCCGCACGGCACTGGGGGAGGAAAGTCCGAACTCCGCTGAGCAGTGTGCCGGATAACGTCCGGGAGGTCTGGTTCAAGCCAGGCCGACGGAAAGTGCCACAGAAAACATACCGCCGGCCGCAAGGCCGGTAAGGGTGAAAAGGTGCGGTAAGAGCGCACCGCCCGCGCAGCAATGTGCGGGGCAGGGCAAACCCCACACGGAGCAAGACCAAATAGGGGAGGAGGTTGCGAGCAATCGCGAGCGCGTGCCGGCTCGGCGCGACACAACTCCCGGGTAGGTCGCTAGAGCCGCGCAGCAATGCGTGGCCCAGAGGAATGGCCGTCCTGCGGGAGCAATCCCACAGACAGAATTCGGCTTACAGGTCCGGCTGCCAAATTCGCCTGCCTGTCTAAATCCAAAGTCTCTCCTGGAATTTCGCCGAAAAAGATTTTCCTTCTGAAGCTGAATGCTGGATCGAAGCATCTATCCGAAGCATCTATGCATTCGCAGGTTCGCAGCACGTCCTTTCGGGGCTGGACGTGAGTAGAACTTCTCCGCGAGGAGCACAGGACTGCGTAATAAGGGCCACAATGTCCTGCCCGTCTAATGTTGGAAGCTTGCTCAGAACTGCCGTAGCGGCTGTGGTCGCCGGCGTTCCCTTTCCGTTTCTCTCTCCGATGTCAGGCTTGCCCCACTGTTCCCAGCAGCCGGTCCCATGTTCGTGTGTGCCTGGAGCGCCAGAATTGCGCGCTGTGAGGCATTGCTCCGCTGCGTTAGCCGGCAAATTCCGGAAAAGGGGACGCAGCGTACCGAAGAATTGGAGGTTATCCCCATGCCCCAGTGGCGTCCTGACCAGACCTTCTATCCTTCTCCGAAACTGGCCATGCAGGCGGAGCCGGAGAAACTTGCGTACGTGGCGATGCTCAATCCCGATCCCGCGGGACATGACGCTCTCGCCGTGATAGATGCGGACCCGTCCTCCAAGAGCTACGGGCGCACGATCAGCCAATTAGACATGCCCGGTCAGGGAGACGAACTGCATCATTTTGGCTGGAACGCCTGCAGTTCGTGCTTGTGCCCGTATTCGCCGCACCCTCATATGGAGCGCCGCTATCTGGTGGTGCCGGGCATGCGCTCGTCGCGGATTCACATCGTTGATACCAAGCCCGACCCCCGCCAACCGCGCCTGGCCAAAGTGATAGAACCGCAGGAGGTGTTCAAGCGCGCGGGCTACAGCCGTCCCCATACCTCTCACTGCGGCCCCGACGGTATCTACCTGAACGCCCTCGGTTCCACCGATGGGGACGGCCCGGGTGGAATCTTCGTGATCGATCCTGAAACCTTCGACATAAAGGGCAAATGGGAGACGGAGCGCGGCCCGCAATACTTGTCGTACGACTTCTGGTGGCACCTGGGTCACGACACCCTGCTCACCAGTGAGTGGGGCACGCCGAAAATGGTCGAAGACGGCGTGAATCCCGAATTATTGTTGGGCGGCAAATACGGGCATGCTGTGCACGTATGGGACCTGCGGCAACGCCGCCATCAGCAGACGCTTGACCTCGGGCCGGAATATCAGATGGTGCTCGAGCTGCGTCCGGCACACGATCCGGCGCAAATTTATGGATTCGTTGGGGTGGTGGCCTCGCTGAAGGACCTGTCTTCTTCCGTCTGGCTGTGGTACCGCGAGGGCGGGAACGGCAACGGCGCTTGGAAGATTCGCAAGGTCATTGACATCCCGGCTGAGCCCGCCGCTCCCGAGGTTCTGCCGCCGCTTTTGAAGGGATTTAGCGCCATCCCGCCGCTGGTAACTGATATCAACCTGTCGCTCGACGATCGTTTCCTTTACGTCTCCTGCTGGGGTACGGGTGAATTTCGCCGGTATGACGTTTCTGATCGCTTCAACCCCGTGCTGAAGGGCTGTGTCAGGCTGGGCGGCATCGGGCACAACCAGTCGCATCCGAGCCGTCCGCATGAACCGCTGAACGGTGCCCCGCAGATGGTCGAGATCAGCCGCGACGGCAGCCGGGTTTATCTGACCAATTCGTTGTACCGCACCTGGGACGAACAGTTCTATCCTGACGGCATACGAGGGTGGATGGCGAAACTCGATATTGGCAAAGACGGGGGGATTCGATTCGATCCGAATTTCTTCCTGCAGTTCGACAAGATGCGGCCGCACCAGGTGCATCTCCAGGGTGGCGATGCTTCTTCTGACTCGTACTGCTACTCGTGAGGTGAAGCGTGCACGAAGCGAGCATAATGGGCTGGGCCACGTTGCTTGGACTTGGCGCCTTTCATGGAATCAACCCCGGCATGGGCTGGCTGTTCGCGGTAGCTCTGGGAATGCAGGAGCGCCAGCGCGGCGCAGTGATTCGCGCGCTCCTGCCGCTGGGTATGGGCCACGCGCTCGCTATAGCGGCAGCGGTCGCGGTAGCGGTCGTGATTGGCGCCGTGATTCCGCTCGGATACTTGCGCTCGGGGGTGGCGGCGGCCCTGATCTTTTTTGGCGCGCTTCGTCTCTTCCGCCATCGCCATCCGCGGTGGGCTGGCATGCGAGTGGGCATAGGAGGGCTGACGCTGTGGTCATTTCTGATGGCATCCGCTCATGGGGCGGGGCTGATGGTGGTCCCGATTTTTATCGGACTCGCCGTGGCCGCCGGCCATCATGCTCACCACGGAGCCGCCGTGACGTCGGCGCAGGTGGCCTTGCTGGCAACAGCTGCTCACGCATTTGCATACCTTGTCGTCACTGCCGCCGTGGCGGTCGTAGTGTTTGAAAAACTGGGGGTCGGACTGCTGCGCCGGGCGTGGCTGAACCTCGATTACATCTGGGCGGTGGCGCTGATCGTGACAGGCGGATTCACGCTCTTGCTATAGAGAGTCCACGCTCTTTCCAAGAAGAGAAGAGGACAAATCTCGCCGTTCGATTGGAAACCTGAGGCTCAAGACTGCTTTTATGGGTCTGTGAGAACTCCGCTGCCGAATACCGCTGGGAAAGACGGAGCAGGCTGCGCGGGCAGCGGCGTAGGTTGGCGGCCCACAAGCGCATAGCCATGGGTTCCGGGAGCCTCGGTGTTCTTTCCAATCCGGAGTGCTGTCCCGCCGGGAAGAGGGGAGACGTGTGCCGACGCGGGGACGACTTGCGCCACCTGGTCCGCGGTCTGGATCTTCACTGCCTGCTCTACCAGAGTGTGCTGGCCGAAAATGCGCACGTCGGCGACAGCACGTGTACCCGTCTTCAGCCACATACCCCCTGCGTTGCCGAATTCCAGAACGACGGCCACCCTCTTGAGCCACCACGACGGCGTTTTTGCCATGTCGCCCTCAATGCGATGGACGAGGTAGCTGTCCTTGTCCACCCAGACCCTGCCGCGCACCAGATCCTTTTCCTCGCGCCTTGGGTTCAGAGCGAGTATCCAGCACGGATGTCCTTGCAGCAGGTCTTCACCCAGGAGAGTGAATCCATAATTGTCTCTCGTAATTGTGCCGGGGACTTTCCTCTGAGCGGCGGCTTTCGATTCGCTCTCCAGTAACTTCTGCACCACGTTGCGGCCGCGCGAGCTGCCCCTGGACTGCTCGATCTTAAAGGTCTTTTTATCGGGTGGCACGAAGCTGATGTCTGCCAGCACCTCGGAACTGGGCGGCTTATCGTCTTCAGCGCCGTAGAAGCGATACTCGCGAGTTAGAGTGTAAGCGCGATACGTGGAGCGATTTTGGAGCTGCGCCTCTTCCATGTGACTGACGATCTTGGCCAGCAGCTCTGCCGGCGCGGCAGAGACCCGATCCGCGCCACGTGTGGAGAGTTTCTGCGCGTCTGCAATCTGAGCTGCTGCTATCAGGGCTACGATGACGAGGGGGAAAAGAATTGCCGATCGAGGGTTGCGCACCAAGTACTCCCGGGGAATCTCAACTACCTGATCCCTTAGAAGCAAGTTATTCGCCAGTAGAGGGCTGAAACCCGGACCCTCTGGTGAAAAATCCGCGACCGCGGGCCGTAGTGAGATAATTGCTATTAGTGCAGTAGTATACAGCACTGGTCAGGAGAACAGCCCCTGGGCGGCAGCCATGGCGGCCAATGACGGCCTGGGAAAGAATGTGTGTTCTCTGTGAAAATTTGTGAGCGTTTACTGGGGGAACTCTGCTGACCCGATCCAGATGACAGTTCGGTGAGGACGCGTGGCCGAAACCGCCGCTTCTCCAGCAACCAGCGCGGGTGGAGCAGGGCTGGAGCCCGGCGCTGGACTCAGAGCAGGTGGGGGCAGTGGGCGCTCCACTTCGGCCCAAACGCCGTACACGCGACCGCCCAGCGCAGCGATAGCAGTGTAGTCGCCCAGGAACTCGTCACTCGTCTCGAAGGCTTGTTGCGGCGAAGTCCACGCGTAGTTCGTAAACGTCTTTCCGTCATCAGTGGAACGGGCCAGGACGATCGTGGTTTTCCTATTGGCCGGGTCGCTACGGCGATCATAGAAGATCACGTTGACGGCGCCGGTCGCGGGATCCACCGCCAGCCATTGCAGGAACTGGTCGGCTCCACTGTGGACCGCATCGGAATTGACGCGCACGGGCCGGCCCCAACTGCGGCCACCATCAGCAGAAGTAGCGCAGAAAACGTCCACATCTCCGTTTCGATAGTCGCTCCAGGTGACGTATAGCAGCCCGGCCTTGCTTTGCTTGCCGGGCTTCCCTCGCCCCCTTGCCGGTGCGGGGCCGTATCCGATCTGGGGAAATCCGTTGGCGCGTGAGACACCAGACACTTGGAAGTAGGGAGGCGCGGTCTTAATGATGCTGCGCGAGCGCGCGAATCTGCGTCCACCGTCGTGTGAATACGTGAAGGCAATATCGTTGCCGTCGGCCCAGACCACGTACAGCGTGCCATCGGGCGTAACCGTCCCCGTGAAACCTTCTACGGAGCCATTGTCGTCGCGCGGCAGCCCGTCGTGACTGCTGATCTTTGCCGGGTGAGACCAGGTCAGCCCGCCGTCAGTGGAGCGCGAAAATAGGATGATGGACTTGGTCAGGCTGAATTCCGTCCAGCCCACATACAGGTTTCCGGCATACCGGCCGTGGCTGTTGTCGGCGAGGATGTACGGCTTGTCTTCAAAAGGAATACCCGCACGAGTAGGGTAGGCCAGCACAGGGATAGCGTCACCTTCCCAAGTCGCGCCCCCATCCAGTGAACGGCGGATGAAGACACCGTTGCGGGTTGCGTTGTGTCCCCAATATTGATCGGTACCGAGCTTGTCGAAAGCAATGAAGCAGAGTATCGCGTGCCCACGAGTGTCGTAAGTAATCGAGACATCGCCCGACACGCTGTAGTCAGTCGGGGAAACGCCGGAAGCAAGCGTCCAGGTACGGCCGGCGTCGCGCGAGTAAGCTGCCGCAATATTGCTCTGGTAGGCAAGCACTAGCTGCCGTGGATTGCGCGGGTTGATGGCGATAGATGGCTCGTTCTGGAATCCGGCCACGGGCGTCAACTGGATGACGTGAGCGCCCGGCGCCGGTGGGATTTGGGCAAGCGCCGTCGCCGCAAAGAACGCGATAACGAGCATGAAGCGCATCGTGCAGCTAGAGTCTACAACAAACGTTTCACTGCTCGGCATCGAGCTTGTGCCGACTTCCAGATACTCGTGGCTCTGGGTCGTCGGTAAGAAACGGCGGACCAGCAATGGCGTGCGGCACGCAAATCAACAACATTAAGGCGGCTAGAACCGGTGGGCGCGGCAGCTTCATGACGCTTGGCTGACCGGTACGGCGCGGGTGTGGTGGACCACTTCCTTGTAGACTTGCAGGATGCGCTGGACGGAAGCGTCCCAGGAGTATCGCTGCGCCTGCTCGTATCCGCGCTGCTTCAAGCGCTCGCGCAGAGATTGATCAAGCAAAACACGATGCAGCGCGCGCATGATGTCAAACACGTTCTCCGGATTCACCAGGACGGCCGCGTTGCCTACAACTTCCGGCAACGACGACGTGTTCGAAGTCACCACCGGTGTGCCGTGCGCCATCGCCTCCAGCGGCGGAAGTCCAAAACCTTCGTACAGCGAGGGGAACACAAAAATTTTCGCGGCGTCGTAGAAAATACGCAGCACGTCAATGGGGACGAAACCAAGAAAGCGCACGTCATTCTGCACGCCGCTCTTGATAACGGTGCGCCGCAGGTCGGGATGTGCGGAAAGCTGGTCGCCGATGATGATCAGCTTCAGGTCGGTGAACTTGCCTTCCTTTTCAAGTTCGGTCTTCAACAAGGAGTAGGCTTCAATGATGCGGACGATGTTTTTGTGCGGACTGATACGACCGGCGTACAGGATAAAAGGATAGTTCACCTGGTAGCGTTCCGCGATGAACTCGCGGTCCGCATCGGTCGCATGGCCGAGGCGAAAACGGTCGTCAATGGCGTTGTATACAACCTCGATCTGCGACGAAGGAATATGGAACAGCCGCTCGATATCATTCTTCGTAAACTGCGAAACAGCAAAGATGCGGGCGGCATGGCTCAGCACGCGTTTGGTAAAGGAAAAGTGCATCATGCGGCGCAAGCCCGAGCCATTGCTGGCGCGGTACATGTAATCGAGTAAATCATGCACCGTGACAACATACGGGCACGGCAGATACTGCGGCATTGAGATGAGGTGTGGCACGTGGACCAGTTCGCAGCCGTTCTGTCGTAAGGCGCGGCGGAAAGCCAGGTACTCCCCGATCATGTTCTCTGCCCGCGCCAGAGGTACAACGTGGAAGTTCGGCGGCAAATCTCCAATTTCGCGTACTCGCTCGGGATCGCCAATCAGGAAGTACAGATTTTCGCGATCGAGCCGGATCAGGCTGCGCAGCACGTTTCGGATGTAAGTGCCTACACCGAAGTCCGTGATATGCCGGACATCAATCGCAATCTTCACAACAATAGTTTAGCTGAAGGGAATTGAGCCAATGAAACATTGGTATTAGCAGGGTGCGGCGTAAACTATAAGTGAGGCACAGAACGTTCCAGGTACGGTGCCGGCTCATCTTGACGTGAGTTGCCGCATGGAAAACAACCTAGGGCGGGCAACCCAGCAAAAAATCTTAGCCTCTCTGCTTGCTTTGCTCATCTTATTGCAAGTAAAGCTGAGGGTGCATTCCGTCCAGCATGCCAAGGCGGGGCGTGCCTGAGGTCGGTTTTTGCAAAATTCCCGGGAGGCAGTTGGGTTGTTCGCTGGCGTCCCCTATTTGAAAAAGATTGCGTTTTTGAATCCCATTAGTGAGCACAAGACGCTGCTGAGATACGGGGTCGCTATTTTAGCCACGGGGGTGGCGCTCGCCGCCGCGGTGGCGTTTCGGGACCCGGTGGTTCGTCCCTACTTTCTGTTCATTGGCGCGGCGGTGGTGGCGTCCTGGTGCGGGGGCTGGCGGCCGGGGATCGTTGCGTCTCTCTTAGGCGGGCTTTGCGGTTTCTTCTTCATCTTTCTTCCCGAGCAATCCAGAACGGGCGGCAGCACGGATTCGCTTGCCAAGCTCATGGCATTTCTGGGGACGCTTCTGCTGGTGTTCGCCATCACCTCCGCGCTGCATGGCGCCATGGTTGCGCTGCAAAGGTCGAACTTACGGTTCGGCGGCGTGGTCCAGCTTTCGGAAGACGCCATCATCACGATTGACGACGACCTGAGAATCACGCTGTTTAACCCGGGAGCGGAGCAGATTTTCGGCTATGCCGCGAGAGAAGTCCTGGGCAAGCCCCTCAACGTGTTGCTACCGGAGCGTTATCGTGCCATTCACGACATGCACGTTGGCGCCTTTGCCAACTCGCCGGACGTGATGCGTCCGATGAACGCCCGCGGCCACATTTTTGGCCTGCGCAAGAACGGGGCCGAATTTCCCGCCGAAGCTTCCATTTCCAAGTTCGAGGCAGGTAATGAACGCGTGATGACTGTAAGATTGCGCGATGTGAGCGAGCGTATTGCGGCCGAGCGCGGGCTGCGGGAACTGGCCGCAATAGTGGAATTTTCCGCTGACGCCATTGTAGGAGAGAACCTGGAAGGCGTGATTACAAGTTGGAACAAGGGAGCGGAAAAGATTTACGGCTATCCGGCAAACGAAGTGATTGGTCGCGATGTCCGTTTTCTATTACCGCCCGATAGGTCCGACGAAATCATGTCCAACCTGGAAAAAGTGCGGCACGGGATCAGCTCGACGACGGAAACCGTGCGTATCCGCGCCGACGGCAAACCTGTGAATATAATGCTGACGATTTCTCCCATCCGCGACAAGAATGGCAACGTGGTTGGGGCTTCCACCGTGGCGCACGACATTACCGAACAGAAGCGCCTGGAGGAGCAGTTGCGCCAATCGCAGAAAATGGAGGCGATTGGGCGGCTGGCAGGAGGCGTGGCCCACGATTTCAACAACCTCCTGAGCGTCATTGTGGGATACGCATACCTGATGCGGTTCAGCGTGGAAAAAGGACATCCGCTGGCCAACGCCGCTGAGCAGGTAATGAACGCGGCGGAAAAGGCCGGGGCCTTGACCCGTCAACTGCTGGCCTTCAGCCGGCGGCAGGTGCTGCAGCCGGAAGTGATTGACCTCAACGACGTGGTGTACAGCATGGAAAAGATGCTGCCGCGCCTGATTGGCGAAGACATTGATTTGCAAACGGTGCGCACGCCCGGCCTGAAGAGTGTAAAGGCCGATCCCGGTCAGCTCGAACAGGTAATCATGAACTTGGTGGTCAATGCGCGTGATGCGATGCCGGAAGGAGGCAAGCTCACCATTGAAACCGCTAACATCCATTTCAGTGAGGAAGAAGCTCAACACCATGATGTAGCGCCCGGGGATTACGTGATGCTGGCGGTCAGCGACACCGGCTATGGCATGGATGAGCAGACGCGCGCACACATGTTCGAACCGTTCTTCACTACGAAGGAATCCGGAAAAGGGACGGGGCTGGGGCTGGCCACGGTTTACGGTATCGTCAACCAAAGCAGCGGACACATATGGGTCTACAGCGAGCCTGGGGCAGGAACTACGTTCAAGATTTATCTTCCGGCAGTTTCAGACACTGCCGAGAGGTCCGGAATTTCGCAGACGCCCGAGTTCACGATGGCCGGTAGCGAGACGGTGCTCGTAGTCGAAGACGAGGACTCACTGCGGGCCCTGATTGTTAACGTGCTGGATTCGAAGGGATACAAAGTGTTGAGCGCGGCGAGTGGGGCAGCAGCACTTAAGATCTTCAAAGAGTCCCACGGCGAAATAGACTTACTCCTCACCGATGTTGTGATGCCAGGGATGCGCGGCCAGGAACTGGCGCACCAGCTACTGCGACACTCACCGCGTTTACCGGTGATTTATATGTCCGGGTACACGGATAACGCCCTGATGCATGCCGGGTCGTTGCCGGAGGGGACCATCTTTCTGCAAAAACCGTTCACGCCGGACATTGTGCTGCGCAAGGTACGGGAAGTGCTCGACTCCACTCGGGAAAATGGTCTGCGCAGATCGGCGTAACGGGAGTCTCGCGTTTCCCGTTCCCCGTTTCACTCCACACGGCAAACCACGACGGCGTCATTCTGATATGGGCAGGCCAGGCCGGGAATTCCGGGTCGTTGCAGGACCAGCCAGCTCACACCATATTGCCGGCGCAGGCGCTGGAAATCTTCGAGGTGAAAGTTCTTCCATCCAGTTTGAGCGCTGACCTGTTCTTGCCACTTATCGGCAAGCGTAGGAAACATGGTGACGGCGCCGCTGTCTTTGACGGCGTCGGCCAGCATGCTGCGTTCGGCAATGGCGCGGAATCCGTGCTGGTCCTCGCCGGGCAGGTTCATGTGGTTGGGGTCAAGGGCGAAGATCGCTGATTGCGGAGTGTGCGTCCGGATCCATTCAAATGATTGCACCCAGGGATTGTGGCTGGCGCGGCCAGGCAGTTCCAAGTGGACCGTGGAGGGGAACAGTTGCCGCTGAACGTAGAACATAACGGAGCACAGGGGTACGAACAGCAGCAGCCATCGCCAAGCGTGGCCTTTCAACACCGTTTGCGCGGCTATTCCACCGAGCAGCACGAACAGCAGAATAAATACGAGATGTAGGCTGCGCATGGGTTGCAACAAGGTCAGATCGGCCAGAGCTGGGATGCTCAGTACCAGGGCGGCTACGAAGAATACCAGCTCATACAGAATCAGCGCCCGGCTGAGCGCCCGAACATTACGCAAGCCGTGCTGCCTGGCGTAGCGGGCGACGCACCAGAGCAGCGCCAGCGGCGCAAAAATTCCCAGCCACTCGTACCATTCCCAGCGCACGAGAAAGAAGTAGGAGCGCGTCTCGAGGGCCTGACGGTAGGCGTTTGAAACCGGGTCAAAGGAGAGACGGAGCGGCAAAAGGAATCCCACTTGCGCGGCAGCACGCTGTGGTATCGCGGAACCCACCCGATGCTCTTCCACCCAAACAAACGCCAGCAGTGCAATCCCGAACACCGCCATGAGCGGATGAATCACTGCAACCAGCACGCTCCAGAGGACAGCGCGCAGGAATCGGCCCTCGATGCCGTTGGCGATCGCGAGCATGATGCCAGCGGCAGACAGGTCGCGCGTCGTGAGGTACTGGTCCATGATGTAAAGCGAGGTTCCGGCAACCGGAATCGTGAGCAGCGCCGCGACCAGTGCCGTGCCTCCCCAAGCGGCGCGAGGGTCGTCAAAGCACCGGCGTCCCACCTGCCAACACCCCGCCAGCAGCCCGAAGATGCAGGCCAGATGCCAGAGAAAGATCGCGTAGTCAAAAGGCAGGTGCAAGATGCGGATGGAAGCGGCGACCAGCTCGTCAAATAAGGTCATGCGCGCGTGCGACATGAAAAACTGATCGCCGAACGGGTACAAAGCGGGATTCAGGTCCTTCTTGATTCCCGGAAGGTAGATTTCCCCGTCTTCGACTGCGGGATGATAGCCGTGCACGAGCAACGCGCCGAGGGTGAGCAGCAGGAGGAGCGCAATGGTTTTGCGACTCAACTCGTTCACCCGCCGTTATGCTCTGGCCTGAGGCGCTTCGGCCGCGGAGGTGGCGCGGTAATAGCGGGAATCCAATTTCCTGCCTTCCGGGCAAAAGATGCGGAAATGGCCGATACCGAGTTTCTGTAACCTGAACTTCAGGCTGGTGGCGAGCACGCCTAAGCCGTAGCTGACGCTCCGGCGGAAATTAATGGACGAGGCTTCATCGAAATACTTCGTGGGGCAGGACAGTTCTCCGATCCGGAAGCCGAAGTAAACACACTGCGCCAGCATTTGGTTATCGAAAACAAAATCGTCGGAATTTTCCAGCAGCGGCAAACGGTTGAGCACTTCGCGGGTGAACGCGCGGTATCCGGTGTGGTATTCGGAAAGCTTGGCCCCGATCATGAGGTTTTGGAAGGCCGTGAGCAGGCGGTTAAAGATGTACTTGTAGCGCGGCATGCCACCGCTGAGGGCGCCTCCGCCAATGATCCTGGACCCGAGCACTACGTCATAGACGCCGTATGCAATCATGCTGGCCATGGCGGTAATGAGCAACGGGGTGTACTGGTAGTCGGGATGGACCATGATTACAATGTCGGCCCCCTTGGCCAGCGCCTCGCGATAGCAGGTCTGTTGGTTGCGTCCGTAGCCGTAGTTGCGTTCGTGAACGAAAACGGTCAAGCCGAGTTCGTGCGCTAAGGCGACGGTTGCGTCCGAGCTGTCGTCATCCACCAGGATGCGATGGTCCACTTCGTCGGGTATTTCCGCCACCGTGGCCCGCAGGGTTTTCTCCGCGTTGTACGCGGGCAGCACGATTGCTATGGATTTGCCGTTGATCATAAAACCAGGTCTGCAAACCGAATTAAGTTTGATTATGACAGTCCTGGGAAGGAACGCCAAGTCAATGATCCTGGAACTGTTGATCCTGAGAAGAACACGTCCTGCGGGTGGCGCTGTTAGGAAAGCAAGCCGCAGATGGCAGAAGAGCCGGGCTGGTTAACCCGGCTCTCCTGCTTTCCGCCCTGGATCGTTTGTACCAGGCCGGTTCAAACTTCAGTACACGGGGCAAGCTGGACAGAATCACGCCGCTCTCGTGCTCTGCTCCAGGGTCACATGACGAGTGCCAGTCGCTCCAATTCCTCCTGGAGGGACTCGAGCGAGCAGCCGGCGCCACCGACTCGACTGGCTGCATCCCTGGCAGCTTGCGGCGACACCCCGTAGCCGCGTCCCATAAGGAATACCTGGAGCAATTCGGCTGCCTGACGCGAATCCAAGCCGCCCTGCAGCAACTCACTTCTGAGGGCCGCCATTTCCGGGAGACTGAATCTTTCTGCCGTCATATATTCACCTCCGACCCTTGACCCCGCACCGCATTAGACTCAGTAGCGCCCTACTTTGTTGCAAGCAATTCTGGTACCACAAGGCGTAACCTCCAGTACCGGTAGGCCCTTTTTCGGCCATACGTTAAGAACCCCATCCGGATGCGGAAGTTTTGCCCCGCAGCGCCGGCTATTTATCCGGCGGCATATTGGAAAGAAAGCAGTTACCAGGGACTTCACACAAATCTCACCGAGCTCTGAACAGAGTGTCCCCCAAAGTGGGTATTCCGGAGCCACTGTTGGAACCTTGAGTACGGTCCCCTAAGTGTTCTGTTTGCGGGAAGCGCTGCAGGGTGGCCGACCCGAAATTGGGACAGTCCTCAATCTTAAAACGCGGAGGACGCAGAGAGGACCTTTCCAGGCAGAGGGTGTTCCTTTTCCATGGTGTGAAAGCGTCGGTGAGGGACGGCATAGAAGCCCCGCAGGAGTAAGTACAACCTTTTCTTAACAATCGCCTTTACGCCCACCGGTGCTCGGCATCTTCCGCGTCGATGCTTTCGGGGAATGGTTCACTCTTCGATGTGCGCCTCATCCACCAGCAGAATGGGGATGTTGTCCCGGATTGGATATACACGCCGGCAGACATTGCATTTGAGGGTCTCCTGCTCGGCATTGAGCACCAAAGGCTTTTTGCAGATCGGGCAAACCAGATCGTCCACCTCTATATGCGCCATAGCGCGCAAATTGTACACCCAGCGGATTTGTAAGCGGGGCTAAGCAACCACTTGGAGCGTGGGACAGCGGTCAAAAGCGGGAAAGACGGCGGGCCGATGATGTGCCCAGCAAAATTTTTCTCACCATAAAGGGAAAGCAGATGTCTCCTTCGGCTGCCGCCCTCCTCGTCGTGCTAGAGACGTCAAGTAGGTCTCCCGACGGAGTGGGCGCGGGGGCGCCGACACCACGGGGGCCGGACGCGGCATAAGCTGCTCTGTTGTAACTGCACGCCTGCGCTGGTTGTAAGATATTAACTTGGCTCCTGCCATAATCATGGTGATTACCATTAAAGCTGCCAGGGTACTCGGTGGCGTGTACATCAGCTTCGGCGAGCGCAAACCGGTATTGCTGAAAGTCCCCGCCGTGCTAGTGGAGCGGCGTCGCTATGCTTAAGATTGGCCTTACCGGCGGAATGGCTACGGGCAAAAGCACGGTGGCTGATATGTTTCGCGAGCGCGGAGCACACGTGGTGATCGCCGACCATATAGCCCACCAGTTAATGCAGCCCGGAACCCCCGTGTTCCAACAGATCGTGGCCCGCTTTGGACGCGACATTTTGGACAGCGAGGGCGCCATTGACCGTCAGCGGCTCGCGGACAAGGTGTTTTCGGGATCGCCAAATGCTGCCGGGCGCAAGCCCATCGAGGAGCTGAATGCGATTGTGCATCCGGCTGTCATTGCGCGCCAGGCTGCGTGGATCGAAGAAATCCGCAGGCGCGATCCGGAAGGACTTGCGGTGGTCGAAGCCGCGCTGATCTACGAAGCTGGCGCCGACCGCAGTTTTGACAAGATGATTGTGGTGGTGTGCGATCCGGAGCAAAAAGTGTGGCGCTTTGCCCAGCGCATGCACATTGACTTGGACACGGCGCGTGCAGAGGTCGAGCGACGCTCCGCCGCGCAGCTTTCGGATGCGGAAAAGGCCCGTCGGGCCGACTACGTCATTGACAATACCGGCTCCATCGCGCAGACGGATGAACAAGTGGAGGAGGTTATTGAGGAGCTGAAAGAGCTCGCCAGGCAGCATGTGTAAGAAGATGGATTCATTGGGTCATTGATATCTCATAAATGGTGTCGTCCTGAGGGAGCACCCCGGCCGCGCCTGGGTTTGGCGCAGTCGTAGTGCGAGTCGAAGGATCTGCTTTTCGCTTTCATCTATAAGATGAGTTCTGGGCATTGGTCATTGAGACATTTGGTCTTTGAATCATGAGTCGTTGAAAGGCTTCTGCTCTGCAGGTTCGTGTCGCCCCTTCCGACTTGAACCTTGAAGTGAGAACCAACTGGGAAATACAGACATGAGAATCGTACGACCGCTGCTAATCGCCATTCTCTTTGCAGTCGCATTCGTTTATTTCACAACCTACCGTCACCGTTCGATGAATCCGATCGAGTGGATTCGGACCTCGAAGGTCGAGATTACAGAAGCAGCGCCGAACAGCCAGGCGCTCGATCCGGAAGAGCAGATCAACATCGCGGTTTACAAGAAGGCCATTCCTTCAGTCGTGAACATTACCTCGACGGCGGTGTCCTTCAACTTCTTCTATGGGCTGATGCCGCAGAAAGGCCAGGGAACAGGTTTTATTCTCGATCGTGAGGGGCACATCCTGACTAACTACCACGTGGTCGAGAACGCGCGCCTGGTGGAGGTCACACTCGCCAACCGCAAGAAGTACAGGGCCCAGGTGATTGGCCAGGACCAGCGCCACGATCTCGCTATCGTCAAGATCAACGCCCCCAACCTGACGCCTGCGGTGCTGGGCGATTCCCGCGCGCTGCTCGTAGGTCAGAGAGTGTTCGCCATCGGCAATCCGTTTGGGCTGAACGGCACTATGACCAAGGGCATCGTTAGTTCCATCCGGTCAGTTCAGACGCCGGAAGGCATCCCCATTGATGAGGCCATCCAGACCGACGCTGCCATCAACCCGGGGAACTCCGGCGGCCCTCTGCTGAACTCACGTGGAGAGGTCATTGGCATCAATTCGATGATCGCCACCGGCGGGGTCGGGCAAAGTGCCGGCGTGGGGTTCGCGATCCCCATCAACACGGCAAAAGCCGTGCTCAGCGACCTGGTAACGCTGGGCCGGGTGCGCCGCCCGGCGCTCGGCATCCGCGGTCTGCCTATCGGACCGGAACTGGCGTCGGAACTGGGTCTGCCAGCCGATTATGGCGTGCTGATTATTCAGGCGCTACCCGGCGGCGCTGCCGCCAAAGCCGGACTGCATGGCGGCACTGAGCGCGCCATGCTGGGCAATACTCCCATCATGCTGGGCGGTGATCTGATCATCAACATTGACGGGCAGCGAATTGAAGAAATGCAAGATATCTCGCGGGTGATGAACAATCACCGCGCCGGCGACACGGTGACTGTGACCGTCTTGCGCGGCAGCAAGGAAATGACATTCAAAGTTACCCTTGGCGAAGCACGCGAACAAACCTAGATATTTCGATATTCGGTCATTTGCTTGATTGGCAGAGCAGAAGACTGGCGTCCCCGCTCAGCGTGCAGCTAAGGAACGGTCTAACATAATGTTTATATGCCCGGTACGACAATGCCGGGTGAGTTGATGGCCTTGGAGGTGTGGGATGAGTCAGAGCACTGTAGTGCGTGAGACGGCGGCGCAGGCCGCCACCTATCCTTTCCTTCTTGACGGCAAGTTCCTCGCTGAGGGCGAACGGGTTGAGATTCGAGCGCCTTGGGACCAGGGCCTTGTGGGGGTGACCTATCGCGCCACCCGCGAGCACGCCCAAGCGGCCACCCAAGCTGCGGTACGCGCTTTCGAGATCACACGCAAGCTTCCCGCCTATGAGCGCCAGCGCGTGCTGCGCGCCATTTCTGCGGCGCTCGCGCGTGAAAAGGAAAACCTGGCGCGGGTGCTGGCGCAGGAAGCCGGCAAGCCCATCAAGCTGGCGCGTGGCGAGATTGACCGCGCGGTGTTTACTTTCTCCGCGGCCGCGGAAGAGACCACCCGCATTTACGGCGAAATGCTGCCGCTGGATGTCACCGAGCAGACTGCCGGACGCTGGGGCATCACCCGCCGTTTTCCGCTGGGTCCCGTGCTGGCGATTACTCCGTTTAATTTTCCCATCAATCTGGTGGCGCACAAGATTGCGCCAGCGATTGCTGCTGGCTGCACGATGGTGTTTAAGCCGGCGCCGCAGGCCCCTCTTTCCGGGCTGATGCTGGCCGAACTGGTGCAGCAGGTGGGCTGGCCTGACGGCGCGCTCAATGCCATGCTGCTGTCGAATGAAACTGCCAGTGAGCTGGTGCAAGATGAGCGCTTCAAGATGCTCACCTTCACCGGCAGCGCCGCTGTGGGGTGGCAATTGAAGAACCGTGCGGGACGCAAGAAAGTGGTTCTGGAGTTGGGCGGCAATGCCGGAGTGATCGTCCACAGCGATGCCGATCTGGCTTATGCGGCCGAGCGTTGCGTAGTCGGCGGATTCGCCTACGCCGGGCAAGTCTGCATATCCGTGCAGCGCATTTTCGTGCAGCGCGCTGTTGCCGAGGAGTTCACCGACTTCTTGGTCGAAGGCGCCTGCAAGCTGAAAGCGGGCGATCCCCTGGACCAGTCCACTACACTCGGTCCGATGATCACGGAAAAAGACGCCATTCGCGCGGAACAGTGGGTGCGCGAAGCGGTGGACGCCGGCGCCATTCTGCTGTGTGGGGGCAAACGCCAGGGATCAGTGCTGGAGCCCACCGTGCTGACCGCAACGCGTCCGGAGATGCGCGTCAATTGCCAGGAAGTATTTGCGCCGGTAGTGACGGTGGAACCGTACGATGATTTCGGCGATGCCATCCGCCGCATGAACGATACGCCCTACGGACTTCAGGCGGGCGTGTTCACGCGAGACACTGCTCTCCTGTTCCGCGCCTTCGAGGAATTAGAGGTGGGAGCGGTAATCGCCAGCGACGTACCCAGTTTCCGCGTTGATACCATGCCGTACGGCGGCGTGAAACAGTCGGGGTTGGGGCGCGAGGGCCTGCGCTGGTCCATTAAAGATATGACGGAAGAGCGACTGCTGGTGATGAATACAAGGTAATTAGAGCACTTGTCATTTTGGTGTATCCCAGACTATGGAGGCGTCATCCTGAGGCGGAGCGAAGCGGAGCCGAAGGACCTGCTTTATTCACCTCGAAAAACCAGGTCCTTCGCGTCTGCACCCCAGCACGCGAAAACCGCGCGTGCCGCGGACCCCGCGTCGCGGCCAAAAACAAGCCGCTCGCTCAGGGTCACTCCTTCAGTCTGCTGCTGGTCATCAATCATGCGCTTAGCCCCTCGCTGCAGCAGCCGACTTGGCCACTTCCGCCGTCACCGGGACTGCGGCAGTCGCGAGCGCATATCCGGTTATCACCGAAAAGAGTACATCTCCCAGGGGCAGCAGCACCCCGAACAGCACCAGTTCCCGATACTTGGCCGCGAATCCCTCCGTCGCTGTGTAATTCGGTGCGTAAACAGCCATAGCTACAATCGTAGTCACCGTCCCGGCAATGCTGAGCGATACCATGGTGCGATTGCTCCAGCGTTCGCTGATTACCATGATCGCGCTGTTGACGCAGAACGCCGCCGCCAGTGATCCCCAGAACGACAACAGACCTATCATGGGCACCGGCTCGTAACTTTTCAGGGCTTCGTGCCAAGCTGGCGGGAGGACGTACAACAAGGCCTCGCAGAACAGCGACATTATGGTGCCGAACAACTCCGCAGCCGGGTACCCCAGCACGATCAGTCCTAAAGCTTCCCAGCAACGTATGCGGTTGCGAGGCGGCTGCAGCCATCCGCAGGCACACGCCACTCCAAACGCCGCCGCCAGACCCAAGAACAGCGCCAGGCCAGCGAAGAAGAACAGCGAAGGGAGGTACAGCCATCCGAGAAACAGACTGGCTGCGGCGGAGCAGAGCCCGGCCACCAGGAATAAGGAAATGACTTTCAGCGCTTTCAAAAGGCCCCCAGGCTCATTTACCGCAGCGTCACCGTGTGCGGATTGTGCGGGGGAATGCCGCTGGAGTCAATAGGAATCGGACCATCGGGTGAATCGGCAGATCGGGAGATCGGACGATGTAACGAGTAGCGAGAAACTGGAGCTGTAACCAGTTTTTATGCGGTGTGATGACGAGGAGGGCCAAGCCCAACGAGGCATCCACTTTCCCGTGCAAAAGCCAAGAGGCAGATGGCTCGCTTTGCTCTCTCGAAATCCTCCTCTTGCGGTTTGTTTGAGCAAAGACCCACGTCTGCCAAACCTGGGCAGATGTGGGGCACCAATGCGAACTTCAATACGGCGAAAACGTCAGGCTCTTGTCTGATTTTTCCACCCAGACGCGCGCCGGTTCCTTGCGGTCATTAATTGTGACCTGCACGATGACGCCGCTGCCGCCTTTAGGGTTGGTGGTACCGTCAATCTTGTAGCTGTTGATGACGCCCCACTCGCCGCTCGGCCCCCAATCCAGCAGGAACTCGTTGAATGGATACCGTTTATGTTCTTGCGAGTGCTGTTTCCAATTCGCATCGGCAACCCAGATGCCGTAGGCTTTTTCGAAGTCCTTGTTCTTGAGCGCACTGAAAAAATGGCCTACGACGCGCTCCTCCGGATAGTTGCGGAACAGCCATGCGATCCCGATAAGAATAATCAGCAGTGCAAGTGCGCCGGCAATCTTCTGCTTCCGCCGCTTTTCGCGTACTGGATCGTACTGAGGAGCTTCGAACAGAGTAGTTGGCATGTTGTCAGAGCATTGAAAATTGAAAAATTGAATATTAAACGCTTTGCCCACATCGCACGGCCGCGACTGGTGTCACGCTGGATTATTCAACATTCAATATTCAATTCCTCGCGGTTCCGTCGGCCTGTGCAGAGATTCGGAACACAGCTTCAATATTCAATCTACAAGGTTCGTCTGAACAGCGGAGTGGCCACACTGATCATTATGGCGGCGAACACAGAAAGATACAGCAGGTCCGTCCAAATTGCAGTAAAACCGGCGTCCTTCAGGAGCAGCGCCTTGAAGCCGTGCACCGCGTAAGTAAAAGGATCCACCCGTGCAATCGCCTGCAGCCACTTCGGAAACGCGTTAATGGGATATATGGAGCCGCTCGGAAAGAACAACAGCGTATTGAGAATGCCGAAAATGGCACGCGGCACCAGCGGGTCGTCCACTCGCACCATCAGTAGGAACATCATGGTGTTGAACGCGGCCGACGTAACCGTAATCATCAGCAACAGCCATAACATCTTGTCCGGCTGAAAAAGGCTATTCACGCCGGCGATCATTGATCCCACCACGGTGATCACAATGCCAGAAGCAATCGCCTTGATCGCGCCTGCGATATTGAGTCCGAAGACGAGTTCGGTGCGGGTGATTGGTGTGACCAGATAGCCCTCATGTACGCCCCGCGCTTTATCGTCGATGTACAGCATGCCGCCGCCGATCATCACAGAAACGAACATGGCCAGTGTAATCGAGCCCGGCAGCAGATACTTCATGTACTCGATGTACGGGTATAGCTCCACGATTTCCAGGGCGATCTGGCTTACGAGCCGCGTCTGTACTTCCGGCTCATTCAGCGCCCGCGTCAACTCGCTCAGCTTGTCGCTCAAAGTGGAAGCCATGAAGTTGTCGCTGTTGTCCAGCACCAGCGCGATGCGCGGCCGGTTCTGGTCATAGACGCGTTCCGAGAACTGCGGCGGAATTATCAGGGCGCCTTCCAGCTTGCCATTGCGCACGTCTTCCACCGCCTGCCGGTCATTGTCGTAATAGACAGGTTCCATGGTGCGGACGTTGGCGTGAATGGCGTCGAACGCCTGCCGGATCTTCAGCGCCTGCGGCCCGTGGTCCTGGTCCACGATGGCGACCCGGGCGTCGCGGATCTTGCCCCCGAACGCGTTCCCCAGAATGACAAGCTGCACCAGCGGGAAAATCATGGCCGCCATCATCAATGCAGGCGAGCGCAGGAACTTGCGCAGCTCGCGTTCGACAATGGCTAACATGCGGTTCATAACGGCTCTCGGCTCTTGGCTCTAGATCACCCGATCGCCCGATGACTTATCCCAACCTCACTGGCGACACGTAGGCAAATGCCTTGACGGTTTCGTCGCGCAACTGGCGTCCCGTGTAATGGACGAAAACGTCGTCCAGGGTTGTGTTCTGAACGGTGAGCGACTTGACCTCGACTCCTTCACGTACGGCAAGCTCTACCAGCTCAGTCGTGGTGCGCGAGCCGTTGTCGGAAAGGATGCGGTACGCCCCACCGCCTTCATGCTGCACCTTGTGAACGTCTGAGAGCGCCTCAAGACGCGATTCCCACCCCTCCGGCGCTCGTGCGAATTGCACCTCGATGACATTGGACCCCGGCACCGTGGCCTTCAGTGTTATGGGCGTATCCAACGCGACCAGTTTGCCGTGGTCCACGATGGCGATACGGTCACAGAGCCGGTCTGCCTCATCCATGTAGTGGGTCGTGACCAGCACCGTGAGCTTCTGCTGCTTCTTGATGTTGGTCAGCATTTCCCAGACCGCCACCCGGGACACCGGGTCCAAGCCGGTTGTGGGCTCGTCAAGAAAGAAAATCTTCGGGTGATGTACCAGCCCGCGCGCGATTTCCAGCCGGCGACGCATTCCGCCAGAAAGGGTTTTCGTCTGCGCGTCGCGCCACTTGGTCAAATCCACCAGCTCCAGCAGTTCGTCAATTGACTGCTTGCGTTGTTTCGCGGGTACGTCGTAAAGCTTGGCGTAGATATGCAGGTTCTCTTCGACAGTCAAGTCGAGATCGCTGGTCATAGCCTGTGGGATCACGCCGATGCTGCGGCGTGCGGCGTCGGGTTCGGTGCGCACGTCGTGACCGTTGATACGGGCGGTCCCCGCGGTAATGTCAATCAGCGTTGTCATCATGCGAATCAGAGTGGACTTGCCCGCCCCGTTGGGGCCGAGCAGCCCAAAGACTTCCTCTTCCGCTACCCGGAAAGACACGTCATTGACCGCGGTGAAATCGCCGTACTTTTTGACGATGTGCTCGACTTCAATTGCGGGCGTGCCTGCCGGAGCCGAAGCAGTTTGCCCTGCAACGTCTGAGGGCTTGCTTTTGAAGAACTCGGTCACCGCTTCTCCCCTAGCGCGCTGGGCTCGGCCATAGGTTTCCCCTGGAGCACTGACCTGGGCACCAGGACTTCGGCCGTCATTCCCGGCACAAGCGCCCGTTTGCTGTTATCAATGCGGACCTTCAGCGAGACGGTTCGGATGTCGCGCTTGCGGCGGCTGACATCGCGCTGCGTGGCGAAGTCGCCCTCGGCCGCTTTGAAGATGACTTCGCCCTCCAGCAAATTGCCGCCGGGCATGCGCACCTTCAAGTGATCGCCCAGGCGGATGCGGTCGGAATACGTTTCCGGAATGGCGGCGTACGCCCAGGTGTCGCTCAGGTCCACGATGGTGACAATGGGCGTTCCCACATTCACCACTTCGCCCTCGCGCGCGGCGCGCACGGAAACCGTGCCCGAGACGGGCGCATAAATTCGTGTGTATCCCAGGCGAGTTTCCGCTTCTGCAAGTTGCGCCTGGGTAGTGGCCATTTGCGCCTGGGTAGCTGCCACCGTGCTTTCCGCAACCCCGGTCTGATGGCTGCGGGCGACGGCCGAGTTCAGGTCAGCTTCGGCGGCGCGCACCATGTCTTGCAGCGACTGCACGCGCGCCTGCTGCGCCTTCAGGGAGGCTTCTGCTCGGTCGCGGTCCTGCTGAGATGCGATGCCCTGCTCCGCCAGCGTTATGGTTCGCGACGCATCCTGCCTGATCTGAACGAGATTGGCCTCCGCTTCCGCCAATTGCGCTCTGGCCGACTCGAGCCGCGCCTTGGCATTGGCCATATCGCCGCTGGTTGAACCCCGAGTCACGCGCTCGGTGTAGCGACTGGCCGCCACCTGCGAACGTAGACTCGACAGCGTAGCCGAGGCGGCGCGCTTTTGCGCCTCCAGCTCAGCGGAATCTAAGACGGCGATTAAATCCCCCTGCTTGACCTGCGTTCCCTCGTCCACCAAAAGCTTTTCAATGCGTCCGGGAATCTTGGAGCTGACGATCACCTGGTTGGCGTCCACCGTTCCGATCAGGACCATGTCGCTGGAGCGATCCACAGTGAGAACGTAATAGACCACCGCCGCCACCAGGACCACTCCCAGCAGGATAGGGAACTTGTAGCGCGTCACCGCACGCCTCCTTTTCTGCGTAACTTGGTGCAACTTGGGACTGCAGGCGGCGTTGCGAACAGTGCGGCGGAGATGAAATCAAGTACCGCAACGCGGCGCGCGGCAATGCGTTCCGGCGAAAGCGGGTCGCTGCCTCCCACCAGCTTCAACACCGGGCTGGCGGCAAAATAAAACACAATGACAGCAATCATTGAAGGAATGAACTGCATGGGATCCACGCGCCGGAATTCGCCGGCTGCAATGCCCTGCTGAATGACCCCAGCGAGCTTACCGAACAGCGGACGGAAGTAATTGCGTACCAGCCGCGGGATGTGAGGTGAGCTGTTGCGGCCCGTCCGCATCATCTCCCGTTGCACCAGCTTCGGATAGAGAAAGGAGCTGGCGACGTAATCAAAGTGTGCGCCCGCGTACGCCAGAATCTTTTCGCGAGCTGACGTTGGCGCGGCAAGGATGACCTCGAGGCGTTCGCGCAGGCCGGAAAAGACATGATCCAGCACCGCGCCGTACAAACTCTCTTTGTCCTGGAAGTAGTAATAGAGCAGGGCCTTGTTCACCCCGGCAGCGGACGCGATGTGTTCGGTGCGGGCGCCGTCAACGCCTTCCTGGGCAAACTCATGGGCGGCAGCGGCCAGAATGGCTGCCCGGGTCTGCTCGGGCTGGTGCCGGGAGCCGGCGCGGCCACGCGGTTTGGATTCAGCCGTCATCTTAATTAACCAGTTAGTTAGATTCTAGCACGTGCAAGAGACGTTGCAAAAATTCTTATCCCGGGCTCTCCTTTCCCTGTTTGGGAAACCGGGCAGGAGTCCCGCAACTGGCGCTTTTCAGCAGAGTCCCGGCGCGCCTGCGGGTTAATGTGTCCCGCCTTGCGCCGAATTCCCGCATCGCGTGACGCTGGCGTAGAATCTCTACGCTTGGTTAGGCCCCGTTTCGGCACGCACCGACGCGCGCAGCCGCACTCGGGGAGAGGGAGCACGACTTGCCTGAGACCATATACGACGTCGCTATTATCGGCAGTGGACCGGCCGGCTACACCGCCGCCATTCGCGCCGGCCAGTGGGGTCTGAAAACCTGCCTCATCGAAAAGAACGACAAGCTGGGCGGCACCTGCTTACACGTCGGTTGCATTCCTACAAAGGCACTCCTGTTTAATGCCGAGATTTTTGAGCACATCAAGGGCGCCAAGGAATTCGGCATCAACGACCTGGGCACCCCGCGCGTGGACTGGGCCACGGTGCAACAGCGCAAGAACAAGATCGTCCTGAAGCACGCCAAAGGACTCGAGTTCCTGATGCGCAAGAACAAGGTGGAAACTCGCGAAGGCTACGGACGGCTGACCGGCCCGGCGAAGGACGGCATTCATTCCGTTAGCATTTTTACCCCCGGGGGCGGTGGCGCCGGGGGCGATAGCAACACCGTGCGCGCGCGTAACGTGATTGTGGCGACCGGGTCGGAAGCGCGCATGCTTCCCGGTCTGGATCCGGACTCTCGGGTTTTGACCAACATTGAAATTCTCAGTCTCGACAGAATACCGAAGTCGCTGGTGATCGTCGGCTCGGGTGCGGTGGGAGTGGAGTTTGCGTCCATTTACCGCTCGTTTGGCGCGGAAATCACATTACTGGAGATGCTGCCGCGGCTGGTGCCGGTCGAAGACGAAGAGATTTCAAAAGAACTGGCGCGCGCCTTTCGCAAGCGCGGGATCAACTTTCACGTCAATGCGCTGGTCGAAAAAGTCGAGCGTACCAAGCAAGGGGTGGCGGTCGAATTCGCGATCGAAGGCGAGGGCCAGCGTGTAGAGGCGGAAAAGGTGCTGATTGCCGTCGGCCGGCGGCCGCGCACCGACAATATCGGCCTGGAACTCGTGCCCAACATCCAGACCGAACGCGGACTTATCAAAGTTAACCAATGGATGCAGACAGGCGAGCCGGGCGTGTACGCCGTTGGAGATATCCTTGCCGGATATCCGCAACTGGCGCACGCCGGCGCGATGGAAGGCATTGTTGCCGTCGGCAAGATCGCGGGTAAGCAGGTCAAGCCTGTGGACCCGGCGCACATACCGGGCGCCACCTACTGCGAGCCCCAGATCGGCAGCGTGGGCCTGACCGAAGCCAAAGCAAAGGAACTCGGCTACAACGTGAAAATTGGCAAGTTCCCGTTCAGCGCCAACTCCAAGGCCAGCATCCTGGGGCAGCATGAAGGCTTTATCAAGATCGTTTCCGAGGCGCAGTACGGGCAGATTCTGGGCGTGCACATCATCGGCCCGTCGGCGACTGAGTTGATCGCGGAATCCGTCGCTGCCCTGGAACTGGAGGCCACGGCCGAGGACCTGATGGCAACCATCCATGCGCATCCAACCCTTTCGGAGGCAATGCTGGACGCGGTAAATAATGTCTACGGGCTGGCAATAAATGCGTAGTAGCCTGTGCAACAGGATTTCATGTGCACAATGAATTTACGGGAGTGTTCGAGCAGGCCGACGATTGGTGGATCGGCTACTGTCCAGAGGTGCCGGGCGCCAAGGGCCAAGGCCGTACTCTGGAAGAATGCAAACAAAGTCTCGCCCAAGCCATTGCGCTCATCCTTGAGGATCGCCGGGAGAATGGATTGCGCGGTGTGCCGGAAAAAGCTGTTCGGGATGTTGTGATCGTGCAATGAAGCGTGAATCGCTGTTGAGGCATTTGCGTCAGCACGGTTTGTTTCCTGAAACGAGAGGGCGGTTCACACTTCTGTACACGAATCCAAGGACCGGGGGAGGCGCCGCCATTCCCCGCCATCAGGAAAGTCCCGACGTTTTGGCACGGGTCATATGCGGGCAGTTGTCAGTTCCCGATATCAAACCTCGCCAGAGCTGAGGTTCACGATTTGTTCTGACCCGCGTTCATCCGGGTGAATCCGCGGCCAAGACTTTGATTTCTGTCGTCCAACTCGGCACCGTTGATTACGCCACCGGCTTGCGCCTGCAGCAGACACTCGTAGAACTTCGCAAACAGAACAAAATCCCGAACACGCTGCTGCTGCTGGAACACACGCCGGTAATAACGCTCGGGCGCAACGCGAAGAAAGAAAATGTCCTTGCGTCTCCCGAGCGGCTTACCAAAGAGGGTGTGGAAGTTTTCGAGTGCGACCGCGGCGGCGACGTCACCTATCACGGCCCCGGCCAGCTCGTGGGCTATCCCATTTTCGATCTGCGCAGCTTCAGTACAGAACCTGGGGCCCGGCGAGAACGTGTGGCCCAGCCACCCTCGGCAGGGCGCGCAGGCGAAGGCACGCGTGCTGTGCGCAAAACATTAGGCGCGGTGAATTACGTACGTCGCCTAGAAGAAGTGCTGATTCGCACCTGTGCCGATTTCGGGGTCGCAACCCAGCGTGTCCCGAAGCTGACTGGCGTGTGGACGTGTGGCGCAGCCGACCCCGGCTGCACATCTGCATCCGACATCGATATCATAGCCCCCGCCAAGGTCGCCGCCATCGGCGTCCACATCTCCCGCGGCATCACCTCCCATGGCTTCGCGCTGAACGTGAGCACCGATTTGGTACCCTTTGATCTCATCATTCCATGCGGGATTGCAACCAAACGAGTCACCTCGCTGCTCAAAGAAAGCGGGCATTGCGCTCCGCTGGATGACGTGGCGCAGGCGGTGGCACGCAATTTCGGTCGCGTTTTCCATTCCCAGATCCTTTGGGTAGACACGCTCGACGCCCTGCTCGGCCGTAGCGTGGGCGTCCCGCTGCAAGTCCCGGCCGAACTTCGCAAGCTGCACGGGGATGATCTTGCGATCGGGTGATCGGGTGAACAATTCCAGTCCACAGGGTGAATAATTTTCCTCCCGAGGGTGAAATTCCAGTCCGCTGGGGTGAACAATTTCAATCCGAAGGACGGGAGAAAATAGCCCAGCACGTGAGTGTTGGGTTCGCAGTGGCTAGTCTAGGAACGTGGGTCCATCAGGACGAGAGACATGTTTCGAAATTCGTTCTATCGTGTGCCGAAGTAGCAGCAAACCTGGCTTGTCATGAAGAAGAAGCCGTCGTCCAAATCGGCTGGAAATGGACCTGGGAAGTCCGCGCGTGCAACTCGTTTTCCACAGCCGCCCCCGGCTGCGCAAAGTACCCCGGAGCCCGCTAACGCACAGGCGGGAGCGGCTGCTCGCTCGCTTGCTCAACCCGGCTCCAGGCGCTCTTACACCATTACTGACTACCGTCTCGAGCGCCCGCGCTTCCGGGTCCGGCTCGTGCCGGAAGGCGATCATGTCCATTACGAAGTTGAAGGCGAGCTCAGCGCGCCCGCGCCTGCCATCCGCGAATCGCAGTACCTCACGCGGGAGCAGCACATCGAGATCTACCGCTGGATGCTTCTAAACCGCCGCATGGAAGCGGCGCTGGAAAACCTCTACAAGCAAGGCAAGGTCGTCGGCGGAGTTTATTTCGGGCTGGGACAGGAAGCATGTTCCTGCGCCTCAGCCTACGCCCTGAAGAAGGATGAATGGCTAGGGCCCATGATCCGCAACCAGGGCTCGTTGCTGGTTCGCGGATTTTCCGCGCGCGACATCATGATGCAGTACATGGCCAAGGCGGGCTCGCCCACATTCGGCAAAGATGCCAGCTCGCACTTCGGTGACATCCGCGAACGTAACGTGGTAGCGCCCATTTCCACCTTGGGCGACCTGATCCCTGTAATGGCGGGCATTGCTCTGGGTGCGCGCATTCAGGGCCGCCAGATCGCCGTCATGACCTACATCGGCGACGGCGGCCAGTCCACGGGCGTTACTTATGAAGGCTTGAATTTTGCCGCCGTGCAGCGCCTGGGGCTGGTGCTGATCGTGGAAAACAATCTCTGGGGATATTCGACGCCTTCGGAGATGCAGTTCCGGGTCACTGATCTTGCCGAGCGCGCCATCGCCTACGGCATCCCCGGCGTAATTGTGGACGGAACCGATGCCTGCCAGGTTTACGACGCCGCGCACGTGGCCTGCGAGCGCGCCCGCCGTGGTGAGGGCCCGACGCTGATCGAAGCCAAGATGATGCGCATGAAAGGCCACGCCATCCACGACGCAGCCCAGTATGTCCCGCACGACCTGTTCGAATATTGGCGCAGGCGCGATCCCATCGCGCGGCTCGAAAATTACCTGGTCAATGCGAAGCACTGGCTCACGCCGCAGCAGAATCAGGAACTGATAAACGAAGTCGAGGGGCAGATCGAGGCTGATCGCGAGTCCGCGGAGAAATCACCTATGCCCGACCCGGCCACGACCCCGCAGAGCGTGTACTGCGAAGCAGGCTGCCATGAGGTCCGGCTGAAGTACGGCATTGATTAAGCTGTGGCACACGGTCTCGTGATTCTGGACACAATGCAGCCAAGTTGGACTTTCGTATTCTTTGTGATTGTCCTAAGAACTCTGGAGGAAATAATGAAGTCGGCCACTCATACCGAACCCAGGAAAGTCGTCCACCTCCCCCACTTCATCTACCTTGCCGCCGGTACTGCTGGAGTGTTCTATGGAAGTTTCAAGCGGATCACGAGCCCGGCGGCTCCGGCCAAAGTGACGGTCCCAAGCAAGCCCGTTGCCAGCGAAGTCAGTCCTCCCAAAACACGCGCCGCAATGGCGTAGCGGCCCGCCGCATCCAACTGAGACATGGGCGCAGTCACCTATCTCGAAGCCATTCGCCAAGGTCTCTGGGAGGAAATGGAGCGGGATCCCAGCGTCTTCTGTCTGGGCGAAGACATTGGCATTTATGGCGGCGCGTTCAAGGTCACCGAAGGTTTTATTGACCGCTTCGGCCCGGAGCGCGTGATTGATACACCCATAGCGGAATCGGCCATCGTGGGCGCGGCGTTCGGCGCTGCGCTCACGGGCCTGCGCCCTGTGGCCGAATTCCAGTTCATGGATTTCCTTCCCTGCGCCTTCAACCAGATCACCAATATGGTCGCCAAAGCGCATTACCGCTGGGGTGCGCCCGCTCCGCTGGTGATCCGTGGGCCTAGCGGCGGTGGCGTGCACGGCGGTCCGTTCCACTCGCAGAATCCCGAGGCTTACTTCACGCACACTCCGGGGCTGAAGGTGGTCTGCCCGGCAACGGCCTACGACGCTAAAGGGCTAATCAAGGCTGCTGTTCGCGACAACAATCCCGTCATCTTCTTCGAGCACAAGTTCCTATACCGGCGGATTAAAGAAGAATTGCCTGCGGAGGACTACACCGTGCCGCTGGGCAAAGCGCGTGTGGCTCGCAAGGGGCGGGACATCAGCGTGATCACTTATGCGGCCATGGTCCACGTGGCGCTGGAAGCGGCGGAGACGCTCGTGAAGGAGGGCATCGAACTTGAGGTCGTGGACCTGCGTACGCTGCTGCCCCTGGACCACAAAGCCATCGGTGAGACGGTGAAGAAGACGAATAAGGTCATTGTGCTGCACGAGGATACAAAGGTCGGCGGCATCGCCGGCGAGATCACCGCAGTGATTAACGAAGAGGCTTTCGACTCCCTGGACGCGCCAGTAGTGCGCATAACGTCGCGTGATACGCCGGTACCGTTTTCCCCACCGCTGGAGGAAGCCTTCATGCCCAAGGTAGCCGACGTGGTACGCCAGGCACGGTGGCTGAAGGCTTACTGAGGTCGTGCACCGGCAACTTCCAACCAGCCGCTGCATGAAACGGGTCTGTAACGATATTGTCTGCATCCAATTTGAATGGATGTTGGGCAGTATAATTTTCGGTTGCTGTAGGCTCCCTGTCCGATTTAGACGCTCGCGGAAAGGTGGAAGACAAATATGCCAACCGACGTAATCATGCCCCAGATGGGCGAGTCAATCTTTGAGGGCACCATCACCAAGTGGCTGAAAAAGCCCGGTGAGACCGTGCAGCGGGACGAGCCGCTGTTTGAGATTTCCACCGACAAAGTGGATGCCGAAATTCCAGCTCCAGCCGGCGGGGTGCTCAAAGAAATTAAAGTTCCGGAAGGCAGCACCGTCCAGGTGAACAGCGTGGTGGGCGTGATTGACGAAGCTGGCGCAGACGCGGTCACAGCGGCTCCTGCGGCAGCCGCACCCCAGCCCGCCGCTCCGGCTCCGCCCATGGCCGTCCCTCAAGCGGAAGGCGGTTACGGCGTGCAGCCGCTGGGCACCGAGGCGGCATTGCGGCGCGGCGAAGGGGCGCGCGCCGAGGCGGTCCCGGCAGCTCCGCGCCAGGGCGAAGAGGAAACCGAAGTTCCTACCCGCTTGCGCGAACGTGCTGCCGTTGAACCAGCGGCAAAGCCAAAAGAGCAGGAAGCCGTCGCTCGGCAGAGAGAAACTGTCATTGAGTTTCCATCAGAAGAGGAGGCTGGGGGGGAGGAGGAGCGCATCCGCTCGTCGCCGCTGGTGCGGCGCATCGCCCGTGAGCACAACATCAACCTGAAGCACGTCAGCGGGACCGGCCTCGGCGGGCGCATCACCAAGGAGGACATCCTCAAGTTCATCGAGCAGCATCCGGCAGGAGCTCCGGTGACCGAGCCTGCGGCTCGGGTGGCACAGGCGCCCTTGCCTGTGCGCCCGCAGCCGGGGGCGGCTGCACAAGCGCCCGCATACCAGGCCGCAGCCGCGGCCCCGGCAATGCCGGTGCCCGCGCCGCAGCCCATTGTCATCCCCGGCGAGATCGTCCCCATGACCCCCATGCGCAAGAAGATCGCCGAGCGCATGGTGGAATCCAAGCGCACCAGCGCGCATGTCCACAGCGTTTACGAGGTGGACATGACGCGCATCGTGAATCTTCGCAACAAGCTGAAAGGGGATTTCGAACGCCGTACCGGGGCCAAGCTGACCTTCATGCCGTTCTTCTGCCGCGCCGCCATTCACGCTATTCGCCAGTGGCCGATCGTCAACGCGTCAGTGGAAGGCGAGAACATCCATTACCACCGCAATGTGAACCTGGGCATTGCTGTCGCGCTGGACTGGGGCCTGATTGTCCCCGTCGTCAAGAAGGCCGAAGAGCTGAACTTCCTCGGGCTGCAACGCGCCATCACCGACCTGGCAGAGCGCGCACGCAACAAGAAGCTGGTGCCGGACGAAGTCCAGGGAGGCACGTTCAGCATCACCAATCCCGGGAGCTACGGCCAGATGTTCGGGTTGCCGATCATCCTGCAGCCGCAGGTGGCGATCCTGGGCGTGGGCACCATTAAGAAACAGCCGGTCGTGGTCACCAGCGAGGATGGCGTGGACTCTATCGCCATCCGGTCCATCTGCCACATCTCACTCGGCTACGACCATCGCGTTGTAGACGGCGCGGTGGCCGACCAGTTCCTGCGCGAGGTGGCGAACTATCTTCAGAATTGGAACGAAGACCTGGGATAACGGCGCTGAAAATGTTCCACGTGGAACATGAATAATGGATAACGGCAGGCCAAGGCGCCTGCCGTTTGTTTATGGAACTCATTACGGAAGGTCCAGCGTGATTTTCAGCGCGGCTTCGATACTGGTCATGACAGGTCTTTCGAATTTTCCGAGCTGATGACGCAGGCGAGTTTTATTGATTGCCCTGATCTGTTCACACAGAACGATCGAATCCATCGTGAGCCCACCTGCGCCCGACTGAACTCTAACGTGGCTGGGATACACTTTCTTCTTGCTGGCGGCATCCGTGATAGAGCAAATGACCACCACGGGGCTGAATTTGTTTAGTGCGTCGCGGCTGACGACTACCACTGGCCGGGTACCGCCTTGCTCAGATCCCTGAACCGGCTCCAGGTTTGCCAGGAAAACGTCACCGCGCAGGGGTTGCAGCATAGGTCGGCTCCTCTAAGTCTCTCTCTTCAAGCTCAAGGGCCTCCCAGTCACTGTGCTCGAACTCCTGCGCGAGCAGTTTCGCTTGTTTTTGGTAGTCTGAATCCTCAGCCATTGCAGCGAAAGCCGCGTCAATTTGCCGACGGTTGTACATCTTCAAATAGGCCTTGAGGGCGGCAACAATAAAGTCGTTGAGACTGGTTGAGTGCCCCCCCTCTTTTTCCTTGCTGATCAAATACTTAGCTTCTTCGTAAATGGCACGCGGTAGCCGTACGGTAGTAGTTATTACAGCCCCATGGGCAGCCGATTTTGCTGGCATTGGTGGCTCCTGCCGAAATCTTTTGTGGTTGCACGATTGCCACCGCAATATAATATCACATTTGAAACCTAGCAGTTGCTGATAGCGAGACGAATTCGCTATCTGCTGATCACCTGGGTGTCGCTATCGAGTTCGGCGGCGGCTTCTTCGGCGGGGAGGGCCACGATTGTGCCCTTGGCCAAATGGCTGCGGCGGTACGCAATGGTCGTGCGCACCGCGCCTGCGACCAGGCCTATGCCGACGGCTTCCAGCAAGGGCCGATGCGCGGCCAGTGCCGAGCCGCAGGCGAAAGCGAAGGTGGTCGAATAGCTGAAGGTCAGGCTGAAGATCAGCTTCGCCCAGTCGTTAATGCGGTGCGCTTCGATCAGTCGTTCTATGGCCGAGAACAGGTCGAGGTTGATGCCGACCATCTTTCTGCCTACTCTGTCTTCGGCGCGGGCAGCCAATGATTCATGACGCTGACCACGGTTGCTACTACCGCAGCAACCAGTGGGTGCGCCGAAATATAGGCCTGTACGGGTGCCGACAGCGCAATGGCGATGGTGGCCAGCAGGGGCAGAATGGTGGGAAGCAAGGTCTTGAGGGTTGTCATGTCAGTTTTTCCTTTTTCGTAAGAAATTGGGTTGAGGAATCGGGAAATCGGGTAATCGGGAAATTCGGGAAATCCGGTAATCGGGAAATCGATAAACCAAGCAAGGGGGCCGCGAAGCGGAGAAGGGAAGCACAACGTGCGATAGGATTGTTCCACTCGGCTGTTGTTTGCTGCTGGTTCAGATCACGAGATCACTCGATCGCCCGACCGCCCGATTACCCGATCTAACCTGTCCAGCCGGTTCCGGGTGTACACGGCGATGAGTTTCTGTGCGTACTCCGGGTCTGTGGCCCAGTGGCGCGACAGGGCACGGATGAAAGCCAGCGGACCGGCGCTGCAGGCGCGCGCGTCGGCGTAGCAGGCAAGCTTGAGGATCAGTTGATCGCGGTCGGCGAAGCATGCGGCCATGGAGTCGTAAGCCGCGAAATTTGCGCTGGTGCGCACGGCTTTGCCGTTCACGACCTCGGTTGTCGGCAGTTCGATGAGGCGATGCGAACCGTGCGCCTTGATGCCGAAGTAGTTGTGGGCATCGCGCGCCAGTTGCGAGCGTCCCCAAGCGCTTTCCAGGGCGGCTTGCGCGACTGTGACACCCGGAGGCAGGCTGCTCATGCGCGATGAAGCGAGCGCAGCCTCGGCGGCGGCGGTGATGAATTCGTGTTTGGTCATGGATCGTAATCGCTCAGAAGGAAAATCCCCACCCTTCGCTCCGCTCAGGGTGGGGCACCCGCTCGAACCTCAAAATGCCGATCCCTCGACTCCCTTCGCCCAAAAGAGGGGCTACGGTCGCTCGGGATGACGCTATCCCGGGATACAGCTTCTACGGAAGTGCTCTACGACCCGCTGAGGTAATGAAGAGCGAGCTGCAGGAGCGCAAACACCACCGCCACGGCGCCGCTGATGCCGGCGGCGCGTTGTAGAAGTTGCTCGTGCTGCTGCACGCGCTGTTCAAGTTGAGCTACTCGCCCCGGCTGTCCATTGCCGACCAGCCAACGCATTTTGGTTTTCAACTCTGCCAGATCAGACAGCACTTGCTGCTCGAAGTCGGTCATGACGGATATCCGATGTAAAGCGCGGCCGAGTAACGCGAGTACTTCGGCGGCGAACTGGCGTCGTACTGCCGCAGATAGTAGGTCTGGAGACGCGTCAGGCGTGTCACCGTGAAGGTCTGGGTGGTGAAGCGCCCGGCCAGGTTGCGATCGTTGGCCTGTCCCCAGCCGTAATCGCTGTAGCGCACCTCGATTCCGCCGCCGGCGGGCGGAGCCGCACCGGCATTGATGGTGACCGTGGTCGAAGTAATTCCCGTGACTTCGGCTGCGGCCAAGTCGCCGATGAAGGAAGTCCCGGCGGTGCTTGTGGTGGCGGTTACGTCGGCCAGAAACGCGTTTCCGGTGGAATCGAATGCGAAGCCGAGCGGTTCCGCGGCTTCGTTGGCGAAGCGCAGCTTGTAAAGCGCGTTCTCACCGGCCAGATCACGCAATTCAACTTCGACCTCGCGCACGATCGCCCGGATGTTAGCGGACCGCGATGGCACATTTATCATCAGGGCGTCGCCGGGAAACATGTCGGCAGCTGCTTGCGGCAACAATGTGCTCCAGGTTTCGTATTCCCCGGTGACGGCCGGTTGGGTGCTGTCGTCAAGCAGAGCGAGCGCGGCCAGCTCGCATTCCACTGCCGTACGCGGGGCAGGCTTGGCGACCCGCCGGATACCGCCGCGCACGCCGTCATCGTTGCCACGCGCGTTCGCGGCAATGCTGTCCGGATCAGTGATGCGCGCGGCAGCCTGGGAACGGCTGCGGTAGCTCACGCGAATCGCCTCGTTGGCCACGGGCACGTACTGCGAATAAAACCATAGCTCAGGCGAGCTTGTAATCTTGCACTCCGCGCCGTCTGAAATTGCGCCTACCAGACGAGTGCGCGACGGCTGGCCGGGGATTGTGCTGGAAACGTCTGCTTCAATTATGTGGCTCAGGCGGGTGAATTGCAGCGAACAATGCATAGCGGCCGCGTTTACGACCGCATAAGTGCAGAAGTCCGGCACGGACGCAAGCACGCCGTCATAGAGCACCGTTGCCTTAGCCGCTTGGGAACCGGGATTGGCGGGGTCGATGTCGTGTACTTCGAGCACCAGGTGAGCGCTCGCGGGTAATGCCGCTCCGCCACGTCCCGAACCGGCGGGATGCGCCGAGGAGTGGAAGGTTTGCTGGCGGCGATACATTTCCGACGCGTACACGCGCGTGCTCAGCGCGTAACGATGACTGGCAGCGGTGGTGAGGGTGGAACCCGCAGCCACGCCATTGATCACCGGCCGGATCCTGGACTGCGAACCGTACGTCGTGATGCGGAATCCGGCAATACAATGCGAACCGTCCAGTCCTCCCGAATACAGCCCGCCGAGAATGCCGCTGGATGGGGCAGTGAACTCTACCGCGCCGTGCTGTAGCAGCAAAGCTCCAGCCAATTCGACTGATTCGTTGAACCAAACGGTAGTCTCACCCTCAACTCCGGTGCCACCCTCCACCCGCAAATTGCCCCCGCTGACCGAAACCGTGCCGCCCGGGTCTGTCGCTGTCCAGCGCAGGGGGCTCAGAGCGGCGTCCGCATATTCCTCGTCGAGAAATGAATGATTGCGATAGGTAAACGGATCGTGCGACAGCCAGAAGTCAAGCGTGAGCCCGTCGCCGAGGAAATAGTCCTTCACGTAGGCGTTCGGCTCGTCGTTTCCAATCACCGAGACGTCGTTCATCAACCGCTGCTGCCAGCGCAGTTTCAGGCCGTCAGGACGAAACTCGGGCGCAGCTTCGTCCAGCAAATACTCATTTGCGCCGACAGGACTGAGCAGGAGCGCGCCGTCATGAGCGCGATAGCTGGCGCGTCCCAGCAGGGCAACTTCAGCCGCGTGTTCCGACCAGGTTTTCTGCGGACTCGAGGTGTAGGAAGGCAACGTGTCCACGTCCTGCACACCGGCAACATCGAAGGCGCCGGGCAGCAGTTCGCCAGCAAGTTCTTTCAGGATCGAACCGGCGGTGCGCGCGATAAACGGAGGGCGGACGGGGACTGTTTTGCGGTCCAGCAAGGACTCGTCGCTGCGCGCAAGGATCGTATACCGATACACCGGCCCCGGTTCGCCCTGGCCAAGGTACTCCAATTCCGGATCGGCTTCGATGTAGCCGGTGAAGAGCTTCGCGCCGTTGCGCCGCGCCAGCAACACGCGTGCTCCCGCCACGGGCACGGTGAAATCGGTATTCCCGGCAACAAGAGCGACCTTCATCTCCGCCGGCCGGTTCAGACGGCGCTGCAGGCGCGGCGGGGTATCGGCGTCAAGATTACAGGTGTAGTCGCGCGCGCCCGCCGCATCGAGGTTGTCGATGGTCAATTGCATTTAGAATTCCTTTGTTATTCCAGGCGGTGGTTGATGGGCGATACCACGACAGAACGAATCATTGAGCTACAGAAGAAACTTGGCATCCGGTTCGCGGAGCTAGGCTTCCAGGGTGGTCCTGCAACGAGCGTGACCCATCACCTGGCGGAGGTCGCCGCCCTGGCTCAGGACCTGGGCGACCACTCCGTCCCTTTGTTTCTGGAGCTGTCGCCCACGCACCGCGACGCGCTCGCGGCTGTGGTCGCGCATATCAAGGCTGACCTGGATGAAATGCGAGACGCCATCCAGGACATGGAACCCGATATCACCGAGCTGCTGCACTTCCTGCAGAGGACTTCAAACCCTTAACCACAGAGAACGCGGAGGATTGGTCAATGAATCATCGGACCATGGATTGCTTGTTGCGCGGTTTAGTGATCCGATGGTCCAATGATCCGATGATTCAATTCGTCAGTACAACGCCGCCGAACTCGCCGGGAAATAAGACCGGTAGCAGAGGATTTCTTCGCCGTCGTTGGCATCGCGGTAGGGCAGCGCGGTAAAGCTCGCATGCAGCGCAAAAGCTTCGACCGGAGCTACGACTTGCAACGGGGTCTCCTGCGTGCCGGAAGCGGGCTGCAAGCGAGGATAATAAAAATTGATGCGCCCGCCGGACTCGTTCTCCACCACAAACAGCGCCGACCACTCCTGGAAAAAGCTGCCGGCTTCGCGATCTACGAAGGCTACGACCTTCTGTACCGCGGCGCCGGGTGACGGTGTGCCTCCGATCAATGGCTGAGCCAACAGCAGCGAATTCGCGGTCTTCTGCTGCACGCGGGCGACGTTGAAGCTGACCCGGCGGATGTAATCGCTGTCGCCCTGTACGTCGGCCGGGTCCCTGACGTAAGCCGCAGCTACGCCTGTGCCCACGTATCCTGTCTGCTGCTGGTAGTCCAGGTCCACGACGATCAGATCACCCACAGCGAACGAATTCAGCGCTGCGGAATCAAGCAGGATCTCAGTGGCGGTGGAGCCGTTAGTAATCGGCGCTGCGGTGATGGCGAGCCCGCCCGAAGGCACTGCGGCCGCCTCCGCCTGTGGCGCGAGCACGTTCATATGCTGCGACCCGCCAGCCAAGGCCATCTGCAGTTTCCCCCAGTCGCGAAAATCGAACTCCACGCGCGCATCCGCCTGCGAGCGGAACAGTGCCACGGGCGCGCCGCTGGGACCTCCGCGAACAGGGTTGAGGCGCGTCCCCGGCGTGCGCCGCAGGTTCTCGAGGCAGCCCAGGTCAATCCAACCCAGAGGCGGCGAATCCAGGGGGAAAGCGCCGTGCTTGCCCGGGTCGAAAATCGAGGGCCTGCTGGTGGCGCGGTCCACGGGAGAAAAGTACGCGCGCGTGCGCCGCGCCAGAGGCGTCATGAGGATGCGATCTGTGTTGCTGGTCGTCATGCGATCTCTACCTCGGGAAAGAACAGCAGCGTAAGACGCGCGCTGCGGCGGAGTTCGCCGCCGGCGGCTTCGAGCTCGCCGATATCCGGCGCGGACCACAGGACGTTGCTGCCGAGAGCCGCCGCCGGGGTTTGCGTGTAATCCGTCTTCGGCGTCTGCGGAGGAGAGCAGATCTGCAGCAGCTCCTGATCGAGGGCCGCGAGAGTCCGCCCACGATCCACCTTGGTTTCGCCGGAGCCGGCTGTGCGATAGGAAATGACGGTTTCCATTGCGAGCAGAGGCCGTGCCGCCTGGTCTTGTTTCCTCGCGACCCGAACGGCGCCAAAGCGGACGTAGAAGGCATCTGGCAGCGGCGGCGTGGAATTCACAATTTCGTTTTCCACGACGAGGACCGCCGGTCTGGGCAGTCCGCCGATGGTGACAGCGCGTTCCGGATTCAGCGCTGCCAGGCGGTCGCGCAGGGCGATGTAAAAGGTGTCTTTTGCAAATTGCATATGAAGTTATCAGGTTTCAGATGACAGGTGACAGGTATCAGGTGACAGGGGTCAGGGTCAGCGCGATATTCGCTCTCAAAGCGCGTTGAGCAGAGCTGTTGTTGCGTTCGTACCTCAGAGCGTCTCTTCTTTCAGCATCGCCCTGACACTTGAGACCTGAAAGCTGACCCCTGGTAATTACTCCTCCGCGGTCACTGCAAACAGATACGCGGTTCCGGCGAAGTATTCGGGGGCGACGTTTTCGATGCGCAGCATTTTTCCTTGCACGACCACGCCGAGGGCCGAAGCAAACAACTCTTGGGCGGATCCGACTTGGCGTGCTTCCATCTGCGCGAAAACGGCAGAGGCTGGAAACATCAGCTCCAGCCTGAGTCCGGCCTGGTTACCTGCTAAAACCCCCACCCTTGCGCTTCGCGAAAAGGGTGGGGCACCCGGCTGCGGCTTATCAGGAGGAAGCGAGCGCACCACGATCGGAGCCATGGCAACATCCGTGACAATGGGTGCAGCCGTGCCGAGTTGGCGGGCGTCGTCGCTGGCCTCGGCGGGCGAAGTGAAGCGTAGGTAAACCTCGCCGCCGCCGAGGGTCCGCAACATGGCTTCCGCGACGCGGGCCAGGGCCAGTCCAAACGTCGATTGCGAAGCGGTGACAGTACTCATGTTCACCCCACCTTCTGCGCTACACAGGACGCAAGCAAGGCACGCACGTTGGAGTCGAGCAGAGTGTCAGCAAAATACTCCAGGTGCATGCGATCGAGCGCCCCGGAGCGCACGTTGAGCGCGGGCGTGGACTGGGCATTGCGCACGATCTGCACGCAGGCAAACTTGACCGCGTCGGGAATCGAGGCCAGCCCGGCGTTGTACGTCACTTCGACCTCGTTGAACGTCAGCCCGAGCGGGTTCGGTGGAAAGGTCAGTTCCCCGGTCTCGGCGCAGAAATCAACCGCGTTGACGTCCAGCGTCACCCAGGTTCCCGGAAGCGCAAACGCCAGCGCCACATCCTGCGCCAACTTTAGGCGTGCCGCGGAGCAGGCCGCGTCACCGCGCCTGGGTACTGCGTAACGTCCCCGCAGGCTGATCAACGGCGTGGTCGCGGGCGACACCACGGCCAGCGGCAAATAGCTGAGACGAACGGTTTGCCTTCCGCTGCTCAGACGCACGCGTTCGCTGTATTGGGCCACCCCCAGCGAAGGACGCCGGCAATGCGCGTCAATCAGCGCGGAAGCAGCCGCAATCCAGGAAGCTGCAACGGTAGGCTCCAGACCGTAGGCTTCGTATTCGGAAGCAAGCAAGTAGTTCATTTTTGATTTCCGAATTTCGATTTCTGATTTCGCGATCTCCCGAATCTGCGTTGCAGGACCGAAAAGGCACCTCACAGCTTTGTCTGTCATTCCGAGGACGACGAGTGTAGCGAGGAGAACGAGGAATCCCTATTTTCACCGTGGACTGTGCTGGCAATAGGGATTCCTCGCCTTCGCTACGCGAAGTCTCGGAATGACAATCGAAGGCCGGCTCCGCAGTGCAGCAATCGGAAACCAAAAATCGGAAAATGAGCGGCGGCTACCGCTCCACGTTCACCTTGTAATGCGCGTAGGAGGCGCCCTTCACCACGATCGCGCCGAATTTGACCACCACCATCTGCTGCGCCAGTGAACCGGTGAGGCCAAGCTGGAAGACGCGCGGATTGGGGTCGGTCAGCCAGTGGTATTCGATCAAATCCTCCGTGACGATATAGCACGGCAGGACCGCAGAGCCGCTGCCAGGCGTGCCCGTGTAGCTGAGCGACCATTCGGGAATCAGAGGCAGCTCGCCGGCCTGGGTGGAAAGCGTCTTCACGCGGAAGCCGCCGGCGACCTCGGCCGAACTGAGCACCACGTTGAACTGCTCCTTCATCTCGCGGTCAATCAGGTCGAGCAGCACCGGATTGGCGTAGATGGCCGTAGGACGGACTTCGTAACCGGCATTGGCCACCATGCCGGCAATGGTGGCACGCAGGCCATCCACGATGCTGTCGGTTGTGGCAATGGTGCCCACGTTGCCGCCGTCGGCGATCTGTGCGGCCGCGCCGTAGTACTGAAGCGTGGTGGGCGTGCTCAGCGACGTGTCGTTGCCGTTCCACAGGGCGACGTCGTGCGTGCGCATCAGGCCTTCGACAGCATCGCTGAGGTCCTTGGCCTGCAGGAACGCAAACTGGCTCTGCTGCGCGCCAACTTCCAGGTCGAACAGGTTGTAGTTGATCTGCGACACCAGCGCTTTCAACGGGACACTGCGCTCCACGCGGGTGGGCGAGCCAACTGTGGCCACGATGTTGCGCGGGTCCACGAAAGCATTGGCCGCGGTGGGCGACGGGATGGCCGTCTGCTCGAAGAAGCGCGACGGATGCCCGGTTGCAGGCACCTGCTTGATGCGCTGCCCGAAAATGCCGCGGCGGCGCACGATGTCGGTGATCTCGGACTGGTAGCGGTTGACCTCCACCGCGCCCGGCCCGAGGAAATCGGCGGCCGCGTGCAGGTCAATGAAAGATGCGTTCATTTGTCCTCTCATAAAGAAAGTGGCCAGTGGTCAGTGACCAGCGGCCAGTTGGAAAACCAGGTTTCAGGTGACAGGTGTCAGGTGTAAGTGACGGTTGGGCAGCACAGCCATAGCCGAACTCGGATTGTCATTCCTCGCGAAGCGAGGAAATCCCTATTGCCGTATGCAATGCCGTGAGTTGTTCACGAAAATGTGTTGTCACGATAGGGATTCCTCGCAGGCTAGCGCCTGCTCGGAATAACAAACTTACCCGCAATCTGACTAACGACCACCGGCCACTGCCCAGCGGCCGCTGATTACTCGATCATCCCCGCGCGCGCCATCTCCGCCTTCACAGCGATGCGCTGCTCCAGGCTGAGCGAGCCCAGGGCCTTGTCCAGCGCGGCAGAATCGAGTTTGGCTGCGCTGTCGGCGTCATTAATGCCGCAGCTCTTGGTGAGCAGCGCGGAAACCAGGGGCGGAAGCGTTTTGCGCGCCAGGCGCCCCGCCTGTGCCTTGAGGTCAGCGTTTTCGCGCTCCAGTTGCGTGGTGCGCTCCTGAAGTTGCTGCAGGTCGGAGGCGAGGTTCTCAGATGCCACATGGTGCTCGGCACCGCGCTCGTCAATAGCAGCGATGATGCGGTCCACCTGCGAGTGAATAGATTCGTGCTGTGCCTCCAATCGGCCCAGCGCCCTCTCCAATGCCTCGGCGGCTGTGGCCAGGCGCTCGACCGTGGCGGCCAGTTGAGTGAGTTGTTCGTCCATGCTCTCTCCATTTGGTTATTTGGAAATTTGGTTGTTTGGTAATTTGCAAGGTCATTTGGCAGCGTGCATCGGGGCGCTAACCAAATAACCAAATCACCAAATAACCAAATCCTTCAGCTCAGTTCGATCCAGGTATCTCGATACGCGGCCTTGTCCCGCCGCAGCAGCGCCGCGCCGGTGAAGGTGAATTGGGTGATAGTCCAAATGGGCGCGCTGGACTCGGCCACGCGCGCGTCGGCGATTTCGTAAGACATCCCGAGCATGCTTCTTCCTCCGGCGCGCAATTCGTGCATCACCTCAGGAAAGTCGCGGGCATAGAGATAACCGGCGACGGTGATGAGCGAGGCTGGGCGCCCCACCCTCGCGCCCCGGTTTTGGGCGCTAGGGTGGGCGGCTCGTAAATCCCCACCCTTCCCCCTCCCCCTCACTTCGCTCGGGGTCGCGGTCAGAATGGGGCACCTGGCTTTAGCGCCAGAGGAACGAAGCCCCTCAGCGGAAGCCGCTTGCTGAGAACGGTCCATTGCAGCTCTGAAGGGCCGCTCCACCATTCCGGCTTCCAAAGACGTTTGTATTTCCGCCTCGGTGATGATGCCGATTTTCCTGCGCGTGTCGTGCCGGTCGAGCGAGGGGGTATAGTCCAGGCCCATGCCGAGCAGGGACGGCAGTGCGCGTTCTGCCGCCGCCCGCGTGAGCATCACGCGATGCCCGCGGGCGCCCGCGGGCGGCTTGTCGGAGGGCGCGTCCACCAGCGTCAGCACGCCGCGGAAGGGCGCCCGGTTGGGATGCGAGTCGAGCTGCGGCAGCTCGATAGCCATGCTTTGCAGTTCAATGTTCATGTTTTTGTTAGCCGCTGATGAACGCAGATCAAGGCTGATCGGACCGGAATGACTCCGCGTTCATCAGCGTTGATCTGCGGCTAAATTGAATGGATACCCGGCGAGGGCGGGACCTGCTGGCACCTGAGACCTGTTACCTGTCGCCTGATGCCTGCAGTTCCGGCAGTCCCCGCAGGCGGCGCACTTCGTTGACCGTGAGAACACCGTTGCGCAGCAGGATTTCCTGGATCTGCGCGTCTTCCAGTTCATTGCGCGCGTCCACGTCGGTGAAGACGAACTCGAGGTCGTCCCAGCCGAGTTTCTTGCCGATGGCATCGCGCGTGATGTGTTCGGCCAGGAGCCGCGCCGTAGGCACGATGGCGGAGCGGAATGCGAGATCGCTGACCTCGCTTGCTGTAGAGCGGTTCACGTCGTGCTCCACACCGAGAAACAGAGGGGGCAAATCGAAAGCGTCGGCAATGATACGCAGCAGGAATTCCTGCCACTGCAGGCGCAGGTCAGCGTCGGTGCCGCCGCCGAAGCGCAGCACCTCGGGCTTGGACTCGACCGATAATATCGGGACACGACCTGTTCCCTCGATCTCGTCCTGCCACCAGCGGATCAGCCGCTCGTGATGCGCGGGGGTCAGGTCCTGCAGCCAGAGCGCGTATTGCACCACGCTGTTGCTGGCCAGGCGCGCGGCATAGCGGTGCGCGCCCAGAAATTCGTTGATGGTTTCGAAGGCCACCTCCAGCCGCCCGAGCCCGAAAGGAGTGTGCGAGCGGGGATTCAAGCGGATGTACATCAGCTCATCATCGTTGAGCGCGACCTGAGCATCCGGCCCGAAGCGCCCCGTGGTTTGCACGTAGCGCGGCGAGTCGGGACGGCCGTCCCAGTCGGCGCGCATGCTGATGCTGGCGCCGTCCACCGGCCACAGCGCCAGCGGACGCGCCGCATCCCCGGTTAGCTGCAATTCCGCCGCGCCGAACCCGCCTACGATGACATCTTCCAGCACTTGCTCGGCAAACGAGCGGAAGCTGTCGTCGGGGTTGGGCGCGTTCAGGTTGGCCGTGAGGATCGCGATGCGTCTCTCGTCGGGCAGGCGTGGCACAGCCGCCTCGGGTGTGCGCCCAGCCGGGGACGATTGGGCAACACAGTTCTTGACCTGCACGCGCCAGTGCATGCCGGCAATGCGGTCCTTGATAGTGTTGATCGCCTTCCGCGCCACCGGTGTTTCCGCGAAGCGGCGCAGGTTGGCGGGAGTGGGTTTGGGCAAAGCGTTTCCGCGCGGCGTGTACGAGTTGAAGATCGAAGGCAACGCCAACGTGCGGCGCTTGTCGGGTTTAGTGGTCGAGGCGGAAAGGTTGCCGCCGGAATCCTCATTACGCGCTGTTTTTGCGCGTAGTGGTGCGGTCATGCGGCGCAGCGCGCCACGAAATGCGTCTTGTATGTTCATGACTTTTGTTTAGCCGCGGATTAACGCGGATGATCGCGGATTCACACCCTCAACTCCCGCCTGGCCACCTCCGCCAGGCGCGGGAGGTCTGCCGTGGGGGCGACGAGGATGGAGTTGCGCTCGAAAGTCTCCAGGGCGAAGGCGATCTGCTCGTCATTCCTGTCGAGGTTGTTTTCAACCACGGCGGTGAGCTCTGTTTTTGCATGCTCCAGGCGCGCGATGCCCTCGCGGATCTGCGGATAGCTGAACGCCAGCACCTTAGCCGCATCAACATCGGACGCGAGCGACACGGCATGAAAGAATTTGATGACCCCGTTGGGCCGGTACCCACAGTCCAGTTTCAGCGGGTCGCCTTTGTGCGTGAACGGAGCGACGGCCACCTTCTTTCGCATCAGTTGCCAGACGCCGGCCTGCTCGAATGCGTCGCGCATTTTTTCCAGGATCAGGCCGCGGCCGGTGTTTTCCCGCCCGACCGTGCGCCGTTTACTCTCGAGATAAATTCCAGCCAGGCGGCCGATCTCCTGCTGTGGCGAGTCGGTCAGCACGCCTTTGATGGGCGAGCACTGCACGGTGTTGCTGAGCGATTCGCTGAGCACGTGCAGGATGCGCTCACGGCTGTCGCCGCCTTCGGCGAGGCGGGCGCGCAATTCCATCTCCAGGGCTTCCAGCATCTCGATATCGGCGCCCGGGTCAATGCAGCGGACACGCCGCCAGTCGCGCGTAAAGCGCACCTCGGCGTTTCCGCCCCCGTTCAGCAGCACCACTCCGATATTGACGAACTCGTCCTTGACCGCGTCTGGGATGTAGCGGAGGAGGAAGAACTCGAGTTTGCTTTTGTCAGCCACCAGCCATCAGCGATCAGCCATCAGGTGGACCCCGCGGCGGATCGAGCCTGCAAGTCATGAATAAATCCTGCAAGCATACGCTCTATCTCAACTACATCAGAGTTGAGGGCGTATATTTTTCAGAATCCAGATAACCAAGATCATTCGCCAGCAATAGGTGATACTCCAATTCGCTGGCCGAACTCAATGCTATTTGTAGATAACGGCCAAAATCGGGATTGCTGTTCTTACCGGCGCCTTCGGCTATGTTCGCCGCGATAGAAGCCGCCGAACGGCGAATCTGGCTGGTCAGGCCGTACAGCTCAGATTTTGGGAATGCAGCAGTTTGCCGATAGACCGCCAACGTGACTCGGTGTGATTTTTCCCAGACCTTCAAGTCGCGAAAGTTTCTCATTCAGTTCACCCCGGCTGCTTTGGCTGACCGCTGATGGCTGACCGCTGATAGCTGCTTCCAGTTCGGGAACGGCGTTCGCGAGGATTTCCTGAAGTCATCAATCAGCTCGCGCACGCGGCTGCGGCGCTTGGCCAGGGTGGTGATCAGGCGCTCCATGTCGTCCCAGTCGCCGTACCAGTCGGCAGGGATGGTGCTGGCGATGGCGCCGATGGTGCTCTCGCTCATGTTTTCGATCGCCGACAGCCACGGTTCGAACGAATCCCACCCGGTCACGCCCGCATATACGAAATTGCGCGCAAAGACACCGCGTAAGGGAGCGTCAGGAAAGCTCCATTCCCCTGCATTGAAGCAGTAGCCCTGGTCAATGTAGGTGACCGTGTACTTGCGCTCGCGCGATCTTTTCCAGAACGTCGCCTGCCGGCCGTTGGCGTTGCAGGTCCACTTGTCGAACGCCAGAATGCCGGCAAACGTCTCCGGGTTACGGAGACGATCGAACATGGTTTCCGGCAGCAGATCAAAGATCTGACCCTCCAGGGGGTCCAGCACGTAGCGCGATCCGAACTGCAAGCCGGGCGCGCAGGGCAGGGTGTGGCCGGCAAGTTCGATGTGCAACTCCGGTGTATGCATTACCAGCCACTCGCCCACTTCGATGATCTCGGTGGCCGGAACCGGCAAGCCGATCTGCTCGGCGAGGCGCGTGGCCAGCATCTCGTTGGCCAGCACCCGCAGATGCTGCGGGTTGTTCTTGAACTTGACCACGTAGAAGTGGCCGTCCTCGGCGCGCATCAGTTGCGCCTGTGCGCCCCCGCGCAAGCGCCGCACGTGTTGCGTAGCTATCAGAGCCATGGGACGTTATTGTTCCAACCCACCACGCTGCTCTGCTACCGGCCTGGAACCGTTGTTCCAGAAACAGAACAATCCCTATTCCGATTTGATCTTAGTTCCCAAAAGAAGAAGGAGAAGAATGCCACAACTGCGGGCATTCGGTGCCGGGTTTCTTAGTTCTGTTTCAGCGCAGATCGAGGCTCGCCAACTGCAGAGCGCTGCGCCGGGGAACGTGTCCGGCCATTTCTGAGCGGACGGCCAAGGCAAGCGCGATCGCCATCACGCAATCATCGTGAGCGCCCGAGGAAGCCGATGCCGAGCCGTCCTCGTGCCGTATGAACGTGCGGCATTCCTGCAACAGGCGGGAGCTATAGAACAAGTTCGCGTTTGCGGCCAGCACGGCAGCGAAGTTCTCGATCATGCGGGGACGCGTCGCCGCCGAGGTCAGCCAGCCCGGTTGTCCGTTTTGCTGATAGACGTTCTCATATTGTTCCACCGCGGTCAGGTGCGCGAGGACGGCGTGTCCGTGATTGTTGCGCTCCACCGCGACCAATGCCTGGTTATAACGTCGCGCCAACTGCACCAGCCGTGCCGCCAGTTCTTGTGGCGGGAAGTGCCCATGCAGCTCGGCGCATTGCAGACCGGTGGCGCGGTCAATCACCTGCGCGCAGGAAAAGTCTCCGCCCGTCCCTCCTCCAGCAGGGTCCACGCCGATGATGTAGCGCCCGCTCGGTTTGGCGGGCCAGAAGGTCGCAAGCCGTCCGTTATCACTCCAGCCGAACCGTCCGGAGGCAGACGCGCCAGTATCCATTTCGGCCGGCACGGCGAGCTCGGCCAGACGGCGGGCAATCACATCAGTTTCAAACACGCATTCGCCCGAAGCCAGAAAGCACGACACCGGGTCTTCCGCGAACTCCTCCGCAGCGAACTTGCGGAAGTTGGCGCGCACGTCGCGGCGAAAAGCGATCTGTGCGGCAGTGAGGCCGAATCGCTCCACCAGCTCCCGCTCGTCGTCGCTGAGAGGGCCGACTTCCACCCCGGGGCGGGCGTAGTTGGGCTCCCACCACCAGGGGAAAAAGTGCCGCGTGTATCCGGTTTCGGCGGCGTGCTGCCATTCCTCGTAAAAACATCCCGAAACCCCGTTGGGGGTGGATTCCAGCACTATCTCGCCGCCGGGCGGCAGCGCCGCCCGCAGTGAAGCGAGGGTCGCCGCGGCGTCACGCGGCCAGCGGGCCACCTCCGAGCAATGCAGGTTATGGATGGTGAGCCCGCGACCGGCGTGCGGGTCCGCCGCTGTTTCCACGCGGTACTCGCTATCGAGCCGCGGAAACACCAGTTGACGGACGTTGGCGCGCGACGTGATCAGCGCTCCCCGGCGCAACCGCTCCGGCAGATTTTCCAGGAAGCGGTGAACGATGCGGAAAATTTCCTCGGCCGAGCTCTGATCGTGCGCCACCTGCACTGTCAGGCAGCCGGGCCGGGTAATCGTGTGCAGAAAGAATCGCGCCGCGATATAAGTGGTAATCCCCAGTTGCCGCGCTTTCAGCACGATGTTGCGGCGGGTGGCGCGGCGCGCAAATTCAGTCTGCACCCGGTTCGGCGCCAGCCGTACCAGCCGGCCGTGCTTGTCGCGTATTTTCAGGAACTGGCGCACCAGCCACTCGCGCACGCTCTCGCCCTGCAGCACAGGCGGCCTCAGGTCGAGTTCTTCGCCTCGCTGGAGTAGGCATTGCAGGTCTGAGGTGGCGGCATCTCCGCTCCCTTTTCCGTTCATGAGGTGTTCCATTCCTCCTCCGGGAAGTTGGCGGCTGTGGCCGTAGTCTCTGAATTAGGGTGGAACCACAGATGTCGTAAAGCGCTCGCACAGCCGAGGGCGGCTGTGCCACACGCTTCATGCTTGCCCCGGCGACCGGCAGGGCTACAGCGACCCTTGGTTTTCCTTTAGTTGATTGTGTTTAGCTGGTTGGCGCGGTGAACGTGCTGTAGAACGTGGTGCAGCGGACCGCTCCCGCCCCCGGGGTTCCTGTAGTCGTGATCCGCAACTTCGCGGCGCTGGACTGTTTCATCCCGGCGCCAGCCGCTAACCCGCCGTCCGTGTGATTCAGCCCGGTACATGAGGCTGTAGTGTCCATGGTGGAGTTAGGGCTGCAAAACCGCGCCGCTGTAACGGCATCGCCAACGGCCCAGTCGGTTGCTACCGTAATGGACGTTGTGACCTTGCAGACCACAGACTCAATTATGGAATTCGCAGGCAGCAGATTGCCGCTGGAATCCGTGCTATTGCCCGACGTGGACAGGGTGATGAGTTCCGTGGAATAACCTTGCCTCCACTTCGCCCCATTGGTGGCAATGACTTCATGGGCGGCGTCCTGGAGCGTGCCGGCTGTGCTGCCCTGTGCTCCCGCGCCTACCGCCAGCACTCCCGCTGCTGTGCGAGACAGACCAACATCCTTGGTGCCCCCCGAACCGCCTGTGTTTGCCCATGCGATGGTCTGACCTGAGCCCGCGCCTAAGACTCCGTTTGTAGTGTAGCCAAAATCGAAGCCACCAATCTGGGTTGCGCCAAACTTGGCGGCGCCATTCTCAGACACATAAGCAGAGAGGGCGTTATTGATGTCCCTGATCTCGAAGAGATGAGACCCGCTGCCCGCCGCCTGTCCAGCCCCGGATTTGACAACAACGGCTGTGACGCCACCAGGACCGGGAGCCATGAATGTGCCGCCTGCTAACGGCATGTAGGTTGACGCTGCCGTGGCTGAGGTCAGATATCCGCTCAGGTCACGCTGGACAAAAGCCGCTGCCGTGCCTGCTTCTTGCCAGGTGCAATTGTTGTCGGTTACGGTTGCGCCGGTCGCGGTCGGCCAGCTTGGCTCAGAGCCGCCCGAAGTACACGTCGCGCTGGCGATCTGGATATAGAAGTGCCCGTTGTCCGTGATAGGACGCACCCAATACCCATAGGCATAGCCGGGACTGGAAAAATTTGCCTGCCACGGCTGCGCGCCGAAGCCTTCGCGCGTCACCAGCCAGTATGGCGAGCTGCCATCTGCAGGCTTGTATTTCCAGATCTTTTGCCCGACCCTGTAGTAGCCCATCACCGGGGCGGTGTCCTGCCAGGTGTGGCCGTAAGACGCTTGCAGGCTGTCCCACGGGTATCGCGAGCTGTCGCCAACCGGAGTATTCATCGGCAATGGCATGTGCCCTACGGAAGTACTGTGGTCTAAATAGGGCCTGGTGTACCCAAGCGGATCGCCCCAAAGATAAATAGCCGCGCCCGGATAGCTGACAGAGTTGCCTTCCATGACGAACTCGTGCGGGCGGACATAAAGCAGAGAAATCTCTCCCGGGGCGATGTTCGTCCCGCCCGTCTTGCCGACTCCGACTATGCGGTTGTTGGCTACAGAGTGAATCGGCATCTTGCCTTGATACGTCCACGTCACGGTGCCATCTGTGACAGTACAGGCAGTGGTGGTACACCACACAGGCTCAGTCGCGCCGGATGTGCCCGCAGTCGTGACCTTATAAAAGCTGTTGCCCTGCGCAGGACGCACCGGCTGTATCAGCGCGTTCAGCGAGTAAGTCACAGACGGGCGCCACACGTGAACCAGACCCGCCAGCGAGATGAAGTTAGGCTTGCCGTTATCCGGCTGCCCCGCGAACTCAAAAGTGTTGTTTCGGACTTCCCAGCGCTCGTAAGCAGCTTGCACTGTTGCACCCCAGTACTCAGCCATCGGCGCAGTGGAGGGATACCACATGGTGTTGTAGCTAAACTCGGAAGTGCCGTGGACAACGCTGTCGACCTCGCTTCCCCAGCTATTGCTCGCCGCCCCATCCCCCAGCAATATCCTTCCCGCGTTGATGAAAGTGTTGTGGGTAATGTGGATGCGGTTCATGGTGCCAATGCCGTTACTTACGCTGTAGCCGGACGTATTGCGAAAGGTGTTATTGCGGACCACTACGTCCCATGTGCCCGCGCCGGTGTTGCCGATGTTGATGCCCCAGCCGAACTGCGCATCGTTGGTGCAGAAGTTGCCCTCGATTAAGGCGTTGCGGCTGCCGCTTTCAAAGCACTGACCGGCCTTCTCCACATAATTGTTGTAGGCGTGGAAGTGGCTGCCGTTGCCATTGATGGCCGCCAGCACGTTGCCGTAGGCTGGCCCGCCCCAGCCGCAGTCTTTGAAATAATTGTCGTGGACGCGGTTCTTCCAGGCGCGGATCCCGCCCGGATCGTAGTAACACTCATAAGACTGGCCGCTGATGTAATTGTCGAAAATGTCCGTGTACTCAGTACGAACGGTATCAATGGTCTTGGTGCTGTTGCTGCTCGGGTTCTGCACCTGAAGAATGGACAGACCGGAAATCTTGACTGCGTGCAACCGGTGGGCGTCGGTAGCACTGCCACCCAGCGAGAATATCCCGTGTACAGTTGTTTCCGGGTCCCAATTCTCCAGCTTGGACGTATCGCGGCCCGTCCCCATAAACCAGAAATTGTTGTAATGCGAAGTGCAACCGTTCTCGCCAATATAGGCGCACGCCGCCTGAATGCCCTTGGTCAGATAGTGTCCCGGCGGGAAGTAGACCACCGCGCCCGTCTGGTCGTCGTTCGAGGTCATGGCCTTGGAGTTCACCGCAGTTTGAATCGCAGACGTGTTGTCTGTACCCCAGACCACACGGCGGGAGCGCCCGCTCACCGTCCCTGTGCTGATCGTATGCGGGGCATCAGGAGAGCCATTGCCGGAAGCAGTGAATCCGGCGCCGCCGTCTGTGGTCGCGATCTTGAACACGTGATTGTCCACGGCATCATCGCCGGTTCCGCTGAAAACCACTTCCTGATTGACCGCGAAGCCGTGACCTGCTGCACAGGTCACGGTCATGGTTCCGCTGGTATCCCATGATGCAGAAGTGATGGTGCAGAGATTCTGCACGTTCGACGTGCTCGCCGTGTTCGCGAGCGTGACCTGGGTGGCGCTGGTGTAGGCCGCGATGGTGGATGCCAGCGGCTTAACGAATGCGCTGCTCGCCGCCCCTGCGCCCCACACGCCGATTACCTTGCCTACGTCCTGAGCGGTGAAATGATTGCTGGCGCACGTCAGCACCGCCGACCCTGACGTCATCCAGCAGTCCGTGGCGACCTTGGCGTCCCCAATCGCGCCAAACGCGCGCACGTCAACCCACGGGCCCTTCGTCTTGATGTCATCCGGCGCGAAGGTACCGCCGGACTTGACGCCGGCAATGGATTCGTCCCCGGTCTTGTGTACCACGGCGTCGTCGTTCGCCTTGGTTGCCAGTTGTGCGTCAACGTACTGACGCGTTGCCGATTGCACCGCCACGTTCGCCGGTGCAATGCTCGCGCGAACGACGGAAATCGTAGTTGGCGACGTGGCTGGCACAACCCAGTACTCGACCGCGCTGGTGCCGTCATCCAGCTTCAGCACCACCTTGTAATACGTGCCCGCGGGTTCACTGTTGGCGTTGGGAACCAGTTCCAGTTCCACCTGCCCACCGCTGCCGATGGAGAAACTTGCGTTGCCTGCGGCGACGGCCCGGTTGTCCGCAGTGACAAATGCCGGCCAGGAGATGAGGAGGGTGCCACTGGCAGGTGTGCCGTCGGCGCGGTAGATGACGTCGCTGATGAGCGTCTTGGCGGGCGCAGCCTGATAGGCAGTTGCGACGGCGGCCATCAGGAGTACTGAAATGAGGGAATAAAAAAGCCGCCTCATCAGGCGGCACGCATTCAACATGGCTTTCCTCGAAGTCGTTTATGGTTCGGCGCTGGAGCAACCGACCACGCTGACCGCCGGCACCCCCAAGAGTAAGTTGCCGGCAGCGCAGCGCAAAACTATTTTTCCGCTGAGGTGTAATTCCGCATGAAATCTTCTACGCTCTGGACGTAGACGTCGGCAAAATCCACGACTGGCCTCCGTCCTTGCACCAGGCGGACCGCGTCCTTCAGCTCCCAACCCATGGCGCGCAACACGGCAAGCATCATCATGGGAGCGCGATGCACGCCGGCGGCACAGTGGATATAGAGTTTCGATCCGTTGTCGTCGAGCGCGTCCAGCGCAAACTCCACCCCACGCTCAAATACGATGGGCGGCTTAGGCTGGAAATCGTCGTCCACGGGGTTCCACAACACGCGAATGCCCTGCGGCTCCGCAATTTCCGTGTCGTCGAACTCCACTTGCATGTCTATGATGTGAGTGATTCCGGCCCGGGCCACTTCCTTCATCTTCTCGCCCGTCCAAATACCCCCGCCTAGCGCCAGGCGGTCGCTGATCCAGGATATGTCCATCGATTGACTTTATCTCGCTGCCAGGCGCCATGCGCCTTGTGGCAGTTAAGAATTCACATTAACAGATTCACTGTTGGCCGCGGACGTTGCGCAATTTGCTGGCGTCTCGCCTGTCGGTGACTGTCGCAGTGCCTGGAGCAGCATGGCCGAGAGAGACTCCTCGTCTTCTGCCGGCTTCGCCGCGGAAGGTTCAATGATCCCGGCAAAATCGAACAGGAACTTGGCAGGCAGGTGACCTCCCTTTTCTGCCTGCTTGACCAGTGCTTGGGCAATCTTGGGGACTGCCCGTAATACCAGGTTTACTGCGTCATGGCGGATCGCCTGAGGATCAAGGCTTGCAACCGGTTCGGCTGAGCCTTCTTTTACTTCGGCAGTCTTGGCGCTCTGGCACTTCGGTTCCGCCGCCTTGGCCCTCTGGCGGCGAACACGGGTTGGTGGCTTCTTCTTATCCGCACATTTTGTGGTTTTTCTGCTCTTCATCTCTTAGAATGCCGCGACAAAATTCTACAAAGGACACACAATGTTGAGACGATTGCGTTTCTCATCGGCAGTCCTCTGGGTGCTCCTGTCTTTCGCTTACAGCGTAGTTGCCGCTGAGCCGCCGAGAGTCATTGCTACTTTTCCGCAAAATGGTTCTCAGGACGTTGATCCGTCAACTACGCAGATTTCAGTCACGTTTAACCAGGCCATGACCGATAAGAGCTGGTCGTGGGCTTACGAAGATAAGAGCAAGTTCCCCGTGACGACGGCAAAGCCTTATTACACGGATGGCGGCACCAAGTGCGTGTTGCCGGTCAAGCTGGAGCCCAACAAAGAGTATGCGATCTGGATCAATACTGCGAAATTCAAGAACTTCAAGAGTGCGTCCGGGGCCCCGGCGCAGCCGTATCGGCTCGCCTTCCGAACAAAATAACTGCCGTGAACTGCAAAAACAAAAGGCGCGGTTACCCGCGCCAAATCTTTTCTTCCACTCTTAATTTCAGCATAGCAGATTGGATGGGGTAAATGAGACATGATTTGGAAAAATATATTTTCCGTCGTGTCAGGCGCTTGCACGGAAAATGACAAATTTTGTCTCTTGACAAGCTTCCACCCGATCCAGTGTTTTGCTTGCAGATGGCCGCGAACTGTCCGTTTTTGGAACTGCTAAGGTCCTCCCAGGCTCCTGGGGAACACGCCTCAGCAAGCGCACGCGCAAGAATATTTCTGTTAACCGGTCGAGAGCTTCCGGATACAGCCGAACCACATGCCGCCGGGTGCAGTGCAGCAGCCGCGCGGTTTCCTCCTCCGTGTACTCCTGCAATACGACACGTGCAAGCAGCGCTTTCGAAAGCGGATCCAGTTGATCCAGGCACTGTTCAACGTCATGCACAAAGATCACAGCATCCTCGAAGCTTTGCACTTTGTAAGAACTCACGCGAGCTCGAAAAAACTCACGCCCCAGCAAAGATGGCAGCCGCCCTACCTCCATGGACAGACGGAAAAAGCGTCGCAGCAACGCGATGGTGTGCGGGCGGTATATGGAAATATCCGGCCTTTGGGGACGCGGATTCGGCTCCGGGAGGGTGCCACCCTCTGCCGCAGCGACAGGCGCTTCAACCGGACGAAGCACGCGGATGCGAGGACTCATCCCACCCTCCCGGGAGCGCATTCCGCATCGGTCAGCGTGACGGAGCGCGGCGGGAGAGGCACCAGCAACACATTGTCAACCGACCCCCGGTACTCGTCGGCCACGGCCTGCAGGTCCAGTGTTTGTGACGAAGGAGAGCCCGCCTCCGCTTTCGCGTCAATGACGGGTGAGACGCCGGTCTGCGGTATCACATCGCTGGGTGGCTCCTGGTCCTTGGCTTTGCTCTTCCCCGCATTGGCACTGCTTCGCGCGGCATCGCCGGACCTGTCGTCATAACTCGGCAACTCTGCTATTTTGCGGCTGCAGGCAGCGCAATAGATGACGGCATCGCCGGCGGCGCGCAACAGCAGTCCACCGCAATATTCACAGTACTTCAATTCCAAACGGATGCTTTTCATGATCGCTCCTGATAACAACGAAAAAGCCCTGCGCCGGGCACCGTGAAGGCGCCCTGGACGCAGGGCTCGTTTTTGTTACGACGACCTGCTTGGCTATTTAGTTAACGACTGCACCATCAACTTATGACGGATCTGTGCGACTACCACACTCATCGCAGGGAACTTCCCCAAGGACGCGCGCACGGTCGCGATGGCTGAAATAGCCTTCCTCGTATCCGGATTTCAGCACGCGCCCGTTTTGCACCACGATGCTGAGCCGTCCGGTAAAGTGGATCGAAAGCAACAGCCGTTCGATGGAGGCCGACAGCAACTCGGACTGGCGCACTTTGCGGCGCAGTTCGAGGAACACCCACTCTTCTCTTGCGGGATCCAAAGGCGACCTCTTATACTTCAGCTATTCTTGTGCCTATCAGTATAGCTCGCAATTTTCCGCCGTCAAGAAGTTTATTCCTTTGCGTGACTGGGACTTGCGCATACTATAGCCATATGATATATAGAGAATCGCCATGAAATTTCAAACGCTGCAGGAAAACCTCCGCAAAGTGATCTGGTCGCGCATTGAAGCCGGCCAGTTGACCGGATTGAAACTGGCCCATCAGACCGGCTTCCAGCAGGCCCACATCTCCAACTTCCTCAACCGCAAGCGCGGGCTCAGCCTGGAAGGCATGGACAAGGTGTTGTCGGTGCAAAAGTTGTCCGTGTTGGACCTGCTCGATCCCGCCGAGATCAACAAGCGCGCCAGCATCCCCCCGCCGCCGGAAGAGGGCTTCCAGAACGTGCTGCTGACCGACAGCGTCAGGGCCGCCAAAGACGTGCTCATCACCGCCGAGAACGTGCGTGACATCCTCAAATTCAAGCGCGGCTTTTTAAAGAAATTACGTTCCGAAATGGAAACTGACCGCTCCGGCTGGACCCGCTTTGTCCTGATTCGGATGGCCTCCGATGCCATGACCATGTATCCGCGCCTCCTGCCCGGGGCTACAGTCCTCATTGACCGGCACTACAACTCCCTCAAGCCTTACCGCAAGGGAGAACAGAACATGTACGCCGTGCGCAAGGACGGGGACACCACCGTGAAGTATGTCGAGCTTTCCGGCAACACCCTGATCTTGCGGCCACATAACCAGGCGTACCCGGTTGACATCATCACCATTGATAAAGACAGCAGCTACGGCGACTACATCATCGGGCGAATCTGCTACGTCGGTATGGAGACCTAGGCTGCGAGGGCGTCTGCCTTTGCCGTTCTCTGGATCTCCAGCGGGATGGCTGTGCGGCCGTTCAGCATCCACCTTCGCGCTGGGCCGCAAGCTCGTCACCCTCTGATATGATTTTTTCATTGCGGGCCGTGGGTTCCGAAGCGCGCCTCGCGTTCCCTGGGATCGAGTTCCGCGTGCTTGACCGGCATAGGGAATCAGCAATCGCGCCGCCCGCCACACTTATCTCTTAGTTGAAATCCTTCTGGAGGCATTACATGGCAGACGAGTTTCCCGGCATCTCCGTTGGTTCCCGCCGCAACGAAGACATTGCATTGGACATGATGAAATTTATCGCGATGACCACCGGCTACGGCAAGGTCGGCGCGCCCGGCGCCGGATTCCAGGGCGGTACCGTCTCCAAGGCGGAAGATTATGCGTCTCACCTGCTGGAGCTGTACGGCCGATGCCTCGGCGCCGTGCAAGGCAAAAAGTGAAGGTTGTCATGCTGACGCTGAGCGCAGCGAAGCGGAAGCATCTATGTATTCCTTTCAAGGCCATAGACTGCATTATTCGTCTCCTATAGCTGTCATCCTGAGCGACGCGCCCGCGGGCCTCTTTCGACCCGCCTCTGTTGCGGGTCGGCGGGGGCCCCGGAACGCGCCGCTGTTGCGCGTTCTGGGGCAGGCAGCCCGACAAGGCATCTGCTTTCCCTGGCAGTTGCCAAAAGCAGATGCCTAGCTTCGCTCGTCATGACACACACAACAATTTGCTGCGGGATTTTTTCGGGGGGCGAATAAAGCAGGTCCTTCGGCTCCGCTTCGCTCCGCCTCAGGATGATGCCTCCTGGCGAGCGGGATACACCAGAATGCCAATGTTAGTTGGAGTTGGGGAACAACAGAATCTTGCTCGCCTCGCCGCTCTTGAGCCGCTCCATGCCTCGGGAAAAATCCGTCATGGCCATGCGATCCGTAATCACCGGATGCAAGTCGAGCTTGCCCGCCTTCAGCAGCGCCTGTACCTGGTACCACGTCTGATACATGCGGCGGCCGGTGATACCCAAAACCGTCGCTCCCTTGAAGATGATGTCCTCGGCTAGGTTGAGCTGGACCAGACCGGAGGGAATGCCCAGCAACGAAATGCGTCCGCCCAATCGGAGCACGCGGAACGCTGTCCGAATGGCTTCCTGCTGGCCCGCCATTTCCAGCACCACATCCACTCCGACGCCATTCGTATGCTCCATGACAACCTTCTTCACGTCCTCTGTGGACGGATCGAGCACAAAGTCGGCGTGCATCTTGCGAGCAATGTCGCGGCGACGCGGGTTTACCTCCACTACAAAAATCTGCGTTGCGCCACAGGCGCGTGCAACCGCAATCGCAAAAAGACCGATCGGACCGCAACCCGTAATCGCCACCCTCTTTGTGGACACCCCATCGCCGGAAAGCACCGTGTGGACGGCGTTCCCCAAGGGATCGAATAACGAAGCGTATTCCGGCGGAATTGCTGGGTCAATCTTCCAGATATTTGACTCAGGAATGGTGACGTATTCCGCGAAGGCGCCATCGGCGTCCACTCCGAGAATTTTCACCTTCTGGCAGATATGCGCGTCCCCGGTGCGGCACTGCAAACACTTGCCGCAGGGCACGTGCATCTCGGCAGAAACGAAATCGCCTTCTTTAACCGTGGTGACCCCGCCGCCCACGGCGACCACCTGTCCGCAGAACTCGTGGCCCGGGATCAGCGGAGGATGTATGCGGCGCTGCGCCCACTGGTTCCACTCATAGATGTGCAGGTCAGTGCCGCACACCGACGCCACTCGCACCTTCACCAGCACATCGTGACGGTTAAAGCCCGGGACCTTGACTTCGCGCACCTCGGTCCCAGGCTTCGGCTCCTGCTTCACCACCGCCAGCATTGTTTTAGGCATGCAGATCCTACTTCTCCAGATGCGGACCTGCCGCGCCGCGTGGCTCAATCCACACAGCTCAGTGCTACACTGTTATTAATGGAACCTGTATTCAAACGCATTCTGCTGAAGCTTTCCGGCGAAGCTCTGGCTGCCGGCCAGGGGTTTGGCGTTGATCCCACCCGCGTTCAGGAGATAGCCGCCGAGCTCCAGGAAGTACACGCGCTGGGCGTGCAGGTCTCCATTGTGGTTGGCGGCGGAAACTTTTTTCGCGGCGTTGCTGTGCAGGCGCGCGACATGGACCGCGTTGCCGCCGACAACATGGGCATGCTCGCCACCGTCATCAACGCCCTCGCCCTGCAGGACGCGCTGGAGAAGCACGGCGTCAACACGCGCGTCATGTCGGCCATCGAAATGCACCAGGTGGCGGAACCATTCATTCGCCGCCGCGCCATCCGCCACATGGAAAAAGGGCGCGTGGTCATATTCGCCGCCGGCACCGGAAATCCGTATTTCTCCACCGACACCGCTGCCTCTCTGCGCGCCGCTGAGATCAAAGCCGACGTGATCCTCAAAGCCACCAAGGTGGACGGCATTTACGACGCCGATCCCATGCTGGTCAAAGACGCCAAACTGTTCGACCACATCAGCTACCTCGAGATGCTGAAGCAGGGACTCAAGGTGATGGACGCCACTGCCATCAGCCTCTGCCGCGAGAACAACATTCCCGTGGTGGTGTTCAACCTCAACAAACGCGGAAACATCCGGCGTGTGGTCACCGGCGAGCGGGTAGGCTCCCTGGTCAGCACGTAAACCAGTTTCCAGTTTCGAATTTCCACTTTCCAATCACCGGGTCAGCCGACCCCAGCGGTTTCGTGTAGCTGTGTCTCGATGAATGGCGTCATCCCAAGCGACCAAAGCCTTCTATTGGGCGGAGGGAATCGAGCGATGTGCGCGTTGGCTGGGTGCGAGGCGTTGAACTTGCCTGAATTGGGGATGCCCCACCCTTGTCGCTCGTGCCTTTCGACCGACGGGGTGGACCGGAAACTGGAAACCGGAAACTGGAAACTGGAAACTGGAAACTGGTTCTAGGCCTTTCCCTGTTGCCGCAGAATTTCTGTGATCTCCTCGGGGCTCTTGCCGGGGACAATCGCTCCCACTCCGGCCAGTGCTTCAAGCACGCGTATGGTTTCATCCACAGTCATCGCCGCCGCTGCCGCAATCTGATCAACCGTACGCAAACCGTTGGTCGCGCGGAACACCTTCTCCACCGGCGGGCCCACTTCCACGACATACACCTTCCCGTCTGGCGCGCGCGCAAACAGCAGGCTGAGGTTGCGCCGCAATTCATCGGTGATCGCCTGGCCTGATTTCAGCCTCTCCAGCAGCTTCGGAACGTCCCACGCGAAATTCATACAAACAGCGCTGACTCCCCGACTTGGACGATTCCTCGGCGGGCCCGCAACCGTGGTCGCGGACTGCATGAAATGTGACCGCTCGTAGTTGCACAGGTCGCGCCACCAGGGGCCCGGCACGGCAGGCGTGGTATCCAGGTAGATGAACGCCATCTCGGCGATGCGGCGAGAGCATTCCAGCCCGCCCTGTGCACCCTCGCGTAGTACCGTCTCGAACGCCTCCGTCCCAGCAATGTCTTCAGCAACCCGTCCCGTCTGCGCGGCGAACGTGCGCGTGTAGGGAAACTCGAGCCTCAGTTGATCGCGGTAGAACTCACGCGCGCCGCGGATCCGGTTTTCCGGCAAAGAGGCCATAGCTCCTTCAATATACCCGTTCTCGGACGGTTAGATCTGAGACTCTAGCGTGCAGACAGGCACACTGTCTGGAAAGCGCGCACCCGCCATGGCCGGGCGAAGCGGAATGTCTGGAGTTGGCCAGCAGCTGCGGTCCTCCTAGACGAACAGTTGGAAACGGTCATCGAAGTCTTCGGAAGAGAAAACGGTCAGCTTGCGGAAATACTTCTCATAGCGGCGGTAGTAGTCCCGTCCCGGGGCGCGCACATGGCCGGCTTCCGCCGGGTTGGGGGCCGGATACTCGATGGTCGTCTCAGCAACAATCGGGACGGGAAGAATCGCCAGGCCAACTGGCGATAACGCTCGACGGATGTTCTCCAGCGCGGCTTCGTCGTCCCGAATGTGCTCCAGCACGTGCGAGGCATAGATCAGGTCAAAAGAGCCCGGCGCAAACGGCAGTGGCTTGGCGAGGTCAACCGCGTAGTCCACTCCGTCCGGGCACAGATCGGCGGTGGTATACGAGCGGAACATGCCGGCACATTTGCGCCGGAAAAAGGGTTCCGGAGCAAAGTGCAGCACGTTCGTGCGCGAAGTTTCTGCGCCTCCGGCGTTGCCTTCAGCACCAGCCACTGAAGGCGGTGGCGTTCCAAGGCATCGCATGACGGGCACGTTGCGTGTCGGCGCAGCCCGGTACTGGCATTGAAGTCGAGGAATGGTCCGCGATAGCTGCATATGGGGCACTCAAATGTTGGGCCCTTGTTAGCGGGTGAACCGCAACCGAAGCAACCGCAATTTGCGGACAACGATCGAGGGAAATTTCATTGTGTCCGCACCATACAGGCCTAACAGCCGCCATTCGTTCTTGGGAAATCAAGCTCCGGAAATGGTACGGTATTGCTCAGCAGGTTGCCAGGGCAGAGAGACGGCAAATGGCTGATCAGAACGTCGTAAATAACTCGGAGCCGCCGCTGGTGAGCGCCGTCATCCCGACGCGCAACCGCCCGGAACTGGTGGTGCACGCTGTCCTCAGCGCGCTGAACCAGACCTTCCGCAACCTTGAGGTTGTGGTGGTCATTGATGGTCCAGATGCCGCAACAGAGGCGGCATTAAAGGAAATTGAGGACGCACGGTTGCGGGTCATTGCTCTGCCCCAGAATGTCGGCGGGAGCGACGCGCGCAATACCGGTGTGCAAGCGGCGCGAGGCCAGTGGATCGCGTTTCTGGACGACGACGATGAGTGGCTACCGAATAAGATTGAGAGACAGCTCGCCAGGGCAAGCGCGTCCAACTTCCACTTTCCGGTAATAAGTTGTCAGCAGTTCGTCCATACCGGCCACGCAGAGATGATCTGGCCGCGGGAGATGCCATCAGAACCTATAAGTGAGTACCTCTTCAGTAGAAAGTTATTGTCATATGGTGACGGCGTCCTCTCAATGATAACCCTACTGACGCCACGCCAATTAATGATCGAGGTTCCATTCCGCAGCGGTCTTCGCAAGCATCAGGACACAGATTGGGTACTAAGGGCAGTGCGGCATCCCGGCGTCGGCATTGAGTTCGTGCCTGAGCCGCTTGCCGTGTGGAACGTGCTGGAAGGCGTGCAGACAGTCGGCAGGAGAGTAGATTGGAAATTCTCGCTGGAGTGGGTGCGCAGCAACCGCCAGCTTCTTACGCCCCGCGCTTACGCTGGTTTCGTACTCACTCACTGTGCCGGCGAAGCCGCCGCACAACGTGAGTGGCGCGCTTTTCCAATTTTACTCATAGAGAGCTGCCGCTTCGGTTCGCCAAGGCTGTTTGATTTTGTGCTATACGCTGTTGCGTGGCTGGCACAAATAAAGTGGCTACAGCGTATTGCGAATATTGTTCGTGGCAGGCAACCCGTAGTGTTGGCTCAAGGAGGGACACCTCCGAAGCCGCCCATGGAACCGGATCGACCGGCTCACTAATTCGCTGTACGAAGGCAATTAAGTCCAAATTATGCGATTCTCTCTAGTTGTCGCGACGGTCGGGCGCACACTCGAATTGCAGCGCTTGCTGGAATCTGTCGATCGGCAGACTCATCGGGATTTTGAGGTCATCGTCGTTGATCAGAACACGGACCATCGCCTAATTCCGCTCGTGGCGGCATTTGACGGCCGCTTTGACATCGTTCGCGTGACGAGCGCTCCGGGGCTTTCCCTCGCCCGCAACCGCGGGCTGCGCGAGGTCACTGGAGAGGTGGTCAGCTTCCCTGATGATGACTGCTGGTACGATCATAACGTATTGAAGCAAGTTGACGACGTTTTCGCTCTCAATCCTGGCTGGCATGGAGTCAATGGTGACGCGATAGATGAATCGGGGAATCTGATCCTGCCGTGGCGTGATCGGCCCGGCCGGCTAACACGGCCAAAGAGCTGGCGGCGTTCGCTCGCCTACACCTACTTCCTTCGTACTGAGGTTTTTCGGACGATCGGCGGATTCGATGTCATGCTGGGCGTGGGCAGCCCAGGGCCATGGCAATCCGGTGAGGACAGCGACCTTATGCTCCGGGCCATCGACGCAGGGCACTACGTAGCATATGACCCAAACATCCGCGTGAATCACCCGCGTCTGTTTCTGTCATTCAATGAAACCACTCGTCTGAAGCGTTACGGTTATGCGTTGGGAGACGGGCGCGTGCTCCGTAAACACCCAATGCCATTGTGGTGGATCGCGCTCTTTTTCGGCGTGCCGATGGGCCGAATACTCGCGGGCATGGCGAAATTAAACTATCGCGAGATGCTGTTCCACTGGACGACAGTGCTTGGCAGATTCAGGGGATGGCGCCGTGGAGACTTGGCGGCTGCGTTCGACTCAGGCGAAATGACCCCGGCGGCTCCGACGGACACTCCGGAATCCGTAAAGAAGGACTGAGTGACAATCACGAGCGCACGTTGTTGAGCTAAAGAAAAGGAGAATTCCTGTGTCGAAGCGAAGCGTGTTGGCTGCCTTTCCCGAACCGGCAAAAAACTTCTTCGCCCCGTACGAGAATCTCTCATGCAGACCATCAGCAAAATCATGCCTTCTCTGAAATACCGTGCGGAACTGGCGTTTTGGAGAAGCAGGTTGAAGATCGACAGCGGAACATTCGCGAACGGCCATTACGAGCGGCTCATGTTGGGGATGGCAGAAGAGCGTAGCAAAGAATTTCTACGAGGAAAGATCGTTGCCGATTTTGGCTGCGGGCCGCGCGGCAGCCTGGTTTGGGCAGACACGGCCCAACTGCGCATCGGAATTGATGTGCTCGCGGATCGTTACGCTGATGAATTTCCCAGCAATATTGCTGCTCACGGCATGATCTACGTGAAATCCACTGAGAAAGTTATTCCCTTGCCGTCGGGGTGCGTTGATGTCCTATTCACTCTGAATGCCCTCGATCATGTGCATAACTTCGTGAAAATGTGCCAAGAGATGTTACGAATCCTAAAGCCGGGCGGCGATTTTGTCGGCAGCTTTAATCTGGAGGAACCCGCCAGCCCTACCGAACCTCAAAGGCTGACCGAAACAACAATTCAGGAAAACCTCCTGCGACACCTTCGCGTGAAATCGTATCGCGTTTCAGGGAGAGGCGCCGGGGTCGATCCTTACGCCCCGTTTTTTGAAGGAACTCTATCCTACAAGCCCGGTGACGAGGGCTGTCTCTGGGTCAGGGCAAGCAAACCAGAGATTCGATCATAAACAGCGGATGAGTTTCACACCCTGCGGCCAGACTCTTCTGCGGCCATGTTTTGCGCCAGCGGCTCGCCCGGCCCGTATTCAAAATTGATTCGTTCCTCTTCGATAACTAAGGGGCGCTTCTGCACCAGGGTGTGGATTTGTCCGATGTACTCGCCGACGATCCCCATGAAGAGGAGTTGCAGCGAACCGAAAAAGAATGCGCCAATCACCAGGGGAGCGATACCGACGGAAAACTGTTTCCAAAACAGTAATTTGTACATCAGGTACGCGAACGAAACCAGAACGGAAACCAGCGCGCCCGCGAACCCGCAGAAGGTCAGCATTCGCAGCGGGACCTTCGAGAGGTTCGTAATGCCGAGCATCGCCAGGTCGTACAAGCTGTAAAAGTTATTCTTCGTAATACCCCGTTTACGCCGCGGCTGGTGGTATTGCAGCTCGGCATGGGGCAAACCGATTTCCGCAATCATCCCGCGAAAGTACGGATAGGGGTCGTTAAATTCCTTAACGATATCTATGACCTTGCGGTCGTACAGACCAAAGCCGGTGAAATTCTCGTAAGTGTCAATTCCCGAGAGGCGCTGTACCAGCCGGTAATACTGCTTGCGAATCCAGAACATGAGCCCGTGCTCGTCGCTGCTGGCCTTGACGCCGATCACCACGGGGTAGCCTGCCTCCCAGTGGCGGACCAGGCCGGCGATCATCTCCGGGGGGTCCTGAAGATCGGCGACAATTCCCACGACAGCGTCACCCGAGGCCTGGCAGAAGGCGTGGATCGGCGAGCGGATGTGCCCAAAATTGCGCGTGTTGCGGATGATCTTGACGTTGGTATCCGTGGCGGCAATCAGCTTGAGGACGCCGACTGTGTTGTCCTGCGAGGCGTTGTCAATAAAGATGTGCTCGTAGCGGTAATCCAGCGACGCCATGACCGCGCGCACGCGCTCGTAAACTTCGCGCACGTTCCCTTCTTCGTTGTAGCAGGGGGTGACGATGCTGATTGCTTTCTTGCGCGCCTTTTGCTGGAGTTCAGACATTGGGACCTACCTTGGACTCCTCCCGGTCAGGGTAGAGAAGAATCAGGCGGTTGGCGAGCTTCAAGTCCTCGCGAACCTGCCGTGCTATTTCCCGCTGGAAAGCATACGAAGAAATCAGGATCGGCGCCGGGTAGTTCTTAACCATTTCCGGCGCTATCACCGGACGTCCCCGCAAGCTCTGGCCCTGGTACTTGGGATTGGAATCCACAAACGCGTCGATCTTCTCGATCTTGAGAACGCCGTTCGCAAGCAGCCGGCGGGTGTGTGTACCTACCCCCCAGACCAGAACTCTCTCTCCGGCAAGAGCAGGGGCGATCTTCTGCCGCAATTGCTCGTCCCTCTGCTCGCAGTTTCGTATGTATTCGAGCAGACCCCTGGCGGTGTCGTCGTCAAATACGAACTCCGCGCGCGGCTCCGCCTTTTCAAACAAGCCATATACTACAGGGCAACTGACGCCGGGCCGAGTCTGCCGCGTGCCGTACTCACATGTGATTTTACGGAAACCCGCCGCTTCCACCAAATTGGCGAGCGAAATCGCAGAAAAGTAGTTAATGTGTTCGGTGCTGAATTCCTGAAACGGGGCATCGAGATCAACCGGCGGGTGCACGGCATCAGGCACTTCGAAAAATGCCTGTCCCGATGGCGACAGAAGATTTCTAACTTTCCGAAGAGCGCTGTCCAGGTCGCGGATGTGTTCCAGAACAGCAAGAGCGATAACAAGGTCGCATGAAGCCGGGGGCGCAGAGGGATCGAAGATGGCGCCGGTGTGCACGTTAATCCCGTACAGCCGCTTGGCGATGGCGGCGCAGGACGGCGATGGGTCCAAGCCGCACACATTCCGATACCCCATTTGCTTCAGTTTTTCCAGCAAGCTGCCATTGGCACAGCCAATTTCGTAAATCTGCGAATTGCGGTACGGAACCAATTCCGCGATTACCCGCGCGGTGTCCCGCAAGCGCTGTTCGTCGTCCCCGGACTCTCTGCCCTGCCGGTGCTGGTACTCGTATTTGGACAAGTCGCGATAGTAGGCATTCAAGGCCGCTTGCGTCGGAATGCCATCAGCGTAGGCAGCGCCGCAACTGTTACAGATCACGACGTCATAACCATCCAGCAGCCCGACCTCACCGAGATGCTCAAAGCGCTGCGCAAAGACGGTGCGTTTTGAAGAACTCCGGCAAATAGGGCAATCACGCCGGGTAGCGCTGGTCACCGATTGGTTTGGCCGTCCAGGTTTCCTGCTGGTTCTCATTGGCTAATTCCTGCGCAAACGGTCTGGCGGTACGGCGAAAGCAACAAGGTCAAATCCGTCGAGATAATAGGCACGCAAAGTGAGCTTTGATTCGGGTTCCAGTTCATGCATCAGCAGCGGCAACTTCCAAAGATCGTTCTGACGATGGTAAACACAGACGGCGAGTACCGGTTGGTGGCGGCTGATGGTCTGCCGTCCACCTATCAGTGCTGCTTCTTCTTCGCCCTCGATGTCCATTTTGATGAACGTGGGTCTTTGATCTCTCAGCGCATTGTCCAGAGTTGTGCAATCAGTCTCGACGCCGCCGCTGGCGTGAATGGCCGAGCTGCCTTGCCCGGTCACGGCAAGGCGAACCTTGCCCGGAGACCGCCCAACAGCTACGTTGCAAACCCGGGTCCTAGCCCGCAGACCTTCGTCAGCCGCAATTGCCAATTGCAGAGCGCGAAAATTGACAGGGTCGGGTTCGAAGGCAAGGATGCCGCGAAAGCGCCCGCCGGATTCGCGCACGAAGTCACGAATCGTGTCCCCGTCGTAGGCGCCACAATCCACAAAAAATTCGTCCTCACAGAGGCGGAACAACTCACGCGGGAAGTAGGCCGGAAGCGGCGCCGGGGCCGGCAGGCAGTCGAAATCCGCCCGGCTGCGGAACAGCAGATGGGCGGTGAACTGTTGGCGCGATCCATCATTGGCCAAAATGGCGACTCCGCGGCGTATCTCTTCAGCTTCCGCGAGCAGTTTGCTGGGAAGGTCCCAAAGGTAGTAGGGCAAGAAAGTCTCAGCGTACTTCCAGAACAGCCACACGAATGGCGCGACTCTTTCCGCCCCCAGGGCTGACAAATCGGCGCCGATTTCCCGGATCCCGCATTCCCGGGCAGGATGCCACACGCAAATGACGAACACGCTGTGCTTCCCGAACTTCTTGACTGCATCGGCCGGCGCAAGCACAGGAATGCCGTCAATGATCTTGCCTGCCAGTGCCGGATTACTGTCCGCAAAAGCGAGCGGCTGCAGGTTCTGCCCGCGTAATCCCTGCAATACTTTCCGGCCGAGTTTGCCGGCGCCGTAAAGCACCAGCGATTCCGCATACCGTCCGGCTGCTGCATCGAAAGCCGCACGCTCGCGCTGACACGCTGTCGCAAGGTCTTCACTCAGAATGGAATCGAGTTGGTCCTGCCAGTGCACGTAATCTGTTTGCTGGTCGCACAGTGCCGCAGAGGCGCGTGCCGCGACAAAATGCCTGGTGGAAGGAACGGGCTTGTGGCCGCCGGTTACGTCTTCCCCCCTGCGCCTTTGGCTGCCGGTTTTTCTGATTTTTCGGTTTCCAGCCCGCGTCCGTAGATGATCGCCTTCAGAGACGGAATGCTGGAGTAGGGGCTGTCAATGACGTCAATCTTGATGGGCTCGTCCTGCTTGACGGCCTGCAGCAGCACCTCGCCCCGCATCAGTTCGCGGCAGGAGATCTGTCCCTTTTGCAGCGGGATGGCGAGATAAACGTCTTCGTCGCTAAGAATGTGCCCCTCCGGCAGGTCGCGCTTGGCATAGACGCCGCGCACGAGCGTGTCCAGGTACTCTATTTCTCGGCCTGGTGGAAGACGCCTCTGTGTGCCCGGCGCGCCGCACATTGCCTTGGCCTTGTGGAAGGCCTTGAACCATTGGTCAACCTGATCGGGCAGAGAGCAATAGGGAGAAATCTTGGCCCCGTCGCCGTCAATGTCCACATGGCGCTCGAAGGTGCGCGCGCCCTTGGCATACGCGATCATCATGGACGAAGTCCAGTCGTGATACTCGTGGCTGGAAAAACCGATTACATGATCGGGATAGCGGTTGCGCAGGAAATCAATCTGGTTCAGCTCCAGTTCGTGATCTTCCGACGGATACAGCGAGACGCAATGATTGATCGCAAGCGGAATATGGCGGTTATCAAAGAATCTCACCAGATCGTCGATGTCTTTTAGCGACGATCCACCGGTAGAGACAATCACCGGCCTTTTGGCTTTGGCGATTTTTTCGATCAACATCCAATCGTTTAAATCGGAGCTGGCGATTTTGATGATCTGGATGCCCAGCTCGCAACACAGATCCACAGAGCGCTCGTCAAAGGGGGTGGCCATGCTGAGGCAACTGGCCTGGCGGATAGCCTTGACCAGGGCAGCGTAGCTTTCGTCCGGCATCTGTGTATCTATGGTCTTCTTGATGTAGCGGATGTCGCTGCGATGGCGGAAGTCCTTGTGGATGAAATTGTCTACATCGCGGATTTGCAGTTTAATGGCGGCGCGAACGTTGTTGAAACGCACTACCTGTCCATAAGCAGTAATGATCTTCAGGCCGCGTTCCAGACTGCCCAAATGATTGTTGGCCAGTTCCAACACAAAAAGTTCATTAAAAATATCGGCCCCGGTCATGTTATGAATCCTCGCCTTTCTTGGTACAACCGGAAAATTCGGTCAACGGCAACGCCCATCCTAGGGCTCCGCGACCGCACAGTCCGAAGCTTCGAAAGAAACATAAGATTGTACCCCGAACAGCTACTCCGTTTTCTAGAGCAAATCACGTAACCTTAGTCATCACTAGGCGCTGTCAATCGCACATGACCGCTTGAACAGCTGAATGCAGGGAGAGATGACGCGCGCCTAAAAGCGCGGCCTGTCAGTTTAGGGGACATAAGGGGGCGCTCTCTGGCAAAAGCACATCTCCGGCCGTGGGAGTCTCGCCGGACGGGCACCTGGCCGCTTAAAAACCAAATATCGGAAGGTAAGTGAAGCCCAGATTGGCTTCTTGGCGGACGCCCTCAAGAACCTGGATTGGCGCGTGCGAAATGCGCGGTATGTGGATGTCGCACCACCTCAAGTGCTTGCGAAGGTGCGAGAGTTATTAAGCCTACTGCTAGGCCTCGAAGACACGAAATTAGCGGGGATGTGATGAAGAATACCAGGGTTGGGGACTCCCCTGTGCTGTTACTTCATAGTGTTTTCCGCCATTTCGTCGGGGTCCAGAAATGGATACATGTCTTCAAGTGGCGGGGAAACAATGGTTCCGTCAGGAAGCTGTTTCGAGCGTGAACGCGGCTCGAATTCCTGTTGCGGATCGAGCATGACTTCCACCAGCGCCGGGCCGGGCCGGTCGAGCGCTTCGCGGACTTGCGACAGCACGCTGACCCGGTCCAAGCGCATGCTGGGAATGCCGTAAGCACAGCCTACCTTCACGAAATCCGGGAAAGAAACACCGCTGGCGCAGCTTTCGCCCATCAGTCGGCCGAAAAAATTCGCCTGCGTGCTGCGGATGGAGAGGTAGCCGCCATTATTCAGGACAAAAATCTTGATCGGCAACTGGTGCTGCACCACGGTCTGCAGTTCCTGAATGTTGAGTTGCAGGCTGCCATCACCGGCCAGACAGATCACCCGTTGCCTTTCCCGCGCCATTGCCGCGCCGATCGCCGCGGGCAAGTCATAGCCCATGGAAGCAGATCCCGAATTTGAGATCAGGCGTTGGCCTTTGCGTATTTTCATAACCTGATACGGGACTATGCAGGCGCTGGCGTTAGCGCAGACTACAACATCATCGTCGGCCAGCATGGCGGACAATTGCTCGACGAAGTGATACGGGTTCAGCGGCGGGCCCGGCTGGCGTTGCCGTTCCTGTACCGTCGGATAACGCGCCAGCCGCTCGCGGCACCAAGCCAGCCACGCCTCGTGATGAGCGCGGTACCGCTCCGCTTCCATGAGTTCCAGCAATTCGGCAAGGAACGTTTTCAGATCGCAATGGATACCCAGGTCCGGCTGCACCAGCGGCTTGTTCAGTTCGGCGGCGTCAACGTCAACCTGGATTTTGAAAGCACGGGGAGCAAACGATTTCCAGTTGTAGCTGACCTGGCGTATGTTTAGACGCGATCCCAGCACCAGCACCAAATCGGCGTTCTGCACGGTGAAGTTGCCGGCACGCTGTCCGATAGTCCCGGGACGGCCGCAGAACAGGTCATCGTCGCTGGCGAGGAGGTCGTGCGTCCATGCGGTGGTGACCGGAATACGCAACTGGCGGATGAGCTGCTCGAATTCCGGCAGCGCAGCCGCGAGCCGCACGCCGGTCCCGGCCAGGATCACCGGCCTCTTTGCCGCCTGGATGCGCGCGAGCACTTCCCGGCACTGCTGCCGTACTTGCTCTTTGTCCCAGCGCAACTCGTCTTCTGCCAGATCGTAAGCGCGCAGCTTAACGGGATCGATGGCCGTCGACTGGACGTCAATGGGAACATCGAGCCAGCATGGGCCGGGCCTGCCGCTCCGCGCCAAGTACCATGCGCGTTCCAGGTGATAGCGGATTGATGCAGGATCGTCCACCAGAACGGCGTACTTGGTGATTCCTTTCACCATGGAAATGATGTCGGCTTCCTGGTCGCCTAACTGGCGCAGTCCCGGCGTGCGCGCGGTCGCCATGCAGGTTTCGCGCTTGACCTGGCCGGAAAGTACCAGCATGGGGATGGAATCTGTCCAGGCGCCGAACACACCGTTTAACGCGTTAATGCCGCCCGGGCCGGTAGTCACATTGATGACACCGGGAATTCCGGCAACTCGCGCATAAGCCTCGGCTGCCATCGCAGACGCCTGCTCGTGATGGTTGCAGACGTAGCGGATCCGTTTCTCTTTTCCGATACTGTCGTTCAGGTGCATGGCTCCGCCGCCGGTCACCAGGAAGACATGGCGCACACCCCAAGCGGCGAGCGTTTGAATGACGTAATCGGAGAGCTTGATCACCGCAGTCCCCTTTGCGCGGCGGCGGGAGATGCGAATTCGGCGCTGCCCTGCCGATGCCAGTTGTACGTCCTGCGCACGCCGTCCTCCAGCGAGACCAGCGCGCGCAAGCCCAATTCCTGCTCGGCGCGGGTCGTATCGGGGACATAGCGGGTGCGGATGCGCGTGGGCTGGCCGGCAATTTCGACAGGCGTTCCCGGAACCGTTGCGTCCACCACAATGCGCGCAAGTTCCGCGATCGTAACCGCGCACGAACCACCCACGTTGTAAGGCCGGGCAGACTCGCCGCGGACCAGAATCGTCCAAAGCCAAACTGCCAGGTCCGCAGCATACAAGTAAGACCGATAAGGAGTGCCATCGCCCGCAATGCGCACCGGCCCGCCGCGCAGCACGTCGCGAATGAAGTTCCCCACGGCGTAGTTGGCGTCCAGCGGCAGGTGCGGCCCGACGAACGCAAACAACCGCGCGATCAGGGCGTCAAAGCCATACTGCCGCGCGTAGCTGGCGCACAAGAATTCGGAAACGCGCTTCGCGTGGCTATAGGCAGTGGTGTCTGTGGTTGCGGGTGCTCCCGCGTAATCTTCGCTAACGTGCGAGAGATCGGGCGGCTGCTTGCCATAAACCGCGCCGGAACTCGTGAACAGCAGCCTGCGCGTGCCATGCGTGCGGGCAAACTCCAATACGCGCCTGGTGCCAGCAACGTCTTCATCGAAGCTGGAGAGCGGAGATGCGGTCGCCTGCGCGGCTATCGCCGCGTGGATCACGTAAGGATACTCGCCATCGGGAAGCTCCGATGAAGCCATGTCACCGCGAAGCATGTGCACGGAGGGGCTTCCCGCCACATGCGGTGCTTTCGCGCGAAATGCCTCGGGATCGCGCGTGAGAAGCACCGCTCTGATGCCCAATCCTAGGTGTTCATCTGCGCACACGAGACTCTCGGTCAGCCACGTGCCTACAAACCCGGTGCCGCCGGTTATAAACATGGATTGTCCCCGCAGCGCCTGCCACACGTCAGCGGTGTGAGCTAAGACATGATCCAAATCTTGGGCGAGCGGATGGGGCATAGAATTTATCGGGCAGCGCTGCGCGCGACGGGAATCCGGTGAAATACGTCCACGACGTAATCCAGCATTTCGTTCGTCAGCCCGGGATAGACCCCAATCCAAAACAACTGGTTCATGACGAGGTCTGTGTTGGCCAGATCGCTAACATTGCGATGAGGCACGCTTTCGTATGCCGGCTGGCGCACCAGGTTGCCGCCAAACAGCGGACGCGTGCCAATTTTTCGTTCTTCAAGAAAACGCACCACATCCGTACGCGAAAAAGGAGCGTCTTCCCGCACCAGAAGCGGAAATCCAAACCAGCTCGGGTCGGAATTTGGTGTAGCTTCCGGCAAAACGAAAAACTCCTGCAAATCACGCAGCGATTCGCGCAGCCGTGCGAAGTTGCGCTTGCGGGCCTCAATGAATCCGGGCAGTTTTCGCAATTGGGCCACGCCAACGGCCGCCTGCATGTCCGTCGCCTTAAGGTTGTAGCCGATATGCGAATAGGTGTACTTGTGGTCGTATCCAGCGGGAAGGGAACCTTGCTGCCACTCGAACCGTTTGCCGCAGGTATTGTCCTTGCCGGGATCGCACCAGCAGTCGCGGCCCCAATCGCGGAAGGATTCCACCAGCGTCTTCAGCAGCGGCGTGTCGGTCAGGACGCATCCCCCCTCGCCCATGGTGATGTGGTGCGCGGGGTAAAAACTCGTCGTCGCCAAGGCCCCGAAGCTGCCCACCTTGCGTCCGCCATAGGTGGAACCAACGGCATCGCAGCAGTCCTCGATCAGCCAGAGCTCATGGCGTTTTGCAAATTCGGTTACGGCCGCGAGGTCAAAGGGATTGCCCAGCGTATGCGCGACCATGATGGCGCGCGTACGTGGCGAAAGCGCCGCTTCCAGCTGGCTAACATCGAGGTTGTACGTGGCGATCTGGACATCCACGAAGACCGGCGCCAACCCGCACTGGACGATGGGGTTGACCGTGGTAGGGAAACCAGCTGCGAGGGTGATGACCTCATCGCCGGGTCTCAATCGGCGCTCGCCCAGCTTCGGTGACGTGAACGCAGCCAGCGCGACCAGGTTGGCAGAGGACCCCGAGTTCACCAGCGATGCCGAGCGCACACCCATGAAGCGAGCGAACTCGCTTTCAAATTGGGCCGCAAACCGTCCTGTGGTGAGCCAGAAATCCAGGGCCGAATCCACCAGGGTTTCAAGATCCTCGGCATCGAAGACCTTCCCCGTCACCGGTACCGGCGATTCACCGGGAACAAACGGACGCGCCGGGAATGCTTCCTTGGCGTACTCGGTGACGAGGGCGCGAATACGGTCGCGCAACTGATCGGCATTACTCACGAGGCCGCCACCGACTTGCCCCCTGCCGCCGCCTCGCCGAAAAACTGTCGGTACCAGGCAATGGTTCTGTCCAATCCTTCGTCCAGGCTGAACTGTGGGGTCCAGTTGAGCATACGGCGGGCGCGCTCGGCGCTGAGACACTGGTGGCGAATCTCATTCAGAGGCTGGTTCTGCACGTCGGGCTGGAGGTTGGAGCGCATCTTGGCGAGAATCTTGTCCACCAATTGCAGCACGGTGATTTGAATTTCGTTGGAAAAATTGAAACCCAGGCCAGCGAGTTCCGGCTGCTCCGCCAGTTTTTGGGCGAGTAGCATGTATGCCGCGGCGCCGTCCTCGACATAAAAATAATCGCGGATGTACTCGCCATCGGAACGGATGATGGGACGCTCTCCGCGCAGTATGGAACGTATAGTGCCCGGAACCACGCGGTTCCAGTTGAGGTCGCCGCCGCCATAGAAATTCCCGCAGCGCGTCACCGCCACCGGCAGCTTGAACGTGACCGCGTAGGTTTGGGCAATCAGGTCGGCGCAGGATTTGCTTACGTCATAGGGGTGGCGGCCCTGAAGCGGCATGTCCTCGGTATAAGGCAACACGGTTTGCTCTCCGTACGCCTTGTCGGAAGAAGCCAGCACAATTGATTTCACCAATGGCGAGCGGCGGCAAGCCTCCAGCACGTTCCACGTGCCCTGAATGTTGCTCTCGAAGGTAGAAGCCGGATTGCGGTTGGCGATGCCTACGATGGTCTGGGCCGCCAGATGAAATACGGTGTCTACTTCGAATTCCCCCAGCGCGCGCTCAATAATGTTTCGATCCGTGACATCGCCGCGAACCACATTGACGTGTTCCAACAGGCCGGTGCGGACCGATTCGCATTGCGGCACCCAGTCGCGAACGAGAGCGACAACATTGGCGCCGCAGTCCACAAGCCGCTTCGTAAGCCAGCCCCCCAGCAGGCCGGAGGCTCCGGTCACGAGCACGGACCTGTCCCGCCAGAAATTCGCGGTCACTTCCACACCTTCCATGGCGCCTGGTTTTTGGCCCAAAGCTGATTCAGGTACTCGTATTCGCGGTATGTGTCCATGGCGAAGAAGAAACCCTCGTGATGATAGGCCAGCAATTGTCTGTCGGTCGCCAGCCGCTCCAGGGGCTCGCGCTCAAAAATGCAGTCGTCCCCGCCGATATAGTCAAAGACCCCCGGCTCGAACACGAAGAAGCCTGCACTGGTAAAGTTGCTGGAACGGGGTTTTTCCAGAAAGCGCATCACGTTATTCTTGTTCATCTCCAGGACGCCGAAGCGGGAGATGGGATTTACAGCAGTGACCGTGGCCAGCTTACCGTGGCTCTTGTGGAATTCCAGAAGACGGTGCAGATCAATGTCCGCCAGGCCGTCGCCATAGGTCATCATGAAGGTCCCGTCAATATACTTCTGCACGCGCTTGAGGCGGCCACCAGTCATAGTGCTCAGGCCGGTATCGGCCAAGGTCACTTGAAACCCCTGTTCCCCGTGCCCGTTGTGATATTGGAGCTGGGAGTGGCGACCGAGGCAGATGGTGAAATCATTGTTCATCGCCTCGTAATTCAGGAAGTATTCCTTAATCATGTTGCCCCGGTATCCCAGGCAGAGGACGAACTCCCGGAACCCGTTGTGAGCATACAATTTCATGATGTGCCACAAGATCGGACGACTGCCGATCTCGACCATCGGCTTCGGGCGGAATTCCGTTTCTTCGCGTAAGCGGGTGCCCAGACCGCCGCACAAGACCACTACTTTCATCAGCTTCCTTCAGAAGACCTGATCAGAGTTGCTCGGTAAATTATGCCACGTTTACCGTTCGAGCAATAGAGAAGCGGTGGTCGCCTCCTGAGGAGGGGTACGGCGGTCGATCTTCGGGTTTGAATTCCGGAGGTTCCCGTGGTTGGACTTAGAACCGATATGTGCGAGAGGAACGCCATCGGGCGTTCCTCTCGCATGCCTCTGCCGCTATTTCGTGGGCTTAAAAATCGCCCAAGTTGAGCTCGAAAGCTTGACGGCAGCCGAACCGGCATACGCGCCGTAGTAAACGTCAAGCCGGTAGCAAGCGTTCGTTGTGAACCCGAGCGCCTTGGTGTCCAGGTTGTAGATCCAATACCCGTCAGCCAACCGGAAGAGATTCGTCCCGGCACTTGAGCTGCCCGCGTCTGCATACAGATCCACCGAGTCGGAAATGTATGCGCCGGTGTTGCAATTCCAGAAATTGACTCCGATGAGCACATTGCCCGACAGGATCGCCACCGAGCTCGTGGCCGAGGTCTTGTTTATCACGACCTTGACGGGGATAACCCGGCCGTTCTTGCCGGTGTTCACTATGGAAACGGAAGCCGTCGATTGATCGAGCGGAGGCAAGTATTGGAGCGAGTAGGTGTAGAGCGTGTAGTTGCCCGTGATAGTCGCTGCAGCATTGACGGTGATCGGACTAGCGGTGCCAGTGACACTCGTCAGCTCGTACTGTTTGTCGCTGACCGGAACGGTTGAAATCGCCGCCGAGAACGAATACGAGACGCTGCTGCTCTCATCGAACCAATCGCTGAAGGGCAACTGGTTCGCTGCCTTTGTCACGGAACCGTTGATCGTCAGTACGGTGTTGGTCCCTGTGTCGGTTCCAATGCCGCTCTGAGTGAACGTCAACTGCCACTGCTTGACGTAATTGGCAGTAACCGTCTTAGGCCCGCTCATGGTCACGCTGACCGGGTTGGTGCTCCCCGACGCACCGCCGGACCAGTGGTCGAAACGCCAGCGGCTGTCAGCATCAATGGCGACCGGGGTTGTCGCCGAGACACTGACCACCGTGTTTACGTCGTAAAAGCCATCGGAGCTGGACGGGCTGGCAGATGGGTTACTCGATCCCCCGATACCCGCGCTCGGCCCGGTGGCCAGCGTCAGCTTGTACTGGATGACGTAGGTTCCGGTTATGGTCCCGGCTGCCGTGATCGTGCCACTGGCAGCGCTCGTACGCCTGTAACGTTTGTCGCTGGCAGGATCTGTCGGTACCAGCTCCGCGAACGACCAGGCTGTATCCTTATCAAACCAGTCGCTGAAGCCGGCTCCCAACTGGCTGACCGTTTTGGCAACCGGGGCTGTGAGTACGTTGGCCGTTGTGTCTCCCCCGATTCCGCTCTGTGTGAATGTGACATAGAATTGCTTGACGTAATTGGCGGTGACAGTTTTGGCGGCGTCCATGGTGACGTTGACCGGGCTAGTGCTTCCGGTCGCACCGCCTGACCAGTGGTCAAAGCGCCAGCGACTCGAGCCAGCCGCAATATCAACCAGGGCTGTCGCGGATACGCTAACCACGTCGTTTTCGTTGTAAAAGCCGTCCGCGCTGCTCGGGCTAGCTGACGGATTGCCAGTTCCACCGATTCCAGTGTCCGGTGCGGTCTCTAATGTCAACTTGTACTGCTTGTCATAATTGGCCGTGACAGAGCGGGCCTTGTCCATTGTGACCGACACAGGGTTGTTGGTGCTGGGCGGGCTAGCCACGTCCCCCGTCCAGTTCTTGAATTTGTAGCGGCTGGAGCCAGCCACGATGTCGACCATGGCTGCAGCAGTCAACTGGACAGAAGTGCCGTCGTCGTAGAAGCCGTCACTGCTGGTGGGACTGGGGGTGATGTTGCTCGTCCCAACGGCAGCTGGGTTCGTCGCCAGCGTCAACTGATACTGCGCCACGTAATTCGCCGTCACCGAACGTGGCGCAGTCATGGTCACGCTCACCGGACTGGTGGTTCCGCTAGCGTCGCCGCTCCAGTGATCAAACCGCCAGCGCTTGCCTGTGCCATCGGCAATGTCGGTTCCCACAGCGATACTAACGACTGCTCCACTGTCGTACCAGTTGGTGCTGGTGTCACCAGTTCCAGTTGTGATGCTGGGCGTCAGATTGCCCTCTCCTCCCGGTACTGTGGATGGGTTCACGACCCGCGTAAGTTTGTACTGGGTCCCAAAATTTGCGGTGTAGACGGTGTTGGTCGACGGGACCGTGATGGGGTGCGATTGTGCGCCGCCATCGCTCCAACTGGTCCAGACGTACTGAGTGCCTGCCGTGCCACTCTGCGGAGAGGTAGTAGCGATTGTATGGGTTGAACCCGGAACCCAGTTGGCGCTAACCGGAGCGGTCTGGGCCGCGCCACCATCAATACTGACCTGTAAGTTCGCTGGCGATGTCGTCACTGTGATAGCAACCGTCGGAGGCGCTGTTACGTTGATATGGCTCTGAGTGCTGGAAAGCGAGTTGACGGAGTCCGTCGCAGTGATTGTCTGATTGGATGCGACTGTATTGAATGTGGCGTTGAACGTATGTGAGCCGTTATCCAGCCCCGGACCCGCGCCGGTAAACGTGTAGTTGGCGGGCAGCACCGCCGCGGTATCGGAGCTTGTGAAGTGAACCGTGCCGGTGTAACCGGCCGCAACATTGCCGTGAGCATCGATGGCCGTAACCGTGAAGCTGGCCGGAGTGCCCGCTTGAATGGGCGAAGGGAAGCCGGCAACTTGCAGCCCGGTGGCTGGGCCAGAAACCGCCAAGGTGCCAGTTCCGTTCCTGGTATTTAGGTTGCAGTTGCCTGCAGTCCCGGTAGCCCGAACGTTGAAGACGTACGAGTTTGGCGTGGCTGTTACCGGCGGGGTGAGCGTAAGGGTTGAGGATAGAGAGTCCGCCGAAGAAGTCCCTGTACCCGAGGCGGGATTGAACAGCACACTAGTCCCCGCAGGAAGACCTGACGTAACGCTTAAACTGATGGTGCAGGTGCCGCTGCCGGTGAAGTTGACGACAACGGGGAATGTGGCGGAACCGCCCGGCACCACCCCGGCCGGAGATTGTGCCCCCACACTGGGATTTCCGAAACTGGTTGCGTCGGTAAACGTAGTCTGCGCCTGCGACTGGCTGCCGACCGCAGTCAAGTAGAAGCGGACGTTGCGGTCACTGGCATTGGTGGTAAAACTGCTGTCTGAGATGTAGCCATTCGCATCTGCGGTTGTGGTCCAAGGGCCATGGGAGTCGACGTTGGGGAGTTCCACCAAACTCAAAGTGACTGTCTCACCCGGCCGCCAGCCGCTACCGGTCACGATCACAGTTTCCCCGGGCACGTAATCGTGCTGATCGGTCTTCACTGTTGCAAACCCATACAGTTCAGCGCTGCTGAGATTGCTGCCTCCAGCGAGCAAGAACAGACCGTCCGTACCGGAAACCGGATAGGAGGTGCTGTTCAGTGCCGAACCCGCCGCGCCCGAGTGGGCTGAGGCCATCGCGGCGGTGGGCTGGAACTGTCCTGTCCACGGTACATAGAGTTCCGCGAGACTCAGGTCTTGGCCGGCAAAGGTACCCCCGACGATCAGAACGTTCGCGTTGTTGGGTAGCAGGAATGCCTGGTGTCCCGCCCGCGCCGTGGCAAGGGAGGACGGCGCGGCGTTGATTGCTCCTTCCACGGGATCAAAGATTTCCGCCGAAACCAATTCGGCGAGGGCGCCGTTCACCGCGCCCTCTGGATAGCTGCCCCCTGAAATCAGCACCTTGCCATCAAGCAGCGTGGTGGCGCCGGCGTTCGCTCTGGGGCTGTTGAGAGTGGGGCCAAGGCTCACGGCACCGCTCACTGGATCATAGATTTCGGAGGAGCTTAGGGTGGCTCCAGACGCATCTGTACCGCCGGCAATGAGGACACGCCCATCCAACAGAGCGGCAGCAACATGTGCTTTGCGCGCCGTGACCAGCGCCCCCGCCGGATTGAAGCTGTCATCAGTGATCTCGAACCTTTCCAGAGCGGAGAGAGGACCGGCGGAATTGGTCCCGCCGACGATAATCAAGCTGCCGTCCTGTAACTGCGAAACGGTGTGTCCTGTACGCGCCTCCAGCATGGCTGCCGGCAGCGTGCGCCAACTGTCAGTGAGCGGGTCAAAAGCTTCCGCCGAATTGGTTATGCCTCCGCCGCTGGTGGTCCCGCCGATGACCAGTACTTCCCCGGTCAGCAGCCAAACGGCGGCATGGCCGGTTCGGGGCGTGCTCATCGGGGGAGCGGGCGAGAAGGAGCCGTCGGGATTGAAGTATTCGGCACCGGCCAATGGCGCGCCGCTGGCATCCACACCGCCGGTGATGAGGATGCGGCCATCCGGCAGCAGCACGGCAGCCGCCCCCGTTCTCGCGGTGCTCATCGTTCCTGCCGAGGTCCATGTCCCGGTTGCAACCGAGGGTAGTGCGCCTTGCAACCCCAGCGATGTTGTGATCAGCAGTAAAGCAGGAAGGAAATAAGCTACCGTGCGACGCATCATTGCACCTCGTGGCGAATCGCGGACGAGCCATGGCAAAGACACTTTGCCCTTCATCGCCGCGACGGCGGATAACGTGCGCACTCAGGACGAGCGCATAACGCACCGGTGCAATTCAGAGTTCTTTTGAAACGACTTTGTCGAGCGTTATTTTTCAGCTGCTTAGGAGTTGAAATCGGGTGATCGCGAGGGTGTGAGTGTCTCCGCAATCGCACACTGGCGCGCAAAGCAGTGTAGCTGGAATGGACATTGACCTGGTTCTTCGAGCAAAGCTAAAGAGTTCCGGGGAAGTCTATGTGAGGCCGCTGTGACGCGACCGCTTCAGCACGGTATTGGACGGACAGGCCAGAAAAAGGTATTGGTTGCCACCCGCTGGCGATACGCGATCTAAACCCTCAAGCACAGACAAGAAGGCCGAAGCCTCAGTTCCAGGCTTCGGCGTCTTCCAATCGAATAAGAATCTTACTTCGCGGCCTTAATCTCGGCAGCCAGAGTCTTGATCTCGGCATCGCTCAGCTTGCCCTTGTAGGCGGGCATCTTGCCTTTACCGTCGGTGATGACCTTGACCAGATCAGCCTCCGTCATCTTGGCGGCAGCGTCCTTGAAGGCACTGGTCTTCATGGCAGCCTTGCCCTCGCCTTTGGCTCCGTGGCAGGCGGCACACTTGGCTTTGTAAGTAGCGTCGCTGGCCAAATCCGCTGCCATAACGGGCACAGCCATAGCCAGTACCACAACTGCGAACAACAATTTCTTCATCGTTCTTCTCTCCTAGTGGTTTTACAAAGTGACGCAGTTTTTTCCCCCTCTAATCTTTCTGGCACGCAACCGGCCATGAAGGCTGGGAGGGCTATCTTACTGAGAATTCAGGCGGGAGGTTCCCCACGGCCCAAAATTGTACAACAATGATCGCAGGAAACGACACGTAAAAAAAACATAAGGCGGCAGTTCCTACAACCGTCGCCAAACTACACCCCCATCGGCGATGCCGTCTAGTGTGAATCCTTGGATGCAGGATAGCTAGACTACAACCGCGCTTATTGCGGAAATCCACACACGGCAGCGGCATAGGGCACATAAAAAAGTGGGCCCTCTCCGCACCATTCGGAAACTCTAGTGTAAACTGTTGGGAAGAAAGCCATCTATTCCGGGAGCTGGTTTGCGAGTTTGGCACAGTGAGTGCCTACATATCTATGATCATCTCGAGTTTATGGGTCTTTTGTTGTCGGACGGCGGCGACTCGCATTGACCAAAGAGGCATGCGCGCATCGCGAGCTTTTTGCCGGTTGGAAGCAGGCATAAGGTGCTCGGGGGAGAGTCAATTCGGCTGGGGACTCGACGGCCAAAGAACCTCATATTCTCGTTGACCTTGAAGGAGTAGCGTAAGCATGGCGAATGGTAAACAAGCCGAAACTGCAAGTTCCGGCAAATGGACGCCTACTCAGGCGTATGTAATGGCAGTGATCTGCCTGGTAATTGGGATTGCGATCGGGTACCTAGTCAGAGGCTCCGCATCTCCCGCTACCGCAGCCATGGTTGCGTCACCCGGCGTTCCCACTGCGATGCCGGGCGCCCCTGGTGCCGGCCAAGTCACTCCGGAGCAACTCAAGCACATGGCGGACACCCAAGCCGCCCCGCTGCTGGAAAAATTGAAGAGCACGCCCAACGATCCCGCCCTGCTAGCCGATCTCGGCAATCTGTATTACGACGCACGCCAATATCCGGATGCCATTGACTACTACCAGCGCGCGCTGACGATCCAGCCCGCTAACACAAATGTCCGTACTGATCTGGGCACCGCGATGTGGTATCTGGGCGACGCTGACAAGGCCATCGAGCAGTTCAAAATTGCCCTCAAGGACGAACCTAATAAGCCCAACACCTTGCTCAACCTCGGCGTTGTGCAATGGCAGGGGAAGATGGACGTGAACGGCGCGATAGCGTCCTGGGAAAAGCTCCTGGCGAAGAATCCGAATTACGAGAACAAAGAGCAAGTCAAGCAGATGATCGCCGAAGCCAGGAAGCACGCTGACATGAAGCCTAACACCAAACCGAACAAGCCCGCCATGTGATCTTTTCGTCGGGATCATCAGCATTTGTGCAACCCGGTTGCACAAACCCTCTCACAGCAGATGACTTATAGTAGGACGTAAGATTAACTGGGGAATGCGCTAAGAGGCCGCTCCCGATTCGGCGCGATCTCGAGTTTTGTGGAACACAAGCCACTGACACGCTTAATTTCATAAACTCGCATCAAAGATACCCAGTCAGACCGCGTCGCCAGCGATTCGGTCAGATTACACGTCGTTTTCCGGCCGATTAACGGAATGGAATTGAACGGTGGTTGAAGAAACTACCGGATCTTAAACCTTTGAGCCGCCGGGTCCGCTACCCACATGACACTTTCCGCAAGCGAGGTCCACGTCGATCCAGACTGCATTCGGAATCACTCCGTCTGAAGCCGTATTTGCCGTTCTACTAGGATTAACAGAATCGTAATACTGCGCGGCGGGAGGGAAAGTACTGTAACTGAGGTCAGTGTTTATCCTGAAGAGATGGTAGCCCATCGAACCCATGTGGCACGTCGTGCATGCGTCGGGGGAATCCCCATCGGGTACTTCGACAGGTCTCCTTTGGCGTGGTGTAGCGTCGTGGAACCATATTCTGCTGGGCGCACCTGCGGCGCAAGTTCTACGATCTGGCAGCAGGCACACGGCTCGCCGATTGCGAAAGAAGCCCTTGAACGAATCGGCGCGCTGTACGCCATGGAAAACGAGATCCGCGGCCGACCGCCGGATGAGCGAGGCGCCGTGCGCCAGGCCCGCGCTCGGCTCGTGCTGGACTCCTTGCTTCAGTGGTTCGAAAGGTGCTTGACCAAGCTCTCGCGAAAGTCGGATACGACGGCGGCGGTGAAGTGCGCCCTCAGCCTCTGGCCGGCGCTGGTGCGCTACTGCGACGACGGCCATCTGGAGATCGACAACAACGCTGCCGAACGGGCGCTGCGTGCAGTGGCCGCTCGGCAGCAAGAACTATCTGTTCGCCCGTTCGGATACCGGCGGCAGGCGTGCCGCCGCCATCTATAGCCTGATTGGAACCGCCAAACTCAACGACCTTGACCCGGAACTGACCAATTAACCAAATGACCAATAAGACGGGTTCACTCGCTCAGTGCCTGTCGCATTCGCTCCCAGGTGGTTTCGAGGGCTTCGGGGAGGACGCGAGTTTCACCGATGACGCTGACGAAATTTGCGTCTGCCACCCAGCGTGGCAGCACGTGCATGTGAATGTGGCCGGCGACTCCGGCGCCGGCTGCCTTGCCGATATTCATGCCGACATTTAATCCGTCCGGTTGGTATAGCCGACGCAAAACCTGCTCCATGCGCTGCATCAACACCATCATTTCCTGTGCCGCCGGCGCGGGCAAGTTGTGCAGTTGGTCGAAGTGCGCATACGGCACGATCATGATGTGACCGGATGTGTACGGGAAAATATTGAGCACGATGTAGCAATGCTCGCCACGATGCACGATCAGCGCGTCGCGGTCGTCTTGGTTCAGTTTTTCGCAGAAGACGCAGCCTTCGACTTTGTCAGCATTGGTCACATAGGCGTAGCGCCAGGGAGTCCACAAGTAGTCCATGCGGCGAGGGTAGCATAAGGACGTTGGCCGTTTCTCGTCTACCGTTTCCCCGTGCCCGTCCCTCGCCTCCATTTCCGTTTCTCGTTCACGGTTTCTCGTTATTCGTTGCTCGTTGCCCGTTTCGCGGTTCATTTCACGTCTAGCGGGTTGCTGAAAAACTCATAACAGCAGATGTCTCGCGACATCTACCCCAGAACGCGCAAAAGCGGCGCGTTCCGGGGCCCCGGGAGCCGCTCGCGATGACAAAAAATAAAGGGGTTAACGGCACGACTGAAGTCGTGCCCTTCCGAAACAATCGCTAAAATCGAGTCTTTCAGCAGCCTGCTGTGTTTCGCGTTTCTCGTGCTTGCGTCTCATATGGAATTGCGCACGCCGGCCTACTGACCACTGTGGCGGTGCAGGGCAAATGTTTTAGCGGCCTTATTGACGGCGTCACGAGAACCGCGTAACGAGAAACGGAAATGGGAACGGGCAACAGGGGACGCAAAAAATGCAAGGTTAAGGCGGAGCAAAATTCTTTCTAGGTGGTTTGACACTGCTTACCTCGATTGTTATAGTCGAAAAGGCTCGGATGGGTGGAACCTTCGAGAGCCGGCCGCTGGATTTGTCCAAAATCTCCGACGACCCACGCCAGCAGTCTTGTGAAGATCGTGGTCCCCATAACACCGTTTTGGTGGAGTGGGTGGGAAACAATGGTTTTGTTTGACAACGATACAGCCCGCAACGAAGACACCCCATCCTACCGCCGGCAGCAGGTTTCTTCTGAACCGTCCGTTCCTGAGCGGACGAACGAAGCCGCAAACGCTGCCGGGTCTGTAAGTTCAACATCACAATCGCAGGGTGCGCATACGCCTACATCTGAAATTCATACGGAAACGCCATTGACCGCCAGCAGCAGCGAGTCCAACGCCAGTGCCGCTCCCGAGCGCACGGAAAAAGAAATGATGGATTTCGCTACTGCCCTGGAAACCTTCACCCCCGAACCGGAACAAGCCTCCAGTGAGGACCGCGTCCTCAAAGGGACGGTTCTGAAACTCACCCCAACGCACGCCGTTGTGGACGTCGGCTACAAGTCCGAAGGCGTCGTGCCCATCGCCGAAGTGCAGGACCACGAAGGCAAGATCAAGGTCCAGCCGGGCGACGAGATCGACGTCATGATCGAGAAAGGCGAGACCGAGGAAGGCTACATCCGGCTCTCCCATCAGAAAGCCGAGCGGCTGCGCGCCTGGGACGAGATTGAGAAGGCCTACAACGAGAAGGCCCCCATCAAGGCCGTCGTGGTGGAACGGATCAAAGGTGGCGTGACCGTGGACATCCGCGGCGCGCGCGCGTTTCTACCAGGTTCCCAGGTGGACATTCGTCCCATACGCAACCTCGAGAGCTTGAAGAACCAGACCATCGATGTCCGGGTGATCAAGCTGAACAAGAAGCGCGGCAACATCGTGGTCTCGCGCAAGCAGTTGCTCGAAGAGGAACTGAGCGAGAAGCGCGCCCACACGCTCGAGCAGTTGCACGAAGGTGCGGTCCTCACCGGCAGTGTGAAGAATCTGACCGACTACGGTGCGTTCGTGGACCTGGGCGGCATCGACGGCCTGCTGCATATCACGGATATGTCCTGGGGCCGGCTGACGCATCCGCGCGACCTCGTTCAGGTGGGTGACCACATCCAGGTGAAGGTGCTCAAGTTCGACAAGGAAAAGCAGCGCGTGTCGCTGGGATTCAAGCAGCTCACGCCGGATCCCTGGCTGGATGCGGCGGAGCGCTATCCCGTGGGCGCGCATGTTAAGGGACGGGTCATCAGCGTGACCGACTACGGCGCCTTTATCGAACTGGAGCAGGGCATCGAAGGGCTAGTGCATGTCAGCGAGATGACCTGGTCCAAGCGCATGAAGCACCCCTCCAAGATTGTCAGTGTGGGCGATGCCGTCGAGGCCGTGGTGCTGAACGTAAATCCGCAGGAACGGCGGATTTCCCTTGGCCTGAAGCAACTTGAGACGAACCCGTGGGAATCGCTGCACGAAAAATATCCCGTCGGTTCCACGGTCGAAGGCCGGGTGCGCAACCTCACCGATTTCGGAGCATTTATCGAAATCGAGGACGGGATTGACGGCCTGGTGCACGTCAGCAATCTGAGCTGGACGAAGCGCGTCAAGCATCCCTCGGAAGTGCTGAAGAAGGGCGACCGCGTGAAGGCGCAGGTGCTGGCCATCGAGCCGGAGAATCGCCGCCTTTCCCTGGGCATCAAGCAGCTCGAACCCGATGTCTGGGAGACCTTCTTCAACCAGCATCGTGTGGGTGACGTGCTCAAAGGCAAGGTGCTGCGCGTGGCCAGCTTCGGAGCGTTTGTGGAGATCGCTGATGGAGTTGAGGGTCTTTGCCACAACTCGGAGGCGGTGGACGCCAACGGTCAGCCCCTAAAGCTGGAACCGGGATCAGAACAGGATTTCAAGATCATCAAGATGAACCCGGCGGAAAAGAAAGTCGGACTGAGCATCCGCGCCGTGGGCGAAGAAGCCAGTCGCAGGGAAGTGGAAGCTTATAAGCATCCCTCTTCCAGCCATGACGGCAGCAGCGCCACGCTGGGCGAACTGATGTCCTGGAAGCGCGCCGGCAACGAAGATCGGTAAACCGCATAGCAACAAGATTTAAGGCCGCCAGCGATGGCGGCCTTTTTGGTTGCGGGGAATTCTCTGACGCTTTCGGGACACGAAAGACGCCTACCCAGCACTGCCTCGTCGCTTCCCTGTCCCAGCGCGCCAACATCGGGCGCGCCGGGGCCCCCGGTCCGACTTCGTTGTGGGCTTTCATGGCGTCTGCTGGCGCGGACGCCATGGCACCGTATCCAACCACTGTGGCATTGCTCTAAGCTTCAGATCACCTTGTCCCCTGGACGAGAGTCACTTTCGGACATCAATTCGCAAGGGGAAATAGACTTTGTTGCGGGTGTCGAAGGAGCTCAGTGTTTTGGTGTCGCTCTTCTTGCCTTTGTATTCGGCGTGGACTTCATAATCCACGTTGGGAGAGAGGCCGGGGAACCGGTAATTGCCATTATCGTCGGCGATGAAGGTCCTGATCGCCAGCGTCTTCATATTCTTCAGGTATACGATCGATTCGGGCAAGGGGGCGTCGGTCTTGGTCATTACCTGGCCAGAAAGTTCGCGCTGCACTTCGAGCGACTTGCTTCCCGCGCCGTTCAATTGCGCCAATGTCAGCGGAGCCGCCAGCAAAATCAGCATCAGCGTGATGGGAATACGTCTTATCATGGGCGCTTCCATTTGCCCCCGGCCACTTTTATAAACCCTTGCGGCAGCCTGGAGTTTCATCTATGGAAGCTAATCTGTACATAAGGAACGCGTCAAGGAAGGACTGAAAGGGGTAGAATTGTCCCCTGACCGAGATACGACGGACGCCGCGCACAATGGCGGCCGACGGATACACGGCTAGTAATCACCGTTTTCGCTTTCCTCTTCTTCCAGCGCTTCTTCGTCTTCGATAACCGGTTTCAATTCCAGCGGATTCACGGTTATGACTTCAAAATCAGTGCCGCACTCGGGGCAGGAAATGATCTCGCCTTCGTCCACGACATCAGTATCAATGTCGAGATCGCTTTCACACTCCGGACAGTAAACCATAGCTGCCTCCATCAGAACGTCCAATCGCCGCCCCGCATCCTACAGCGGAGGCCCACATACCTTGTGCGCGTGGTGCCTGGCTGTGCACCGCATGCGTTTCGATTCCACGCGCATCACGCCTTTGCGGGCCTGGCCGCCGAGTTCTCCGCTGCCCGCGGAGGGAAAAGCGCTAATAGTTCGCAAATGCGGTGGGCTGGGTCTATATTTAAAATCTCCTGTCAGTATCGTCAAGCGACTGGAGCAATGGAGCGAGTCCGAACTGTGCGCCGAAAGATGAACAAAGTTCGTACTGCTGCCGTGGTGATCGCTTTACTGCTGATGACAACGCCAGCACGGACGGTTGCCCAGCGGACGATCGCAGCCGGCCCCAGGTTGCGCGCGGTCGCGGCCGATGAGAAGATCGTACGCGCGGTCCAGCAGGTTTCCCCGGCACAACTCAAGCACACAATTGAAAAGCTCGCCGCTTTCCGCACTCGCAACACGATCTCCTCGGCCGCGCCGGAGGCGAACTCCATTGGCGCGGCGCGGGAGTGGATCAAGAAGCAGTTCGAGCGCTACTCGGCGGATTGCGGAGGCTGTCTCGACGTCAAGACCGACAGTTTCGTGCAGCCCGTGTCTGCGCGCGTTCCGCAGCCCACGGAGATCGTCAACGTTTACGCCATCCTGCGCGGCAGCGATCCGCAGAATGCCGCGCGCATGTACGTGGTCAGCGGACATTATGATTCCCGTGGCAGCGATGTACTGGACGCGCAGGCGCCCGCGCCCGGCGCGAACGACGACGCCAGCGGGACGGCTGTCGTCCTGGAATGCGCGCGTGTCCTGAGCAAACATAAATTCCCAGCGACGATTATCTTTCTCACCGTCGCCGGGGAAGAGCAGGGACTCTATGGCAGCCGTCATTTCGCTGCCATGGCGCGACAACAAGGTTGGGATATCGCCGGCGTGCTGAACAATGACATCGTGGGCGGCAACCGCAGTCCCGGACAGGACACCAGCATTGTGCGTATCTTTTCGGAAGGCATTCCAGTTACGCTGGTTGAATCCCCTGCTGCGCAAGCCGAGAGCGCGCAAAAGCAGGTTGCCACGTTGCGGCAGTTGGGAGCGGAGAACGATTCACCTTCGCGCCAGTTGGCACGCTATGTGCGCGAGACCGCCCGGTTGTATCTGCCGAAGCAGTTTGGTCCGAAGCTGGTGTTCCGTCCCGACCGCTACCTGCGCGGGGGCGATCAGAGTTCCTTCAACGAGCAGGGTTTCGCGGCTGTCCGCCTGACCGAATACCGGGAAAATTACGCGCATCAGCATCAGAACCCGCGGCAAGAAAACGGCATCGAATATGGTGATCTGCCGAAGTTCGTTGACTACGGTTACGTGGCCAACGTGGCTCGGCTGAATGTCGCGTCCCTGGCAGCGCTCGCGTCGGCCCCCGCACCTCCGGTTAACGTCAGGCTGGAAACCAAGCAATTGGAGAACGATTCAACACTTGCATGGAGTCACGCTCCGGGCGGATTGGCCAGCGGATACGAGGTGCTGTGGCGTCCCACGACAAGCGCCGAATGGGACAATGTAGAGCCGGTCGGAAATGTGAGCCGGGCCACACTAAAGCGATCCAAAGATAATGTAATCTTCGCAGTGCGGGCGGTTGATTCGAAGGGCCACAAAAGTTTGCCGGTTGTGCCTGTGCCGGAAAGATAGGCAGTGGTCGTTTGGCGTCAGTGGTTGGCATTAGCGCGACCGGCAAACGACGACCGACCGAAGACTAACGACAGGGTGTCAAGTGCCTAGAATGCCTCAACGAACATACGGCGGTCGCGGTTATGGCGGCGGGGGAACAGTTTCTTTTGGGTTTCCGCCGTTTACCCGCGCCATCAAGTGGCTAATTATCATCAATGCCGCCATCTTTCTTTTAATGCTGCTGGTCTCCGCGGTCGCTCCGGTTGCCGCCAGCTACGTTAATGCCTTTGCTTTTCTTCGCCCGGCGCTGGTGATGCACGGGTTCGTATGGCAACTGGTCAGCTACGGCTTCTTTCACTACGGCCTGTTCCACATCCTGTTCAACATGCTGACGCTGTGGATGTTCGGCTCAACTCTGGAATCGGCTTGGGGAGACAAGCAATTCCTTGAGTTCTATTTTTTCTGTCTGATCGGAGCGGCGTTCATTACTATCGGCATCTCGTATCTCGGCATCGTGCCCGCCTTCAGCTTCCTCGGTATTGATCCGCGCACCGCCACGTTGGGCGCTTCAGGAGCCGTGTATGGAGTGATGACTGCCTTCGCCGTGCTCTACGGCAACCAGGAATTCATGATGTTCCCCCTGCCATTCATGATCCGCGCTAAGTACCTGGTGGCTATTCTGATCTTCATTTCGCTGGCGGGAGCCTTTCAGGGAATGGCGCCGGGCGCGAGGGGACAATCGGTGGCCTACTTTGCCCATCTTGGGGGGGCGCTGTTCGGATGGCTTTACGTTCGTTTTCTGCCGCGCCAGGGATTGGGCTTTGCCACTTCCGAAAAGTATTTTGGACTGCGCAATGCGTACTACCGCTGGAAGCGCCGCCGTGCAGCGCGCAAGTTCGAGGTCTACATGCGCAAGCACGACCGCAGCCAGTACTTCGACGAGTACGGCAACTACCGCGATCCCAAACCCGGAGAAAAGGATACCAGCGAGCGCCGCGGGCCTTGGGTGAACTGAGCTAGTTGTCAGTCGTCAGTTGTACAGTCGTCAGTTTTCATTTTTGGGCCCCGCAAACTCAGCTTCACTTCTTCCTTCCAAAGATTCCCATCAGCCCTTCAAGAGGGCTTTGCTGTGTGGGTTGTGCCTGAGATGGCCGGGGCTGGACCACGCTGGCAACATCGGGGACGAACGTAGGATTAGCGGTAGTCCCCTGGATGCGAAATGCCACCGTACTCAACTGACCCACGCCCGCGGCCTGTGCCAGGCCGCCAAGCAGTCCGCCCCCGCGGGCGAGCCGGGTCACGAGATGAAAGTCAAGGGCGTGATTGGCACCGATAGTGCCCCTGCCGGTTACATTGCCCAATCTGGCGATCTGGGCATTGATGTTGTCCAAGCGCATACCCTCGGGCGCGGCGCGAACGGTACAACTCAGGCGCTCGATGAGGGTATCCGGTCCAGTCTGGACACCGGCCAGCGCGCCAATTGCCCCCGCCTTCGCCCCCAGGTTGAAACCGGCGATCTTGACGTTCGCAGCTTGCACCGGTCCGGTAGCGACCAGATGATCCACCGGTCCGCTGATGGCCAGTGTGGTAGTTACAGTACCACCTTGTAAGGACGCGCCTCCCGGCAAGGTGAGCCCTGCCGCCGGCAGCACGTTCTCCAGATCGCTGGTGGGCAGGTTTTCGGCTCTCAGTTCCATGCCGAGGGAAGCCGTGGCACCGCGCGTCTGATAGCTTCCGGTCAGATGTGCTGGACGCTTGCTGTCCGCTTTGGGATATATGTCGCCGCGGGTGACTCTGCCAGCCTGGGTGTTCAGGTCGTAAGCGGACACGAGCTCTGCCGTGACCGGTTGCCGCGCCGGCGTTCCTCCTGGCGTCAGCCGCAGCTTGTCCGCCTGGAGGGAGGCTTGTACCTGAACTGTGCGGCCGTCGGAACTCGCTGACCCCTTCATGCTAAGGGAGCCATCCACTCCGGAGTTGTGCCCGAAATAGCCGCTGTCTCCGAGATCAAGATGATCAAGGTTGAACGTGGCCTGAAATGGTGTTTCCGCCGCGCCCGCCGCCGGTACCGGGCCTGCCTTGCCCTCGACCTTCAACGCTCCGTTGCCCGGCATGGTTGCGGAGAGCGTGAACGGGAACGCAGCCGTGTAGGACACATCTTTAGCGTCGAAGCTCACATTGGAGTAGGTCTGCGTGCCTCGCGGCCGGATTACCACGATTTGTCCTTTTGTCAGTTTCAACTCTTGGATGGAAAGCTCGCTCCGCGCGCCGGAAGCATCGCGCTTTAAGCCGGGAGGGCGTCTTTGCTGGCCGATGCTGGAGAAGTTCCATTCTCCCCGCGGCGACTGCACCAGGACCAGTTCCGGTTCCCGCAGCTTCAGGGAGGTAATGCGGACCGCACGCGAGGTGATCAGCGGCCATCTCTCCACTCCGACGTCCAGGGCTTGGGCGCGCAGAAATGGTGAACGACTGAAAACCGGATCGTCGGCAATCCGAATGTTCTCCGCGCGGATGCCGCCGGCCAGCAGAGAAAAGCGCACTTTGCCGATTTCAACCTGACGGCCCAGCGTTAATTCGAGCCGCTCCTCGATGCGGGGACGAAACGCGTCAGCGCTGATCAGGAAAGGGATAAGCGCCAGCACGAGAATAGCGGCAACCACCGCAATCGCGCTGATCACCAGTTTTCGCTTCATTGGCCGCCTCAAGCAACAAGATGTTACCACCGGCAGAGTACTCCACCGCCGGTTTGCAGTTTCGAGTTTCCACTTTCCGGGCCTTGCGTCCTCATTTTGTCCGCAGCAAGGCCAGGACGGTTGTGTCGTTGGCAGCGGATGCGAGCGGATCGTGGTGATTGGTCCCATTGTCGTGGTTGAAACGCAATCCCGGGATGGGAATATGCAGCTTGGGGGTGGATTCGGCAAAGCTGGCTACCGCGTCCAAAACACTGGAGCAGATTTCCAGCGCGCTGCCGCAGTCGGCGGCCAGAGTTTGCTTGACGCGCTCAAGGCCGAATTCCTCGCGCGGGTGGCCGCCGCGGACCTCGACGACTCCACGCGAGGCCAGCAGCAGTGCCGCGCCCGGCTGCAGGACAAACATGTGCGTGTCGTGTACAGCGTGGGAGAAGAGCCCCAGCGGGAGTCCATTTGCGGGCAGGGTTGTGATCCCAGTGGCGTCCTTCACCAGTGCGGGGACATGGCCCGCGTTGATGTAGGCCAGTGTGCCGAACCCCGGGTCGTAATACGCCAGGAAGCCAGGCGCGCAGCACACGCCTCCGGCCGACATCATGACTGTGCGGTTCAGTTCCAGCAGCAACGCGGCAAGCCGGTCTTCGGCGGGTCCAAGATGGCCGGACTCAATAGCGCTATCGCCGTCCAGCAACTCCGGAGCACGTTTCCGCAGCACATCCTGGACGGCGGCGGCCACATCCATGGCGGTCTCGCGCTTGCCGGCAATGTCTACCAAGAACAGCAGTAGACGACCCGACGGTAGCGGCAGAAACTCAAAGAAGTCCCCACCCAGGCGTGCTTCGCGATAGCGTGCCGCCACCTGCGCCGCTTTCAGTTCGGGGATGGGCGAAGGTGAGGGACGCCGGAACGCGCGTCGCGGAGCCGAACTCTGGAAAGGAAGTCTCATACAGCCTGTGTGGCCTCTGATCCCCTCCGCCGGGTGGGGCGGGCACCAGGAACTTGCGATGAAAGTAGCACAAGTCAACCATTCGCATCAGCAGAATTTCCCCTGCCGGCCGGTACTTAAGTTTTGTTGCGGCTGGGTCTGGCCCTTTTCCCATTGAGCGATTCAGTCATTGGGCCATTGAGTCATTGAAGCTTCATGACAGATTGTCGGCACAATAGGGACCCCTCGCTGCGCTCGGAATGACAATTCACAGACTAGCGAGCGATGTTGCTACGCGTGTTCGATTACTTGCCGGATGCGTTCGATAGCCCAGTCAATCTCCTCGCGGCAGATGACCAGCGGCGGCGCCAGGCGGATTACCTTTTCGTGAGTTTCTTTGCAGAGTACTCCCAGCTCTTTCAGCGCCTCGCAATAGGGGCGGGCGGGGCCGCGCATTTCCATGCCGATCCACAGGCCGCGCCCGCGCACTTCGCGCAGGTTTGGGCTGCGAAGCGTCCGTAGCCGTTCCAGAAAGTAGGCGCCCAACTCGGCAGAGCGCGCTGGAAGTTTTTCCTCGATGATGACGCGCAGTGCAGCGCGGGCGACGGCGCAGGCCAGAGGATTGCCCCCAAACGTGCTGCCGTGATCGCCAGGCTTGTACACGCCCAGAATTTCGCGCGACGCCAGCACCGCCGACACCGGATAGAAGCCGCCGCCCAGGGCCTTACCGAGGATGAGCACGTCGGGCGTGACATCCTCATGCATGCAGGCGAAGAGCTTGCCAGTCCGTCCCAGGCCGGACTGGATTTCATCCAGCATCAGGAGCACGCGGTTCTGGCGGCAGATGTCAGCGGCTTCTTTCAGATAACCGTCGGGCGGGATGATAATTCCCGCTTCGCCCTGTATTGTCTCGACGAGGAACGCGCAGGTGTTCGGGGTGATCGCCTCGCGCAGGGCGTGCGCGTCGCCAAAAGGAATGATTTTGAATCCTGGCGTGAATGGCCCGAAACCCGAGCGGTACTGTTCCTCGGTCGAGAAGCTGACGGCGGTGATGGTGCGCCCGTGAAAGTTGTTGGCGCACACGATGATCTCAGCGCAGTTGTCGGGAATGCCTTTGATCGTGTAACCCCACTTGCGCGCTGTTTTGATGGCAGTCTCGACGGCTTCAGCACCGGAATTCATGGGCAGCGCCATATCCATGCCCGTCAGCTCACACAGGTCCTGATACAGCAGCGGCAATTGCGAGTTGCGAAAGGCGCGTGAAGTCAACGTGACCTTCTGCGCCTGCTCCACCAACGCCTGTAGGATCCTGGGATGGCAGTGGCCCTGGTTGACGGCGGAATACGACGCCAGGCAGTCGAGATAGCGCTTGCCCTCTACGTCCCACACCCACACGCCCTGGGCGCGCTCGATGACAACGTCCAAAGGACGGTAATTATGCGCGCCGTGTTCGTTTTCGAGATTGATGTAGTCTTGCGTGCGCATTACGCGATCAGTGAGCTGCATAAGAGTTTCGATGCGGCGTGACACTAGTTAAGGCTAGCGCAGGAGGCGAGGGAAATCAGTGATAAGCAACAAGCAACGAGCATAAAGCAACAAGAGATTTTTCGGACCACCAACTTGATCCGTGTTCATCGGCGCGAATCTGCGGCTAGCTCCGGTAGTGCCGCGCCAGTTCTGAGGCATACTTCATGCCCACCGTGCTTGCATGCGCTTGCAGCCAGCCTTTCAGGCTGGTGGTAGCGATGGCAGGTACTGCCGAGTTTCGCGTTTTTGCGGAGCGTTGCGCGCCATCGCAATCAGGAACCAGCAGGTTTCCCATGAGGCCGGCAATCTCGTCTCTTGTCAGCACGACATCGTTCACGACCCGGCCAATGATAGAAGCGGCCAACTCCACCAGCCGGAACGGCAGATGGATAATGAAACTTCTGCCGCCGACACATTTGCGAATCAGCCGCACGAGTTCCTCGTAGGAATATCTCTCAGGTCCGACTGCGTCCAGCACAACGTTGTTACGCCTTTGACCTTGCTCAACCGCGAGCGCCGCCAGATCATCGGCGAAGAGCGGCTGCAATTCGTAATTGCCCGTACCTGGGATGGCGAACACCGGAAATCGCCGCAGCATCCAGGCGATGTTGTTGATCAGGATGTCTTCGTCGCCGAACAGGACCGCCGGGCGGAGAATCGCGTACGACAGCCTCGACTCGCGAATGACCTCCTCCACCTCGGCTTTGCCACGAAAGTACGGCAGCGGAGAATCCGGCGATGGGTTGGTGATGCTGATGTGCACAATGCGCTCGACCCCGGCCTCTTCTGCCGCCCGGATGAGCCGCTTCGCGTTGGCAACAGCGGTCTGGTGATTGACGTCCCCATGTGCAAAACGCACCCAGTAGCTGTTATAGAGCACCTGCGCGCCGCGTAAACTAAATGCCAGTTTTTCTGTATCGGCAAAATCGAGCGGCACCGCTTCAATACTACCGGGATTGGGCGGCGCATGATTGGTGAGGGCCCGGACGCGCCGCCCCATACTTAATAGCCGCGCGGCGATGTACTTGCCGGAAAAGCCGAATGCGCCGGTCACCACGTCCAAAGCTTCCCGGGCCGGTGACCCTTGCTCCAATAGATTCTCGAGCTTCATGGCTACTCCACTGCATTACCGATAGCTCAGGCTGCTACACCGCCGGACTGTTGGGAGACCGTCACAGACGATGCGCCTCGCGGGCGCGGGATGAACCGGCTGATCACCCAGCCAATGGTCATCAACGCGACCAGCAGTGATGAAGCCGCTCGCGACTGCAACTGGCCACCTTGCATTATTGACAGTTATTTCTGTACATACTGAAATCAAGTGGTGCAAAAAAGAACCACCTCACATAACTCCCGAGGGTTCGCCGGATTTGCTCTGCCTGCCCGACAGCAGTCGGCGAAAGGCGCCGCGCGCCTTCATCAGTCCCCGCAGGCTCCCGACCGGAAGCTTGCGAATATCGGCATAGATCGCTTCAATGGCAGCAAAAAAATCGTACAGATCCTGAAGCCGTTCCCGGGTGTAGGCATCGGCGGCATTGCTCTTATCCAGCTCGCGGATGCACTGCCGGAGCAGGTCCATGGTGGGATCAATTTCCCGCTTCTTGCGCTCGTCCACGATGATGCGAAACATCTCCCAGACGTCCTTGGTGGACGTGAAATGCTGCCGCCGGTCGCCAAGCACATGCACCGGGCGCACGAGTCCCCAGGCCTGCAATTCGCGAATACTGGTGCTGACGTTGGAGCGGGCGACGCTGAGAGTAGTGGCGATCTCCTCCGCGGTGAGAGGTTCTGCGGAAACGTGCAACAGGGCGTGCACCTGGGCGACGGTGCGATTGATGCCCCAGCGGGCGCCCATCTCGCCCCAGTGCAGGATGAACTGTTTCTTTACTGTGCTCAGCGGCGCCATGACGACCACAGATTTCTGTGCTGACAGAAAATACTGATATTTCTGTCAAAAGTCAAGGATAAAGTCGTTCGAAGAATCCTGGAAAACTAATGAGAGCTACGGCATGCCAGGAGTGGCGGAGCAGAATGCGCGCGCCCACTGCGTCCACAGGCGGGCTCCGTAAAACAATGCGCTCGATTGCACACCGATCAAGTCGGCGAGCGACAGCGGAGAGCGGAAATTGTAATTGCCTGTCCAGCTTTCGAGCGCATGGCGCGCCAGCACGAGGTCCATGGAGAAGTCCGCGCCCGCGATCTCGTGCAGGATGCCGTCGAGCGTGAACAGCGCCTTGCGCCACATGATCAGGGGCGCGGGGAACTGTACTCCTGCCATAGCAAGACGGTCCAAGAGCCGCATGGCATCCATGCTGTTGGGCAGCCGCGTCAGGGGAAGCCGGTCGAGGAAGCTGCTGACACACTCTGTGATTTGCGCTGCATTGGTCTCCTTGCGGTCGGCAGCAGCGCCGTTCTGAAGGGCCAAGATATGGCGCGAAATTCCCGCGGCGTCGCGCAGCACGAGCATGAGCAGCAACATTGCGAGCTCATGCTGTTGTCCGGGACTCAAGGCTTCCGTGAGAGCCCAGTCGAGAAGCACCAGTTCGCCGCTGGATTCGTCAAAGAGCAGATTGCCGGCATGCGGGTCGGCGTGAAACATCGCCTGTCCTTCGGGAGCGAACAGCGGGACGGCAACGAGCGCTTCGATCAAGTGTTCCGCGAGACGCCTGCGCTGCGCCGCGGACATGGATGATACCGCCTCGGTGATCTTCACGCCTCGCTCTTCGGTTATGGCGGTGATGTTGGAGGCGCAAAGCGGCGCGATCAGCCGAGGAACGCGAACGCCGCGCACATCACGATAAAGCCGAAACGCCTGGCGCAACGTTTTCTGTTCGCGGACAAAATCCACCTCATCTTCGAGCAGCCGCCGGACCTCAGTGAACGTGTCGGTAAGGACATTTTCGGCAAAGCCGTATTCGTGATGCTTTTGCTCCAGGAATTCGGCCAGTTGCCGCAGCAGCTCCATATCTTCGGAGAAGCAGTCCGGGATATGCGGCTTCAGAACCTTGAAGACACCGCGCTCGCGCCGGTCGTTTTCCGGGTTGGACCATGTGAACCGCACTACGGCGCTGACACTGGCTTCGGAAAAGATTTCCGGCTCGACCTCAACCTCGTAGGTGGCAAGCTGCGCGTGCAATTCGCTCCCAATGACCGCTTGAATCTCGCCGCAGTCCACGTCGGAGATTTCGTTTTCCAGTTCTGAGAGGGCGTCGCGCAGCGCGGAGTTGAGGTGGCGATTGCGCGCCAGCACTTGTCCCAGCTTTTGAAACCCCGGCATCTTGGCGATCAGGCGCAGTAAACGCACTTCGGGCGAAGTGTTCGGCGGCAGCTCCAGTTGCGCGACCAGCTTGGGGGCGAGGCGCGCATCCGACAAATACAAAACTACGAAGGCCATGGCGTCGCGCACCAGCGGACGCCAGGCACTGTAAACGTCGGGAACCAGAACCTCAGCCGGAAGCAGTTCGGCCAGCGAGTCTGAGATTTGTTGGCGCAGAAAGGGGCCGGCGTCGCTGCGGAGCGCACCTTCAATGGCGGCGATGCGCTCGTCGCGTGATCCCTGGGGCAGCAGGGCGGCAAGGATTTCAATCATCATGATAGTTAGATTCAGGAAAGCAGCAATAAGCAACAAGCAACGAGCAAAAAGAAGTTACCCAAGAGTGAGGTCGGACAGGAAGTCGCGAATAAACGCAAGATCCCTCGACTCCGCTCGCCTGCGGCTCGCTGCGCTCGGAATGACAGTCTAGTTGGGCCGGAAATTGGAAACCGCGATCAATTTCGTAAACAAACGTGTGAGTAGCGGGTATAATAAAAGGCCTTATTCAAGCGAAGACATTCTGGTTGATTTCGCTGGGATCGGCGAATTCCCGGGGCGTTGCGGGCTGAAAGTCTGAAAGCATCAGTCCGACCATCATTGTTTTCATTTCCTTTAAAGAGAAGGCCGCCATGCATCTCGTGCGCTCGTTGTTCAGATTTATCCCTCAGGAACGAGACATCCCCCGCCTGGATCGGGGCTGGATCATAGCTAATCACAAACTGGTTTCTTTCCATGCCGCATTTTTGACGTCACTGCTCAGCATCTCCCAGGACGTCTCGTCGCGGTTTGACGTAATCCGGGAGATGTTCCTCAGTGTCGAAGTCGTGATCTCGTCGGTCATGTGGTACGCGGCATGGCACACGAATATCGCCATTCACGAAATCGGACACTACATGGCCGCGGTGAAGACCAACAACCTGCGGCCGGAGTTTGCCGGTCCTGCGGAAGAAAGAATGAAGCAGGGCTCATTGAGCCGTTTCCTGTGGTACCTGGAGATGTTCATCAAGATCCCGTACGGGGCCTATCCGGGAGTCAACAAGGAAGCGGGCAGCTTCCATCCCAGCGTGAAGACGCAAAACCTGGCGGTGTCGGCTGCGGGTCCGAAAGCAAGCCTGGTGCTTTGCCAACTGACATTTCTCCCCGGAATTATTCTGGCTTTGCTGGGCATGTCCAGCGGCTTGCCGGTTGTCGTCTACCTTGGAAGACTTCTGTTCACCCTCGGGGTGGTGGCGCTGTTCGACTTCCTGATTGCCGATCCGGGAAAATACAAGGCTTTCCGCGAAAGACAGCGTGAGGCGGCGATGAAAGCGGCGGAGGTACGGGCCGCAACCGCCGTTGCCGCAACGACCGAAGGGCGCATCGTGAAGCCGTCGGAGCTTCGGCGTAAGCTCCGCCTCCACCGGCTTCAGGAATTGGAACTGCCCGACGGCAGGGTGGTCTTCGCACCCTGGGAATTCAGGAACTCCATCATGGGGGGCCGTCACACCGAAGAAATGGGCGGCAACTTGAGCTTCCAGGAATTCATGTTCTTGCCGCTCACGGCGATGGATTACATCGAGGCGCAGCGCGTCACGAATATGCTGCAAAGCCGAGCCATCCAGATCATTCAGGACTCGGAAGGGCTGAACTTCGTTGGCATCGGCCTGGAAGGCGGCATCGTGGCCTCCTATGCCCGCGGCAAAGACGATGTCCTTCCCGAGGAGCGCGCGCTGAAAGTGGCAGTGCAGGCCATCGAGGAATGCGGCTTCGTGCCGGACCGCGATGTCTGCCTGGCACTCGACCCAGCCGCCAGTGAACTGAGCAATGCGTACCGGGAAAAGACGGGAGAAAAGGATTCCGTCGGCAAGTATCTGTTCTGGCGGGCCGAGGACCCCAAGGTCCTGAGCACAGATGAAATGGTGGAACTGTATATCCGCTGGGTCAAGAAATATCCCATCGTTTCTCTGGAAGACGCGTTTGCCGAGGACGATTACGAGGGCTGGAAGAAATTGATGAACGCCCTCGACGAGGAGATTTTGATCATCGGCGACGATCTGGTCACGACCAAGGATTCCACTATCAAGCGCTGCGCAGAGGACGGTCTTATCAATACTGCGCTCATCAAAGCCAACCAGATCGGCACTCTCAGCGAGACCCTGTTGGCGACACGCACCGCCAAAGAGCATGGGCTCGCGTTGGTGGTGTCGCACCGCTCCAAGTCGCCGAACGAGGTCATGGAAGCTGATATCGCGTTCGCGGTGGGCGCGCTTGGCTTGAAGTGCGGCGGCGGCGCCAATACCGAGAGGCTGGTGAAATACAGCCGCATCGTTGACCTGATGGAGATGGCGAAGAAGGGGATCAAGATCACGCGGAAAATGGATCCCGATCTGACCATCACCGACATCTCCGCCCACGAGGAACCTACGAACGCTGGCATACCTACTGTGGGAGTGGTGGTAATGCTGGACAACGGCATGAAGTTCTGCGGCTCTACGCCGCTGGGAACTTCCGCTGGAACCGATGAGGCCATCCATCTGGTTGACAGCATCATCGAGGCTGGCCCGCTCACGCGGAAATTCCCCAACTATTTCACGTACAACGAAAAGGACAAGACTTACCGCTTCGCCAAGAATATCAAGGCAGAGACGGTCACCAAGGAAGACAGCGAACTTGCCGATCTGTGGATGCGGGCGAAACGCTATGGCGGCAAAGGCTGCCTGAACGCAGTCGCTAACGTACAGGAAGTCATCGCTCCAATGTTCCTGGGTAAGAAGATCTCGGAACTGGGCACGCTGGCGGACATTGACCGGGCGCTGCTGCTGATGGAACTGGAATTGGCTACGAAGCGAGGCAAGATCGCTCCCAATGCTTCGCCCGAAGAAAAGATCCAGATCATGCAGCGCAAGGCAAACCTTGGCATGAACGCAGTGCTGTCGCTTTCCCTGGCGCTGGGCCGCCTGATCGCCGCCCGGGATGGAGAGGAGCTGCCCGAGGTCCTGCGGGAAATGGAAATTGCCATGGACCGCGATTATTTGTACGGTCTCAAAGAGAGTGCGGCCGTCGCGGTGGCAGCGAAGCAGTAGATCTTCCAATGATGTGTGGCACAGGCGCCCTGCCCTCGCTGCCTGTGCGGGCCCAGCCGAGGGCGACTGGGCCGCACGTCCTACGTGTCGTCGCGCCCGGGGACGGCCAGGTTCTCCTCGCGACAGATGCGTTCCAACTCCTCGACCGACCAGCCGGCGTCGAAGTTGTAGAAGAAATGATAGGGCTGCTCTAGCAGTTCCAGCACTCGCGCCGATTGCGCATCGCTCCATTCGGGTAGCGAGTTTCGGGCCTCTGCCAAGTCCGCGCCGCTCAGCTTGACGGTGATCAGCGAATGCACGCTGCCGGGGTGCAGCGTGAGTTCGTCAAGACCTTCCCTCAGGATCTTTTTTCGTGTCTGGAGCACTTTTCGCTCGCCTACGTTGTGCAGGAGTTGCATGTATTTCTCGAACAGCACCCACTCGTTCACCAGCACGGCGATTTCCGGCGGAGTGAAGCACTTCCAGAAAGCGGCGGGATAGCGCACTGACAAGAACCGCCCCAGCATGAAAGCGCCGGCCTCGTAGCCGGAGATGTGCTCGCGGGTGCATTTTTCCACGGCGCTCTTGAAAAACCTGATCTTGCGGTCCAGCGTGAGCATCTCGAAGACCCTGCTTTGCGCCAGATGATCGCCGATGTCGCTCTTGAATACTTCTTCCACGTAGAGCACTTCGCGATCGTCGAACCAAGCGTTCACAAGTTGTCGGGCTTCTTCGGATTCTCCGCGCAGCTCAAAGTTCACCAGCCGGGTGACTTCATTCAGAGTGGAGATCTGAGTAACACTCAAGCCCCGGATCAATTGCTGGTAATAACGGTAGGCGTAGGCGACGGAAGCAAAGGCCTCCCGTTCCTCTTCTTCAATCTGCACGGGCTCTCCGCGCATGTAGCGCAGCAGCCGGGCAGGCTTGAATTTTCCTTTGCCCAGGTAGATAGCTCTTCGCCTTGAGGAAATGGTGATCCAGTCGCCTTCGTTGATCTCGCGTCCGCTGGCGTTTACGAGTTTGCCGGGTTGCAGCGAGACTCCGCTTTTCTCCAGGCTCAGCAACGCGGGGATGCCCAGGCTCTGGCAGATCGTAACTACGTGAATGGCCGCCGATGTCAGGCTGATGATGGCGTCCATCTCGCGCATGACCACGGTATCGGTGGGCAGAAAGGTCTTCTTGCACAAGCAGACCTTTTCGCCGTGGCTCTTGGCCGTCAAAGCCGCGTCGCCACTGAAATAGACCCGCGCCGAGACAGCGGACCTTGGCAGAACGGCCACCCCGGAGCAAAAACTGTTCAGGATGTTGAAAGCTTCCTGGTCAATGGTGTCGCTCGTGAGCTGCCGGATGTGATAGGGACGAATGAGTTCGGTCACCCGCTTGCGCGAGATGATGCCCGACTTGTGCATGTCCACCACGGAGGTGATGGCGGCCCGGCCCGCCATTCCGGTCTCATTTAGTTGCAATAGAGCAAACCACTGATACCGTTTGGTGGCTTCCACACCAAATTCAATCGTCACCGGAGACTCGAACTCTCGTTCCAGGTCGTGCAGATGGGGGGCAAAATGATAAACGGCGGGGAAATTGTGCCGGATCTTCTCCCGGTCCTGGAAGACAGTGGACTCGACCTCGGCCGTCCCGGTCATCATTTCTTCGCCGAAGATGTTGCGCGCTGTTTGGAGTTCGACCCCCGATCCCGTCTGCGTATGGCGGCTGGAGAGGACACCGGCGTAGGCCTCCTCGCCGCGCACCGTACATACCATCTTTTGCAGGATCACGCTGGGATAGTGCTCCTTGCCCCGAAACAGGGTGAGCATGAGCTCGTGGTTGTCGGCGAAATGCTTGTAGGCCTGGTTCACGAAAAAGCGGACCTGGAAAGCCGCGTCTTCGATAAGCCTGCGATCGGCTTTCCTGACTACCTCCGATAGTTGATTGATCAGCCGCACCGCGTGCTCGGAAGGCAGATCGGACTTGACCGCACTGGCCAGGGAAACGCCTTCTTCGCAATCAAGCCGGTGGCAGAGATTCTTCAGCGTATTCAGGAAAATTTTGCGGGCTGCAACCGCGCCATACTTATTTTCCAGGGCAGGTAATGTGCTCTCGGTCACGCCGACATTGAGGTAAGTGTCCATCACCCCCGGGATGTAGTGTGCAGTGGCACAGCGGAGCGCGAAGATCAGAGGGTCTTTGCTATCTCCCAGGCCCTGTCCGGTGAGAAGTTCAAGTTCTGCAATGGCGTCCGCAAGATGTTTTTCCAGATGCTCAGCACGGTCGACGTAAGCCTGCGCCGTAAGAACAACGAAATCCGGCACGGGATAACCCTGCTGGGTGAGCTTGAGCAGTATGAACGCCTTCTGGCTTATGTCGTGGTCGGAGTGAGTTTCACAACTGGTGGAAGGAACCACGTACCTGCTTTCCGCAGGCTGACGCGGCTTGAACGCAAGCTGCGACAGGTTCTTACGCGCGGCCGAATTGTTTGCCTTTTGGTGACCACGCTTTGCGTTCAGAATGGCCGCAAGGTGCTGTTTCCCTTTCTCGTAATCGTCTTGACAGAGCAAGGGGACATCCGACTGCCGGACGACGATGCTGCCAGCCTTGCCGTCGGTTAGTTCGAAATCCGCCACCGGCGGAGAGTAGCCGGGCCGGGCTGCCGCTCCCTTCTTTCTGAGCAACGCCGTCCCCTGGTTCATGTAGTTGCCGCGCACCCGAAAGTCGCGGATCTGCGTGGCCGTGAGCAGGTCCATACATTCATTGTATGTGAGTCGCGCGCCTGCACTGCACCTCATTTTTGCCCGAGCTTCCGCCGAAGGGACACTTACCACAGAGACACAGAGACAAACATTGAGCCATTGGATCATTGGGCCATTTGGTCATTGGCTCATCTGGGGATTCGAAAACTCAAAAATCGAAACTCGTAAATCGGAAATCGAAATCGGAGTTGAATTTCTCTGCATCTTTGCGTCTCGGTGCCGGGTGTTAGCGTTTTCAGTGTGGATGGTATGATGGCAAGCTATGGACGAAGTGAATGTTGGCATAGTCGGCCTGGGCAACATCGGCACGGGCACGATGACGATCTTTGCGGAAAATGCCGCGCAAATTGAGCTCAAACTGGGCTTCCGGCTGCGCGTCAAAGCAGTTTGCGACCTGCTTCTCGACCAGAAGACCATCCCCGACGCGCTCGGTCCGGTGTTCAAGACCAAGGACTGGCGGCAGGTAGTCAATCATCCCGACGTGCACATTGTGGTGGAGTTGGTAGGTGGGACCGGCGTTGCCGCCGAAGTGATCAAGAGCGCCTTCGCAAATAAGAAATCGGTGGTGACCGCCAACAAGGAGCTGATGGCATTGTGCGGCGCCGACATCTGGAAGCAGGCCATCGCTGCCGGGGTCAACATTGCCATGGAAGCCAGCGTTGCTGGGGGCATTCCCATTCACGCGGTGCTGCGCGAAGGTATCTCTGCCGATCGCATTGTTGCCATCTACGGAATTCTGAACGGGACCTGCAATTACATCCTCACCGAGATGGAAAAGCACGGTACCCCGCTGGAAAAAGTGTTGGCCGAGGCGCAACGGCTGGGCTACGCCGAAGCCAATCCCACGAATGACATCGACGGCCTGGACGCGCGCTCTAAACTCGCCCTGCTTTCGGCGCTGGCGTTCGGCGAGAAGATCACGCCGTCGGATATCTTCACTGAAGGCATCCGCCGCATTGCCCCAATTGATTTCGATTACGCTCACCGGCTCGGCCATACCATCCGGTTGTTGTGCGCCGCGCGTCAGAGCAAGGAAGGGCTGATGCTCTCGGTGCGTCCGGCGCTGATTTCCACTTCGACGATCCTTGCGGGAGTGCAGGGTTCCTACAACGCCGTATGGGTCAAAGGGCTCTATGGCGAGGATACCTTTTATTACGGCCGCGGCGCCGGCGCCCGGCCCACTGGCGTAGCAGTGGTTAGCGATCTGATGCGGGTGGCGCGCGAGATTCGCAGCGGCAGCCCCGAACGGGTGTCACCATTCGCACATAAGCGTCTGGGTGAATACAAGCCCATTCCGCTGCGCCATCAGAAGCGGCCCTACTACCTGCGCTTCCGGGTCAAAGACCGCGTGGGGATCATCTCCTCGCTGGCCGACATTCTGGCCAAGGCGCGCATCAGCCTGGATGCCGTGCTGCAACTGCCGCACGAGAACAAACGGGACCTGCCGTTCGTCATTACCCTGGAACCGACGGACGAGGAAGCTGTGCGCAAAGCCGTGGCTGAGATGTCAAAGCTCGATTTTATGATCGAGCCGCCGCTGGCGCTGCCCATCGAGCCGCCGCTGTAATCGGAGGCGGCACACAGTGCAGAAAGTGTTACCGCCAGATCACGTCCACTTTCATCAATACAACCACTACCTGATTATCTTTCCTGGTGACACCCACGCTGAACTTCCATTTCTTCAAGTTCTCGACAGCCTTCAGGTCGGCTTCCATGTTGTGGTGCTTCGCGACTTTGATCATGTGCGCTTTGCCGTCGGTGCCCACGATGCACCACAACACCACCTTGGCAGGACTGAAATCTTTCAGCGGCGGCGGATCGGGCGCCTCAAGCACATACGGAGGCGTAATCGTTTCGTCGTCCGCCTGGTAAACGCGGTGGCCCTCAAAGCTGGTGAGCGATGGCGGCGGCGCCAAGGTCGAATCCGGCTTCGCCGTTTCGGCCCGGACCAACAGGGCGGCTCCGAGCGTCAGCGCAGCACAGACCAGCATCGGAAGGAAAAGTTTTCGTGTGTCCATGGGAAGTTCAGCATAGGATACAACGTTTGTTTCCGAAATCCATCTGCGTTAATCTGCCGAGGCGCGTGGGGAATACTCGAGATCGAGGACGCAGATGCAGCTCAAGCAGGCACTGGAAGCGGCTGTAAAAGAACTGGAAGCCAACGGCGTCGGCTCCCCGCGAATGAATGCCGAAGTGCTGCTGATGTTCACCCTGAGCTGCGACCGCGCCTATCTCTACGCCCACTCCCGCCGGGACCTCACTGCCGATGAACTGGACCGCTATCAGCAGGCAGTGGCGGAGCGCGCGCGCGGCGTCCCCTCGCAATACATCGCCGGACACCAGGAGTTCTGGGGACTGGACTTCCTGGTCTCGCCCGCCGTGCTTATCCCGCGCCCCGAGACCGAGCACTTGGTGGAAGCTGTACTCGAATTGGTGAAGAAACACGAGATCGAGCGGCCTCGCATCGTGGATGTCGGCACTGGATCGGGCTGCATTGCCCTGGCGCTGGCGAATGAATTGCCGGGCGCCGAAATTGACGCGGTTGATGTTTCCTGCGCCGCTTTGGAGATTGCCCGCGCCAACGCCGCGCGCCTGCAGCTCTCCACTCGGGTGCGCTTCGGACAGAGTGACCTGCTGAGTGCTTTCAAAGGGGTTCCCGTATTCGACTTCGTTGTCTCCAATCCACCTTACGTGGGTGAATGCGAAGCCGATAAAGTGCAGCGGGAAGTGCGTAAGTTCGAGCCCAGGGTGGCGGTGTTTGGCGGGCCGGAAGGTCTGGATATCGTCCGCCGGCTTGTCCCCCAGGCGTACGGACGATTAAAACCCGGCGGCTGGCTGCTGATGGAAATTGGCTTCTCGCAGGAGCAGGCGGTGCTGGCGTTGCTTAAGAACTGGAGAGAAGTGCAGACAATCCCCGATTTGCAGGGCATCCCACGGGTAGTCGTGGCGCGGAAGTAAAGAGTTGCTGCGGCTGGCCGGTGTGGCACAGCCGCCCTCGGCTGTGCTCTGCAGGCTGGCTAGAACTACACCTCAGCGTCTCAAGTGCACCACTGTTTCGACGTGAAACGTCTGCGGGAACAGATCAATCAAGTGCACTACTTCCACTCGGAACCCGGCTACCAGCAGCAATTTCAGGTCGCGGGCCAAAGTTGAGGGATCGCAGGAGACATAGGTGACCCGCGGCGCGCTCATCGTGCCGATCAGCGCGCTTAATTTTTCTCCGAGCCCGCTGCGGGGCGGGTCCACCACGACCAGATCAGTTGAGCGCTTGCCCTGCGCCTGTTGCAGGAAGCGCTCGGCAGTGTTGTGGATGGCCCGAACGTTGGGCGGCGCGTTGCGTTCCAGATCAAAGAAGGAGCCCGCCGCCTCCACCGCCGAGACTTCACCGAAATTCTGCGCCAGCGGAAGGCTGAACAGTCCCGTGCCGGCATATAGATCGAGGGCGGCATCGCCCGATCGGCCCTGCGTTACTACATTGATGAGAACATCAGTCATATGGCGATTCGTCTGAAAGAACGAGCCGGCGCTGACTTGGAACTGAAACCCACTGGTCCGGTATGTGAGCTGATCGGCCCCGAAGACCTGCTGCAATCTTTGCGACACCTGCTCGCCTCGCGGGACGCCGCGGAAAACTGCTATCCCGGCTGCGGCAGGCAAGGCGGAGCGGAGCGCAGCCGCAAATTTCGCCAGTGCTGGTTCCCCGGCGCTCTTTGAACGTTGGCCAGAAACAGTGAGTTCCACCAACAATTGGCTATCGTCTTCATTGGCGAAGAATTCGACCTCGTATACCTGCGGGCTTACTTTGCCCGCTCGTCCCAGCAGCCACAATGTTTCAATGGCACGGTTGATCAGGGGCGAGCTGATGGGACAGCGTTCAACCGGCAGCAGTTCATGTGAGCCGAAACGAAAGTAGCCCAATGCAAAATCGTTTTCGGCGCGTAGCTGCATGCGCGTGCGGTTGCGGTAATTCCAGGCTGGCGACTCGTGTGCGCGGATCTGCCCGGGCTCGAGTTGGACTTTCGCGCCGCGCCGCAGAGTTTCCACCAGGATCGCTGTCTTGATGCGGAGTTGATTGGCGTAATCCGTGTGCTGATAATGGCAGCCGCCGCACTGCTGAAAATACGGGCAGCCGGGCTCGATCCGGTCGGCGGAACGGAGGATCACTTCTTGCACGCGCGCTCGCACGTATCCCGGCTTTTCCTCGACCACGGCGGCCTGTACGCGCTCGCCTTCGAGCACGAATGGTAGGAAGACAGCCTTGCCGCGTCCCTGCTCGTTTGCGGGCAGCCGGGCAAAGCCGTCACCGCCGTAGATCAGCTTGTCTATTGTCAAGAGCATCGGCTGTTGCCCATTGATTTGATTCATTGATTCATTTCCGCCATAATCGCTTGCCGATTTCCACGCGAAATCGCAACACCCTAATTTCTGGGAGACTTTTCATGGTGGAGATTGGAGCCACAGGCGAGCTTTCCTACCTCGCCACTGACCGCGACATGGCCAATGCCCTGGGCATGTCGGACGACGAATTCCCCGAAGTCTATGCTACCTCACGCATGATCGGGATGATGGAAGTTGCCGCCGCCCGCATCCTCAAGCCGCTGCTGAAGCCCGGACAGCTCTCCGTTGGTGTCGTCGTAAATGTGAAGCACTTGGCGGCGACGCCGAACAATACGCAGGTCTCGGCAAAAGCCACCTACCTGGGACAGGAAGGCAAACTCCACAAGTTTAAGGTGGAAGCCTTCGATTCCGGCGGCAAGATCGGCGAAGGCGAGCACTGCCGCGCCATCATTGACCAGGAGCGCTTGATGCAGGGCGCCCGGGCGCGCATTGGAAGCCAGGTGAAGTGAGCCCCGGACTAACGCAGATGGACGCAGGCAAGTAAAGGGTTATTGATCTGCGTGCATCTGCGTTAATTTGCGGCTAAAGCTCGCGCGGTAGGTGGCAGCAATGTTTTCTGCCTAGCCCAACCCCGTGCGTCGGAACAGCTTGACTATCACTACGGCGTTCAGCAGGTCCCAGCCGAGCAGGGCAGCGGCGGCCAGCAGGCAATTAGCGGGATTCACTATGAGCAGGCTGTCACCAGTTTCCAGCACCAGACTGTTGCCGCGGAGATTTAGCACGCCAAGATTGGTCAGCAGCAGGATTCCGAGCACCTGCACGGTGAAAAAGACGATGAAGACGTTGCGGTGCGTGACCACACTGGACTAGATGTTGTTATTCCTGGACAGGTGGGTTCGTAGAGACGTAGCTTGCTACGTCTCCAGTCACCGCTTGCCAACATGCAGAAACTCCGATAAAATTTATATTTTGCGCAATGAGACCTGAACCGTTCTGGAGTAGCCATGGCCCAAGTTTGTGATGTCTGTGGCAAGGGACCGCAATTCGGCAACAATATCAGTCACGCGCACAACGTGACCAAACGGCGCTGGAATGTCAACCTGCGCCCGGTGCGCGCCCGCGTTAACGGCGCAACCAAGAAGATGCGCGTCTGTACCTCTTGCCTCCGCAGCGGTAAAGTGGTTAAGGCGTAAACATCGCTTCTATTCTGATTTTCACGAAGGTGCCGAATCCGGCGCCTTGTGTTTTTTTGTCATTCCGAGCCTCCGCAGGAGGCGAGGAATCCCTATTGGCTGTCAAGAGTGGTGTGAGTAGGGATTCCTCGTCCTACTCGCTGCGCTCGTAGTCCTCGGAATGACAATCCTGCGGAAAGCGTGCCAATCGTAGAGAACGCACCGGTGCTACAAGCGGCCTCAACCGGCGATCTGTGGCGTGGCCTCCAGCAGGCTGCGCGTGTACGGGTGTGCGGGCCGCGTTGTGATCTGTTCCGTATCACCGACCTCCACGACTTTTCCGCGATACATCACAGCGATGCGCGTTGCCAGGTAGCGCACCACCGGCATGGAATGCGAGATGAACAGGTAGGTCAGTCCGAACTCGCGTTGCAGGCGCGCCAGCAGGTTTACGATCTGCGCGCCTACGCTGACGTCGAGCGCGGAAACCGGCTCATCGCAGACGATGAATTTCGGGCGCAGTGCCAGGGCGCGCGCGATCCCGATGCGCTGGCGCTGTCCGCCGCTGAACTCATGGGGATAGCGGCGCAACGCGGACTCGTCCATGCCGACGGCCTGCAGCAGCTCGGATACCTGTTGGCGGCAGGCGGAACGCGACATGTGGTTGTGGATCAGCAGCGGCTCTCCGATGACTTCTTCCACTCGCATGCGCGGGTTGAGCGAGCCGAACGGGTCCTGAAAAATGATTTGCATGTCGCGGCGAAGCTGGCGCAGTTCGGCACGCCCGGCGGCAAGCACATCCTTGCCGTCAAACAGGACGCTGCCGGATGTGGGTTCGATCAGCCGGAGGATTAGCCGCCCCAGCGTGCTTTTGCCCGACCCGGATTCGCCCACCAACCCAAGAGTTTCCCCCGCCGGGATGTCGAGCGAGACGCCGTCCACGGCGCGTACTTCGCCCTTGGCCCCACCGCCGAACGCGGATTCGCCCAGCGGAAAAACTTTGGTCAGACTACGGGTTTCAACCAGCGGCACGTCTTACAGGTTATCAGGTGCATAACCATTTGAAAGCGTCATCCTGAGCTAGCGGCCCGCTTTGGCCGCGACGCGAAGGGCCTGCTTTTTGGGGTCATGATAAAAGCAGGTCCTTCGGCTTCGCTTCGCTCGCCTCAGGATGACGCCTTGGGGAGTGGTAGTGACGGATCGGTCGCTTCGACCTTGTGGCGCATAATGGCAAGATCACAGCGCCAGGAAATTCTTCATCAGTTTCTTGCCTTCGGTGGTGAGCACGCTTTCGGGATGGAACTGCACGCCTTCCACCGGGAACTGCCGGTGACGCAGACCCATGATGACGATGCTGCCGTCATGCTCGGTTGTGCGGGCGGAGATTTCCAGTTCGGGCGGCAGGCCGTCCTCGGACACGATCAGCGAATGGTAGCGCGTGGCGGTCATGGGCGAGGGCACATCGCGGAAGATGGTCTTGCCGTCGTGTTCGATTTCGCTGGTCTTGCCGTGCATGAGGTTGGGGGCACGCACCACGCGTCCGCCGAAAGCAGCCCCGATCGCCTGATGCCCTAAACACACGCCCAGCAGCGGCACTCGTCCGGCGAAATGGCGGATCAACTCGATGCTGATGCCGGCGTCCTGCGGCGTGCAGGGCCCGGGCGAGACCACGATGCGCTCGGGGCGCATCGCTTCGATCTCGGCGATACTGACCTGGTCGTTGCGGCGCACCGTCACTTCCGCTCCCAGTTCGCCCAGATACTGGACGAGGTTGTAAGTGAACGAGTCGTAATTATCCAAGACAAAAACCATAATTCTTTGCCGCTGATTAACGCAGGTGAACGCAAATCAGATCTGCATATGCTGCGTCAATATGGCCCTCATATTTCGTGTCCGCGCGCCATCAATGTGGCCCGCACCAGCGCCTGGGCCTTGTTCTGGCATTCCTGGTGTTCGCGCAAAGGATCAGAGTCGGCCACAATACCGGCGCCGGCCTGCACATAGGCGCGTTTCCCTTTCATCAGCATGGTGCGGATGGCGATGCAGGAATCCAAATTGCCCGCGAAATCCGCATACAGCACCGAGCCGCCGTAGACGCCCCGGCGCACCGGCTCCAGTTCCTCGATGATCTCCATGGCCCGCACCTTAGGAGCGCCGCTCAGCGTGCCTGCCGGGAAGCAAGCGGCGAAAGCGTCAAGCGCGTCGAGATCTTTGCGCAGGGTGCCTTCGATTGCGGAGACCAGGTGCATGACGTGGGAGTAGCGTTCCACGTACATCAGATCGCGCACGCGCACCGTGCCGTACTCGCTGACCCGCCCAATGTCGTTGCGGCCCAGATCCACCAGCATGACGTGCTCAGCGCGCTCTTTGGTGTCGTGGCGGAGTTCGCATTCCAGGCGCTGGTCGGCGGCTTCGTCAGAGCCGCGGGGGCGCGTGCCTGCTATCGGCCGGTAATCGAGTTTGCGCCCCGTCACTCGTACCAGCATCTCCGGCGACGAGCCCAGCACGTGCATGTCGCCCATGCGCAGGAAGTACATGTAGGGCGAGGGATTCACCGTTCGCAGCGCGCGATAGATGTCCAGCGGACGAACGCCCGGCTCGAAGCTGAGCCGTTGCGAGAGCACTACTTGAAAGATATCCCCCGCGGCGATGTACTCTTTCGCCGCTTCAACACTGCGCATGTACTGACTCGGGGAGGTCACCGCGTTAATTTTCAGCTTGCCTCCCAACGACACGGGCTTGTGGGCCAGATCCCGCGCGGAGAGATGCAGCCCGCGCGCCAGTTTTTTCTCCAGCTCGCCAATATCGGCGAGAGCGCGATCGTAAGCCTTGCGTGGTGATTCCCGCTGCACGTCCGCGGCGGCGATTATGTGGATCTGGTGGCGCACGTGATCGAACGCCAGCAGCCGGTCAAAGAACATCAGCAGACAGTTGGGGAAGGCGAGATCGTCTTTGGCTTTGATCGGAAGGCGTTCCAGGCGGCGGACAACGTCATAAGCACAGTAGCCGACGGCTCCGGCCGTAAACGGCGGCAGCCCAGGAACCTGTGCCGCGCGGTGTTGATGCAGCACGCCGCGTAAGGCGTCAAACAGGTCGCCATTTCCGCGTTCCCGTTGCTTGCCGCGCTGTATCGTGATCTCCGGTCCCTGGGCACTAATGGTCATGTACGGACGCGCGCCGAGGAACGTGTAGCGGCCGACCTTTTCCCCGCCTTCCACCGACTCCAGCAAAAACGCGTTGGGCTCTTTCGCCGCAATGCTGAGGAAAGCAGATACCGGCGTGAGCAAATCGGCGGCCACCGAACGGGCCACCGGTACCAGCGTGGCGTGTTCAGCCAGCCGGCGGAACTCTTTGAAATCCGGACGTAACATGGGCTTTACAGGCCAAAAGCCGCCCTCAGCGGCGAGTCAGATAGCGCACGCAGTCATTGGCAGCCTCTGGCGGAAAAACTGATTATATACGTTGCAAGTGACTGATCCTGGCGAGAAAACCTGTTGCGTGCAAGCGACAATGTCGTGCCTTCTGCCGCCGTGAACGCCAGGGGGTAACCCTGAGGTTCACTGGCTTTGGGGTTACCCATGTTATCTGGGCTAGCATTTGCAATTGGCGTATACTCTGCCAGATTTATTTTCGCGAGAAGTTCGCCTCACCGCGGGATCAGGCGAACGCGGGCCTGGGAGCGTGGCGCATGCACATTAAATTCTGGGGGGTCCGAGGCTCCACGCCGACGCCTCAAACGGAAAACATGCGCTATGGAGGCAATACCTCCTGCGTCGAGGTACGCGTCAAAGAACACATCTACATCTTTGACTGCGGCACGGGGTTCCGTCTGCTGGGCAAGCAATTGGCCGGCGAATTCGATTCCAGACCAATCACCGCGCACATCTTCCTTTCCCATTTCCATTGGGACCACATTCAGGGCATCCCCTTTTTCGGCCCGCTTTACGACGCTCCGGACAACCATTTCTTTTTTCATTCTTCCAGCCGTACCCGCGGGCTGCAGCGTGCCATTGAAGAGCAGATGACCGACCCGTATTTCCCCGTCAACATGAGCGAAATGGCGGCGCACCGCAATTTTTATGACATCGAAGAAGGCCGGCTCAAATTCGACCATATCATTATCGAGACCAAGTGGCTGAACCATCCACAAGGCTGCCTGGGATTCCGCATGGAAACTCCCGAAGGCGTGCTCGTCTATGCCACCGACAACGAGCCCGGAGACACTGTATTCGACAAGAGCGTGCGCAAGCTGGCCGCAGGCGCCGACGTGCTGATCTACGACGCGCAGTATTTGCCCGAGGAATACGTGGCCAAGAAGCGTGGCTGGGGCCATAGCCACTGGCGCGAGGCCATCAACGTGGTTATGGAAAGCGGCGCGCGCGAATTGGTGCTTTTCCACCATGATCCCGACCACAGCGACGCTTGCATTGACAGCATCGTCCAAAAAGCCCGCGAATACTACCCCAAGGTCCGCGCTGCTGAGGAAGGGCTGGAGCTGAAGCTCTAGCAGCGAGCTGCAAGCAGCCACATCCGCTCACAGTTCTTGACAGGAATAGGATTTCTCGGGCGCTTCGCTACGCTCGGCGTCCTCGGAATGACAATCGTTGAAATTCTTTGCCGCAGCCCGCTCCGCTGCTGGTGGCTTGCTGCTTGTTGCTAATTGCCAATTGCTAATTCCCAATTGCCAATCACAACTCCTGAGGCGTTTCCCGGGCTGAAATGTTAAATTGATTGTTTATGTCAGCTCCCGATTCGCGCTTCGTCCGGGCCTGCAAGGCCTTGCCTGTGGAAACCACGCCTGTGTGGTTTATGAGACAGGCAGGCCGCTATATGGCCGAGTACCGTGCTGTACGCAAGCACCACTCCCTGGTGGAAATCTGCAAGACGCCGAAGCTGGCGGCGGAAGTGACAATCACAGCCGCCGAGGCATTGGGCGTAGATGCAGCCATCATCTTTGCCGACTTGCTGTTGCCGCTGGAAGTCATGGGGCTGGACTTCCATTTCGCGGCCGGTGAAGGTCCGGTAATCGAAAAGCCGCTGCGCCACCCAGAGCAGGTAGCCGCGCTGCGCACCGACCGCGCCGGAGAACTGGGTTACGTGGCCGAGTCGGTCAAGCTCGTGGTAAAGCATTTCGGGCCGGAACTGCCGGTCATCGGCTTTTGCGGAGCACCGTTCACTCTTGCCAGCTACATGATCGAGGGCGGCGGCTCGCGCAACTATGTCGAGACGAAGAAAATGATGTACCGCGAGCCGGCGGCTTGGGACCAGCTCATGTCCAAGCTGGTCAGCGTCTTGGCGCAGTACGCGGCGGAGCAGGCGCGCGCCGGCGCCGACGCTCTGCAAATCTTCGATAGCTGGGTCGGCTGCCTGGGAGTGGAGGATTACCGCCGCTACGTGTTGCCCCGCACCACAGAGTTGGCGCAGAAACTGAAGGCCACCGGCGTGCCGATCATCTACTTCGGGACGGAAACCAGCACGCTGCTGCCGTCCATGAAAGAGACCGGCGCGGAAGTCATGGGCGTGGATTGGCGCATCCCCATTGATGAGGCTTGGGACAACATCGGCGGCGGCGCCATTCAGGGAAACCTGGATCCCGTGCTGCTTTTCGCGGAATGGAAAGAGCTGCGGGCGCGCGCGCAGGATATCCTGGACCTGGTCGCCGGCGAACCCGGACACATCTTCAACCTGGGCCACGGCATCCTGCCGCACACGCCGGTGGAGAACGTGACGGCGCTGGTGAAGTTCGTGCATGAGTACAGTTCGAAGCCGAAACCCGCCGCCGCGAAAATCAACTGGTTTGGAGAGACGGATTGAGCAGTACTCCGTTACAAGGTGCCCCCGGGAAGACCGCGGTCTTGCTGCTGGCGCATGGAACTCCGGACAGAGTGGAGGAAATTCCTGAATTTCTCCGCAACGTGACCGGCGGACGTCCTGTGCCCCAACCCGTCATTGACGAGGTCAAGCATCGCTACACGCTGATCGGACGTTCGCCGCTGCGGGAACTCACGATGAAGCAGGCGGAATTGACCGCCAGGGAACTGGGCCTGCCGGTTTACGTCGGTATGCGCAATTGGACGCCCTATATTCCCGACGTGGCAGCGAAGATGGCAGCCGACGGAGTGCAACGCGCAGTCGCCATCTGCCTGGCGCCGCAGAACTCACGTACAAGTGTGGGGCTGTACAAACGAGCATTGTCTGGTGAAAGCGGACAGGCGCCGTTCGCGGTTGAATTCATTGAGTCCTGGCACGACCAGCCCTATCTGATCAGCGCATTCACTGAAAAATTGAATGCCGGATGGCGTAGCGTGTGCGCTGAAGTTGGCGCCAAGATTCCCGTCATCTTCACGGCGCACAGCGTGCCCACGCGCACTATTGTTGAAGGTGATCCTTACGAAGAGCAGGCGCGACAGACCGCCGAGCTCGTGGCTATCCAGTGCGGAGCCTTATCGTTGGATGACTGGCGGTTCGCGTTCCAGAGCCAGGGCATGTCCGGCGGGCCGTGGCTGGGACCCACGGTGGAAGAGACAATCCGGGAGCTGAAACAGCAGGGACATAAGGGCGTGTTCATACAGCCGATCGGGTTCTTGTGCGATCACGTCGAGGTGCTGTACGACATTGATATCGCCTTCAAGAAATTTGCTGAGGAACTCGGTATGCGGCAGTGGCGGGCGGAGTCGCTGAACGACTCGCCCCTGCTGGCGAAAGCGCTGGCTGAGGTGGCGCGCGCCGCACTCAGGCCAGTTGTGGCAGGTGAGAACAAGCCTTCCGCGCTGGTACAGATCGCCGAGCCGGAGTAGAGGCAGTTGGCAGTTTCAAGTTTCAGGTTTCCAGTTTCCAGAGTGGGCAGCAAGCACAAGCAAACAAGCAGCCAGTTGGGAACCACTGGAACTCAGCAACGAGGGAATAGCAATACCAGCCACTCTTGCTCGTTGCTTGCTGCTTGCTGCTTTTGACACTTGAAACGCGAAACTCGAAACGATTTCCATGAAGCGTGTTGCCATCATCGGTGGCGGGATTTCCGGGCTCAGCGCTGCATATTACCTGGAAAAGCAGCGGCAATCCGGCGCTGACCTTGAGTATGTCATCTTCGAGCGCGCACCCAAGTTGGGCGGAGTGCTGAGGACCGACCGCGTCGAGGGCTGCTTGGTCGAGGCCGGTCCGGATTCGTTTCTCACGGAAAAGCCGTGGGCGCTGCTCCTCTGCCGCGAACTGGGTCTCGGCGACCAGATCATCGGCTCCAATGACGCCGACCGCAAGACCTACATCCTCGTCAAGGGCAGACTCATCGAGATGCCGGACGGGCTGATGTTCATGGTCCCGACCAAAATCCTGCCCACCTTGTTCTCGCCGCTGTTCTCTATCACGACCAAGCTGCATATGGCGGAAGAATTCTTCCACAAGCCAAAGCTGCTCAATCACGATGAGCCTGTGGCTTCGATGGTGGAACGCCACTTTGGCACAGAGATGGTTGACCGCCTCGCCGACCCGCTGCTGGCGGGCGTTTATGGCGGCGATGCCCGCGATCTTAGTGTCCGCGCCGTGCTGCCGCGCTTTGCCGAAATGGAAGTCCGGCATGGCAGCCTAAGCCGCGGAATGCTGGCGTCGCGGCGAAAGAGGGCGCAGATGATGAAAGGACGCCCCAAGCCGCCGCTGTTTTCGTCCTTGAAGGACGGCATGCAACAGATGGTGGATGCGCTGCTCGACCGCATTCCCGCCGGCGCTCTGCGGTCGAACTGCGGGGTGGGTAGCGTCCGCTACACCGGTCAGCAGTGGCAGGTGTTTCACAGTGGCTCCACCACTAACTTTGACGCGGTTGTGCTTGCCACCCCGGCGAGCGCCGCGAGCAAACTGCTTCAGGCGGGACACCCGGAACTCGCGGCGGAGTTGAGCGGCATTGCGTACAGCTCATCTGTGACCGTAACACTGATCTATACACGGGCTGATGCCTCCAAGCTTCCCCCGGGATTTGGCTTTTTGGTGCCACGCAGCGAAAAGCAGCGCATGCTGGCCTGTACGTTTGTGCACAACAAATTCCCCCATCGCGCTCCTGCGGACCGCGCCATCATTCGCGCTTTTCTAGGAGGGACGCGGGATGAAGCCGTGCTGGGGCTAAGCGAAGAAGAAATCCTGCGTACCGTCCTGGATGAACTGCGACAAATTCTAGATCTTCGCGCGGTACCTCTGGCGACGCGCGTTTACAAGTGGCCGCGCGCCATGGCGCAATACAGTCCCGGACACTTGGAACGGGTGGCGCGCATTGAGCGCCTGCGCGACGCCCTGCCCGGGCTGGCGCTGGCCGGCAACGCTTTCCGCGGCATCGGCGTCCCCGACTGCGTCCGCAGCGGCATGGAAGCAGCCGAGCGCGTGGGAACTGCTGCTGCGGTCCCTTCGACGAAGAGCTAGAACGCACGCCCCCTTCTTCTAACGAAAGCGAGAACGCAGAGGACGCGGAAGTCGCGAAGGTCGCCAGCGTCGCAGAGAATGGCAGTACCCTGTTGTGCTGGTCACGTTTGTCATTCCGAGCAAAGCGAGGAATCCCTATAGCCATCAAGGTGCGTGGTTGCGATAGGGGTTCTCGGAAGCCAACTCTGCGTAAAGCGCATTTTCTTAGATCTCTGTGTCCGCTGCGCCCTTTATATGTTCTCTGCGTTGCGGCTTTTCCCAGTCCTTGCACACCGCATGACCGCTGCTGTAACTTGAATTTCAGTGGAGCATGCGTGCTACAAGTGTGGCGTCAGCGTTGAAGATGGGATTCCATTCTGCCCTCACTGCGGCGCTCCGCAGATCCGCGTAGCCGGAATGAGTGAGACGGAGCCCGCAACCCCGCCACTCACGCCGGGAACGCCGGGTGAAGTACAGCCTCCAGTGCAGCCGGCGCCGCTAACGTCACGAGAAGAAGAATGGCGGCGTCAGGTCCTGATTGCGCCGGCAGCTCCCACCCAGATCGAGTGGTCGAAAGCCTTGCCCGGAGCCATGCTTGGTGGCGTGCTGGTGGCGCTGCTCTCCGGGTTGTTGCCGCTGCCCCTGTTCTTTGTGTTCTTGTGGATGCTCGCTGCGGGCTGGATTTCGGCAGCTATGTACAAACGGCGCGTGCAGACTCCACTCACTCCGGGGACAGGGGCGCGGCTCGGCGCCGCTGCAGCAGGGATTGGTTTCCTGCTATTCGCCATCCTCACGGTGCTCGACTTCGCGCTGCTGGGCGCGGGCAAGTTGCGCGAGGTGCTGGTACAGTCAGTGCAGCAGGCTGCCGCGCGCAATCCTAATCCCCGCGCCCAGGAGCTCGCCGAGAGATTCACACATCTTTCGCCACAGGAGCTGGCGGCGCTGGTAGTGCTCTCCATGATCTTGTTCCTGCTGGTCTTTCTGGCGTTCTCCAGCGCTGGCGGGGCCTTGTTCGCGTACTTCAAAGGACGGAGCGATGCCAGCCGGTAGAGACGTAGCTTACTACGTCTCCACACTAGTCACCGCCGATCAGCTTCCTGTATCATGCGCCTTTATGAGCCCGCAAACATCCACTCAACCTCTCTTGCGCGAGAAGGCGCAACTGATGTCGGCGTCGGAGATCGAGCGCACGCTGGTGCGGCTGGCGCACCAAATCATTGAGAAGAACAACGGCATTGAACGGCTAGCGCTGGTGGGCATTAAGCGCCGGGGCGTGCCGCTGGCGCAGCGGCTGGCGAAGATCCTTCAGCGCATCGAGAACAAGCCGGTGCCGGTGGGCACGCTGGACATCACGCTCTACCGCGACGATCTGTCTACCGTGGGGACCAAGCCGCTGGTGCAGCCGACGGACATCGGCTGCCCGGTCACTGGCATGGACATCATCCTCGTGGACGACGTTCTCTACACCGGCCGCACCACCCGCGCTGCCATGGACGCGCTTTTTGACCAGGGCCGCCCGCGACGGGTGCAACTGCTGGTGTTGATTGACCGCGGCCGGCGCGAGCTGCCCATTGAAGCCGCCTTCGTAGGACGCCTGGTGCAGACTACCGCCCGCGAAATGGTGGAAGTGCGATTACAAGAAACCGACGGCCTGGAAAAAGTTTTGTTGATGGAAAGAGAAGGATAGTGAATCGGTAATCGGGCAATGCTTTCTTAGAAAGACAAAGGGGAACCGCTTCAGGATCTGAGATCGAAGACGATGCCACCCTCCAAACTGAAGAGAGAGAACCGGCCAGCACCGGCCGGTTCCCTGCTGGGCATCGAGCAGCTCGACCAGCAAACAATTTGCAGTTATCTGCGGCTGGCCGCCGAGATGGAAAGACGCCCGCGGGCAGCGCCGCCGCTTCTGCGCGGACGCCGCATCGTGCTGCTGTTCTATGAAGCTTCCACGCGTACTCGCGTTTCTTTCGAGTTTGCCGCCAAGGCGTTGGGTGCGACCACCACACTGATTACCGCCAGCGCCTCCAGCATCGAAAAAGGCGAATCGCTCATTGATACCGGCTACACACTGCAGGCCCTGGGCGCGGACGCAATCGTCATGCGCCATCCCTCGTCCGGCGCCCATTGGACGCTTTCGCGCGCGCTCGATCTGCCTATCATCAACGCCGGTGACGGCATGCACGAGCACCCGTCACAGGCGCTGCTGGATGCCTATACGATCCTGAAGCACAAGCGCGAGCTCAAAGGACTGAAGGTCACGATCATCGGCGACGTCTACCACAGCCGGGTGGCGCGCTCGGACGTGTTCCTGCTGACGAAGCTCGGCGCCGAGGTCACGCTCTGCGGTCCGCCGGATCTGGTGCCCGATGTTGCGGTGGTGCTTGCGCCGGGTGTGCGCGTCGTGCGCACGCTGGAGGAGGGACTGCGCGACGCGGATGTCATCATGCTGCTACGCATCCAGAAAGAGCGCTTCGTCGGTCGCCGCCTGAGCTACGAGAACTACATTGCTGCTTACCAGCTTACGAGCCAGCGGCTGGGCTGGGCGAAAGCGGACGCCATTGTGATGCATCCCGGACCAATTATCCGCGGAGTCGAGTTGAACAGCGAGGTTGCCGACGCGTCGCAATCGCTCATACGCGAGCAGGTGCACAACGGCGTACCCGTGCGCATGGCCATCCTGGCGAAGGCCCTGGGAGCGGCAAAGTGAACCAGCAACAAGCAACGCGCAACAAGCGAAGCAGTGGGCTTGTTGCTTGTTGCCTGCTGCTTGCTGCTAATTCATGAAAGAAAAAAAATCAGCGTCGGTCAGCGTTAATCAGCGGCCAAAAGGCGGGCTGCTTATCCGCGGCGGACGTGTCATTGACCCCGCGCAGAGCCTCGATGCGCAGATGGACGTGCTTCTGCGCGGCGGGCGTGTGGCTGAGCTTCAAGCGCCGGGAAAGATCAAGCCGGCCGCGGATACCGACATCCTCGACGCCAATGGGCTCGTCGTCGCCCCGGGCTTCATTGACCTGCACGTGCACCTGCGCGAGCCGGGACAGGCTCACAAGGAGAGCATCGCGACTGGCACGGCTGCGGCTGCGGCCGGCGGCTTCACCGCTGTCTGTGCCATGCCGAACACCGCGCCCATCAATGATCTGCCCGCCTTGACCCGCTGGATGCAGGAGCCGGAGCGTGGCGCCGTGGTCAACGTCTTCCCCGTGGCTGCTGCCACTGTGGCCAGCCAGGGCCGGGAGCTGACCGATTATTTTGCCCTGGCAATGGCAGGCGCAGTAGGCGTCACCGATGATGGCAATCCCCTCGCCGACGACCGCATCATGCGCGAGGCGCTACGGGCTGCCGTTCAGGCCAACTTGCCCGTCATGCAGCACGCGGAAGATAAGCGCCTCAGCGAAGGCGGGGTCATGCACGAAGGCGCCAAGTCTTTCCTGCTCGGATTGCATGGCATACCGGGACGCGCCGAATCCGACATGGTTGAGCGCGACATTGAACTGGCCCGTGAGATCGGAGCCCGACTGCACGTCACCCATCTTTCCGTTGCGGCCTCGCTCGAAGCCGTGCGGCGGGGCAAGCGCGCCGGCGTGCAAGTCACCTGTGAAGTGACGCCTCACCATTTCACGCTGACCGACGACGATATGGTCCCTTTCGAGACGCGATTCAAGGTCAATCCGCCGCTACGCTCCGCCGCTGACCGCGAGGCCGTGCTCGAGGGCCTGGCCGACGGCACCGTAGACGCCATTGCCACCGATCACGCTCCCCATGCCGTCCACGAAAAGGCAGTGGAATTCGATCGCGCACCATTCGGCCTCACAGGGCTGGAAACCGCCCTCGGCCTAGCCATCACCAAATTGCATGTGGAACGTAAGGTCCCGCTGGCCCGCATTGTCGAGCTGCTCTCTACCAATCCTGCTCGCATTATCCGCAAACAAGACCGCGGCACGCTCGCGCCCGGCGCTGTCGCCGATGTGACCCTCTTCGACCCCAACCGCAAGTGGACATTTGAAGCCGCCAAATCGCGCTCCAAGTCGCACAACACCCCCTTCGACGGCTGGAAGCTCACAGGCAAGGTGATGGCAACAATCGCGGGCGGCAGGGTTGTGTATCGGGGCGAGTGAATTTGGGTGATTTTGGTTTCTAGGTAATTTGCTTGTTTGGTTCATTCGCAGGCACTGATCTGAATAATTTGTTAGATCGGCTTTGCAGGGAGACCCAAGCTCTGCTGGCAATTGTCGCGAGGGGGTCGTCTAAGAATGAAACCTGCACGGATTGCAGCGCTGCTGTCGCCCTTTCTTCCGGCTCCGCTTGCAGAAGGTCAACTGTGCGCAATTGCGGCGTATCTGGACATTCTTTTGCGCTGGAACGCGCGCATGAACCTCACCGCGGTGCGCGATCCGGAACATATCGTTACTCGACACTTTGGCGAATCGCTGTTCGCTGCCGCCCAGTTGCTCGAGCCGCCCTCTTCCCTGCGGGCTATTGATGTTGGCTCAGGAGCCGGCTTCCCCGGCCTGCCGCTAAAGATCTATGCCCCCGCGTTGCGCCTGACATTGATTGAATCACAGAACAAGAAGGTGACATTCCTGCGCGAGATCGTCCGTACGCTCGCGCTGCGCGAGGTAGAAGTCTTCGGCGGCCGAGCCGAAGACTACCTTGCAGTCAAACGGGGGACAGCTTTCCGGGCGGAGGAAGAAGAAGCTGCAGCCGACTCCAGCGGGATCGCTGACAGAGCACGTGCGGACCTAGTCACATTGCGCGCAGTCGAGAGCTTCGAGTCGGTTCTGCCCATTGCCGCCTCGCTCCTCAGGCGATCCACTGATCTCCCGAGTCCGGCATCGCCAGGTGCCGCTCGTTTGGCGTTGCTGATCGGGGCCACGCAGGCGCCGCGCGCGCGTGATCTCCTGCGGATGTTGTCCTGGGATTCGACCATCCCGATACCGCAGTCCTCCGCGCGCGTGTTGCTGATTGGCAGGGTTGTCAGTCGTTAGTCGCTAAGTCGTTGGTCAGCGGGCGTTAGTCGATGGGGGCTCTCGGCTCTCGGGCTCGGCCAATTACCCAAATTGCCAAATTACCCAGCTACTACAATCCTCCGACCCACCCGATTCGCTGATGTGTCACAGCGTAACTGCGGCGTGCACCAACTGGTCTTCGATATCCACGGTGACCTGGAATCCGAGCCGTTTACAGATGGCGCGCATTTCGCGGTTTTCCGCGAGCATGGTCGCGACCACGCGGCCTACCTTCTCATCTTTGGCGATCTGCAACAGGCGGCGGAACAGTTCGGTTCCCAGTCCCTGGTGCTGGTACTGATCGCTGATGAGCACGGCGCATTCGGCCTCATTGACGCCGTGCAACTTGCTCAGGCGTCCGACAGCCACGACTTCCGGCTGCTTGCCGTCGCGCGATTCCTGCTTTACCGCGATGAGCGCCATCTCGCGATCGTAATCAATGAAGCAGATCCGGGTCATGCGTTCGTGTGCCGTGCGCTGGCTCAATTTCAGCGGCTGGAAATAGCGCAGGTAGACGGTACGCTCGCTGAGCGTCTCGTGAAACTTGATCATCAGCGGCTCGTCTTCGGGACGGATGGGACGGATCACCACTTCCGTTCCGTCCTTCATCCGCCAGGGCGACACATACTGCGCCGGGTACGGGCGGACGGCTGATTTCGGCAGCGCTTCGTAAGTCATCTCCGGCCCATGGACGTAAACGCGCGCGTCCAGCGCCAGCAGCTTGTCGGGCGAGGCCAGCAGCGGATTGATGTCCACTTCCTTGATCCACGGCTGCTCGACCACAAGCTGGCTGAAGCGAACCAGCAATTCCTCCAGAGCGGTGAGGTTTACCGGCGGCCGGCCACGCACTCCCCGGAGTGCGCTAAAGATCCGGGTCTGCTCCATCAGGCGGCGCGCCAGCGTGGTATTAAGGGGAGGCAAGGCCACAGCGCGGTCCTTGTAGATTTCCACCAGTTGCCCGCCAGCGCCGAACAGCAGTACGGGACCGAACTGGGGATCGATGCTGCTGCCGACAATCAGCTCGTATCCGGCCTCCAGCTGCACCATGGGCTGCACCGTAACACCGAGAAAATTGCCCGGGCCGACCCGCTCGTTTACCGATTTCTCGATCGCGCGATAGGCGAGGCGGACGTCGTCGGCGCTGCGAATACTGAGTTGCACGCCTCCAACATCGGTTTTGCGCGAAACAATCTCCGACAACAGTTTCAGCACTACCGGGAAACCGATTTCCGCAGCCGCGGCCAAGGCGTATTCTTCGCTGCGGGCTACCTTCGTGTCCACGATCGGTATCCCGTAGGCCGCCAGCAATTCCTTGGATTCAGGCTCGGTCAGGATCGTGCGGCCGGCGCCGCGGGCGGTCTGGATCAGCCTGCCGGCCTTGGTGCGGTCGGGGTCCTCCGCCTCGCGGATCACCGGGGTCTCGTATAAGCCCCGCAAGTTATAGCTGTAGCGCCACATGTAGTTAAACGCGCGCGCGGCGGCATCGGGAAAGGGGAAGGTCGGGATACCCACGCGGTTAAGAATTTCCTCGCCCGCGCGGACTTCCGCGCCTCCCATAAAACTGGCCAGCACCGGTTTGCCGGTTCCCTTGGCGTACGGCCTCAGCAGTTCGGCAGTGGCTGTAGGATTGGTCAGCCCTTGTGGGGCGGTGACGACCAATAAGCCGTCACTGTTCGGGTCTTTGGCCGTGATCTCCAACGCCTTAGCGAAGCGCTGTGGGTCGGCATCCCCCAGAATGTCAATAGGATTGCCACGGCTCCAGTTAGGGGGCAAGGCGGCGTTGAGAGCTTCCATCGTTTCCGGCGCAAGCGTGGCCAGTTCCCCACCAAGGATCGTCAGGGCGTCGGCTGCGAGCACGCCCGGGCCGCCCGCATTAGTGAGGACAGTGAGGCGGGGGCCACGGGGGCGCGGCTGTTTCGCCAACACTTCCGCCATATAGAACAAGTCGCCGACGGTGTTGACCGCCAGCACACCGGTGCGGCGGAAGGCGGCTTGCAATACTTCTTCGCTGCTCGTAAGCACTCCGGTATGCGACTGCGCTGCGCGGGCCGCAGCTTCCGTGCGTCCGGCCTTAATGACGATGATCGGCTTGGTGAGCGACACTTCGCGCGTGGCCGACAAAAATGCGCGGGCGTCACCGATGGTTTCCATATACATCACAATGCTGTGGGTGCGCGGATCATCGCCGAGATAGTCAATGAGGTCGCCCCACCCGACGTCCAACATGGAACCGACAGACAGAAAAGCGCTGAAGCCGACCATTTCCCGCAGGCTCCAGTCGAGAATGGCGGTGCACAAGGCGGCACTCTGGCTGATGAAAGCCACATTCCCGGGGCGCGCGATGGTTTGCGCCCAGGTCGCGTTGAGCCCGTTCAGCGGGTTCATCAGACCCAGGCTGTTCGGCCCGATGATGCGCATGCGGCTGCCGCGCAGGCGTTGCCGGATTTCTTCTTCCAAGGCGACTCCCGCAGGGCCCGTTTCACGGAATCCGGAGGAGATGACAATGGCGCCACGCACTCCCGCCGCTACGCATTCGGAAATGACTTCCGGGACATTGGCCGCCGGCGTAGCCACGACCGCCAGTTCGATATCTTCCGGTATGGCGGAAATATTGGGATAGCTTCGAATCCCCAGCACGCTGCTGCGGTTCGGGTTTACGGGGAAAACTGTCCCGCCAAAGGGATTGCTCAGCAGGTTCCACAGCACCGCGCGGCCGATGCTGCCGGGTCGCTCGGTGGCGCCGATTACGGCCACATTGCGGGGCGCAAACATCGCTTCCAGGGGATGGCGTTCCGAACGCAAGACGTCATGAGCGGGATCACTGGCTGGCTTGCCGCTGGGTTTGCTGACTGAACTCATCGCTCTGTTCCTCCGTACCGCAGGTGAGGCGGCGATTAAACCAACCAGTCTAACCCTTTCCAGTCGAGGAGTCTGCGCCGGCCCGGCGGCCTAGGATTTCAGGGCAGTGCATAATTGGGAAAATTTTCGCTTGGGTCGCGGACTCGGTTCAGGTACAATCGTCGCCCATCAGGGAAGCCACCTCAGCGGTGCGCTATAGTTTCACTACAGCCTGAAAAACGCATCACAGCGAGAAGCTCAAGGAGAGGAGCTAATGAAAAAGCTGCTGTCACTGTTGTTTGCTGTCGCTCTGACCTGCTCACTGGCATTTGCCCAGACCAAGGCAGCCGAGAAGCCGGCCGAAAAGCCTGCTGAAAAAGCTGCTGCCGCCGAACCGGCCAAGCCGGCGAAGGCAAAAGCCAAGGCGAAATCCAAGAAGAAGTCCGCAAAGGCGAAAGCCGCTGTTAGCGAAAAGTCCGCTGCGGCCGAGAAGCCGGCGCCTGCGAAGCCCGCGGCTGAAAAGCCTGCGAAGTAAATTTCGGTCTCAATTACAACATTACCACCCCGGCTTTGCGCCGGGGTTTTTTGTTGCTGATCCTGTATTTCTGCTGCGATTGTTCCCCGCCCGCAAACATTCGCCCCGCCTGCGGCATCGCACGTTGCAAACCCCACAAGAAGGTGAGGACAAATTTATGAATACAGAACGCGAGCACAATGCCGCTCGTTCACGTCTTGCCACGGTGGAACCTTGGGCATCGCTGCTGGGTGGCGGAGCGCTCACCGTGTACGGAGTGACCCGGCGGTCGCTTGGCGGTGCAGCGCTGGCAGCCATGGGCGGTTATCTGGTTTACCACGGCGCCACCGCGGCACGCGAGCCTCAGCCGGTCCTCGTAGAGCGCAGCTTGACCATCAACAAACCACGCGAAGAGGTCTTTCGCTTCTGGCGCAACCTGGAAAATCTGCCCCGTTTTATGAGACACCTGGAATCCGTGCGCAGCACCGGCGAGCGCTGGTCGGAGTGGACAGCACGTTCGCCCCTGGGCGGCAAAATCACCTGGCATGCAGAAATCACACAGGAACGCGAAGGCGAATCCTTGGTCTGGCAATCGCTGCCCGGGTCGGATCTGAACGTCCACGGGTCGGTCGAGTTCCGCCAGGCGCCTGGCGACCGCGGCACGGAACTGCGCGTCACGCTGCGGTATAGTCCCGCCCCCGGCAAAATCGGCGAAGCCGTTGCCACTCTCTTGCGCCGTTCGCCCCGACAGCAGATTGCGGAAGACCTGCGCCGTTTCAAGCAACTGATGGAAGCGGGCGAGATCCCCACAACCGAAGGTCAGCCGCACGGACGCCGCTCGGCGATTGTCTCCGCCGCGCAGCGGGCCTATCGCGAGCCGCAACCGTGGCGCCATGCGATGCCACGAACCGCTTAGCCCCATTAACCCTTAGCCACGAGACCCCGGGAGTTTTCCAATGAAAGCGATTTGCTGGTACGGCGTACACGACATGCGGGTCGAGAACGTGCCCGACCCGAAAATCCTGAATCCCCGCGACTGTATCGTGCGCGTCACGCGCACTGCCATCTGCGGCTCCGATCTTCACCTCTACGGCGGCCATATCCCCACGATGGAGCAGGGAGACATCGTGGGACACGAATTTATGGGCGAAGTAGTGGAAGTCGGTCCCGAGGTGAAAAAGCTCAAAGTCGGAGACCGTGTGGTAGTGCCCTTCACGATAGCCTGCGGCAACTGCTACTATTGCAAGCAGGGGTTGTGGTCGGCTTGCGACAACACCAATCCCAACGCTTGGATGCTGGAACTGGCGTACGGCTACTCCGGCTCAGGCCTGTTCGGCTACTCCCACATGATGGGCGGCTATGCCGGCGGCCAGGCGCAGTACGTGCGCGTCCCCATGGCCGATGTCGGGCCGCTGAAGATCGAAAATGACCTGCCCGACGAGAAGGTGCTGTTTCTCTCCGATATTTTTCCCACTGGATACATGGCGGCTGAAAACTGCGAAATCAAGCCCGGCGATGTGATCGCCGTCTGGGGGTGCGGGCCCGTTGGCCAGCTCGCCATTCGCAGCGCGTTCCTGCTGGGCGCCTCCCGCGTGATTGCGATTGACCACGTGCCCGAGCGCCTGGTTTTGGCGCAGCAGGCCAACGCCGACATCATCAACCGCGAGCAGACGGGCTCTGTTTTGGACGAGCTCCGCTACTTGACCGGTGGACGCGGGCCCGACGCCTGCATTGACGCCGTGGGCATGGAGGCCGACGGCCACGGCGTCATGGCTACCTACGACTACATCAAGCAAATGACCCTCATGCAGATGGACCGTCCCACCGCGCTGCGTGAAGCTATCCAGGCATGTCGGAAGGGAGGTGTCGTTTCTATTCCGGGCGTCTATGGCGGCCTCCTGGACAAATTCAATCTGGGCGCTGCTTTTGGCAAGGGGCTGAAGCTCCGCATGGGCCAGACACACATGATGAACTACATGCAGCCCTTGCTGAAGCGCATCGAAAACGGCGAAATTGACCCATCCGCGATTATCACGCACCGGCTGTCGCTGGACGATGCGCCACATGCTTACAAGATCTTCCGCGACAAGCAGGACCATTGCATCAAAGTCGTGCTCGATCCGTGGAGGGAGGCGCGCGCAGCGTAGACGCAGCAACGAGCGACGAGCGACAAGCAGCGAGCAACAAGCAATGGCGGTGGCCCACAACGCTGGTGTCAAATAGCGAGCCCATAAAGCCGGCGACGTAACCTAGTCCCGGCTACGGGCTTGTTGCTTGTCGCTTGTTGCTTGCGGCTTGCTGCTTTTTTTCTCCCGTCACACAACCATGTGACAACCGCGCAACTCAGTAGTAGAGGGCCGGAGACCACCCCCGGCCCGAGATGCGGAGGCGCCTATGCCGGAGCAGGCGGCAAGCACCGGTTCTCCCCAGCAGACGAATATTTCAGCGGATAAAGCCAATAGACGGAACGTATGGGTCTTGACCGGCTACGCGGCATCGTTTCTGGGACTGCTGGCGGTGCTGGCATATTACTTTTCCAACTACGTCAGCCACTGACGCGTGCGGACATACTCGGACGCAGCGGTTCTCAGCGGACCAGAGGGGTTTAGTGTGCCTAGGCGAGACGAAGCATTTCGGGTACTGTCCTAAAGCTATATCGGGACGGTCCTGCATCCCGGGTTTCTGCCGCATCCCTGCCGAAGAATGCTAAAATTTAGCTTTCCATCGGTCCCATCTTGATCTTCCAGCAAGGAAGCCACTTGGCACAACCCACTTCTGACCGCGAGACGATCACCTACGCCGATGCGGGCGTAGACATTGACGCAGCCAACCGCACCAAGCAGCGCATCAAGTACCTCGCCCACAAGACCTTTACAAAGAACGTCCTGAGCGAAATCGGCGGCTTCGGCGGCGTCTTTGCGCTCGACCCCAAGCGCTACCGCGACCCGCTGCTGATCTCCAGCGTGGATGGCGTCGGCACCAAACTGAAGATTGCCTTCGAAATGAACGTCCACCATACGGTAGGCGCTGATTTGGTCAATCACTGCGTCAACGACATCGCCGTGCAGGGCGCCGCTCCCCTGATCTTCATGGATTACTTCGCTACCGGCAAACTTGATCCGGGAGTGGCGGAAAAGGTCGTCACGGGTATCGCTGAGGCCTGCAAGCACAACGGATGTGCGCTGATCGGCGGCGAGACTGCCGAAATGCCGGGCTTCTATCCTACCGGGGAATACGACCTGGCGGGATTCATCGTCGGCGTCGTGGAGCGGGAAAAGTTGATCACCGGGAAAGCGGTGCAGGTCGGCGACGTGCTCATTGGGCTGCCTTCAAACGGATTGCATACCAACGGCTATTCGCTGGCTCGCAAGCTGCTGTTCAACGTGGCCCGCTACTCGCCGGACTCATACGTGAACGAGATTAAGAACAAAGTCGGCAATGAATTGATGCGCACTCATAAGAGCTATTGGCCGGTGCTGAAGAAGCTGCTCGATGCCGAAACCATCGCGGCGATGGCGCATATCACCGGCGGAGGCATCACCGAAAATCTTCCCCGCGTGCTGCCGCGCGGCACGGGCGCCGTCATTGAACTGGGCACGTGGCCCGTGCTGCCCATCTTCGAGCATTTGCAAAAGCTGGGCAACATCCCTCAAGGGGAAATGCTGCGCACCTTCAACATGGGAGTCGGAATGGTCCTAATAGTCCCGCCGAAGAAGTTCAAAAAGCTACAAGGCATCCTGGAACGTGCCGGCGAGAAGAGCTACACCATCGGGCGGGTGGTCAAGGGAGATAATAAGGTCACGTATTCGTGACGGACTTGCTGTTTTCCGTCTTGGTTCCAGCTCTCTTCCATTGTCTCTTTTGATTGTCGTTCCTCTGGCTTCGGAAAGACGCTTCACCCTGAGTCTCTCCATCTGCGACAATGTCATTCAATGATGCTCCGATTTTGCTGGGTTGCTCTTGCTCTCACTCTGTTGACGCTTAACGCTTCCGCGCAAACGGCACGCCGCAAGAAGGCAGCCGATCCTGGCGCGGCAACCAAAGCCGCTCTAAGCACGGTCTCCATTCCCGATATATCTGTCCTTGAGCGCATGTCGGCGCGCTTCGACCCCACTCTGCTGCGCGTGGATACAAGCATGCTCACCGCCGGCGACCGGCAGGCGCTGGTGAAGCTCATCGAGGCCGCGCGCGTGCTGGATGACATTTACATGGAGCAACTCTGGAGCGGCGACCGGGCTTTCTACCAGCGTCTGCAGCAAGACAAGTCGGCGCTGGGCAAGGCCCGAACGCACTATTTCTGGATCAACAAGGGTCCATGGTCCGACCTCGACGATTACAAGGCCTTCCTTCCGGACGTTCCTCCGCGCAAGCCGCTGGGCGCGAACTTTTATCCCGAGGGCATGACTAAGCCGGAATTCGAAGCGTGGGTCAAAACCTTGTCGCCGCTGCAGCGCGCGCAAGCAGAGAGTTACTTCACCATCATTCGCCGCACCCAGGTCTCGTCCGCGTCCAGCGGCAAAGGCGCCAGCTCATTTAGCATCGTGCCGTACAGCGAAGCGTACCGGCCCTATCTGGAGCGCGCTGCGGGCTTGCTCCGCGAGGCCGCCGCGCTCACGCCCAATGCCAGTCTCAAACGCTTCCTCAGCCTGCGCGCCGATGCCCTCCTCTCCAACGACTACTACGAAAGTGAACTCGCCTGGATGGATTTGGACGCGCCCCTTGAGGTCACCTTCGGCCCTTACGAGACCTACACGGACGAATTGCTCGGATATAAGGCGGCCTTTGAGGCCTACATCAATCTGCGCGATGAGCGCGAGACCGCCAAGCTGGCTGCCTTCGCCCGCTATCTGCAGGAGATCGAGAATAACCTGCCAATCGAGCCGCAGTATCGTAATCCGAAGCTTGGGCCGGCGGCGCCAATCCGCGTGGTGAATGAAATCTTCGCCTCGGGAGATGCGGCGCACGGTGTCGCCACCGCCGCTTACAACCTGCCCAATGACGAGCGCGTGGTGCAGGAGAAGGGGTCCAAACGCATCATGCTGAAGAACGTGCAGGCGGCGAAATTTCGCACCACCCTGGTGCCAATCGCCACCCGCGTGCTGGCCCCGCGCGACCGCGCCGACCTCAGTTTCGACATGTTCTTCACTCACATCCTCGCGCACGAACTCATGCATGGGCTGGGGCCGCACCAGATCACCGTGGCCGGCCAGCCAACCACCGTGCGCCAGCAGTTGAAAGACCTCTACAGCGCCATTGAAGAGGCCAAGGCCGATGCTACCGGCCTGTTCGCCCTCCAGTACATGATGGACCATGCACGCGAGATGAAGCTTGACAATGTCCTGTATTCGGACGAAGCCGCGCAGCGCCAGCTATACATCACCTATCTGGCCTCGGCGTTTCGCACTCTGCGCTTCGGGCTCAACGACGCTCACGGCAAGGGCATGGCCCTGCAGTTCAATTACCTGATGGACAAAGGCGCGTTCGTTGCCCACCCTGACGGCACGTTTTCCGTCAACCCCGCCAAGATTAGAACCGCCGTCCGCCATCTGACGCATGATCTGCTGACCATCGAAGCCACGGGCGATTACGCCGGCGCCAAGAAGATGCTCGACACCTTGGGGGTCTTGCGTCCGCCGGCGAAGAATGCATTGGAGAAGTTGCAGGGAATTCCCACCGACATCGAGCCCATCTTCATCACCGCCGACCGCCTCAGCGGCAGGTTACCTGCCGTGGAACAAGACACCGCTCCTCGTAAGGTGGTGAAGAAGAAAAAAAGGGTGAGAAGAAAGCGTTAACACAGCGGTCACACAGATCGCAGAGCCGGGCAGAGGACCATCGCAATTGTCATTCCGAGCGCAGCGAGGAATCCCTATTGCGCTGAACAACTGTCAAGAGCGCTCAATGACCCAATCACTCAATCACCCAATCCCGAAATCTCTAGTCCTTCTGCTCGCCGCTAACCGCCGACATTGACTGCCAGTCAATAGCGTCCAGAGATTCATACACCGCGCGCATGAAGCACAGGTGACCGAGCTTGGCCCAGAAACGGTGCACCTCGGGGTCCTCGTGCGCCTCCTGCCGTGCCTGCTCGGAGGTCCAGTGGCGCACGTTGAAGAAATGCTGCGGGTTCTTGCGGTTGCGCATCAACTCATCGTGGCTGTAGTTTTTCGCCCGCATCAGCGTATATAGCCGGCGCAGCGTGTCCAGGAATTCCTCCTCCATCCCCGGATATGGCTCCATAACAGCGATCGAAATGAGTTGGTCAGATGTCATCGGCTCAGCCTCAGGTCGCGAGCGTGCCCGCTCAGCCGCGTCACACCCCACAACAATTAGTACCATGACAAACGAAATCGTCAAAGGCGTAGAGACGAAGCGGCACAAGCACGCAACTATTTCTCTTTTGAGGCAGGCGCAGGCCGGGAGCGTGCCATCCGGCGGCGCTTAAGACTTCCGCTGCCGGAAGCATCGGCGACTACGTGCAAACGCATAAAATTCGTGGAGCCAGACGCCATGCGCGTTCCCGCCACCACTCCCAGCACATCTCCCGCGGCCACCACTCCGCGCTGCTCCAGTTCGCGTTCGGCGGTATAGAGCATGTCATCCGCCGAGTGTTGCGGCTCACAGCAGACCGGATGCACGCCCCACAATAGGTTCATCCAGTTGCAAACGTGTTCCTCAAAGCTGAATGCGTAAACCTGTGTCTTGGGACGATACTTGGAAATCAGCCGCGCGGTCGTGCCTGTCTGCGTAAACACCGCAATGGCACGCATATCGAGATCATTTGCCGCGTGCGCCACGGATTCACAGATGGTCTCCGCAATCGAGAGAGCGGGGCGTTCGCGCCGCCGCAAGCGCGGCTGGGCCTGCATGTGCGCTTCCGCTTCCAGGATGATGCGCGCCATGAACGACACCGCTTCGCGCGGATACTTGCCCGTGGCAGTCTCGGCGGAAAGCATGAGGGCGTCACTCCCGTCGAAGATGGCGTTGGCCACGTCGCTGGCCTCGGCCCGCGTGGGCCGCGGGTGCTCAATCATGGACTCCAGCATTTGCGTAGCCGTGATGACCGGCTTGCGCCAGGCAGCCGCGCGCGCAATCACGTCTTTCTGTATGACCGGCACAACTTCCGGCGGAAACTCCGCGCCTAGGTCGCCGCGCGCCACCATGATGGCGTCCGCCACATCGAGGATTTCTTCCAGATTATCAATCGCCTGCGGCTTTTCCAGCTTGGCAATCACCGGCGGCGGTCCGCCCCGCATGCCGATAATCCGCTTGATCTCGCGAACATCATCGGCGGTGCGCACGAAGGAAAGTGCTACCAGATCCACCCCATGCTTCAGCCCGAATTCAAGGTCTTTGCGGTCCTTCTCGGTGACTGAAGGCACACTGAGCGCCGTTCCCGGCAGGTTGATGCCCTGGTGCTCGCCGAGTATGCCGCCATTGACGACCTCGCATTCTACGTCCGCGCCCTTGATGCTGCGCACGCGCAACTCGATCAGGCCATCGGAGAGCAGGATGCGCGATCCCGGCTGCACGTCCTGTGCCAGTGTCGGCAGTGTGGTCGAGATCAGCGATGCGGTGCCGGCGACATCGCGCGCGGTAAGCGTCACGCGCGAGCCCTTGCGCAGCGCGACCGGGGTGCGGTATTTCAGCCTTCCGGTTCGGATCTTCGGTCCTTGCAGGTCCTGCAACACGGCAATGGTGCGGCCTTCTTTTTCCGCGACTCGGCGCACGCGATCAATCAGCCGGGCATGTTCCTCGTGCGTGCCGTGGGAAAAGTTCAGCCGCGCTACATCCATGCCGTTGCGCACCAGGTCGCGCATCATCAGTTCGGAACTGCTGGCGGGCCCCAGCGTGCAGACGATCTTGACCTTGCGCAGGGTGTGCGCTTCAGTATGGCCGATGCTTGCGGATTGCGGGTGAGCAGACAATTGTGCAGGTTCAGACGAGAGGCAATTGCATCGCTGATTAGAGAACCACTCGTTCAGGATAAAACATCGCTAAGCGCCGTGGCCAACTTTGATCCGGGGATTGGATTCTTCCACGTCCCGTTCTGGCGGGACTGCGGCTAGCCGGGGATACAGCAAAGCGTTGAATTCGGCCCCGATCAACACGATGACCGAAATTATGTACATCCAGATCAGCAATACGACCGCGGTCGCTAGCGAGCCGTACAGCAAGCTGTACTTGGCAAAGTGGCGCACGTACCAGCCAAAGAATACGGTAGCGGGGAACCAGACTGCGGTGGCCAGGGCAGACCCGGGCAGCACCGAATGCCACGGCTGCGTGCGCGGCACCGCATGGTGGTAAATCAGCAGCATGACAGCAATGCTGGTCAGGATGGCAATCAGCCAGCGAATCGCCGTCCACAGCATCAGGATGTAAGGTCCGAAGCCGTGACCAACGTGGTAGATCGCCCATCGTTCAATCTCGTTGCCGAAGACTACCAGCAGGGTGGCGGCAGTCAGGGGGATGCCGGCCATGATTACCAAGCCGAAGGCGATGAAACGTTCTTTCACCATGCCCCAGACTTTGGGAAGCTGGTAAGCGTTGCGGAAACCCTCCATCCAGGAAATCATCACGCCGGAACTGATCCACAAGGTCAGCAGCGAGGTCGCTACCAGGACGCCGACCGGCCGGTCGGTCGCTCGCGTGAAGTACACTTGCGCCGTTTGCTCCGTGCCGGGTGGTAACACCCGTGCCATCACGCGCGAGATTTCCTCGACAACCGAGGTCTTGCGAGATGCCGCCGCTACCGAGGCGACCACCAGCAGCGCCGGGAAAAGAGACAAAATGGAAGAGAAGGCGGCCCCTTTGGCAACCCCAAAGGCATCGTGGCCAAGCGCCCGCCACAACGCGAGGCGGACCAATCGGAAAAAGCGCACTAAGTGCATCGATAGCTTGCGGGTAGGATACTTACCAATCCGCGCTCCTGCAACACCTCAGGGGATGGCTGTCCACAACTCGGCACCCCCAATTCATCCGGGAATATAATCGGACGCCGGAATCAGTGGCATCCATCATGATTATAGACTCGCGGCGTCAGTTGCCAGACGGCCCTGCTAACATTGCCGCGAGCGACGCGTATGCGGGGGCTTGGCGCGATGTGACGTGAACCGGGGCTGCTACTAAGACATTCGCCTGGTTCGCTTTACCATAGAAGAGGCGCATTATGCGCATGGCCGCCGGAAGTAAGAATCGGCGTGCGCTGCCCCGGGTATAATTCAGCTTTGGCAACCCTGGCTACATCGCGAAAACAAAATCTCGGCCGCCCTACCTGGGTTGAAGTGAACCTGACCGCTCTGCGGCACAACTTTCACACCATTTCCCAGTTCGTGGCGCCCAACGCCACCGTGTGCGCGGTGGTTAAGGCGGACGCCTACGGTCATGGCGCGGTCGAGTGCGCGCGGGCGCTCGAGCAGGAGGGCGCAGTCTGGTTTGCGGTCACCTCGACGGAAGAAGGTATCGCGTTGCGGCGGGCGGGCGTTACCGGCCGCATTCTGCTGCTCACTGGTTTCTGGCGCGGGGAAGAAGAGGACCTGCTGCTGAACGATCTCACCCCCGCGGTTTGGGAGTGGTGGCACATCGAAGCGCTGGAAGACGCGGCGGCGGCACTGGGCAGCCGCATTGATTCCTCTGTCCCGGTTCACCTGAAGCTCGACACCGGCATGTGCCGCCTGGGCATGAAACTTTTGGACTTGCCCAACTTTCTTTCCGCCATGGAATCCGCCGATCACGTGCTGATTGAAGGTATCTTTACGCACTTTGCCTCTTCCGAAGTGATAGACGCCCCAGATGTGGACGCGCAAATGGTGCGTTTCGAGCAGGCTATCGAGACCGTGCAGCAAAGCGGCATCCAGCCCGTGTACTACCATTGCGCCAACAGCGCCGCCATTGCCACCCGCGACCGCACGTGGAAGAACATGGTGCGGCCTGGCTTATCGCTCTACGGTTACTATTTGCCGTTCACGTCAGTGGTGAGCGGGCATCCGGACACCTCGTACGAGCTGCCGGTCCAGCCGGTGCTGACGTGGAAAACGCGCATCGTTTCCATCAAAGAAGTTCCGGCACGGCAGCCGATCGGCTACAACGGCGCCTATGTCACCCAGGCGCCCGCCAAGATCGCCACACTTCCTGTCGGGTATGCCGACGGTCTCAACCGTCACCTCTCCTCGCGCGGCCGCGTGATCGTGCGCGATGACTATGCCGCCATCGTCGGCAACATTTCCATGGACCTCACCCAGATTGACGTGACGGGGATACCCGGAGTCAAGATCGGCGACGAGGTAATCCTCATCGGTTCCAGCGAGCGCTGTACGGTTTCAGCGTGGGAGCACGCAAACTACGCCATGACCATTCCCTATGAGATTCTGTGCGGCATCGGACGCCGCGTCCCCCGTATTTACGTCGAGTAAGCGGGTTGCGCGCCTCGCATTTAATCGGAATGAATGTCATCCTGAAGCGCAGCGCCCACAGGTTCTTTTCGAACCGCCGCTTTCGCGGCCCGACAGGCGCAGAGTCGAAAGATCTTGTGTCTTGTACAACAAGATCACTCGTCACTGTCTGTCTCCTGCTCAGTTTGCTATATTTCCGGACATCGTGAGGAAGCGCTACCAACGCTGGATGCATGACTGGGAGTACCGTCTGACCACGCGGGACACGAACCGGGTGGTGCGTCCGCTGGAATGGGGTCTGGAATGGACACGGCAATGGCCGTGCGCCAATGGCTTCGGCCACGGTATCGAGTCATCGCTTGATCCCGAGCAGGTGCTCGCCACTCTGAACCAGCAGATCCTGGCCGACAGCGACAAGTTTTTCGCCTGCCCGCCGCGCTCGGATTACCGGCTGGAAACCCGGCAAGACGCCCAATTCCTGCGCTTCACCTCTGCGGTGGAAACCCCGTACCCGGAAAACAATGTGGTGACTGCGCGCTGGTTTCCGGCACGGGGCAGCCGCGCCATGATCGTGCTGCCGCAGTGGAACGCCGACGCCGGCAGTCACAACGGCCTCTGCCGCATCCTGCAGTTTCTGGGCATCGCCTCGCTGCGCCTGAGCATGCCTTATCACGACGTACGCCGCCCGCTGGAGATCGAGCGCGCCGACTACGCCGTTTCTTCCAACATCGGTCGCACCGTTGACTCGGCCCGCCAGGCCATTCAGGATATTCGCGCCTGCATTGACTGGCTGGAAACCCGCGGCTACCGCCGCTTCGGCGTGCTCGGCACCAGCCTTGGTTCCTGCTACGCATTCATCGCCAGCGCCCACGATCCGCGCCTGGCGGTCAACGTCTTCAACCACGCCTCCACGTATTTCGCAGATGTCGTTTGGACGGGACAGTCCACACGTCACATCCGCGCCGGCATTGACGGGCAAATTGACTTAGAGCGGCTGCGCCGGCTGTGGTATGCGATCAGTCCGATGTGCTACTTCGATGCCTTCGCGCGCTTCAAGAAGAAATCGCTGATCGTGTACGCTGCCTACGATCTGACTTTTCTTCCTGAGTTCTCCCGGCAAATAGTGGCCGAATTCCAGCGCCGCAACCTGGATTTTCGCACCGCCATTCTCCCTTGCGGCCACTACACGACCGGCGAAACGCCCTACAAGTTCCTCGACGCCTTCCACATCGCGCGCTTCGTGAGTTCGGCGTTTTAGAGCAGAACCAAGGTTGCTCTAGACTAGACCGCGATCGGACTCTTTGCAGTGTCATGACGAGCGAAGCGAGGCATCTGCTTTTTGACTTTCGCAGGAAAACAGCAGAATCTCGTCGGGCTGGCGCCCTCCTCGTCATGACACCATCAAAGCTATGGTGCATACACCATCTCTGCTTTTGCTCTATGCTTTTGCTGAAAAGCTGTATCCCTACAACGGTGTCATCCCGAGCGACCGTAGCCCTTCTTTGGGCGGAGGGAGTCGAGGGATCTGCATGGTCAGTTCCCAGATGACAACCGAGAACTGACAACCGGCAACTGCCAACTGAAAACTACTTGTTCTTCCACACCGGCTTTCGCTTTTCTAGCACCGCCCGCAGCCCCTCGCGCGCGTCCTCCAGCGACATGAGCTGGTTGAGATAAATGTCCTGCGAAGCCTTCATGGCATCGCGGAGCGGCAGCCCCAGCGAGTTGCTGATCACGCGCTTGGTCATCTCCAGCACGGGCGCGCTGAACTCGCCGATCCTGGCCAGAATATCGTTGACCGCCTGTGACAACGCCTGCTCCGGCACCACCCGGTTGACGAAGCCCAGCGCCTGCGCCTCTTCCGCGCTCAGCGCCTGGCCGGTGAGGATCAGTTCATAGCTTTTCTTGGGCCCAATCAGCTGCGGCAGCATGATGGCCGCGAAGGGAGGAAACACTCCCATCTTAACTTCAGGCTGGGCGAAACGCGCATTGGGCGTGGCAATCACCATGTCGCCAAACGCCACCAGTTCGGAGCCTGCGCCGATGGCGGGGCCGTTGACCACCACGATCAGCGGCTTGGAAATCTCGCGGATGGCCTCGAATACGCGATTGAATGCCTCCAGCGTCTGGAACACCCGGTCGGGCTTGGAATCTTCCAGCGAAATGCCGGCCGAGAACGCCTTCGAAGAAGCCGAATCCAGCAGAATGCACTTGATATCCCCGCGACCATTGAGGCTCTCAATGGCGTCTGCCATCTCGTTCATGAGGGGCACGGTGAGCACGTTGTATGGAGGCTCGTTGAGCGTCAGATGCGCTACGAAGCTGGAGGTGTCGAAGTCAATATGCGTGAAGGCAGCCTTTTTGCTCGTCATGCTGATGTCCTCGGGACTCAGGTGCGAAAGCGGGGTGATTATGCGCCGTCTCGCCGCCGCGCGCAACGGATTCTGCAGATGTAGAGACGTAGCTTGCTACGTCTGCAGCTTCTAAGGCCTTGGATACATTGGTAGAGACGTAGCGAGCTACGTCTATATTGATTGAATGGCTCAATGATCCAATGACCCAGTATCTCCTGACTGCCTCTTTTGGTCATGATTAGGGCTTGAGGCCAGTACCTTCGTACCCGGCCGCCAGGGCAGCAACCCACGTATCTGCATACACCTGCCCCAGGACGCGCTACAATGTTGGGCATGAAGATTTGCATTGGGGCCGACCACGCCGGCTTCGAACTGAAGGAAAAGGTCAAGAGCGCCCTGCAACAGCAGGGAATCCAGGTGGAGGACCACGGCACCCACTCCAACGGTTCTGTGGATTATCCGGATTACGCGCTTAAGGTTGCGGAAGACGTGGCAGACAAGCGCGCGGACCTTGGCATTCTGGTGTGCGGCAGCGGGATCGGCATGGCGATTGCCGCCAACAAGGTTCCCGGCGTCCGCGCGGCCAATGTGCGCAGCGAGTACGAAGCCCAGATGAGCCGCGAGCACAACGACGCCAATGTGCTCACCATCGGCGCCCGCGTCGTGGACGAACCCACCGCTTTGAAGATTATAGAGACGTGGCTGCGTACCCCCTTCGCCGGCGGCCGTCACAAGAACCGGGTGGACAAGATCGTCGCCATCGAACGCGCCAACGGCAATGGCCAGACCGAGGTCGTTTGATGTGCTGCGGAATTAGAGGCGCCGCTCCCCAGCCCTCCTGCTAACATCTTGTTTCCAGCGGATAGGCAAGTACAATTACTGGAAGTCGTCTCACAAGCAGATTTGTCTGGCCACGCAAACTGATAGGCTGGCCTCAGAGTCCGTTTTGTTTCAGGGCGATTTTAGTCGTCCCGAACAGGAAAACGTAAATGACTAATAGCAGTGACCGTATGGGACGTCCATTGTCGCAGGTTGATCCGGAAGTCGCAGAAGCGATTGCGAACGAGGAGCGCCGCCAGCATGAAGGCCTGGAGCTGATTGCTTCGGAAAACTTCGTCAGCGAAGCCGTACTGCAGGCCATGGGATCGGTTTTCACCAACAAGTACGCCGAAGGTTATCCCGGCAAGCGCTACTACGGCGGATGTGAATTCACCGATGTGGTCGAAAACCTCGCCCGCGACCGGGCCAAGAAGCTTTTTGGCGCCGAGCATGCGAACGTGCAGCCGCACTCCGGCTCATCCGCCAACATGGAAGCCTACGCAGCGGTCATTCAACCCGGCGACACTGTGCTGGGTCTGAACCTTGCTCACGGCGGGCACCTTACGCACGGACATCACCTGAACTTTTCCGGCAAAACATACAAGATCGTTCCCTACGGCGTCACGAAGGAAACGGAAACCATTGACTACGACGAACTGGAAAAGCTGGCGGAGCGCGAAAATCCGCGGCTCATCATCGGCGGCGGCAGCGCCTATCCCCGCATCATTGACTTTGCCCGCATGCGCAAGATCGCCGATAAAGTCGGCGCCATTTACCTCGTAGACATGGCGCATTTTGCAGGACTGGTTGCCGGAGGCGTGCACCCGTCGCCCGTTCCCCACGCTCAGATCGTCACGACCACGACGCACAAAACGCTGCGCGGCCCGCGCGCCGGCATGATCCTCTGCAAATCGGAATTTGCGGCCGCCATCGATAAGGCGGCCTTCCCCTTCGCCCAGGGCGGACCGCTCGTCCACATGATCGCTGCCAAAGCGGTGTGTTTCCACGAAGCCATGCAGCCGGAATTCAAGGACTACGCGCGGCAGATCGTCTCTAACGCGCAAGTCCTGGCCGACACCCTGAAGGCGGAAGGCTTCCGCATCATCTCCGGCGGCACGGACACGCACCTGATGCTCGTGGATGTCTTCTCCAAAGGAATGTTGGGCAGCGAAGCGGAAAAGGCGCTGGGCGAAGCCGGCATTACGGTGAACAAAAATGCCATTCCGTTCGATACCAATCCGCCGCTGAAGCCCAGCGGCATCCGGATCGGCTCGCCGGCGGTGACTACACGCGGCATGAAAGAAAAAGAAATGCGTCAGATCGCATTGTGGATTGCCGATGCCCTCAACCATCGCACCGACGCCACCCGCCTGGCGCAAATTCGCAGACAGGTACTGGAACTCTGCGAAGCCTTTCCGCTTTACCCCGAGCGCAGAGCCCAAGCAATTTCGCTGGTCGGAGCCAAAGCCTAGCTTATTGAGCGATTGAGTCATTGGGTCATTGAATTCTTGATTCGATGGCTCAACGGCCCAATCACTCAATACTCCAGGTCTCGCCAATTCGGTCCCACGCCGACCTCCACCAGCAATGGCACGCGCAAGGGATGCACGTTCTCCATCTGCTCGCGCACCAAGCTACGCATAATTTCGATCTCCGCCTCGAGCACTTCGAACACCAGCTCGTCGTGAACTTGCAGCGTCATGCGCGACTTCAGCTCGCGCGCTGCCAACTCCGCGTCCAGACGGATCATGGCCAGCTTAATGAGGTCCGCCGCAGTGCCTTGCAGCGGCGTATTCACCGCAGTACGCTCGGCAAATCCCCGCGCATTGGCGTTCTTGCTGTTGATATCCGCAATGGGACGCACGCGCCCGAACAGCGTTGTCACCTTGTGCACGCGCCGCGCCTGCTCCAGCGTGTTGTCACGATAAGCGCGCACGCCCGCATATTTTTCGAAGTAGGCGTCAATGAACTTCTTCGCCTCGCTGGTCTCGATCCCGAGTTGCTGCGCCAGTCCGAACGGCGACAGCCCGTACGGTATCCCGAAGTTAATGACCTTGGCACGGCGCCGCGTTTCGGGATTCACGGCGCCGAACACCTGCTGCGCCGTCAGAGCATGGATGTCGTCGCCGCGCTGGAATGCTGCCAGAAGCAGCGGGTCCTCGGAATAATGAGCCAGGAGCCTCAGCTCGATCTGCGAGTAGTCCGCTGCCAGCAGCACGTAGCCGGGCTCGACAGTAAACGCCGCCCGGATCTCCCGCCCCAGCTCTGTGCGGATGGGAATGTTCTGCAGGTTGGGGTTCTTCGACGACAGCCGTCCCGTCGCCGTGTTCGTCTGATCGAAGGTCGTGTGCAGCCGTTGCGTGCATTTGTTCAGCAGCAGCGGCAGGGCGTCCACATAGGTGGACTTCAGCTTCGCCAGTTGCCGATATTCCAGCACCCGTCGCGGAACCTCATGGCTCACCGCCAGCGACTCCAGCACGTCCACCGCGGTGGAAATCGTCCTGCCCTTCCCATACTTGACCGGCTTCGGCAGTTTCAGCTTCTCGAACAAGACGATTCCGAGCTGCTTGGGCGAATTGATGTTGAATTCTTCGCCGGCGAGCTGATGAATCTCGCGCGCTTTGGCGTCGCACTCCCCTTCCAGCCGCGCCGACATTTCCCGTAGCACGTCGCAGTTGATCTTGACTCCCGCCTGCTCCATGCGCGCCAGCACCGGAACAAGCGGCAGATCAATCTCTTCGTAGACGCGCATCAGTCCTGCTTCTTCCACTTCTTTTCGCAGCGCCGACGCCAGCCTCCCGGTGACATCGGCAGCCTCGGCCAGCCCTCCGCTCAGCTTCAGGTTGAACCGTCGCAATGCGATCTCCGCCAGCTTGTGCGACGAGTAAGTGGGATCCAGCAGATACGAATACAGCATCGGCTCATCGCGCACGCCGGCCAGTTCAATGCCGCTGGGATCAGCGTGAACAGCATGCATCGCCGCCTTATAGTCGTGCACCGCCTTGGGAAGCTTCGCGTCTGCCAGGGCTGCACGCAACGCGTCGCTGACGTCCATGTTGCGCATCTCCACTGTCAGCGCGCTTCCGGCAGCCGCCGATACCGCCAGCTTCTCGATCGGCTTGCTGCCGTCGTCCGTCGGCGCGAGCAGCGGAAGCGCCGTTGTGTCGGCCGCCTCACTCTCTTCCTCCTCCGCCACATCCGGTGCCCCACCCTGACCCCGAGCGGAGCGAGGGGGAAGGGTGGGGATTTCCCCTTTGAAGCTGACGGCCAAGGCGTCACCTTTTCTCACGGCCGCAATGACCGTCTCCACGTCCCGCGCCGACTTCGCCTCGCGGTAATCCGTCGTGGCGATCTCCAGCGACGGCAAGAACTCCTTTATCAGCGACGTGAACTCCAGCTCGGTGAACAGCTCGCGGCACGCCTCGGCGTCCGGTTCTCGCGCAACCATGGCGTCCAAATCCAGGTCAATGGCGACGTCGCAATCAATCGTCGCCATCTGCTTGCTGAACAAAACGACATCGCGGTTCTGCAGCAGCGACTCGCGATAGGTTTTCTTCTCGATTTCCTCCGCGTGCTCCAGCGCGGCTTCCACCGTCCCGAAGCGCTTGATCAGCTCCACCGAACCCTTATCGCCGATTCCCGGCGCTCCGGGGATGTTGTCAATAGTGTCCCCGCGCAGCGCCATCACATCCACTACCCGCTCGGGCGGCACGCCCAGTATCTCCTGCACCTTGGCGGGGTCGCAGATCAGGTTGTCCTTGGGCGGATTCAGGACGCAGATTTTGTCGTTCACCAGTTGCAGCATATCCTTGTCGCTGGAGACGATATACACGGGATGCGATTGCTCTGCCGCCTTCCGCGCCAGCGTGCCGATCACGTCATCGGCCTCGTAGCCGGGGACCTGAAGTATCGGAATACGATATGCGTCCAGTGCCCGGCGGATGTACGGTATCTGTTGCGCCAGCTCGCCTGGCATCTCCGCGCGGTTGGCCTTGTAGCCCTTGTATTCCTGCTCCTGAAACGTCTGCGTCTTGATGTCGAACTTGCGGACGGAAGTAATGGCTCCCGCCCGCTGATCGCGGAAGGTGGGCGCGGCCACGTCGAACACCGCTGCCAGGTACTCGGGATTGAAGTCCGTCCGCAGCTTGCGCAGCATGTTGACGAAGACGTACGTCGCGGCTGTGGGTATCCCTGCCTTGGTCGTCATTGAACGCTGACGCACCATGGCATGATAGGCGCGGAAGATGAACGACATCGCGTCAATCAGAAAGACGCGTGGTTTGCCTTGGGCCTTCTGAAGGGCGGCAGGACGCGCCTCGGTGGCGGCGGAAGGCGATACTTCAGCCTCGAACAGTTTTTGGGAGGTTGGCGATTTTTGCTTTGGAGTCAACAGGAAATTTTAACAGCAGCAGGTTTTCATTCGATATGCATGCAATCCCTGTACGGACAACCCAGAGGGCGCCCCACCCTTTTCGCGACCGGGGCCCCAGCAATCCCGGTTTTGGATTGCTGGGGCGGGAGCGAAAGGGTGGGGATTTTCATTCGATATACATGCAATCCCCGTACGAATAGAACCGGTATTTCTCCCGCACCGCATGCTCATACGCCGCCAGCACCCGCTCGCGGCCGGCAAAGGCGCACACCAGCATCAGCAGCGTGGATTTGGGCAGATGAAAATTCGTTAGCAGCGCGCCCACCACGCGGAACTCAAATCCGGGATAGATAAACAGGCCTGTCTCGCCGCTGCCCGGCTGCACGCGCCCGTCCGGCGACTGCAACGCCGCATACTCCAGCGTGCGCACGGTGGTGGTCCCGACAGCAACAATCCGTCTCCCATTTTCCAGAGCCACATTGACTTTGTTCGCGGCGTCTTCCGGAATCCGGTGCCATTCCGAGTGGAGCTTGTGATCTTCGACCCTCTCCGCGTGTACCGGCTGAAACGTTCCCAAACCGACATGCAGCGTGATTTCGGCCATCTCGATACCTCGCTGCCGCATGCGCTCGAGAATTTCGGAAGTGAAGTGCAGGCCGGCCGTCGGCGCTGCAACCGAGCCGCGCTCGCGTGCGAACACGGTCTGGTATCGCTCGCGATCGGCCGGGACATCTGCGCGCGCGATATACGGCGGCAGGGGCACGTGTCCAAGCCGCTCCACCAGCGCGAAGAAATCCGGAACTGGTTCGAAGCGCAGCGTACGCTCGCCGAACTCACCCCGCGCGATCACTTCCGCCCGCAGCTCATGGTGATCGCCGACAAAAATATGCTCACCCACACCAATCTTCCGGCCTGGATGCACCAGCGCTTCCCAAATTTCACCGTCTATGCTGTCGCCGCCCACACGCTTGGTGAGCAGCACTTCCACGCGCCCTTTAAGAAAAGTGCGCGCCGCCGGATTTCGCCGGCTGACCGGCTGTGCCCGCTGTCCTCCGCGACGGCCATAAAGGCGTGCCGGAAACACGCGCGTGTTGTTGAAGACGACCAAATCGTCCGGGCGGAGCAGGTCCGGAAATTCGCGAAACCAGCGGTCGTGCAGGCCGGCGGAGCTGCCGCAGCGCACCAGATGCAGCATTCGCGAAGCCGCGCGGTCCGCCACCGGCTCCTGCGCAATCAGCTCCTCCGGCAGACAGTAATCGAACTCAGATACCAGCACTCCCCGATTATAAGAACCTCCGGGCTCGGGTGGCCCGCCTTCACCTCGTTGAGACGTAGCTTGCTACGTCTCCAGGCGAGCGTGAAGGTGCGGAGGGGCCCCGTGCGCTAAAATCACGTCATGGCTGATCCGGTGCAGACCGTCACTCACACTCCCGCCGAGGTGCTTCGTCTGGCGCCGGTAATGCAGGGACCCAACGGCATCTGCTTTGCCTCCCTGGGCGAAAATCAACTCAGCCCGGCTGATTTAGACCGCATGGTGGCCGCCGTGCCGCGCCCCATTGCCGCGGCGCTGGAACGCAAGGCGTTCTACTTCGTACCGCTTACTGTCAGCCAAGGCGAGGAAACTGTCATCGCCGAGCGCTACGACGTTGCCCTCAGCGAAAACGCCGTCTGCCACCGCAACCTGAATCTGGGCAATTCGCAATGCGTGTTCATTTCCACCCGCCTGATGGACGACCGCTTCTCGGTTGCGTTTGAGTTCTACATCAACGTGGGACACGCATTCGTGGAGCGCGCCGGCGTGGCCGACTCCTTCGCCGCACTGGTCTGGAAACACGCGCAAGACCGCGTGCGCGGCGAAACCGGCCTCGACGCCTATGAATTGCGCAAGGTCGCCACCAGCGGCGGCCCTGACGCCGAAAAAGCCAAGAACGAGTACCTCGCCGCCGCTTTCGCCGACGCCATCGCCATCTACATGCTCGCCACCTTCATTGACGTGGACTACTACGACCTGCGCGAGCGCGAATATCCCCTGTTGGCCCCGGCCGCGCTGGCAGAAAGATTGCGCAAAGTGGCCGAACTTTTTCCCGCCAATCCCGGCTTCGAATTCGCCGTCTACTACAAACGCAGGCAGTGATTGCAGGTGTCAGGTTTCAGGTATCAGGTGCCGGGTACCCCGTCAGGTTCTTAGAGCCGTTTCATTGTTGGTGTATCCCGCTGTGTAAGAGGCGTCATCCTGAGGCGGGGCAAAGCGGAGTCGAAGGACCTGCTTTATTCGCCGTGCCGTACGCCCTGTTAAATTTGTCCAGACGCGAGCGAGTTAATTTTTGTCATTCTGACGCGAGCGTCTATCAGCACTAAGGCCGGTCTTTCGCGGCGCGGCCACATGTGACCTCCCCCTGTTACCTGTCACCCGAAACCTATAGCCACCCGCGCTCATCTGCGCTAATCTTCAGCTACTCGCATGATTGCTCATCTTCGCGGACGCCTCGTCTCCAAGCATCCCGGCCGGGCCATCGTTGAAGCCGGCGGCGTGGGCTACGACGTCACCATCAGCGTGCCCACCTATACCGAACTGCCGGCGACCGGCACTGAGGTCAACATGCACATCCACACGCACGTACGTGAGGACACGCTGGCCCTGTTCGGCTTTCTGCATCCCGAAGAAAAGAAGATTTTCGAGAAGCTGATCAATGTGAGCGGCATCGGTCCGAAGCTGGCAATCACCATCCTGAGCGGCATGCCGGCAGGCGACATGATTGGCGCTATTCGCGGCAATGACGTGGCGCGCCTCACGCGCATTCCCGGGGTCGGCAAGAAAACCGCCGAGCGCATGGTGCTGGAACTTCGTGACAAGCTGCGGGACGAAGATTTCGGCGTCGCGCCGCTTGCCCCGGCCGCTACGCCGGTCGAGGAAGACGTGCTCTCGGCTCTGCTGAATCTGGGTTACGCGCGTCCTGCTGCCGAACGTGCCCTGGCCAGCGCCAGTCGGGCTGCTACCGTGGCTGCCGCCGGAAGCAACCGTTCATTCGAAACACTCTTCCGCGACGCCCTCGCTGCACTTTCCAAATAGAGCCGACCAATGCGATCCCACAGTCGGTGTACTCCTTGGCAATCACGTTGGTAGTTTGTCATCCTGAGCGAGCGCGCCAGCTTTTTCGGCGCCCGAGTCAAAGGATATTGCGGTTTTAGAATGCTTCGGCTTGCCTCGGCAAAAGCGGCCGAGGCTCGCTCAACATGACACGAGCTGACGTTTGCGGTACAGCATTCTTGAATCAGCTCTAGCTTGGGGTGCCCCATCCTGAGCGCAGCGAAGAGTGGGGCCAGCCGTGGCCAGCCTCGGCTGATCACGGTTCCGTCGGCACGAACGGCTGCACTGTTTTTCCATCCAGGTAAAACGTGGTTGCGCCCAGGGTGTCGGTGCGATAGGTGATGGCTCGTGCCGCCGCCAGTCGCTCCAATACCTCCCGCCGCGGGTGCCCGAAGCGATTCCCTGCCCCGGACGAAATCACCGCATACCGCGGACGCACCGCGCGCAGCAACTCCGGAGTAGTGGAGGTTTTGCTGCCGTGATGAGCCACCTTCAGCAGATCGGCCCGCGGCTCTTCCCGCACCAGATACCGCTCCACTTGCTTTTCTGCATCGCCTTCCAGCAGCGCCGAAGTGTTGCCATAACTGATCTTCATCACCAGCGAATCGTCGTTCTTGTGTCGCGGAGAACTGGGCAGATCGGCTTTAGGCGCGAGCACGCGCACCTCTGCGCCGCCAAACTGGAATTGATCTCCGCCTACACGATGCATCACCGTAACCGCGTCTTTAGCTGCTTGGGCGAAGACACGCTGCATCACCGGCGTTTGCTGCATCGGTCCCACCCAAAGCTCGCGCGGACGAAAGTTGGCAATCACGCTCTGGGCGCCGCCGGCGTGGTCTGCGTGTGGGTGCGTTACTGCGAGCGCATCCAGGCGAGTGATGCCGCGCGACCACAAATAGGGCGAGATGACGTCTTCGCCGAAATCAAAGTCGGATGTCCATGGCCCCAGCGAGCCCGCCGCGTCCACCAGCAGCGTGCGGCCTTGCGGCGTCACGACCAGCAATGACTCCGCCTCACCCGTGTCAATCGCGGTTATCTCCAGCACCCCGTGGCGAAGCTGCGGATCCGGCTTCACCAATACCAGACACAACGCTGTTGTGAGCAGTGCCGCCAATCCGGCAGTTGCCACCCACCATCGCCGCCTTATGGTGAGCGTTGCGAGCACGAACGCGGCGACCGCCGCCAACCCCGGCAGCAGCGCGGGGGTGGCCACGCGCACGTCGGCCAGGCGCAGACCGCCCAACGTCGCCACCGACCACAGAATCCCCTTCAAACACCAGCCCGCTGCGAGCGCGGGCAATTTCGCCAATGGCAACCAGACATACGAGAACCCCAGCGCCACAGCCGCTGCCGGCATCAGCATACTCGTCAATGGCGCTGCCAGGGTGTTGGCGGGCAAGCCAACCACCGTGGCACGATGAAAATAAAACGCCATCGGCAACGCCAACGCGATCTGCATCACGAACGAAATTAGCAGCAGATCAAAAACGTCAATCGCCGCCCTGACGGCTGCCGTGAGTACAGACGTCGCGGTTGCATCCCCTCGGCGATCCGAAGCGGGCGCCCTCGCCCGCGAACTCGAAGCAGCGCCGGCGTCCTCGCCGGCAGTCGTGCGGGCGTCCTCGCCCGCACATACAGCCCGGTGCGGGCGGATTAAACGTTGCATCCTTCCCGCAATCAGCCTTAAGTCTAGCCGCAGTTGCGCCAGATGCGGCGCCAGCGACATGTCGTAATCCACTGAATCCAAGTGGCGCAGCGCCCGCCGGTAGGGTTGCGACGTCCGCTCCAGAAGCGGCACGCCAATCCCGGCAATTGCCACGACGGCAACAAACGTTAATTGGAAGCTGGCGTCGAACAGCGCCCGCGGATCGGCAGCCAACAGCACCAGCGCCGCTGCAGCCACTGCGTTCAGCGGATTTCGCTCCCGATACAGCAGGCGGGCGGCCAGATACATCGTCATCATCAGCACCGCTCGAATGACCGGCGCTCCCTCATCGGCCAGGCAGGCGTATCCCGCGGCTACACCCACCGTAATCAATGTGGCGACGGTTTCGCCGGCTCGCACCCATCTGAGCAACAGAAAAACCACCGTTGCGAGGATGCTCACGTTCAGTCCGGAAACAACCAGAATGTGATAAATCCCCGTGCGTTGCCATTGCGTCCTGGTTTCGCGCCCAATGAATGAGCGCTCACCAACCAGCATGGCATCAAACAGGGCTGCTTCTTCACCAGGCCACAAGCGGTGGATTTGCGCCAGCACGCTTCGCCGCGCCCGACTGCCGACACGGCCCCACACGCTGCCGGACACGCCAGGCAGAACCTCAATTTTCTCCATGGCCACCGAGCCCAGCGCCACGATCCCTTGGCTGGCAAGATAACCGCGGTAGTCCCACGCCCCCGGGTTGCGAAAATTCCGCGGCCTCCGCAGCTTTACGGGGAACTGCAGCCGCTGCCCGTACAGGAAAACCGATTTGGGTACCCCACCCTGAGCGGAGCGAAGGGTGGGGATCTCCCCTTCCTGAACCGAGCGCTTTGCTGATCGCTCATAAACGGTCAACCGCACCCGGACCGGCGTAGAGACGTAGCTTGCTACGTCTCCTCCCACGCGGATCTCTTCTACTTCAACATCCACCGACTCTCGTGCGCTCGGCCCTTCCCCACGAACGATGCCGTCGCGTGTGACCCATGCGGTAACAACGGCCTCACGCCCATCCGTAAATGACGACATATCGTGTAACGATGCATGTCCGTCACGAGCCCGCACGCACCAGGCGCCCAGTCCCGCCATTGCCATCAGCGCCAAAGCCGCCGCTGCGCGTCCGCGAAATGGTTCCTGTGATCGGAAACACGCCGCAGCCAGGGCCAAGACTGCAAAAGCTGCCAGCCACTGCAGCAAGGGACCGGAAAGGCGCGTCCCGGCGAGAATGCCAGCCGCGAATGCCAGAGCAGCGTAGAACAGTGGCTGGCGCGCCGGGGTCCCCAGCCAGCCCGGTTTTGGCTTGCTGGGCTGATTTGCAGAACTCACGACGTTCTATCCTCCGCACCGTCAGGAAGAGCCTAGAACCCAAAAAACGCTATGCGGGAAAAGGAGGGACTAACATAGATCACAGCGGACCAGAAACAGCGACGTCGTGCTGCATGTTCCAAAATCCGAACAACGCAGGTGGGAGAAAGGGGAAGCTAAAGACGGGAACACTACCTACTTCCGCTTGGCAGCAGGATTGGTTGTGGGTTCGGCCCCGGTGACCTCACTCGTTGGCGGTCCGGAGAATGTTTTTTTCAGAAAACCCGGCGGCGCTGTTGCCGTCAGCACAGCGCGCTTATCGTGCTGCTCCACTTTCAGGCTGTCGAAGAAAGCTTTAACGTCAGGATCGGGGCCCTGCGGACTCAAACTGCTTTCGACTCCGCGAAAAATTGCGAGGAAAGCCTGCGTCTGCTCGGTAATGCGCTTGGCCTGCTCCGGACCACGAGTAAACGCTTCCGCCCTGAACTGCACGGACCCGGTGTATCGCGCCGATCCCACCAGCACCGTTCCGCCCGGCAAGAACAGACCAAAACCTCCCGGGAGAAGCGTTCCACCTATTTCTCCATTCTCGTTTACCCGCGTGATGCCCCACGCCAGGCTCGCAAAGGACACATGCGGATAGTACTCCCGCACCAGTCCGGGCCCGCCAAATGGCAAAGCGATCTGTTTGTACCGGTCAATCATGCCGCGGATGACCGCCGGCCCGTCGGTGTTGGAGACCGCCGCTATGCCCGCGCCCAGCAGCGCCACGCGCACCGTCCGGCCTTGCAGCGGAATGTCGTAGACGGTCACATCGCGGTAGGTATCCGCGGTCTTTGCAATCTTTCGCAAATACGCGGCCATGCGGTTGGAATCAAAGCGCCCGGTGAAAATCTCCGAAAAGCGGCGGTGAAGAGTGCCGGTGCCATCCGGGTGGTCATCGGAATCCCCCAGCCGGCGAGGGGCGTGCACGGCAAAGGCGGCCTCGTCCAGGTCGCGTTCAAAGACGAACCCGGTTGCGCGCACGAATTCTTCGTAGCCAACATCGTCGCTTACCGGCACGTTTTTGCCGATCACTCCCGCTATTCGCAGAGGCTTCAGGTTGACGTAAATGTAACCGTCCGCTTCCGGCAGCAGACGCGCCGGTTCGGGAGCGGCGCGGCGTCGCAGCAACACCGCGGCCACAACGGCTATGGCCACCAGGGTGACCGCCACTACGATGGGAATGGTGCGCTTGCGTATGCGTATCATGTGGCGCCGGAGTTAATCGTGCCAGCTCCGATGTTGCACACTACCCGGCCCGGAATGGGAATCGGAGTAATGGAAAGCTTCGGGCTTTCAGATAAAATATACAAGTAAACGCATAATAGCATTGCACTCGTTCCGGAGGCATATTTCGACTGGTTGCGCAACTGCGCTAGCCGACAGTTGCTATGTCCGAGCTTTGCTTGCACGCAAACTGCCGCTATGCTAACCTTTAAGCTTTGTCCCGGGTTGCGGGACGGTTTTTGCTGGCGTAGCTCAGCTGGTAGAGCATCTGATTTGTAATCAGAGGGTCGGGGGTTCGAA
>JBHGAZ010000010.1:0-114703 GCA_041946765.1 Terriglobales bacterium
GTAGGACAGCTGACTCTGGATCAGCATATCGGGGTTCGAATCCCTGGGGGGCAGCCAAAATATTCCAAATAATTTAATCCCATGAGGCACAAGCCCTAAAAAACGCCAGTGTGGGGAAAAATGTGGGTACGCCGTTACCTGTAACAGACTCTCCACTTTTGTAGCCCTTCGGCCACGGCGCTCAGTTCGTCCCTCCGGCAGCCGGCCGGTGCACATATGGTACAAATTCAGCACTGCCAGCTTTTTACACACGCGGGGCGTAGCGGGGACAAAACGCTGCTAGCAGGTGCACGGAGAAAGGCGGACGCGTTTCGCAGGGTTTCTACGTTAACATCGAGGTTAATCGGCCCCAAGCCGCAAGGTACAACTTGACTATTGCCGACGAGCAGCAGTCGGTCGCATCGGGTATCGACGGCATGAACATCACTCAGAACATCGAAAACCGCGCGGTTCCGATGAAAGTGCGCTATCAGCGCGACTTCCGTGACAGCCCCAAGGAGCTTGGAGGCGTTCTGATTGCCACGCCGACATCAGTGTTGCCATCCTGGTTCCGACCTACTTGCGCTCGGAATCGACATCTGATTGTCAATCCCGTTGGCAAAAACGCTTTTGTATAAGTCATCGCCAAAGCTCGTCTGCAAAGGTGCTCCTTCAACCAACTTGAACGTTCGCGTTCCATCAGCGTGGCACTCGGCGCGCAGGAACAAGATATTCCCTGTGTTGCTTTGAGAAAAACCGTGCGCAAACTCATAAAGATGGGTGACATACAGGACTCTCACCTGATTGTCGATCAGGGCCGATACGATCTGCCGTGCGATCTCGGAGCCTTCGCGTTCGTTCGTTGCCGCAAACGATTCGTTGAACAGGACCATGGAATGTGGCTTAACGTGGTCCACGATGTCGCTCATGCGGCTGAGTTCTTCATCGAGTTTTCCGCTTTTCATGCCGGGGTCCTCTTCGCGTTTGTAGTGGGTGAGAAGGCCGTCGCAGACGCTCGAACAGAAAGAATCGGCGGGGACGAACATCCCGCATTGCATCATCAATTGCGCTAAGCCGACGCTGCGAAGAAATGTTGATTTGCCGCCCTGGTTGGCGCCGGTAATGACCACGAGATCTCGATTATCGGCATCCGCATCATTGTCGACCACGCGTTCATTCATGGTCAGCGCCAAGGCAACGTCGTACAATCCGCGAAACGACAGCCGGCGCTTTTCAGGTTCCACAGGCACGGGAAAGCAAGCCGGCTCTCCTTTTCGCAAGAGCAATTCATGCAAGTTGAGACAACCGATGTAGAAGGCTAATTCCGTTTGGAGCATCGCGAAGAAGCTGCGCACATGGTCCGTAGATTGAGCAAGGGCAGTGGCCACGAGACTGATGCCACGGTCTCGTAATTCGGTGAGCGCCCGGTAACCGCTTTCATCCCGAGGATCCAGCGAGAACTCAAAGAGTGGTTGCCCCCTCCCGGCAAGATTTGTGAGTTGCTCCCTGACGGCCTGCACCAGTTGCTCCCATCTGTTGCGGTGAGGGCGCCGGAGAACATGGAGCACGTAATCTCTCCCCTTATTGCCTTTGCCCAGCCTGGCGCTGAGCAGCACGCCGCTCCGGAACTTCAACTGCTCCAAGTGATCCTGCAAGCAGACAAAGTATTCGTCAGTTAGCTCTCTTTGTAACATCGTAAAGAAAGCTGTCCAGCCCTCTGACAGGAAGGTGCTCGCATGAAAATCGGCGATCTTTCTCAGCTTCTTCAGGAATCCGAGCAATAACTCTAGCCGTTCGATTGACCCTCTCAGCACCGAGTCCGGATAACGCATTAAGTAGCCGAAGTAGTGCTTCTTCTCAACTTCGCTGGTCTCGACCGCAAGAGCATATAGTTCGCGCACCACTTCAGCATTGTTCAGGCAATCTTCGAGAATCTTCTGGCGGTATGGAATGGTCTCAAGGCCGCAATCTGAGCCTGACAAAATGACTTTTCTGGCGATATCGGATACAAATGCATCACCTTGAGCCATTGCATTGAACAAAGAGTTCAGTGCCAAGTCCTGAGTGAGGGCTTCTTTGTTCCAGGGCAAAGCGACTTTTACATTGAAGTCCTGGTCGCGATATAGGAGGTGCACCTTCATGAGCCGATACGCTCCTTGATGGCGGCGTAGGTCACACGATGCTTTTCGGCAATTGCCATTGCATAGGCGAGACCGTCTGCACGCTGTCTCAGAATCTTATAGGTGCGCAGTGCGGGATTCTCAGGCACTACGGTGCTGACCATGCTCACGGTCTGGTCGCCCAATGATGCCAACTCATCAATGAATGTTACCCATACACACAACAGTCCCCGGGCGATAAGTTTCTCTGCGATTTTCTTGCTTAGGAGTAAGGCATCCTGGACGGTGGTAGACGTAAAAATCTCGTTCAGGATGACGATGCTGTTGCGCGTGGCAGACTCGATGATTTGATGAACCCTGATGAGATCATCCTGGAGCTTGCCTCGCAGATTGTTGATGTCCTCCTCCTTTTCGAAATGCGTGAAAAGTTGGTCGAAGAGGAACAGTTGGGCCCGCGTGCCGGGAACAGGGCAGCCTAGAGCCGCCAGATAATGCAACTGGCCGAAGGTGCGGGCGAAAGTCGTCTTGCCACCCTGGTTTGGACCAGAAACAACGATCATGCGCTCCCGGCCCTTCAGGTGAAAGTCGTTGCACACGATACCGAGGGAGCCCGAGTGGGCGCCCTTCTCGGCTGCGCGTTCGCTGATTAGCTTGCCAGCCAGGGCGAGATCGAAACCCGCGTAGTCATAGACTTCTTTGCAGTCCCGCACGATCTTCGGATAGCAAAAGTTCAGTCCCTTTTTCTTGAACCTGGCGATATGTTCAAGATAGGCAATATAGAACTGGATCTCTCTATCGAACCTGACGAGTGTGGGGTCCTGATATTCCTTCTTCGCGATGGAGAAAGTCTCGAGCGCAGAAAACACTTCCGGGTGCAGCCTGGCCACGAGCGCAAGGATCTCGCCTTCGACGTGGTTCATTTCCAGCGTATTACTGAACTTGAAAGTGTGATCCTCTACGGCGTGCTGTTTGAATTTCTCGAATGTCGCTTCCACCTCAGCGCTGTAATCGGTTTGATCGTGGTAATGGTCAACTTGCACCCTGAGACCGTCTATCAGAACCGTATAGCGTATCGCTGCGAGATCAGCGGTTAGTTTTTTCGCTTGCTCAACAAGAGAGGTGAAGCGCTCGGAGGCCGCATACTGAGTCACATATTCTCTGAAAGCCCGAAAACCACGCGAAGAGACTTCTGCGAGGGACAGATCATGCGTCAGGCGGGCAATGGCGTCGCAATAGATATTTACCGCGTCGAGGAACCAGCGCTCCTTCTGGAGCTTATAGGTGAGCTTCTCGGCCCAAGCAAGATGTTCTCGCATCGTGTGCAAGCTTTGGGCGAAGGCTTTGATGTTTTCGAAGAGGCTATTGACTTCGAGATCTTTCATGATTTCCTGACGAAACGTGATTGCATCCAGATCATCGAGCGACATGTAGAAGAAAGGCTTCAGCTTGTATTCCTCTTTACCTGTGGCCATGGCGGCGACGATCTGATCAAGATTGAGATCGCCAAAAAAGTCGGGTTGAGTGAGCTGCTCATCCGGAATACGGTCTGGAGCGCGTGGAAACAGTATGCTGTGGAACGTCATTACGCGTTACCTCTATAGCCACTCGGATTCAATTGCCGCATGCTCCTGACCTTGAGGAAAGCCGGGATGGCTGCGAGTTGCGTTGCCACACAAAAGATGACGACAGCGCCAATGGATATGTCGTACAGGAGGCCAATGACGGCACTCCCGACGAACCATGCAGTGCCGTATCCCGCAGTAAACAACCCGTAAGCCGAAGAACGCCGTTGCGGGGGGACCATGGTGGCAACTGCTGCCGGAATTATGGACTCATGCACGCCCATTCCAAGCCCCCACAAAGCAGAGCCAGCGATAACCGGCCAGAATCCGCCCAGGAACACGAGCGGAGCGAAAACAGCCGATATCAGCGTCAGCGGGACCAGGATGCCGATACCGCGGCGGTCGAACATGCGCCCGAAAGCTAGCGATCCGGCACCGCTCACTGCCATCGCGATCGAATAGGCAATCGGTATCCACATATCCTTCACGGCATCAGCTTTTTCGAAGTGGTAGGCGATCAGCTGGAAATCGGCAAAGCCTGCCGCCACCAGCGCCGCACCTGCAAGGTAAATCCAGAATATTCGGGGCAGGCCTTTCGTATGTACGTCGGGAGCTTTCGCTTCGAGGTCCTCCGGCCGTGGATATAGCAGGCGCGCCGCCACAAGCAGCAAATAGGTGATCACCGCAGGGATAAGAAGAACAGCAAAGGCGGTCCGATAATTCCCCCGGCCCGCGAGTACTGCGGCCACCGCTAACGGTCCGAACAAGGCACCGAACTGGTCCAATGCTTCATGGATACCGAATCCCCAGCCGTAGCCAATTTCCTTCGCCGCATGCGAAAGCATCACGTCGCGGGGCGGATTGCGAATCGCTTTGCCGATGCGCTCGATAATGATAAGGAGTGCGGCAAATTGCCAATTTCCCGCGAGCGCCAATAGCGGTACGGCAGCCATCTGGATGAAATATCCGAACAGCGTGATGGACCAGAATTTCTGTGTTTTTTCGCTGAGATTGCCAGAAACAAGGCGCAGCCCATAGCCGAGTAACTCGCCCAGTCCTGCGACGATGCCGACTACGGTCCCGCTGGCTCCCAAGGTCGCCAGAAATGGGCCGGTAACGCTGCGCGCGCCTTCATACGTGAAATCGGCAAAGAAGCTGACCACCCCGATGAGGAGCACAAATTTCAACGCCGATCGCTTTGTGAGCTTGCGTATGCTGAAGGCTGGTGAGATGCTGGCTGGCTCAATCATTAACTCGGCTCCGGCCGCTGTTCATCTATGTTTGACATCGACTCACCGGTTTCGTGCACAAAGATGTCTTCCAAGCTGGGTTTGTGCACTGCTACGGAACGAATCGCTCCAGGGAAAGCTTCAATCACGTCTCGCATAAAGCGATGACCGTTAGCAATCTCCAGCCGCAGACTGTTATTCACAATCGTCGGCTGCACGCTGAAACGTGCCGCTGATCCTCGTCTGCATTTCCTCTAGCTCCGCAACTTCAAGTATCACGACATCGCCCCGCACTCGTGCGCGCAGCGTCGCCGGCGTACCTTCGGCGACAAGCCTGCCGCGATGCAAAATGAGCACGCGATCACAGCGGTCGGCCTCGTCGAGGATGTGCGTTGTGAGAAGCACAGTTGTTCCATATTCCTTAAGGAATTGGAGTTGCTGCCACAAATCAAGTCGTGCTCCAGGGTCGAGACCCGTTGAAGGTTCATCCAGCAACAGGACGGGAGGCTGGTGAAGCGAAGCTTTGGCGACATCAATCTGCCGTCGCTGGCCCTCGGAAAGTGCGGCGGTCTTTTCGTTCCGCCGGTCCGCCAAGCGGAGCTGATCGAGTGTGGTTTCGATTCGTCCGGTGAGCACGGAACCCGGAATGCCGTACATGTGTCCATGGCAGCGAAGATTCTCGACAATTGTGAGCTGCTCATCAACTGTTGGCGACTGAAAAACAACGCCGATCTGCCTGCGTACTTGCATAACTTCTCGCGCCACATCGTACCCCTGAATAACCACACGTCCCCTTGAAGGCAGCGTCAGCGTCGAAAGAATCCGAAAAAGAGTTGACTTCCCGCTGCCATTCGGTCCCAGCACGCTGAAAATTTCGCCCTGACCCACGCAAAAGCTAATGTCGTGCAGAGCCTGTCGCGTACCATAGTTGTGGCCCAGGTGGTCCGCGATGACAACCGGAGGTTGGTCCCGCTGACTCGCATTAGGATCAACTTCGCCAGGCCTTTCCTCTGCCTGAGCGAGTGGAATGTGGTTCTCAGACATACCGGTCCGCCACCGCCATGATGTCTCTTCTCTGGAGTTCAGCGTCTTGTCCCCGGTGACTTCGACTGCATGTACCGAAACTCCGTGCACTGCAGTAAATAACCCTGCTGCTCGAATACCGTACAGCTGCTTACTGCTGACAGTTCTTCGGCAGGACTTCTGAGTGCAAGCAGGATTACCAAAATGATGATTGCCGCGATCCAAGCCAGCAAAGCTGTCACGACTCCGTAATCAATTCCGTAGTCGGTCCCCGGCTTGTGTGTTGATCTCATAACTCCATCCTCCAGCCAGCGCCGCCGGCATGGTCACTTAGTTACCAGCACGGGACACGGCGCGTAGCGCAATACGCGTTCCGAGACTGAACCCATGATCACCTTTTCAAATGTTGACCGGCCTCGGCGTCCCACAACGATCAGGTCCGCATGGGTTTGCTCGGCTCGGCGGACAATCTTTTCAGCCGCATGGCCAACGGCAATCGCGGTTGTGACTTGAATACCGTTTTCCTTGGCGGCATCAGCAATCTTGCGCAATGTCTTTTCGTAGTACTCGCGGGCACCGTCGACGACGGCTTGCGTTTCCATGGCAGCGGGAGGCTCTGGTGGCTGGGCAACCGCCAAAACCACCACCATTGAATCCATGTTCACGGCCAGGCTCAACGCCAATTCCACCGCTTTCTCAGCGGCGTCGGAACCGTCATAGCCAACCAGGATCTTGCGGAAACTTCCATCCCTTCTACGCTGGTTCATGGCGCTCTTCTAGCCGGCTTCCACAGCCGTGGCGGTAGGCTTGCTCCCGAACTCCTCCTCAACCTGCCTCGCGGACAGCAGGTGCTTAGGCAGGAAGAACTCGTTTGCGATCATCGTAGGCACGACCGCACTCGCGATCACCGTAGCCACCAGGTATGAGTACTGGGCGCCGGTGATGATCCCGTGGTTCAGCCCGAAGAGGGCCGAGATCGTTCCAAAGGTCAGTCCCGTGGACATCATCAACGTGTAATAAATACCTTCTTGCGCCTGGTACTTAAATGCTTTAACCGTTGGCAAGAGACCTACAACCTTAGTGGCCGTTTTGGCCCCAAACAGCGCCACAAATACGAACGGCGCTGCGATCAATGCTGGAACCGAGACGAAGGACCCTGCACGGATGAAGTAGAACGGCGTCAGCATCCCAAAAGTGAGCGTTCGCAGCCTGCGAATCAGGACATGGTCCTTGCCAACAGTGCCGGCCAGCACCATCCCAACGATGTAAGCGGGCAACACTGCCTCGCTGCCGGCCCATACGGCCAATCCGCCAAGGGAAAACAATGCCAGCAGAAGATATTTGGCCTCGATCTCGGAGACGCGGCCTCCGTACTTTTTGAAGAACCTCGGCGTCAGGAACGGTAACGCTGCAAAGACGACCACACCAACGACAACGAAGACAAGGGTGCGAACGGTGAATGGAGCGAAGATTAGCCCCAACGCAATCACGGTCCCGAGATCATTGACAAAACAGGCAGCAAGAATCGCCTTGCCGAATTCGGTAGTGTTGAACCCGAGTTCGAGCATTACGGCATACACAACCGCAACAGATGTTGTCGATAAGGCTACCCCCGCCAGCAGGCTGGCGCGGACGCTCCAATGAAGCAAGTAGTGCGCCAGCGCGGAGCAGCCTATGAATGGAGCGAAAAATCCGACCAGTCCAACCACCGTTGCTTCAGTCCACTTCGTTCGGAAGATGGTGGGGTCGAGTTCAGCTCCGGCCAGAAATGTCAGCACGATGGCGCCCGTGCCCGCAAGGAAGCTTACCCAGTCGCTTTTGGCACCCAGCGAGAAAGACCCCGCAACAGCGCCGAGGATGAGCTGGGCAACAGTGCCAACGACGATTTCAGTTAATGCTGTTGAAATCTTCAGCCAGATGGCTAGCAATGTTGCAATTAACGCAAGACCGACCCAAATGGACGCCAAGACCCAGACATTATCCATGACCTAACCTCGTGTTTAATTTGTCAGGATTTTTGTCGCGGGTGAGCAGCTCTGACAGCGGCGACCTACGGCAATGGCTCCCGAGACAATCATCCTTGTCAGGAGTCATCAGCCGTCCAGGTCTCAAGAGGAGCGGCGGTTAACGGTGGTACTCCTTCACCGATAACACTGTCGATGTCAGTTTATTCAGATGCTTGTCGAAGTCAACGGGCTCCACAAAAATTTCCATTACGGCGGTACATGAACCATAACGGCTCCATTATCGCAGCGTCGAAGGGCCCCTCCACGCGGCAGCATTTCCTTGTAGCAGCGCAATGACCGAAGTCCGCCACGAGGCAACAGGATGTGTGTGACTTACATCAGCAAAGTACTGCACCTGCCACTCCGGCCCGGAGGTATTTTGGTGCGCAGAATCGGTGTTTACCTTGCTACCTTATTCTCCACGCTCTTCCTCTGCGCTGCCGGTTACGCGGCCACGCCCGCATTAAAGCACGTGGTCGTGGTCGCTTTCGAGAATAAGAGTTACAGCGAGGTCGTCAGCAATCCGGTTATGCCGTACCTGAACAGCCTGATAAGCAGTGGTGGGCTGGCGACAAACTTCTGGGCAACCGCGCCAGGTTCGGTGCCCGATTACTTCATGCTCACGACTGGACAGACCATCAGTTTCACGCCCACAATTCCCACCCCGGTGACTGTCGACAACCTAGCTCGCGCCCTGAATGGCGCCGAAAAAAGCTGGAAGGTGTACGCGCAAAGTATTCCCTCAGAGGGATACCTTGGGCCGAGCGTCTACCCGTATATCAAGTTTCACAATCCGTTCGTCTACTTCAGTGATGTCATTGACAGTCCCGAGCAAGCGGCCAAAATCGTTCCCTTGAAGCAACTGGCAGCCGATGTGGCCTCTGATGTTCTGCCCAATTTCTCCTTTATCGTGCCCGACAATCTTCACAACGCGCATGACTGCCCCGACGGGGGAACTGATTGCACGGAGGACGACAAGCTGGCGGCGGCAGACGAGTTCCTCGCGGATCACATGCCGGCCCTGCTGAACACAACTTCATTCCACGATGACGGCATGCTGGTGATCTGGTGGGATGAAGGTACCGATTCGGAGAACGGCGGCGGTCATGTAGCCATTACCTTGGTCGGACCGGTGGTGAAGAGCGGATTCCGTTCCACCGTGTTCTACCGTCATGAAAATGTGTTGCGCACCATTGTTGAGGGATTGCAACTGGGCTCATATCCGGGTGCTTCCGCCACTGCCACCAGCATGACTGACCTTTTCTCCGTCCCCGCGGCGCCCCTGGACTTTACGCTGTCCTCCACACCAAACACCGTAACGGTGACTGCGGGTCAGTCCGCGACCTACAGTATCAAAATACAGGCTTTGAATGGCTCGTTCACCAGTACCCCGGCCCTATCCTGTACGGGCGTTCCGGCCGACGCGAGCTGTGAGTTCTCCACTCCGTTGGCGAATGCGGGCGATACCAGCTTGACCGCAAATTTGACCGTTACGACTACCGCGAGGACTACCGCCTTCGCTTCAGGCGTACAGCGCGGAACGTGGTATCTGACGCTAATCTTTCCGCTATTTGGCTATGCCCTTTTGCCAGGCCGCCGCAGACAGCGAGGGAGAATGTTACGCGGGCGCTGGCGCCGACATTTGAGAGTGATAGCGCTCTGCTTCGTGTTGGCGGTAATGGTGGGCGCACTCGTGAGCTGTGGCGGCGTGCCAGGTGGCGGCGTGAAGAGTGGCGGCGCGCCGGGCAGCGACGGCTCTCCGCCGGCGCCCACCGGCACGGCTGCGGGAACGTATACGATTCAATTGACCGCTGCCACAGACGCGTTCACACGTACCGCCAACGTCGGCCTAGTTGTGCAGTAGGCGGCGGGTCGTCGTTCATGTGGCGGAAGCACGGCACCGGAGGACTATCCATATACTGACGGACGCACCGCCCTCTAGCTCAAAAATGCTTGCAACCCGGATCGCCTGCTGCCAAGATACCCTACGCAGTTGGCGATGGGGCCCGCCGAAACCGCCAAAAGGCTGACGGCTCCTACCAGTGCTCCAACTCGGTTCATGGAAAACGCTTCGTTCTGAGCCGAGATTCGCCAACGGATTTCTGCTGCAGTTTCCTTCGGCGCATCCCGGCTAACAGAACCAGGGCACATTCAATTGATGTTCCTGAATGGGACTGTGGGTTTGGCGCTAGGGACTGAGGTTCACGATCTGTCGTGATCGTTGTCGCTGAAAGGAAATACTTATGCACCGTCTTAGAGTGTTGTCATCACTTTTTCTCCCGAAAAACACGAACACGCCCCGCCTGGACCGCGGTTGGATTATCGCAAACCACAAACTGGTTTCCTTCCACGCTGCCTTTCTCAGCTCGCTCCTCAGCATTCCCCGCGGCGTCGCACTGATGAGATTCGAAGTTATTCGCGAGATGTTCTTAAGCGTAGAGGTCTTGATCTCCGCTGTGATGTGGTATGCGGCATGGCACATCAATATCGCCGTCCACGAGATGGGGCATTACTTAGCCGCAGTTAAGACCAACAACCTGAGACCGGAGCTTGCCGGTCCTGCTCAGGCAAAGCTGAACCAAGGTTTGAGTGGCAGGTGGCTGTGGTACCTCGAAATGTTTTTGACGATCCCGTACGGAGCCTTTCGGGGAGTCAATAAGGAGGCGGGAAGCTTTCATCCGAGCGTCAAGACTCAGAACTTGGCCGTTTCTGCAGCCGGGCCAAGGGCGAGCCTTGTACTTAGTCAATTCTCGTTTCTGCCGGGAATAATCCTCGTGGCAGTCGGACTTCAGAGCGCTTTCCCAGTGCTTGTTTACATCGGGAGGTTCCTGTTCACCATCGGCGTCGTTGCTCTTTTCGACTTTCTTATCGCCGACCCGGGTAAGTACAAGGCATTCCAAGAGAGACAGCGGGAAGCGGCCTCCAAAGCAGCGGAGGTGAAGGCTGCTGGGGCTGCTGTTGGAGAAACGCGTCCTGTGCAACCGTCTGAGCTTAGGCGCAAGCTCAGGGTTCACCGGCTTCAGGAAGTGGAACTCGCTGACGGCAAGATTGTTTTCGCGCCATGGGAGTTCAGGAACTCCATCATGGGAGGCCGCCACACTGAGGAAATGGGAGGCAACTTGAGTTTCCAGGAATGCATGTTCCTTCCTCTCACCGCGCGTGATTACATCGAGGCCCAGCGAGTCACGAACCTTCTTCAAAGCAGGGCCATTCAGATCATTCAGGATTCTGAAGGACTAAACTTCGTGGGCATCGGCCTTGAGGGAGGTATCGTTGCTTCCTACACCAGAGAGAAGGGCGATTTGCTGCCGGAGGAGCGGGCGCTGAGGGTGGCCGTCCAAGCTATCGAGGAATGCGGTTTCGTGCCAGATCGGGATGTTTGCCTTGCGCTCGATCCCGCCGCCAGTGAACTTAGCCATGCATATAACGAGAAGACCGGCGAGAAGGACACCGTAGGCCAGTATCTGTTCTGGCGCTCCGAAGACCAGAAAGTGATGACAACCGACGAGTTGGTTGATCTGTACGTCCGCTGGGTCAAGAAGTATCCGATCGTCTGTTTGGAAGATCCGTTCGCAGAAGACGACTATGAGGGCTGGAAAAAACTCATGAAGGCCCTCGATGACGAGATACTGATCGTCGGAGACGATCTGGTTACGACCAAGGACACGACGATTCAAAGGTGCGCCGACGAAGGGCTCATCAATACTGTGCTTATCAAAGCCAACCAGATTGGCACACTTAGTGAAACTCTCCTTGCCACCCGTGTGGCCAAGGAGAAAGGGCTTCCCTTGGTAGTTTCTCATCGTTCCAAGTCACCCAATGAGGTTATGGAGGCGGATATCGCCTTTGCTGTCGGTGCGTTGGGTCTGAAGTGCGGCGGTGGCGCCAACACCGAAAGATTGGTCAAGTATAGCCGGATCGTCGAATTGATAGAGATGGCGAAGAAGGGTACCAAGATCACCAGAAGACTTGATCCCGATGTTGTTGTTGCCGATATTTCCGCCCACGAAGAGCCCACAAACGCCGGGATTCCGACCGTCGGGGTGGTTGTAATGCTTGATAATGGAATGAAGTTTTGTGCCGCAACACCCTTAGGGACCTCTGCCGGAACGGACGAAGCAATCCACCTGATCGACAGCGTTATCGAGGCAGGCCCGCTTACGCGAAAGTATCCCAAGTACTTCGTTTACAACGAGAAGGAGAAAACCTACCGCTTCGTGAAGGACGTCAAGCCTGACGTCATAGCGAAGGAAGATCCCGAGCTTGCGGAGCTTTGGATCCGGGCCAAGCGTTATGGGGGAAAGGGCTGCCTGAACGCAGTGGCGAACGTAACGGAAATCTTGGCTCCGTGTTTCTTGGACAAGAAAATCTCGGAGCTGGGTAGTCTGGCCGACATTGACCGTGAGCTTCTGCTAATCGAACTCGATCTGGCCACGAAACGCGGAAAAATTGACCCCACTGCCCCTGCCGAGGAAAAGATCAAGATCATGCAAAGAAAAGCAAATCTCGGCATGAATGCAGTGCTGTCGCTTTCTCTTGCGCTCGGCCGCCTGATCGCTGCAAGGGACGGGAAGGAGCTACCGGATGTGCTTCGGGACATGGAACCCGTAATTGACCGTGACTACCTATACGGAGTTAAGCGAGCCGCGGCTGCAGCCGGATCAAAGCAAAGCTGAACCGCGTAAGTTTATTTGAGCCTAGTGCCGCAGATAACGGAGGTCATCTTGCGGCACGGGAGGGCTTGTGCTAGCTTCACGTTTGGCGATGGAATCCGCCGTGAATGCCACCTCGACAGGTGGCTAATGACTCCTGGCATTGGCCAGGAGTTTTGGTTTTTGCGCATGTCACTCGAAGCTGTTGAGTTGAACTCGATTGAGGATCTCTACGCTTTCGTAGAATCAGCGGTTGCCCAGACGGGTCTTATCCTCGACAGTGACGCTTGCTATCGGCCATGGGCCCGTACCCTGGCGGCGGATTGTCGCGACGTACGGTGGGTGTACCCAAGCCGTGCCCTGTCAGAGCAGTTGCTCCAACATCTCAGTAACTTTGCGCATGAGCGCCTACCGGAAAAAGGCTTTGTTCTGATTGCAATGGGACGAGTGCTTAAAGCTCTTGATGTGGGCGCCATAGGGGGCAGCAACCAGCCGCATCGGCTCGCCGCAGTAGTACAGGAGGCGTTCAATCCGAAGCGCAGAAGGGATTCCCGATCAAGGTTTCGCAGTGCTGGTGAATCATCCGAGCGCACCGAGAACATATGCACAGACCCCTACAGCTTATTGGAAGTCTCGGAACAGGACAGCGACCAAGAGATCAAGCGCAAGTACAGACAACTATTGCTCCAGTACCATCCTGATCGAGTTGCGCACCTTGGCGCTGAATTGAGGGACTTGGCAGCGAAGAAAACGACGGCGATCAACACTGCGTTTGCGGCCATACGAAATCGGCGCGGCTTCTAGCGCACGTGTTGGCGATAGAGAAACAATTGTGAGGCATAAGTCTGCGGCCTTCACGCGCAACTTTGCTAGAATCCTGTTGACCGCTTCGTGCATCTTGATGTATTGAATTCAGATGCGGTGAAGGAGTTCACCCTAAACCGCTGTCCCACCGAATAAGCCGGGACAGATGATGACTCCTAACAAGGGATCCTTGTTGGTGCAGTCATACCCCGGCAACGATCCCGACAATCAGCTTAGGCAGAATAGACCATGGAAAACGTGTGGGTCCTTGCGTCGGTTTGGGTCGGATTGGCTTTGCTCGCGACGCTCTTGGCGATCTGGTTTAGGATCTCGACCGCATTAACCGAAATCGTAGTCGGAACCGTCGCGCAGCTCATTATCGGCGCATATATCGTAGGTGGACTCGGCGCTAAGACCGGCTGGATCAGCTTTCTCGCCGGCACCGGCGCAATTGTATTGACTTTTCTAGCGGGCGCCGAACTCGATCCCACCATCTTTCGCACGAAGTGGAAGGAAGCGACCGTTGTTGGGCTTGTGGGTTTCTTCGCGCCATTTCTTGGCGCGACGGCGGTTGCGCATTACCTGCTGCATTGGACCGTGCGCTCCAGTTGGCTCGCCGGCGTGGCCCTGTCAACGACCTCAGTGGCGGTGGTGTATGCGGTGATGTTGGAGCTGGGCTTCAACAAAACCGATTTTGGCAAAGCCATCCTGGCCGCCTGCTTCGTCAACGATCTGGGGACAGTTATTGCACTGGGGCTGATCTTTTCCCCGTTCACCATTCGGACCGTCATCTTTGTCGTCGCCAGCGTAATGATCTTTGCGGTCCTGCCGTGGCTGACGCCAAGGTTCTTCAAGAAATATGGCGGACGGGTGTCAGAAATTGAGGCAAAGTACCTCCTCTTCTCACTCTTTGCTATGGGCGGCTTGGCCGTATGGGCCGGTAGCGAAGCCGTGCTGCCTGCCTATGTCATCGGCATGATGCTGGCGGGCACGGTCGGAAAAGACCATATCCTGATTCGGCGGTTGCGTACCTTGACCTTCGGTTTACTTACCCCGTTTTACTTTATCCGCGCCGGTTCATTCGTCTCGGTACCGGCGCTGATAGCTGCGCCCATGGTTTTCGTTGCGCTGTTTGGGGCCAAGATGTTGTCGAAGATTGCCGGCCTGCTGCCCACAGTGAAGGCGTTCAAATACCAGCGCGAGGAAGGCCTTTACTACACGTTGATGATGTCCACAGGCCTGACGTTCGGTACCATCTCAGCGCTGTTCGGCTTGAGTCACGGGATTATTGACCAGGCGCAATACTCTTACCTGGTCGCGACGGTTATCGGCAGTGCGGTGGTGCCGACCGTGATTGCCAATGCCTTCTTCATGCCGCGACACTTGCTGCCACGCAAGCAAGAAGAAGCGCCACAGACGGCCATGGCGGTTGCGGAGACCTCCACCGCGGATTGATGAGGCGCAATGCGCGACTTCAACATAGCACGCAACCCGAGCGCCAGCGTCAAAGCACGGGAGCTGATTCACTCTCAGCCTATGCTCTGTGAGGCGTTGGAGGAAGCCTTTGAGGCCGGTGGTTGCGTGCTGTGTCACGTTTTGCACCAGTTCGAAAAGCGATCTTTATTTTCGTTCCTCTATGACGGCATGATGACCCCCGAGGCACGCCAGGACTTCGTCCAAGCCGGCGGCTTCTGCGCGCGCCATTTTCGGCTTGCCGTCCAGATTTCGCGGTCGGAGCACCTGGGCCTGCTGGGGTTGGCGATGCTATGCAGGCAGCTTGTGCCTCAGGCGGAGAGTGTTGCTGCAGAGGCTGGCGCGCAGCGCCCGCGCAGGCGCCGCTTGGGTAGGCCCAAGGACCCCGATCGCATTCCGGCCCACGGGTGCGTTTTTTGTCGAGACCTGCGTATCAACGAAGAACAACTTATTCGCACTCTGGAAACCTTGGTTGATGACGAGGAATTCTCGGCCCGCTTAAGCCGGAACGCGCTCTGTTCTGAGCATGTGCAGCTCATGCTGGCACACTGGGAGAACGCCTCTAAGCGCCAATGGATCGCTGCTGTCCTGCGTCGGCACGCTTCCGAACTGGTCCATGATCTCAAGGAATTCCAGCGCAAGCACGACTACCGCTTCAGTCACGAACCGTACGGGCGGGAGATTAATATCGTAGAGCGATGTATGGAGTTTCTTTTGGGGCTCGAAAGCAAGGCGGACTCTGGCAGTCCGACGGAGCAGCCCAAGTATGAAAGGAAGAAGGCATAACCCGCATTTCCGCCGGATTCTGGTCGCGTACGGCGGATCCGCCCATTCGGAGAAAGCGGTGCACGTCGCTATCGAACTGGCTCGCTGCCTGGACGCGAAGGTCTTGATCTTTTCCGTCGCCAGGCCGCCAGAGCCAGCAACTTCGGTGGAACTGGAAGCCGCCCTGGACGATGCACGCGAACATTACCAGGCCTTTTTCAAGAAGGTACTGGAGCGTGCAGGTGACGAATTAGAAATCGAAACCGATATCGCGGTCGGACATCCTGCAGAGCAGATCGTCCACAAGGCCGAGGTGGAAAAGATTGACCTCATCGTGCTGGGACGAAGCCGGATGTCGGTAATCGAGAAGTTGTTGGGCTCGGTTTCAGAACGCGTGCTGCGCTACGCCCATTGCCCCGTAATGGTGGTGAGATGAACAGTTGAGATGGTGGTACTGTGAAGGTTGTTATCATTTCCGACCTCCACTCCAATTACGAAGCATTGTTGTCGTTACGCGAAAGTTATGACGAGCTCTGGGTATTAGGTGATCTGGTCAACTATGGGCCGCAACCGGCCGAGATTGTCGATTTTGTTCGTTCCAACGCCGCCGTTGTGGTTCGCGGAAACCATGACAACGCCGTTGGTTTCGATGTAGATCCGCGGTGCACTCTGCGGTATCGCGAGATGGCGGAGCAAACTCGACGGTTTACTCAGTCGACACTGAGCGAGGAACAAAAAGAATTCCTTCGCAATTTGCCTTTAACGGTCCAGTTCACACGCGGCGGAACACGTTTTCACCTGTGCCATGCGATACCGTCGGATCCTCTCTACGGATATTGCCCTGAAAATTCGGATCGTTGGGGGGATGAGCTAAATAAGGTTCGCGCCGACATTCTGCTGGTTGGACACACTCACACTCCATTTATCCGGCACATTGGCGACCAGGTCGTGGTCAATCCCGGCAGCTTGGGGCAGCCGAAAACCGGCAAGGCTGATGCCTGCTACGCGCTCTGGAGCGACGGCACAATCGAGTTGAAGCAGTTCTCGTATCCGGTCGAAAAGGCCGTCCGCAAGCTTGAGAAGTTGCCTATAACACCCGATGTTCGGCAGGACCTCGCAACTGTGCTTCGGACAGGCTCTGTGTAAATCGGAAGGGAATGGAATGTCGAAAATAAAGTGCCTGGATGCGTTGGAGATTTTAGATTCTCGCGGCAACCCCACTATTCAGGTCAGGGTGACATTGGAAACCGGCGCCTCGGGCGTGGCGAAGATCCCATCGGGCGCATCCACCGGCGACAATGAGGCTGTTGAACTGCGAGATGGTGATCGCGCCCGCTACGCCGGTAAAGGCGTGCTCAAGGCCGTATCAAATGTGGTGAACATCATCCAGCCCGCGATCAAAGCTCTCGATTCCGAAGATCAGATCAGTTTGGATAAGAAGCTGATCGATCTCGATGGGACGCCCAACAAGTCACGCCTAGGCGCAAACGCAATTCTGGGAGTTTCCATCGCCGCAGCACGGGCCACAGCGACTGAGAAAAGGCTTCCGTTGTACCGTTATCTCGCAGACCAGGAACGTTACACGATACCCGTGCCGATGCTGAACGTGCTCAACGGGGGGAGGCACGCGGACAATAACGTCGATTTTCAGGAGTACATGATTGCGCCCGTCGGGGCGCCCAGTTTTGCTGAGGGCCTGCGTGCTGCCGCCGAAACGTTTCAGGCCTTGAAAATGCTTTTGAATAAGAAGGGATACTCCACCAGTGTGGGAGACGAAGGCGGGTTTGCGCCCCGCCTCAGGTCTAATGAAGAACCCGTGGAATTGATTCTGCTTGCGATTCAGCAGGCTGGCTACAAGCCGGAAGTGGATATTGCTGTCAATCTCGATCCTGCCGCCAGCGAATTCTATGAAAACGGAGCCTATGTTTTTCGCAAGTCCGACGGTCTGAAACGATCCTCAGCCGAGATGGTCTCCTTGTATGCGGAGTGGGTTAAGCGATATCCGATTTTTTCCCTCGAAGATGGACTTGCCGAAAACGACTGGTCCGGCTGGCGCGAGCTGACCAAACAGCTCGACGAGAAAATCCAGCTGGTCGGTGATGATATTTTCGTCACCAATCCGGCCATTTTCGAAGAAGGTATTCGCCAGGGGATTGCCAACTCCGTATTGATCAAGCTGAATCAGATCGGCACCATCACTGAAACCCTGCGCTGCATCGAGTTGGCGCGCCAGAACGGCTATACAGCGGTCGTGTCGCACCGTTCGGGCGAAACCGACGACACAACCATTGCTGACTTCACGGTCGCAACCGGAGTGGGCCAGATCAAGACGGGATCGGCCTGCCGCGGCGAGCGTATCGCCAAGTACAACCGCTTGTTGGAAATCGAGAGAGAAATCGGTTCTAAGGCGAAGTATGCCGGCAAGAGCGCCTATTCGCGCTGGAAGACACAGGTGGTCCATGGCAGCACATAGAAGCGAAGCGTTCGATAGCTTGCCAGACGCGGAGATTCAGCGTCTGGTAGAAAGCCTGAATTCGCTGCACGAGGGGGAGCTTGGCGTCTCCATGCTGGCTGCGTGCGGCCAGCGTGCGATTGGTCCGTTGAGAGACTTTCTCTTGCACGGACGGCCTGCTGGCGTATCTCAGCCGCGTCAGAGAGCCGTTCGAGCCCTTGCAGAATTGGGAGCTAAGGACGTGCTGCTGGAATATCTCCGCGCATCGCGGCGAGTCGCCGATCCGGTTGTGCGCTTGGGAGAAGAAGCTGTCGAGAACACCGCAGCCCGTGCGTTGGCTAAATGGCAAACCGAAGATGTTTTTCAGGAGTTGCTTTATGTCGCCAGCAAGCGTCCTTTGTCCGGCGTGATTGAGACACTCGCAACCTTTCATCGAGTGGAAACGGTTCCCTACTTCGTCAGCGCACTTGAGGACGATGTGGGCCGCCGTCCCGCACAGGATGCATTGCGCCGCTTGGGCGCGGTGGCCTGGCCAGCGTTGGTCGAAACGGCGCGAACACCTGATCCATCCCGGCAATGCGAAAGCCCGTCCAGCTTGCGGCGTCGTCAAAGCGCACTCGAAATCTTGGCAGACGCCGACTTGCCGGCGCAGTTCTGGCCGAAATTGCAGGCCTTACTAAAGGATTCCGATCACGAAATCAGTACGAAGGCAGCCCGAATCGGGCTCAGGATCGGCGACAAGGCGGATCGGCAAACGGCGGTGACGCGCTTGTTCGAGGCGGTCGAATTGGCTGATTGGTTCGTCAAGATCGAGGCGGAAGATTGCCTCGTGCGCCACTTTGACCAGGTGAAAGACGTAATTGAGGCCGAAATCACCCGCCGCGGCCGGGCGCTCCCCAAGGAGAAGTGGGCACGCGATGTCCTGCTTTCGATCCTGGTTGCGGTCCGGGAGCGTGCTGCGCGAGACAAGCTCAACAGGGGCGTTCTGCAATGAGCCGTAACTTCAGAAACACGGGTCAACCGGGAAATAGAGAGGCGCTTCGCGAATACGAGCACTTGAAGTTTGAGCTGGCCGATGTAATTCGGTTGGGGATGATACAAGCTCGCAAGAATCAGAACGTGGCACTGGAATGTGAGTACCAGACGTTGTTGGCGCGGCTCGCCGAAGATCAGTTCAACATTGCCGTGGTAGGCCAGTTCAACCGGGGCAAGACCTCCCTCATGAATGCTGTTCTTGGAACGGATTGTCTGCCTACCGGCATAGTGCCGCTGACTTCTGCCATCACGGTTGTCCGCTATGGGAGCAAAGAGCGATTGCTGATTCATTTTCAGGGGAGCAGACTTCGAACGGAGGCAGTGATTTCCGAACTGCCCGCCTATGTAACACAAACGGGTAATCCAGGAAATACGAGGAAAGTGCAGTATGCCGAAGTACAACTTCCGGTCGAGATTCTGCGTCGCGGGTTCTTCTTCGTTGATACGCCTGGACTAGGCTCAGCCATTGAAGCTAATACGCAGACCACTCAGCGCTTCCTTCCGGAAATGGACGCGCTGGTGTTCATCACGAGCTTTGAGTCCCCACTTTCCAGTGAAGAACTCGCATTTCTGGATCGAGCGCGTCAACAGTTCCGGCGCATATTCTTCGTCGTAAACAAGGCGGATCTGGTTTCTTTGCATGCCCGACAGCAAGTGCTCCAATTCGTCCGCGACCGTCTGATTGCGGTTGGCTGTGACATAAATCTTCTGCCTGTTTCGGCAACCGACGCCTTACGAGCGAAGCTCAGCGGTGACGGTGAACTGCTGGAACAGTCGGGATTGCCACGCTTTGAGCAGGAGTTGGTCGATTTCCTGATGACGGACAAGGCCTCCGCATTTCTCGTGCGAATGTGCGACCGGCTGTCTTCGAATCTGGAAATGCAGGGAAGAAATTCCGGTACACCCGAGTTGGTGTCGCGGACGCAACAGATGCGAGAGCGCTTGGTCAGTGGCTCCCAGTATCTTAAAACAGCCGGCAGAATTCATGCGGTCCCGCAGGACAGTTTTCCACCTCTTAAGCATTGCATCCTCTGCAGCAAAGCTGTAGAGCAGGTGTTTGCATTCCTTAGCCGTTATCAATATGAACTGAGCATCAACGAGCAAGAGCAGCACAAGCATGCAAACGGGGGAGGGTTTTGCCGTTTGCACACCTGGCAATACGCGACGTTGGCCTCTCCTCGTGGCATCTGCACTGCTTATCCGGTACTTTTGCAGACGTTCGCTCAGGAGTTGCAAAAGGTTGCTGCGGAAGCGGATACGCCACCCGAAATGAGCGCTCAGATAGGTGAACTGCTCGTTGACAGCAAGGGTTGCAAGGTATGCCAAATGCAAGCTGCTGCCGAGGAAAGCGCAACACTGGAAATTATCTCTGCTGACGGCGCTGGGGCTTCGCCCACGTTGTGCATTCCGCATTTGAGACTCGTGTTGGGTCGGATGACTGAGGGGAACCGCGCACGCGAACTCATTCAGCGCACGGCCATGCTGTGCGAGCGAACCGCGGAAAATATGCAGCGGTTTGTATTGAAGCAGGATGCACTTCGCCGCGACCTCGTGGACGATGACGAGCGGCTCGCATATGAGCAGGCTTTAGTGCTTGCGGCTGGTCATAGAAGAGCGGCCACGACTTGGGAAACAAAGTAGCAGAACCGGAGCAGTGTTGACTTTCGCGGTCTCACGTTTACATAATCAACAAGCGGGTGTTGGAGTTCACCCTTAACCGCCCAAAAGGGGCAGATGACTCCTACCAAGGGAGATCCTTGTGAGGAGCCGTCTGACATCTCCCAGTAAGTTCCTCCAAGACAACCCTCGATACCGATCACAAGCGCCCCGAGTCTCGCGTTCGTTCTCTAGGGAGACCTGAGGCGAGGAACTGCAATGGCTAACACCTCGGCGGGCGTGCTCAATGCATTTCAGCAGCGGCGGCTTAGGGTCACCCTGCAGGAAGCCGACCGTCTGCTGACCGATATCGAAGCCATCCTGAATGCCTCCGCTTCGAAGTCACCTTTCCCCAAGTATCTTGCGGACCTCGCTCCTGGGCAGCGGAAGACAATCGAAGACCACATTGACCGAATTCGCGCGCGCCTGGTGCGATTGCTCGAAGGACAGGGTATTTCTTCCGAAGCGCCGTCAATCCCCGCCAGCCGAGCTATCACTACCGCCCTTGAATTTGTGGAGATCGCGGTTGAGGAACTGGCTCCGCGCTACATGCGCGGCTACGGTGAGGTGCCGCCGTCGGCCGCCGCGGAGCTAAACGGCATCGTGGGCGAACTTTCCGCGCTCGTTCGCCAGTTGCAGCGCTACGTAACCCAGGGCGGGGAGGATCTCCAGAATCGCCTGCAACGGTTGGAGCGGGCCGGAGCAGACGTTGAGGTCGTCACCCAGCTTGAGCGCATTATTTCAGAACATGGATTAGTCGAGTTTCGCAGCACTTTGTCCATGATTGTAGATCGTCTGGAAGACACTACGTTTGAAGTTGCAGTGTTCGGCCGGGTGAGCTCCGGAAAATCTTCTCTGCTGAACGCGGTGCTTGGGACAGATGTGTTGCCCGTGGGCGTTACGCCAATCACGGCAGTTCCGACGCGTCTTATGTTTAGCGAAGATCCCGTGGTACTGGTGTGGTTTCCGGATCGCGGTCCCGAAGGATTCGGTCTTGAGAAGCTGGCCGAGTTCGTTTCCGAACGAAATAATCCTGGAAACACGAAGCACGTTGCGCGCATCATTGCCGCCTTGCCTTCGTCGCGGTTGCGCGAGGGTGTCGTGTTCGTGGATACGCCCGGTCTGGGGTCGCTCGCGGCGAGCGGTGCGGCCGAGACCCTGGCCTATCTCCCCCGATGCGATTTGGGTGTCATTTTGATAGATGCTGCCTCCAGCTTATCGCCGGATGACTTGCGGACGATTGAAGCCCTGTACGAGGGCGGTGTGCCAGCCAGCATTCTGCTCAGCAAGGCGGACCTGCTTGCGCCGCAAGATCTTGAGCGAGTGCTCGCCTACACCAAGGAGCATATTCGCTCCAACCTTGGGTTGGAGTTGTCAGTGACTCCTATGAGCGTAATGGCAAGTCACCGGCAATTGCTTGATCGCTGGTTTGAAGGCGAGATTGTGCCGTTGTTTGATCGTCGCCAGGAACTGAGGACGGCATCTGTCCATCGAAAAGTGGGCGCCCTGCGTCAATCAGTTGAAGCAGCATTGAAAGCGCGTTTGCGACGCACACAACATCCGTCGCAAGCCAGACAATCCGAACTGCACAGCATTGAAGCAGGTCTGCGACATGCGACAGGCGAGATCGAGGCGGCGACGCGCGATGCGCGGCGGCGGACTGAGGAGATCGAGGCAATTTCCGGGACGGCACTGGAACGTGCTGCCGACGTGTTGCTTGCCCAACGAGCTGGCAATGCCTCTGGCCTGGCCGAATCGCAGCGGATTGTGCGCGACACGGTCGTGGCCACAGTTCAAGAAAGAGCGAAGGAATTACACGGATTATTTGAGCTGCTGAGTGGGCGCTTGCTGGATGCACTCAATACGGCAGCCACGAGTCTGGACCTTCCTGATCGGCCGAAGGAGGACGAATTTCTCGGGATTCTTCGGGAAATGCCTATCTTCGACGTTGCCCTCGGGGAATTCGGGATTGGCCGTTCGCCGTTCGCCAATATCCTCGGTCGGCGGTATGCCAAACAACAACTTGTGGCGCGGCTCAAGCGTGCCGTTGGTGATCAGGTTTTCAGTGCGACTGCTACATACAGCCGAGTTTTGGGCGAATGGTCTCGTAATGTGCTGGGAAAATTTCAGCGACATTTTGCCGCTTATGCTGACGCCTATCGTGCTCAAGCCGAGCGAGTATACGGCGCGCGTGATGTTGGCAGCAACGAGCAACGCGCGCTGGAGATGGATCTGGAGTTGCTCGGTGCATTGCATGGAGCGGGTGAAGCAGCAGTTGAACACGTTTCGGATGTTAATACCAAGTGAGTTGGTCCAGTTCGAGGCAAGGGAGGACGATTGCATGAGTACCACGGAGCAAAGTATCGGGACGGTGACGCAGGCGGTGAAGAAAGACACGTGTCCCGTTTGCTCAGTGCTTCGGCAGGTACAGACAGATATCGTCAAGTATCTCGAACCCGACGGAGCCAATGTTGTTTGCAATTTCCATGGGTGGGCAGTGGCACATGCAGCCCCCGCCGAAAGCGTTGCGGCAATTTTTGGCAGACTCTTGGAGTCACTCGCAGAGAGTAAACCGTCAACGCGCTGTGATCTTTGTGATTTCATCCGCGAACAAGAGGAACGCACGTTAGAGGAACTGTCGCGTGAATTCGCGAGTCGCGCGTTGTTTGTTGAGTGGATGCGGAAACATGGCAGCCTTTGCTTGCGCCATGCAGTTTTGCTCAAGAATCGTTTGCCGGATGCTCTGCAACTGGTAGTGACTCAAATCGTGGCAAGAAACATTGCGGAGCTTAGAGGGGAATTGCAGGCGTTCAACCAACGGGTAAGGCTGGGGGAACACTCTGGGGGTGGTCTGTTGGGCCGGGTTGCCGAATTCCTGCTTTCACAACGAGGAATCATTCGCTCAGATTTTCCGGCGCAATGGGCTGATCGCAGCCATTAAGTACATTTTCGGGTCGGTCACAGCGGGGCAAGGGGAAGTTCCAGCGCTGTTCTAGGAGCGATACTGTCGTGATGGAAGAAAACACAAAATTTGCACACAGCACCGAAACTGGTGCAGATAGCCAACCGCCGGCGGAGTCCACCGAGAGCATCTTGCGTCTTGCAGAACTTGCAGAATCATTTGGGGCGGAGCGGTTGGTTGCCGATGCGCGCGCGCTGGCAGAGCGCATCGCTGAGGGGCGATTCTTTGTTGCCTGTGTAGGCCAGTTCAAGCGTGGCAAATCCACCTTGCAGAACGCGCTGGTGGACGCGGACATCCTTCCCACTGGGATCGTCCCGGTGACCACAGTACCAACCGTAGTCCGCTACGGGGATCGTCCCAGCGCCCGCGTCCAAACCGGCAGTGGGTCGTGGGCACCGATCACGTTGACCGATGTCCAGCAGTACGTTTCCGAAGAATACAACCCGGAGAACGCGAAAGGTGTTACCGGGGTTGAAGTATTCGTTCCCTCACCGCTTCTGGCGAGCGGCATGTGCTTCGTGGATACGCCGGGACTCGGATCGGTGTTCGCCGGCAATACGGCGGCCACTCAGGAATTCATTCCACACATTGACGCAGCGATCGTGGTCATCGGCGCTGACCCGCCAATTTCCGGCGAGGAGCTTGCGATTGTCGAAAGCGTTGCCGCCCAAGTGCGCGATTTGGTGTTCGTCCTCAACAAGGCAGACCGCGTCACTGCCAAAGAGAAGGCGGAGTCGGTTGCTTTTGCCCGGCGCATGATTGAATCCCGGCTGCACCGCCCCATCGGGGTGATCTATGAAATCAGCGCCTCGGAATGGCTGGAGAAACGCGGTCCCGAGCGCGACCGGACGCGTTTCCTCACCGATCTACAGAATCTGGCTGAGCATTCGGGCCGCAGTCTTACGCGTAGTGCGAAACACCGTGGGCTGCGCCGCATCACCGATCAACTGCTCAGCATAATCCACGAGGAGCGGCAGGCGCTGGTCCGTCCCGTGGAAGAGTCGGAGCGGCGCGTGGCTATGATGGGCAGCACCATCGCCGATGCTGAGCGCTCCATGATGGAGCTAACCTATCTGTTCATCGCCGAGCAACACCGCCTTTCCCGCACCTTCGCCGATCGCCGCGAGCAGTTTCTCAAACAAACGCGCGCCGAAGCACACAACCAGCTCGCGGCGGCGATTGCCAAGATACAGGTTCGCAGCGGGCCCGCCTTCCGGCGCGCTGCCATGCATGCGGCCCAAGACATCGCTCGTGATCAGGTCTCACCCTGGCTCTTTGGGGAGGAGGCATACGCTGAGGAAGCATACGCCGGCGTGGCGCAGAGGTTCGTCAATATCGGCAATGACTTCTTGCGGCGCCTGTCCGAGGCCGGTCTGCCGGAGCTGGCGGAGATGCCGCGTCCTCTCGATGCCGAGCAGGGCTTCCGCACGCGCTCGCAATTCTTCTTCAAGGAATTTGTAACCGTGGCTGAACCCGCCGCGCCGTTCCGGTTGTTGGCCGATCTAGTCATGGGAGTTGTTGGCGCACGCGTCCCCATCATCAAGGATGCCCACGAGTTTCTCGACAAGCTGCTCTATACCAACAGCGCACGTGTGCAGAGCGACGTAGATCGCCGCATTGATGACGGCAAGTCCCGATTGGAAGCCGAAATCCGCGTCTTGCTGCATGAAGTCAAAGCGGTTGCAGAACGGGCTCTGAAACATGCGCGTGCAGCCCAGGCTGCGGGCGCGTCTGCGGTAGCCGAAGCCCTGGCGCGACTGGAAGCGGCGGAGAGCGAAATCCGCCGCCTGCGACCGGCCGATAGCGACGTGGTTGCATCGGCACAAGAAGAGACCCGATGACCACCCTACCGCTGTTCGCGCGTGAAAAAGAAGTGGCCGCCATTCGGCAGCGCCTAGCGAAACGGCGCTCATTCCTGCTCCACGGTCCGACTGGGGTAGGCAAAACAGCTTTGCTGCGTAATCTGCTGCCCGACTACCCAGAATTGCTTTGCTGTCCGGATTCGTCCGGCAAGCTCGTCATTTTCCGCGCCATCGCGACTGCACTGCTCGAAAACAATCGTGGTGCTAGCGGAGTTCTGCGCAATGCTGATGCCATCAAGGTAAAGTCAGCCGTTTCGTTGAAAGGAATTGTGCTCGACCTGTTGCGCACCGGTAAGTACTGGGTCGTGCTGGATCACCTCAGGATGCCCTCACACGCATTAGCCGCCGATGTGCAAGAGATCGTAGGTTGGGCGGCGACGCCGGTTCTTGCTATCGCCCGCTCCGATCATATGGAGGACGTTGGTTTTCTTAAGCCTCTATTCCCTGAGCGTAGCGACAAACTTGAAATGCGCAACTTCGATGAAGCACAGGCAGAAGAATTCGCGCGAATCGTCGTTGGACAGAGCGGTCTCAGAGCCAACAATTTAGGCGAAGTTCTCCAGCACGTCCTTGACTGGAGCAGTGGGAATCCAGGTGCCATCGTCACGATGCTCGAAATGGCAGGTCTGGCACGGTACAGGTCCAATGAGAACATCAAAATCGCACCACTGTACGTAGATTTCATGTTGCAACGGAGTTCAGCGGCTGCTCGGTAGATGCTGATTTCAGGACACTTGTTGCTCACTGTTGACCACATTGCTCCCGCCTGAAAACTGACACCCCGCTACTCTGGATCGGCATAGTTGCCGCGGTCGAGAACATCGGCGTTGGGGACGTTGAATACGGTTTGCTGGATCCATGCGCCAACGCTGCATGTGAGCACGACAATGAGGGCACACGGTATGGTACGGCTCATCATAACGATCAATGCGCCGCCTTCTGGTCGAGGTCAAGGTTCAGTTCAAGCACGTTCACACGCGGCTCACCGAGGAAGCCGAACTGGCGGCCTTCGGTGTGCTTCGCGATCAGTTGCCGCACTTCGTTTTCGCTCATTCCGCGGGCGCGCGCAACCCGTGATACCTGGAACTCCGCGGCTGCGGGCGAGATGTGCGGATCGAGGCCGGATGCGGACGTTGTGACTAGATCAATGGGGACAGGTTCACCCGGATCCTCAGGTTGAAGAGCGGCAACGTCCGCCTTCACGCGGTCAATGAGCTTCTGGTTGGTGGGGCCGAGTTGCGATCCGCCGGAGTTCGCGGCGTCGTAGCCGGTTCCGGCTGCTGACGGCCGCGAGTGGAAGTATTTGGGCGATGAAAACGTCTGCCCGATAAGGCGGGATCCGACAACCACTCCGTTCTGTCGAATCAGTTGGCCGTTTGCATTGTCTGGAAACACGGCTTGGGCGATTCCGGTCACGACCAGGGGATAGATAACTCCCAAGAGAACGGTGGTCGCGACTGTCATCAGCACTGCGGTAATCAGATTCTTTTTATACAAGCTCTACACCAGTCCAACGCGCGTAATCAGCATGTCAATGAGCTTGATCCCGATGAAAGGAATAACGATTCCGCCCAGACCGTAAATGAGCAGGTTGTCCCGCAACAGGGCGCCGGCGCTGAGGGCGCGATATTTCACTCCGCGCAGCGCCAGCGGAATCAGCGCGATGATGATCAGCGCGTTGAAGATTACGGCGGATAATATGGCCGATGCGGGCGTCTTCAGGTGCATGATGTTCAACGCATTCAGCACCGGGAACGTGCCCGCGAACATCGCGGGGATGATGGCGAAATACTTGGCGACATCGTTGGAGATGGAGAAAGTTGTCAGCGCACCGCGCGTCATCAGCAGCTGTTTGCCGATTTCGACGACCTCAATCAGCTTGGTGGGGTTGGAATCCAGGTCCACCATGTTCCCGGCTTCCTTTGCTGCCTGAGTTCCCGTGTTCATGGCGACCCCGACATCGGCCTGGGCAAGCGCGGGCGCGTCATTGGTGCCATCGCCTGTCATCGCCACCAGCTTGCCTTGCGACTGCTCACGCCGGATCAGGTCCATCTTGTCCTTCGGCGTTGCCTGAGCCAGGAAGTCATCCACGCCGGCTTCGCGGGCGATAGCCGCGGCGGTAAGGGAATTGTCGCCGGTGATCATGATGGTCTTGATGCCCATCGCGCGCAATTGCGCAAAGCGCTCCTTAATGCCGCCTTTCACGATGTCCTTCAGCTCGATCACCCCCAAAGCTCCACGCCGCTTCTCGGCCACAACCAGCGGCGTGCCGCCGGTACGCGCAATCTGCTCCACTTTGGCTCTTACCTCGTTCGGCAAGGCAGAACCGTTTTGTTCCACGTATTTGGCAATGGCGTCCGCTGCTCCCTTGCGGATCTCGGAACCATTGAAGTTCACGCCCGACATCCGGGTTTGCGCGGTGAACGGCACAAACACGGTTTCATGCGAAGACAACTCGCGCCCGCGCAGGCCATATTTTTCCTTCGCCAGAACGACGATGGAACGGCCTTCCGGCGTCTCGTCAGGTAACGACGAAAGCTGGGCGGCACTCGCCATCTCGGCGGCGGTCACGCCGGGTGCGGGAACGAACTCGACCGCCTCCCGGTTCCCCAAAGTAATCGTGCCGGTCTTGTCGAGAAGCAAAGTGTTTACATCACCTGCAGCCTCGACCGCTCGACCTGACATGGCCAGCACATTGTGCTGGATCAGGCGGTCCATGCCGGCGATGCCGATGGCGGAGAGCAGGCCACCGATGGTGGTTGGAATCAGGCAGACCAGCAACGAAACCAGCACGAACACGGTTTGGGGGGAACCTGAGTAAATGGCGAATGGTTGAAGAGTAACGACGGCCAGAAGAAAAATAATCGTCAACCCTGCAAGAAGAATATTCAGGGCGATCTCGTTAGGCGTTTTCTGCCGCTCGGCGCCTTCAACCAGCGCGATCATGCGGTCTAGGAAGGTTTCGCCGGGATTCGAGGTAATGCGGACTTTGATCTGGTCCGACAGCACGCGTGTTCCGCCGGTCACGGCTGAGCGGTCACCGCCGGATTCGCGAATGACCGGCGCAGATTCACCTGTAATGGCTGACTCGTCGACGGACGCAACCCCCTCAATGATCTCGCCATCGCCAGGTATGAATTCACCAGCCGATACGAGGACAATGTCGCCCGTCCGCAGTTTGGAGCCCGGCACGGTTTCGGTTCTGCCATCGGGCAGAACGCGGTGGGCTACGGTCTCGGCGCGGGCTTTGCGAAGGGTGTCAGCTTGTGCCTTGCCGCGTCCCTCAGCCATGGCTTCAGCAAAATTGGCAAACAAGACGGTGAACCACAGCCATAACGTGATCTGGAGGTCGAAACCGAAATTCCCTTCACTGCGGAACAGATTCTTGACTAGAAGGACGGTCGTGATGACGCTGCCCACTTCCACCACAAACATGACTGGATTGCCCATCATCTTGCGCGGATGAAGCTTGATGAAGGAATCCAGGATCGCGCGCCGCACGATCTTCCATTCCCAAATGGCTTTACGCCTGGCCATATAACCTCAGAACGACTTGCCCGCTCCCATCAGCAGGTGCTCGAGAATCGGTCCCAAACTCAGCGCAGGAAAGAACGTCAGCGCGCCCACGATGATGATCACGCCGATCAGCAGTATGGTGAAAAGCGGCGTCGTGACAGGGAACGTACCCAGCGAAGCAGGAACTGCCTTCTTACGTGCCAGGCTGCCGGCGATGCCCAGCATCGGGACGATCATCAGGAAGCGACCGACGAGCATGGTGATGCCACCCGCGGTGTTGTACCAGAGGGTGTTTGTCGTCAACCCCGCAAACGCCGATCCATTGTTTCCCGCTTGAGAAGCGAAGGAGTAGAGAATCTCGCTCAATCCATGCGGGCCCGGATTCAGAATGCTCGATGTGCCAAACGGCTTGATGGCAGAAATCGCGGTGGAGAACAGTATCACCAGGGGGAAAACAAGTACGTAGAGCATGGCCAACTTAACGTCATATGCCTCAATCTTCTTGCCCAGGTACTCCGGCGTCCGACCGACCATAAGGCCGGCGATGAAGACGGAAATGATAACTAACACGAGAATGCCGTACATTCCCGCGCCTACCCCGCCAAAAATTACTTCTCCCAGAAGAATGTTGACCAGCGGGACCATTCCGCCGAGCGGCGTGAATGAGTCGTGCCAGCCATTGATGGCGCCGCAGCTTGCGTCAGTCGTGATCGTGGCCCACAGAGCGGTGTTGGCGATGCCGAAGCGGACCTCTTTCCCTTCCATATTGCCGCCCGACTGGAGAGCACTCACACGCTGGTCAGCGCCGGCGAGGAGCGGATTGCCGCGCGCCTCAGCCGCGTAGGCCACCGCCACGCCTGCCACGAACAGGATCACCATCGCCGCCCACACTGCCCAACCATGGCGCTGCGAGCCTGTCATTCGTCCTAACGTGTAGGTCAGGCCGGAGCTGATGGCGAAAATACACACCATTTCAAACAAGTTGGTAAGCGGCGTAGGGTTCTCATAAGGATGCGCGCTGTTGGCATTCATAAACCCGCCACCGTTTGTTCCCAGCTCTTTTATGATCTCCTGCGATGCCACCGGACCCTGGGCAATAGTTTGCTCTGTGACTGTGTCCATCACTTGCTTTCCGTCCGGGCCTAAAACCGGCTTACCATTGGCGTCCACCTTGGGTACCTGCATGGGGTCTATCAGCTTCACCCTGTCGTATGGCTTCAGGTTCTGCGGAACGCCCAAAGAGACCAGTACCAGCGCGCCGATGAGGCAAATTGGGAACAAAACCCAGAGGCAGCAGCGCACCGTGTCTACCCAGAAATTGCCAATAGTTTGCGCCTCGCGCCGGGCGATACCGCGAATGAAGGCAATCGCCAGGGCGATTCCCACGGCAGCCGACATGAAGTTGTGGTACGCGAGCCCTGCCATCTGGGTCAGATAGCTCATGGTGGTTTCGCCGCCATAGTTCTGCCAATTCGTGTTAGTGGTGAATGACGCTGCGGTATTGAACGCGAGATCGGCAGCGACTTTGGGCACCTTTTGCGGATTCAGAGGTAAAAAGTGCTGTGCCCGCTCAAGAAAGTACAGCAGCAACATGGAAACGCCACTGAACAGCAGCATCGAAACTGCGTACTCAGTCCAGCGCATCTCGTGGTTTTCGTCCACGCGCGTGAGACGATAGATCAGCCGCTCAATCGGGCGCAGCACTGGATCCAGGAAGGTCTTTTCCCGGTTGAATACGCGCGTCATGAAAACGCCGAGCGGCTTCGTGACGGCCAGTACAAGCAGGAAAAAGAACGCGATTTGCAACCAGCCGTTGGCGGTCATGACAGTTTCTCCCGGATGGCTGCTCCGCTCCCTGGCGAGTGTTGTTTCTCAGGCAGAAGGTTGGGGCGCATGATCCAGATCAACAGCAGCCCACATGACAATGTGAGTCGCATCCAGCCATGAGCGATCATCAAAACTTCTCCGGCCGCAACATTGCGTAGGTCAGATAGATCAACAGCAGAATGCTGACGGCAAGAACGAGTGTGGACTCAAGGTTCATCGCGCAGTCCTCTTACTTCACCCGGTCACAGAACCGCACGTACCCCACAGCGATCGCGAAGAACGCCACCGTCGCAGCCAGGAAAACGACGTCTTGCATATACGCAAACTCCCACAAAGAACTCCGTAAATTGCGATCTTCGATGCCCGAAGTTGCTCCTGGTCGGCATGCAAGAGCATGGACGAGCCCCCAGGTTGCGGTCCGGTGTCTCCATCTGCCGGCAGCCCTACTTCGGCAACACGAAAAATTAGGGACATGCGTTGGCCTGTTTTGTCGCGGCATAGCGCTAAGAGGAACCTCAGCAGGACGAGGGTTGTTCCTGCAAAACAAATGCCGGCGACATACCACACAGCGACCAACGTCCACCTCAGAATCGCTGATTGCAGCGCAATCTGTGTTCACTTTCATTGGATCAAAAGAGGTCTAAAAGCGGAGTAAGACCTTTCTTAAATATTTCTAAAGCCGGGAAAAGGGCGCGAGGCTACTCGCCGGGCTCGAAGCGGTACCCTACCCACGGCTCCGTTTTGATGTACCGCGAGGAATCTTGCGGATCAAGCTTCTTTCGGAGTTGGCTGATGACTACGTGCAGGTATTGCGGTTGATCGACGCTGTTCGCACCCCACACCGCAATGAGCAACGTACGATGCGAAAGGACCTTGTTGGCGTGGCGAGCGAGATGGACCAGCACGTCGAATTCCTTCGGCGTCAGATGGACCGGCTGGCCGCGCACGCAGACGTCGTGTCCTTCAAGATCAATGCGGAAATCGCCGAGCTCCAGGACCGTTTGCACGGGCTCCGGGATCGGACTGCGTCGAAGCTGGGCGCGGACACGCGCCAGCAGTTCCTTCGTATTGAACGGCTTGGTGACGTAATCGTCGGCGCCAGCATCCAGGGCACGAACCTTCATCTGCTCCTGTCCGCGCACGGAAAGCACGATGATTGGCACCTGCGATACGGCGCGCAAGCGCCGGCACAGTTCAATGCCGTCGAGGTTCGGCATCATGAGATCAGTGATCACCAGGTCTGGCGGCCAGTCCTTGATAAGCTCCAGCGCGGTTTCGCCGTCATTGGCGACCCTGATGTCATACGGTTGAGTGGAGAACGCCGTGCGCAGCATGCGGGTGATCTGCGGTTCGTCATCAACAAGCAGGACGTGGCGGCGTTCCGGCATATTGGTTTGAGGCCCAGGAAAACGATAAAGGAATGCTCCAGCTTTTCCAAGCGCTTGAGCGAGTGTGGCCCTTGCTTGTGTTCTCAGCGTTGCTTCGCCAGGGACGTCGCGGCACGTCAAACAGGCTGTTGGGAATGAACGGACTCGTCGCGGTACTGCGGGCTACTCTCTTTCTTGAATACTCGGACGTCCTCAATAAACGTCACCACTATGACTATCGCCGAACCTGCCAGCCCGAGGGAAAAGATTACCCCCAGTACGAAGATAAGCGCGCTGAGTAATGTGTCTGCCACAATCGCACTGATCGCCGCGCTCATGCGGTCTTGCGCAGCGCTCCACCTCCTTAAAAATCTCACAAAAGTTCTAAAGAAGTTCTAAAGGCGTAGCCATCTGGCGCAGCGGTTGAGAGATTCGCTTGGCGGGCCTGGTTTGGTGGGATTACTTCGCCTGCTGCGTCACGATGTGCACATCCACAAATGGCGCATCGCGCAGGAACTTGTGTATCGCTGTCATGTAAAGATATCTGCGCCAGCCGGTTGTGGCTGAGTGTCCGAAGACCACTTGTGTGATGTGCTTCTCGCGGACAAACTTGGCGACCGGCTCGGCGACATTGTCGCCTTTCAACCTGACTACAGTTGCGCCCAGATTTTCTGCAAATTGTATGTTCTGGTTCAGTGTCCGCTGGTTTTCCGGATTATTGTCTGCCCCGATGTCCACGTAGACGACGTAGAATTCCGCGTCGATTGCCTGGGCCATGCGCGAGCCGCGGGCGATCAGGTACTGCGCCGCCGGATTAGAGCTGACGGCCACGGCTATGCGCTCCTGCACGCCCGGCGCGGTCTCCATATGCTCTTTCTTCAGGAACGACTCCAGGCTGCGATCCACAACTTGCGTGACTTGACGCAGCGCGAGTTCGCGTAACGCAATTAAGTTCCCGGGACGAAAAAAATGTCCCAGTGCTCGTTCCGCGCGCTCCACTGGGTAGATGTCGCCACGTCGCATGCGCGTCTGCAGCGCTTCCGGCGTCAGGTCAGCCAGGACAATTTCGTTTACTCGTTCCATGATCCAGTCGGGTACGGTCTCGCGCACGTGGACGCCGGTGATCTTCAGCACCATGGGCGTAACGCTTTCAATGTGCTGCACGTTCATAGTGGAAAGCACGTTAATATTCGCACCCAATATCTCTAGTACATCCTCGTACCGCTTGCGGTGCTTGCTGCCTTCAATGTTCGTGTGCGCCAACTCGTCAACGAGCACGACCTGGGGCCTGCGGGCAATGACGGCGTCCACATCCATTTCTTCAAAGACCGTTCCTTTGTATTCGAGCTTGCAGCGCGGGACTGCTTCCAGGCGGCCTGCCAGCTCGGCAATTGGTCTGCGGCCATGCGTTTCAATGACGCCGACCACCACGTCCTCGCCGCGGCTGTGACGGCGGATTGCCTCGCTCAGCATGTTGTATGTTTTGCCGACACCGGGGGCGTAGCCCAGAAACAGCTTGAACACGGCCTCCTTTTTCGCCGGAGACGTTTCCTCAAGCCACTGCTCGGGAGTCTTGGCCATCTCGCGCATATTGTCGTTGAGCGATGCTAATTTGTCGAATCAGCTACAATCGGGCACGTGACGAAAGAGGTGCAGCGCACGGTAATGCGCTTCGTGGCTGTCGGCGCGATCGTGGCGGCAATCACCGCTTTTTACTTCAAGTTCGTCCACGTCAATCCCACGACTGTGGCCATGACGTTCTTGGTTGCTGTGCTCGTCATCTCAGCCCGGTGGGAACTCAGGTACGCAGTTACTTTGTCCATACTGGCGACCCTTTGCTTCAACCTCTTCTTTCTCCCGCCCTTTGGCACGTTCACCATTGCCGATCCGCAAAATTGGGTCGCATTGCTTGTTTTTCTTGTGACCGCGATCATAGCTAGCCAGCTCTCGGAACGTGCGCGCCGCGAAACTGTGAGCGCAGACCGCCGCCGCCGCGAGGCCGAGCGACTCTATCACTTCAGCCAGCAACTGCTTCTCAGTGAAAACGTACTGGCGCTGTCGAACGCCATTCCACGACAGGTTGTGGACTCGTTCAGCGCGACTGCCGTGGCCATATTTCTCGCCAGCAGCAAGAAGGTTTATTACTCCGACCTGGCATCTCAAAGCCTGGTCGGAGCGGATGAGTTGAAAGCCGTCAGCAGTCGCGGAGAGCCGGTCCTTGATCACAATCGCGCGCTGTACTTTATGCCGTTACACATCGGTGTGCGATCGATTGGAAGTCTGGCGATAGTTGGCGGCGCCTTGTCGCCGGAGACCATTGAGGCCATTGCCAGCCTGATTGCGATTGCACTCGAGCGGGCGAGCGCTGTCGAACAGCTCAGCAAGGCGGAAGCCGAACGGCATAGCGACCGGTTGCGGGCGGCGCTGCTGGACGCAGTGACACATCAATTCCGCACGCCTCTTACCGGAATCATGGGATCAGTGACCGCGCTGTTATCGGACCTTGTTCTCGATGAATCACAAAAACGGGAACTGCTGACGGTCATAGAAGAAGAAAGCAAGCGGCTGAACCGATTGGTCGGCGAGGCTACTGAGATGGCGCAACTTGATGCCGGCCAGGTGCAACTCCAGCTTGAGCCGCACCAGATCAGCGAAGCGGTGGAGGCTGCACTGGAACACTCGAAACAGGCCCTCGCCGGCCACCCTGTAGAAGTGAATTTCTCACCTGATCTTCCGCCGGTACGCATGGATATCGAGCGCATTCGAGAAGTTCTCAGCCACCTGCTGGAAAACGCCGCCAAGTATTCGCAGCCCGGCGCGGCCATTCACGTGACCAGCGAGCTCATTGACCACCAATTGAGAACCAGCGTAGCCGATCACGGTCCAGGCATTGATGATTTCGAGCAGTCCCTGATTTTCGATAAGTTTTACCGCGGACGACAACAACGCGTCTCAGTCCAGGGAACAGGCATGGGATTGGCGATCTCGAAAGCAATCGTTGAAGCACACGGCGGCAATATTGGGGTGACTAGCCAACTGGAGCACGGGTCGGTTTTCTACTTCAGCCTGCCACTGTGAGTGGGCGGGCACATCCGTCTAGGGCTGCCCCCACCGCCACTGCTTCAAATTCCAAATCGCCACTACAATGTACCCGTGAAGCGGATCATCTACGCTGTCGAAGACGATGCCGATATTGCCCGCCTCGTGCGCTACCAGTTGGAATCCGCGAATTTCACCGTGCGCACGTTTGCAAACGGCAGTGGGGTGATTGCGCAGGCTCAACGCGAGCGTCCGTCTCTGTTTCTTCTCGACATCATGGTACCGGGCACGGATGGTCTCGAACTGTGCCGCCAAATCCGGCAGGCGCCCGCGCTTGCCATGACCCCAATCATCTTCTTGACAGCAAAGGCCGGTGAAGCGGACCGCGTGCTTGGGCTGGAGTTGGGCGCCGATGACTACATCATCAAGCCCTTCAGTCCGCGCGAGCTGGTGGCGCGGGTCAAGGCGGTGCTGAGAAGGTTCGAGCAGCCGTTGGCGCCTACAAGCATTGTCGCCGGCGACATCGAAATTGATACTGGCGCCATGTCGTTACAGGTGCGCGGCAAGCCGGTGACCACGACCGCAACTGAGTTCCGCCTGATGGAATACCTGGCGCGCCATCCTGGCCGCGTTTTCACCCGCGATCAGCTCCTGGACGCGGTTTGGCGCGATACTGCTTTTGTGACTCCGCGTTCGATTGACGTTTACATACGCCGCCTGCGGGAGAAGATCGAGCGTGACCCGGAGAATCCTCGGCGCCTGAAGACCGTGCGGGGAGCCGGTTACAAGTTTGAGGTGCCCAAGTGACACGCGGCGTATTTTTCAAGCTGCTGATCGCTTTTCTGCTGGTGATCGCCACGGCCACAGTCACGCTCGACCTTACTGTCCGCCGGTCCTGGGAAAAGTCTCTCCGCGACGAGATCTATCGCGCCATGGTGGAAAAGACGCGCATGTTCGCACACCGTGTTGTGACGGACCACGAGCATCCGTTGCAGCAGCTCGTAGGAGAGGAAGCCGCAGCTGGCGACGTGCGTGCCACGGTGATCGAAAAGTCAGGCAAGGTCCTGGCCGACTCGCAAGCCGATGCCGAGACTATGGAAAACCACGCCACGCGGCCCGAGTTCATCACCGCTCTGCATGGAGGCGTGGGGACGTCCGAACGCTGGAGTCATACCATCGGCGTGCCATTTCTCTATGTTGCTGCTCCCATTCCCGGTGGAGCGGTGCGCATGGCGTATCCGCTGGCGAGTGTGCAGCAGTTAACATCCAAAGTGCATCGCAGCCTGCTGCTGGCGTCTGCGGTTGCGCTGTTGGTAGCGATGGTGCTTGCCGCAGTCATTTCACAACTGGTGGCACGACGGTTGCGGCGCATCGTTCAGTTTGCGGAACGTGTCGCAGCCGGCGATCTTTCAGCGCGCATTCAACTGAGGTCAACAGATGAAATCGCGACCGTGGCCGCCACGCTGGACCACACCGCGCGCGCCCTGGAGTCCAGCTTCGCCGCGGTTGAAACCAGCCGCAAACAACTGGAAACCCTGCTCAACAGCATGCAAGAGGCGGTGATCGCCGTCAGCGCTGAGGGAAGGGCGCTGTGGGTCAACGGGCGCATGCAGCGGCTGATCGGTTCGCTGGTGCGAATCGGCGCGCCGGTAGTGCAGACCGTGCGCGACCCCAGCTTCCTTGCCGCTCTTGAGGGTGCGCTTGTCCGCAAGGAAATCTGCGTCACGCGAGCGACTGCACTGCAGCCCGGACGCGTGTTCCAGGTTACCGCGGCCCCAATGGCACCATCGAGTGCGGTGGCGGTTCTGCATGATCTGACGGAAATCGAAAGGGTCGAGAAAACGCGCCGGGACTTTATCGCCAACGTTTCACATGAACTGCGCACACCGCTGACCTCGGTCCGGGGATACGCGGAGACACTGCTCGATTCTTCTGCTGCCGATAACCCGAGCACGCGCGAGTTCCTCGAGATCATCGTCAAGAACGCTGCCCGCATGTCGCGCCTGACCGAGGACCTGCTGGTGCTGGCGCGCGTAGAATCCGGCGAGCAGCGCTTCACCTTGCGGCCCCTCAGCCCAGCCGACGCGTTGAAGGAAGCAGCCGACACTTTCAGGCTTCCGGCGCGCGATGCGGGTATGGAATTGGTCATCGGAGATTTGGTCGCGGAGGCGGTGCTTGCGGACGGCAATGCGCTACACCAGGTGTTTTCAAACCTGATCGGGAATGCGTTGACTTATGCCCGTGACGGCGCACGCATCGTGATCGGAGCGCGCAAGTTGGAGAACACGGTCGACTTTTACGTGCGCGATTTCGGTCCGGGGATTTCCTCGGAACACTTGCCGCGTCTGTTCGAGCGCTTCTACCGCGTGGACAAGGCGCGCTCGCGCGAATCCGGCGGCACCGGTCTCGGTTTGGCGATTGTGAAGCACATTGTCCGCGCGCATGGGGGTGACGTTCGCGCGGAAAGCAGTTTGGGCCACGGTTCCACGTTCTATTTCACCATTCCGCTTGCCCCGCCAGAGAACGCTGCCAGCGTTGAAGCTGCGCCGGGAGAGTTTACGAAGCTTTAACGCGTCTTTTACCTTCCGTTAACAATTCACGCGCAGGATAAAAACAGGGAGGTGGGTCGTGGCTGCCCTGCTTCTCGTCGTCCCTTTGATCGGCCTCATAGTGCCGCTCGCGGCACTCTGTTGTCACCACCCTCATCCGAATCATATCTTCATTCTTGAACTCTACCGTCAAGCTGAGCAGCATGCTTCCAGCCCGGAATTCACAGCGATTTCACCTGCTTGTAACCAACTGTTAACAAACCGCAGGTACAAACATTTTGAATGGAGGTCTACACATTGATGCGACGCCTGTTCCTGGTTGGTTTTCTGCTTGCCACGGCGGTGCTCAGTTCGGCGGAGACGAGGCTGAATGGCGCCGGCGCCACGTTTCCCTACCCCATCTATTCCAAATGGTTCAGCGAGTACAACAAGCTGCGTCCGGACGTGCAGATCAATTACCAGTCCATCGGCAGCGGCGGCGGGATTCAGCAGCTCAAGTCCGGGACCGTTGATTTCGGGGCCAGCGACATGCCCCTTGACGATCAGAAGCTGAAGGAAATGCCGATGCAGATTCTGCAGTTGCCTACGGTGCTGGGGTCGGTAGTGCCGGCTTACAACGTCTCTGGGATAAGCGGGGATCTGAAGTTCACACCGCAGGCGCTGGCCGGCATTTATCTGGGCAAGATCACGAAGTGGAACGACAAGGCCATAGCCGACGCGAATCCTGGGGTGAACCTGCCCAATAAGTCCATCATCGTAATTCATCGTTCCGACGGCAGCGGCACCACCTTTGTGTGGACAGATTATCTGTCGAAGGTCAGCCCGGAGTGGAAATCGAAGGTGGGCAGCAACACCTCAGTGAAGTGGCCGGTCGGCCTCGGCAGCAAAGGAAACGAGGGTGTTGCCGGACTGGTGCGCCAGACCGACGGCGCACTGGGCTACGTGGAGCTGATCTACGCGCTGCAAACGAAAATCCCGTTCGGCAGCGTGCAGAATGCAGACGGTCAATTCATTAAGGCCAGCCTGCAATCCACTACCGCGGCCGCCGCGGCTATCAAGGCCGGTGCCACCGATTTGCGCCTATCCATTACGAACGCACCGGGCAAAAATGCCTACCCGATTTCGAGCTTCACGTATCTGCTAGTTCCCACTCAATGGAAAGACGCGGGCAAGCGGAAGGTCATGGTTGATTTCCTCAACTGGATGCTGGACAAGGGACAAGGCACGGCGGAACAGCTCGATTATGCGCCGCTGCCGAAATCAGTGGTGGCCAAAGAGAAGGCTGCTATCAAGCAGATTCACTGAAGCAAGCGGCGCGAGCCACGACTTTTAACAATGCTGTAACAAAACTTTGTTACGTTCAGAACCGATGAGCACGACACCCCTGGAACCGAGTAGTCCCCAGTTGCACCGTGCCAGAATTTTTCAAACTGATCGTGCCCGACTTCTTCGATTTCCCGCCGTCAAGAAGCGGGAAGCAGGACGCGGCAGCCGCATCAGCGACACCCTCTTTCGCTACCTGATGACAGCGTGCGCGCTGTCGGTGTTGGCGATTGTTACTCTCATCCTGACAGAACTCGTGCTGCAATCGCGTCCTTCCCTGCACGCGTTTGGGTGGCAGTTCTTCGCCGGGGACAATTGGGACCCCGTCGCCGGCGACTTCGGCGCGCTGCCGTTTGTTTACGGCACGCTGGTTTCCTCGCTGATTGCGTTAGTTCTCGCCGTGCCGTTGTCAGTCGGACTGGCGATCTTCAACACAGAAATGTGCCCGCGTTCGCTGCGCGGGATTCTATCTTTCATGACTGATTTGCTGGCGGCCATTCCCAGCGTGATCTACGGCCTGTGGGCCATCTTCGTTCTGGTCCCCCTGCTGCGTACGCATTTGCAGCCCTGGCTGGCCGAGCACTTTGGCTGGACGGGCCTGTTTGAAGGCGCGCCTTACGGCATCGGTATGCTGGCCGCTGGAGTGATCCTCGCGATCATGATCATTCCCATCATTTCTTCCATCACCCGCGAAGTGTTTACGGCGGTGCCCCGGCACCAGCGGGAAGCGGCGCTCGCGCTGGGCGCCACGCGTTGGGAGACGATCCGCATCGGCGTGCTGCGCAACGCGCGCGCCGGAATTTTCGGCGCCATCATTCTCGGCCTGGGCCGCGCCCTGGGCGAAACCATGGCGGTCACGATGGTGATTGGCAATCGTCCCGAGATCGCGAAATCGCTGTTCGCGCCCGGTTACACGATGGCCAGCGTCATTGCCAACGAGTTCACCGAGGCCACTGGTACCGTGTATTTGAGTGCGCTGGTGGAAATCGGCCTGGCGCTGCTGGTCCTCACTTTGATTGTGAATGCTCTCGCGCGCGTGTTGGTATGGACAGTCACGAGCGGCGTTCCCGCGAGGAGCCATGCTCTCTAGGCTTCTAGAAGAGACTTCGAACTTCCGGCGCACGGCAACCGATCATCTGGCGACGCTCGCTGCTGTCAGCGCTGCAGTCCTGGTTATGGTTCCGCTGATCGCTATCTTTGCCTATCTGATATATCGCGGCGCGGGCGCTCTCAGCATCCCCTTCCTGACCCAGGCGCCGAAGCCCGTTGGTGAAAGCGGCGGTGGCATCGGAAACGCCATTGCCGGCTCGGGTTTGATCCTCGCGGTTTCATCGGCGATCGGGATTCCGCTCGGAGTGGGCGCAGGTATTTACCTGGCTGAATACGGACGGGGCAAGTTCGCCACTATCGTGCGGTTCGTCGCCGATGTGCTGAACGGTGTCCCGTCAATCGTGATGGGCATTGCGGTTTACGCTCTGGTCGTTGTTCGACAGAAGCATTTTTCCGCCTTCGCTGGCGGCGTGGCCCTGGGGATCATGATGATCCCCACCATCACCCGCGCCACCGAAGAAATGCTGCTGATGGTGCCGCGTTCGATTCGCGAAGCCGCTCTGGGACTCGGCATTCCCGAGTGGCGAACCGTCATTTCCGTGACGCTCCGCACGGCCCTGCCGGGGGTGATCACGGGAGTCATGCTCGCTTTTGCGCGCGTGGCAGGGGAGACCGCGCCCTTGCTGTTCACCGCCTTTGGAAACCAGTTCTGGAATTTCAAGCTGGACCAGCCCACGGCCGCGCTGCCCCTGCAGATCTTTACCTACGCGATTTCACCTTATGAAGAATGGCACCAGCAGGCCTGGGCGGGCGCGCTGGTGCTGATCGTGCTGATCGTGGGAACAGTGTTCGTTGTCCGGTTTGTGACAAGCCGGGGCGTGATGAAGGGAGCTGCCTAAGCATGGACATGGGGATCGCCGTCCGGAAGCTGAACGCCTGGTTCGGCACGAAGCAGGCGCTGTATGACATCACCATGGACATTCCGGCGAACCAGGTGACGGCGATCATCGGGCCATCGGGCTGCGGGAAATCCACGTTTGTGCGCTGCCTGAATCGCATGCACGAAACGGTCCCCGGAGCGCGGGTCAGTGGCTCGGTCCGGATCGGCAACCTCGATGTGTACGGCAGCGGCACTTCGCCGGTCGAGGTGCGCCGGCGCGTGGGCATGGTGTTCCAGAAGCCAAATCCGTTTCCGGCAATGTCCATCTACGACAATGTTGCCGCCGGCCTGAAGCTGAACGGGTTCTACAGCCGCCGCGAGCTGGACGAAATCGTCGAGCACTCGCTGCGCATGGCGGCCCTCTGGGACGAAGTCAAATACCAGCTCCGCAAGCAGTCTGGCGCCAGTCTTTCCGGAGGACAGCAGCAGCGCCTGTGCATTGCGCGCGCCCTCGCCGTCCAGCCGGAAGTGCTGCTGATGGATGAGCCGGCGTCGGCGCTGGATCCAATTTCCACCGCCAAGATCGAAGAACTAATCTTTCAACTGAAAGCGCAGTACACCATCGTGATCGTGACCCATAATATGCAGCAGGCGGCTCGCGTTGCCGACAGCACGGGATTCTTCCTGCTGGGACGCCTGGTCGAGTTCGACCGCACGCAGAAAATCTTCACCATGCCCGGAGACAAGCGGACTGAAGACTATATCACCGGAAGGTTCGGATGACAGCAACCACACGCAGCCGTTTCCATCAGGGACTCGACGAGCTCAAGAGCAAGCTGCTCGCCATGGGCGGCCAGGCTGAGCAGGCGGTGGATTTCGCGGTGCGTGCGTATCGCGAACGCGTCCCCGAACTCTGCCAGAAGGTCTTCAACAACGAAGCCAAGATCAACATGGCGGAGCGCGACATTGACGAGCTCGCTCTCGACCTGCTCGCCATGCAGCAGCCTATGGCCGTGGACCTTCGTTTCATCCTTGCAGTGATCAAGAGCAATGCTGACCTGGAGCGCGTGGGCGATCAGGCGGTCAACATCGCACAGCGAGTGATGGACTTAATCGCCCTGCCCCAGGTGGAGCTTGCCGCCGACATTCCACAGATGGCCGCCATCGCCGCGCAGATGATCCGCGATGCGCTGGAAGCTTTCGTCTCCGGCAATGCCGACCTTGCCCAGAAAGTTCTGGAAACCGACGACACCGTGGACCGCATGAACCAGGAAATCTTCATCGCCATGGACAAGACGATGAAGGAATCGCCTGAGCTTCACCGGCAGGCGCTGGACACTATAATCATCGCCCGGAATCTCGAACGCGTTGCAGATCACGCCACCAATATCGCCGAGGACGTCATTTTCTGGGTGCGCGGCGCCGACGTGCGCCACGGGGTCATGTCCGCCAGCAAAACGGATCAATAACGGCCGTACTTTAATCGGCCCATGCGAATCCATTCGCACCCGTGCGTGTGGGGCAGCAGCGGCCCCCGGCATCATTTCTGAATGACGGACGAGGTTTTTCCATGCTGACTACGACTGCATCGAAGAGCGCCAAATTATTCCTTGATTATTCGCGTCGCACGAAAGCCATACCGCTAGCAACCAAGGCACTCTGAATTCTCTCCCACAAAGCGGCTGACTAATACCAGCTCGGACCGCAGCGAAACGTACGAACGCTAACTGACATCCTGCCCGGGCTGGGTACACAGATCCAGCTGGGACAGACGATGCTAATTTCCTTCCTTCGTGAATCTCTCGAACCGCAACCGCGCATCAAATCGGAAAGTGTGGACATCGAGAAGACCATTGCCGACATAGAGTGGCTGGAACGTCTCTACTCACTTCCGGACGGCAGACCCCTCCAGTTGGCCGACCGTGAGGCCGCGAACCAGGAGCACGACCGCAATTGCGCCGACAACCCCTGGTTCCGGCTGTGGAAACGGTATGGCCTCCCTCGCTAGTGTCGCTTCCCAGCCGCATCCGCCTTGTGCGCTAAAATGAATTATCACGAAACGTTCCGGTCCGAGGAAAAGAGTAATGGCTAGTAGCATTGTTGTCCCTGAGCGAGATTACAGCGAAATTGCGCGTCGTCCGCTCGACGCCGGCAAGTGTGCGCTCGTTGTCGTTGACATTCAGGAAAAGCTGTTTCCGCCCATCTACGAGAAAGAGCGGCTGCTGCGCAACTCGCAGCGCCTGATTCGCCTGGCGAAATCGCTGGAACTCCCAGTGCTGGTCACGACCCAATATTCACAGGGACTGGGCAAAACCATCCCGGAGATCGCGTCCATGCTGCCGGACGTGGAGCCCATCGATAAGGTGTTCTTCGGCTGCTTCGGGGCCGACCAGTTCTGTTCCGCCATCAAGGCGCTCCCGCGGAAACGCAATACCCTACTGCTATGCGGCATGGAAACGCACATCTGCGTCATGCAGACCGCACTGGGGGCGCTGAATAAGGGTTATCTGGTTCACATTCCGATTGACGCGGTCAGCTCCCGCTCCCGTCTGAACTGGCGCGCCGGACTCAAGCGCATGGAAGCCGCCGGCGCAGTCCTGTCTTCCACCGAGATGATGATGTACGAACTGGTGCGCGCCTCCGACACCCCGCAGTTCAAGGAAATGCTGGCGTACGTGAAAGAATAGGTTTCAGGTTTGGTAGCGCCGGCGTCCTCGCCGGCAGTCGTGCGGGCGTCCTCGCCCGCACCCTAAGGGTCTCATCCCGAGCGAGCGAAGCAAGTCGAGGGGATCTGCGTTTCCCAAGCAATACATGAACGGCCTCCGTCGGGGGGGCCGTGGTCGTTTACCGGAAACGTAAAACTCTTTCTATTCTCCGGGTCCTTCCTCCCCCGGCGGCTTCTGTTTCACTCGTACCACGATAATTTTCGAGAAACCTTCCTCGAACGTCGGCGGACGCAGCTTGGCAGCCATGCGATGCATGACATCTTCGGGGACAATCCGCTGCCGTCGCCGGTTGCGCTCCATGCAAGTTTCCAGCGGCACATCGAAATACACGGCGTGCGCTTCGTAACCGAAATCGCGCGCCATGCGGATCCAGTGCCGCCGTTCCTTGGGAGAGAGGTTGGTCGCGTCAACGTAATTCTGCGGCATGCGCGCCATCAGCCGCGCTCGCAACAGTGCGCGCAAGCTGGAGAACACCAAATCCTGATGCCGCTGCTCTGTGGCATCATCAAACAGCAGGCTGCGCAGCAGGTCGCTGGAAAGCGGTGCAACACCGCGACGCTTGAACCAGGTGGTCTTGCCTGAGCCGGGCAGTCCCACGGAAAGGATCACCGCGCCTTTTGCCGCCCACTTCACGGGGGCCGCTTCGGGTTCCCGCGCGGTCCCAGGAGCGGGCGGCTCTTCTTCCCCGGTTACTCCCAATTCGGCAGCTTCCCCGGTTGGGCCGCCAGCAACAAACGGCGCCGGGATGGGAGCCCGCGGTCCGGCGGTATCTCCATAAGCTGGTTGCAAAGGAGGGGCAGGCGGTGGTTCTGCCCGACGCGGCTGGCTCGACTTCCGCTTCCGCCGCCGGCTTCGCGAACGGCTTCTCTGCCCTGCGGCACGCCCCTCAGCTTGCGGTTCGAAAACGTCGCTGCCCGCATCCTGCTGAGCGCCCGGCTGTTGCTCGTCGTATCCAGAAACGGGCGCTGTATCGGCTTTCTGGAGGTCCGACTGCTCCTCGGCCGGGCGCATCTCCGGATACATTGGCTGCAGAGCATCTGATTGCGCCGATTGCTGCTGTTCTTGTTCCCCGGTGTCTCCGGCGGCTGCTTTCTTTTTCCGCCGCCGCATGCGGTCACGCATCCACTTTCGCATGGAGCGATTGGAACACAATCAACTCGAAACGGGCAATGTGGCAGTTGCGGACGCATGCTGCTGCTCCAGATACCCGTCCTTCTGTGTCACTGGTGGACAGATGCACCGGATCACAATCCGTGACATTGCACCTGTCTGCGCCGGGTGTTAGGATTTCTGGCTCGCGAATTGACAGGACTTTTAAGTTCTCTTCTCCCAGGAGGCAACAAATGGCAATCAAAGTTGGAATTAATGGCTTCGGCCGAATCGGCCGCAACATCCTGCGCGCATCGCTCGCAGACAAGAACCTGGAGTTCGTTGCCGTCAACGACCTCACCGATTCCAAAACTTTGGCCCATCTGCTCAAATACGATTCCGTCATCGGAAATCTCTCCGGCCACGAGGTCAAGCATGGTGGCGACTGCATCCAGGTGGATGGCAAATCCATCCGCGTCTTTGCCGAGAAAGACCCTGCCAAGCTGGACTGGTCCTCCATGGGTGCGCAGGTCGTGATTGAATCTACCGGCCGCTTCACCGACGCGAACCTGGCCAAGAGTCACCTGCGCGGAACGGTAAAGAAGGTCATCATCACCGCTCCGGCAAAGAATGAAGACATCACCGTGGTCATGGGCGTCAACGAAAACAAGTACGACCCGGCCAAGCACAATGTCATCTCCAATGCCTCCTGCACCACCAATTGTCTGGCACCGATCGCCAAGGTGATCAACGACAACTTCAAGATCGTAAGCGGCACCATGACCACCATCCACGCTTACACCAACGACCAGGTGATTCTCGACTTCCCGCACAAGGACCTGCGTCGGGCGCGCGCGGCGGCGCTATCGATGATCCCGACCACGACCGGCGCGGCCAAGGCGATTTCCCTCGTCATTCCGGAACTGAAAGGCAAGCTGCACGGCTTCGCCATGCGCGTACCCACGCCCAACGTCTCCGTCGTGGATCTGGTGGTTTGGGTGGAAAAGAACACCACTGTCGAAGAGGTCAATGCAGCCCTGAAGAAGGCTTCGGAAACCGGTCCCCTGGCAAAGTACCTCGGCTATGAGCAGCAGGAACTGGTTTCCATTGATTATCGCGGCGACTCGCGCTCGTCCATCGTGGATTCGCCCATGACCCTCGTGGTCGGCGGCAACTGCGTCAAGGTGATCTCCTGGTATGACAACGAATGGGGATACTCCTGCCGCGTCCGCGACCTGATTGACTACATCGCCAGCAAAGGCCTGTAACCATCGGAATATCGGGTGATCGGGTCATCAATGACTCTCATTTCGATGATTGTCATTCCGAGCGAAGCGAGGAATCCCTATTGCGCTGATAACCTGTCGTAAACGACGGATGGCCCACTCAAACCCGGTGTTGGCTTGAGTGGGGCAGTTGCACGGCTACTGGAGCGATCCGAACACGAGCCCGAGGGCGACATTTGTGTGAGCCCACCGCGTAAGCGGTGAGTTCGGCGACGGCATAACGACGGAGCCTCGGAGGGGCGGCACAGAACCAATTAGCCAAATTGTTGGAGTCGCGCCATGTCCAGGAAAGAAGGTGCGCCGGCCGCGGCGCGCGGAGGAGCGAGCGCCATGTCCAAGCTGTCCATTCGCGATCTGCCGATCAATAACCACCGTATCTTTATGCGCGTGGACTTCAACGTCCCCCTCGAGGGTGGCCGCGTCAGCGACGACACCCGCATTCGCGAAACCCTGCCCACCATTGAATACGCTCTCCGCCACGGTGCGCGCCTCATTCTGGCTTCGCACCTGGGACGTCCCAAGGGCAAGGTGGATCCCAAGTACAGCCTGAAGCCGGTGGCCGAGCGCCTTCGTATCCTGCTCGACCAGCAACTGGGGCGCGGCGAAAACGTCGGCTTCTCGCCGGACTGCATTGGTCTGCAGGCCGAAGAAATGGCAGGCAAGCTGGAGCGCGGCCAGACGCTGCTGCTGGAGAATGTCCGGTTTCATCCCGAAGAAGAAAAGAACGACGAGAACTTCTCCAAGCAACTGGCCAAGCTCGCCGATTATTACGTGAACGACGCATTCGGATCGGCGCATCGTGCCCATGCGTCCACCGTGGGTATCACCCAGTTTGTGGAAAAGTCCGCCGCCGGGCTGCTGATGGAAAAGGAACTCGAGTACCTGGGCAAAGCGCTGCACAATCCCGCCAAGCCTTTCGTTGCCATTCTGGGCGGGGCCAAAGTCAGCGACAAGATCGGCGTCATCAAGAACCTGCTGGACAAGGTGAATGCGCTCATCATCGGCGGCGGCATGGCATACACCTTCCTGAAAGCGCAAGGACAGGCAGTGGGCAAGTCGCTGCTGGAATCAGACAAGCTCGATCTCGCCAACGAGCTGCTGCAACAGGCCAAGGCGCACAAACTGAAATTCCTGCTGCCTGTTGATCACGTGGTCGCCGACAAGATCGACCCGGCTGCAAAGGCCAGCGTCGTGGGCGTGGGCCAAACAATTCCCGCCGACAAAATGGCTCTCGACATCGGCCCCAAGACTGCCGAACTGTTTGCCGACGAGATTGCCCGTGCGCGCACCATCGTGTGGAACGGCCCCATGGGTGTGTTCGAGGTGGAACCATTTGCCCGCGGCACCGTAGCAATCGCCAAGGCGGTCGCCGAAAATCCGGGCGCTACTTCGATTGTCGGCGGCGGCGACACGGTTTCAGCAGTGCACAAGGCCGGCGTCACCGACAAGATCACCCATATTTCCACCGGCGGCGGCGCGTCGCTGGAATTCCTCGAGGGCAAGAAACTCCCCGGTGTGGAGGCGCTAACGGACAAGAAAAGCTAATTGCATAATCGCGCAATCGGGTCATCGGGTGATCGGTTGATTAATTAATGCCAGCACGCGTCTTTCGCATGCTGAGCACAACAAACTTGCAATTGTCATTCCGAGCGTAGCGAGGAATCCCTATTGCGCCCCATCGCGTCAGCGGACGGGCGGCCCACTCAAGCCCGGTGTTGGCTTGAGTGGGGCGGCTTCACGATCACTGGACGGCTTATCGGGTGATCGGCTGTGCGCCTGGTACCGATCGAACCTATGGACGCGAAAAGTTCAGTCCGCGGAGCGGACGAGACGCTGGTAGCCCGCCACGGAGGTGGTGGTAGTCTGACAAATAAAATGTGCGAGTCCCGTCAGGGACGGCACGGCCCGAACACCAGCCCGAAGGGCGACATTTGTGTGAGCCCAGCGCGTAAGCGGTGGGCTCAGGAACGGCTTAACAAACAAAACCCCGGAAGGGCGGCACAAAATCTCTAATGCCTCAACAACCTATCCATCTCAAAATCGGCGCCGATCGCACCCTCGTCCTCCTCCAGGGCGACATCACCCGCGAATCCACCGACGCCATCGTCAACGCCGCCAATTCTTCCCTGCTCGGAGGCGGTGGCGTGGACGGTGCCATTCATCGCAACGGCGGTCCGGCCATCCTGGAGGAATGCAAAAAAATTCGCCAAACGCAATATCCCAACGGCTTGCCGACCGGCAAAGCTGTCGCCACCACCGCAGGCAAGCTGCCGGCCAGATATGTAATTCACACTGTCGGCCCGATCTGGCACGGCGGCGCTCATGATGAGCCGAATTTACTCGCCAGTTGCTATCGTGAAGCGACACATTTGGCAGACCAGATGAAGCTCTCCAGCATCGCCTTCCCGGCAATTTCCACCGGAGCCTACGGCTATCCGCTGGACGAAGCCACAGAAATCGCCGTAAGCACGGTCGTTGATGTCCTGAAAACTACCGTCACCGTGAAGGAAGTCAGATTTGTCGTCTTTGACTTTCTTGCATTCGAATCCTACGCGGGCAAATTGCATCCGTTGACTACAAAAAATGATCGGGAATAGACATGAGAACAAAACTGATTGCCGCCAACTGGAAGATGTACAAGACCCCCGCTGACGCCTGCGCCTTCATGAAGGCATTTCTTCCCCTGGTCGCGAATCACAATCGTGACGAGATTGTTATCTGCGCCCCCTACGTGGACATTCCCGCAGTCGTCGAACACTCCAAGGGTTCCCGCGTCATGGTGGGGGCCCAGGACATGTTCTGGGAAAAAGAAGGCGCATACACCAGCCAGATCTCCGCGGGCATGCTGGTGGACGCCGGCTGCACCCACGTCATCCTCGGCCACTCCGAATGCCGCCAGTACTTCGGCGACACCGACGAGACCGTCAACCGCAAAACCGAAGTCGCCCTGGAAGCCGGCCTGACTCCCATCATGTGCGTCGGTGAAGTGATCGAGGAGCGTGAGGCCGGTGTCACCGAAGACGTTCTGCGCCGCCAGATCAGCCGCGGCCTGGCCGGCATCGGCAAAGAAAAAGCCCGCAAGCTCGTCATCGCCTACGAGCCGGTGTGGGCCATCGGCACCGGCAAGACTGCCACCCCGCAGATCGCCTCGCAAGCGCACTCCGTTATTCGCACCGAAGTCGCCAACGCAATGGGCCGGGATTTTGCAGACAACCTCCGCATCCTCTACGGCGGCAGCGTCAAGCCCGACAATGCTAAAGCGCTGATGTCGGAAGAAGAAATTGATGGCGCGCTGGTCGGTGGCGCCAGCCTCAAACCGGACTCCTTCGCGGCCATCGTGAAATACTGACCCAGTGCGCTTTGCTATAATTAACGTGCCTCCGAACGTTTTTCGGGCCAGTGCGGAAGTGGTGGAACTGGCAGACACACCATCTTGAGGGGGTGGCGCCCAAAAGGCGTGGGGGTTCAAATCCCCCCTTCCGCACCATCATGCCTAAGCGGCATTTCCGAGTCTCCGGAATAGCACTGGGAGATCAGAAAGGAACGGGCGCAGGTGCGCCAGAGTGGTAGTTAACCCGCAATGATTGTTACTTTGATCACCATTGTTCACGTTATTGTTTGTGCCTTCATCATCATCGTCGTATTGCTGCAGAGCGGCAAGGCGGGCGACATTGCGTCCGTGTTCGGCGGCGCCGGCAGTCAGACGGCCTTCGGCGCCCGCGGCGCAGCCAACCTGCTGGAGAAAGCGACTACCTGGTCGGCGGTCATCTTCATGCTCACTTCCATCACGCTTTCCATCTACGCCTCGCGACGCTCCGGAGGCGGTTCCGTGCTGGAAGGACTGAAACCCGGTACGACCCAGAGTCAGCCTGCGCCTCCGGCAACGCCCGCAACGCCCGCGCCAACTGCGCCCGCGCAGAAGTAGATTCATCAGCAACAAGCACCAGCACTGCGTATCAAATTTCACTTGGCCAGTGATTGTCATTCCGAGGGTGGCGAGCGCAGCCACACGCCCGAGGAACCCCTATTCCCATCAATATCGTGGCAGGAATGGGGATTTCTCGCCTTCGCTGTGCAAACGCTCGGAATAACAAATGAAGGGTGCCCCGGACCTGCGCAGCAGATGTGGGTGTTTCTGTTTCCGGATATACTGAGGCGAAAGGACGCACGCAATGATTCATGAAATCCTGCCGGTCGGGCCTCTCCAGTGCAACTGTTCCATCGTCGGCGACGAAGCCACTCACGAAGCCATGGTCATTGACCCGGGCGACGAGATCGAGCAAATCCTCGACATCCTCGGCCAACACAACCTGAAGGTCACGCAGATCGTGGTTACACACGCGCACATTGACCACGTGGGCGGAGCGGCACGTCTGAAGCGCCTGACGGGCGCTCCCGTGTTGCTCAACCAGAACGACGCCGCCCTACTGAAGATGCTGGACACGCAGGCGGCCTGGCTCGGCATGGCCCCGCCCGAGAAAACACAAATTGACCATCCGCTGGCCGATGGCGACAAAGTCCAGGCCGGCAATCTCAGCGCCACGGTCATCCACACGCCCGGACATACCGAAGGCAGCGTCTGCCTGTATTTTCAGGCGCAGGAGAAACTGATCGCGGGCGACACCCTCTTTTCCGGCAGCATTGGCCGCACCGACCTGCCCGGCGGCTCCTTCGACAAGATTATGCACTCGCTGCACGACCGCGTCCTCGCCCTCCCCGACGACACCGAAGTCATCCCCGGCCACGGGCCCATCACTTACATCGGCGTCGAGCGCGATTCGAATCCGTTCCTGCAAAAGTAGTTTCCATCTTCCCGGAAGGGCTGGTGGCTGATTGCTAACCGCTTTTCTGTGTGGCACAGCCGCCCTCGGCTGCGCGCCCCCTTTTTCTGTCCCACAACGGGAAGTTTTGGGGTAAGATGCTGGCCACACGCCAAGCTTCAGGGGATTAGACGTACTTTTCAGGGCGAAGAAAGTGAGGACACCAACAGCCCCTGGTTCATCCACCGGTCCCGAGTACATTTGGTTGCCCTACCTCCCGGGTGGCCCATCTATGACGCGGTTTTCGTTGTGTGGGGCATTCGAAGAACTCCCGCCATACAAAACCGGCGGAGCACTCGACAATTCCTGACCCTACACTCACTTCCTTTTCCGGACAAACTACCCCCGCCCGCCCCTCAATCCCTTGCCGAAATGCTTTCAAAACTGCCCTTCTGTATAGCTATAGGTAATTGTCAAGAAGTTTATTTTCACCATCCCCAAATCCTTTCTTTTCAGCTACATCTTCCTCCCATCTTCATCCGCCTGGCGCGTTTCGAACTACCGTTCTGCTACTCTGGAATTGACACCGCACAACGCGGTGACGCCGAGGCCACTCCGGAGGGGGCGCCCGTTCGACGTTTAAGGCCGAATTTTCCGGTCTAAGTCCTTTGTCCGGAATACTTTGACACTTAAGTTCTTTGAATTCAAAGACCTGGAGAGAAAATCTCGCTAATGTGTTGATTCCAGAAGACCGGGGGGGGTGGGGGTGATTCCGCAGTCAACAGAATGCCAATACCCGTGCGATGCCCTCCCTGAACTGCTCCTCCGGTGTGATCAGGCTGACGACCAGGTAGCCGTCAGCGTGGAAGTCGTAAAAGTATCCGGGTTGGACGAGGACGTTCTGCTTTTCCAGCAGGGCGATGGCGAGGTCTTCGTCGGAGCCGGTGACTGGGACGCGCAGGATGGCGTACCATCCGCCCTCGATTTGGAGACGGGTGACGCTTCCCCGAACGCCCCTACCCTCCGGCTTCGCCGGAAGGGTAGGCCACTCAACGGTTCCTGTGATACTTCCCCACCCTTCGCTGCGCTCAGGGTGGGGCACCCCCGGGCAGCAGCCCAGTTGGCGATCCAACTCGGCGAGGTTGGCGCGCACGCGGGAGATGAGCTGTGGCTGGAACGAGCGACGCTGGTCGAGCAGGACCGGCGCGGCCAGTTGGACCGGCCCGTTCAGGGAGAGATAGGTATCGGCGATCAGTTCGAGCCGCGACAGCGCGGTGCGGACGATTACCTCGGGGCCGCTGACTACCATCCAGGCGAGCTTCATCTGCGGCAGGCCGGAGATCTTTGAAATGCCGCTGAGAGTGAACGTCAGCGCGTCTTGGTTGGCGGCGAACGTGGGTTGCGGCGCCGCGAGGGCGTAGTCTAGGAAGACTTCATCCGCGATCAGCGCGAGGTTGCGCGCAGAGCAGATCACGTTGAGCTGAACGGCCTCTTGCGGCTTGACGTAGGAACCCGTGGGATTGTTCGGGTGCACGACCAGCACCGCCCGCGTGCGCGGGGTCAGCGCGGTTTCCAGTGCATGCAGATCAATATGCCACCCGTGGTCGTAGAACAACGGATAAGAAATCAGTTTGACGTCCTGTAGTCCGGCCAGATACTCGAAAAGCGGATAGCTCGGCGTCGGGATGAGCACCTCGTCGCCGGGATCGCACAGCAGGCGGAAGACGAACGAATACGCCTCGCTCGTGCTGGTGATGAGGATGATGCGGTCATCAGCAATCGTGTCATCGGGGGATCGGGTGATCGGGTGATCTGAAGAATCAACAACAGACCGGTAGTAATCGGCAACGGCTTGGCGCGCCCTGAGCAGGCCTTTGGGTTCTGGGCGATACTCGAGTGCTTCGCGGTTCACCAGGGCGGCGAGGATTGCCTGCTCGTCGTAGCGAAAACCGCAGTGGGTGGGATTGGACGCGGTCAGGTCGAGCAGTTCCCTGCCGCTGCGCCGGTGCTTTTCAAGCGCAAGCGCGAAGCGATTGGGACGCAGTTCCCAGTCGGTGCGGCGGGAGAACATGAGAGCAATGTAACATTTTCGATTTACGATTTCTGGCCCCGAATTGTTGATGATGTAACCGAAAAAAGCCTTCGCGTTTTGAGCGAAGGCTTTCAGAAGTTGCGAAGCGAATTTCTATGCAGCTTTGACCTCCGGCGCGCCGGGGAGTGACACCCGTTCCTTTGGCCTCGGCCGATATCTGGCAAGGATCGGCAAAATCAGCGCACACAGCATCACGATGGCGATAATGCGTATGGCTGGTCCATAGCCGCCGGTACTCTGGCGTATCTGGGCAATCATGATGGGCGAAGGAATTGCCGCGGCGCCCCAGGCCAGCAGCACCCACCCATAGATTCCGCCCATGTACTTCGGGCCGAAGAAATCAGCCGTGAACGACGGCATAGTGCCAAACCCGCCGCCATAACACAGCCCAATGATGGCGAAGGCTATGGCGAACAGGGTCACATTCTTGATATACGGCAGGGAGAAGAAAATCACCACCTGAATCGCGTAGAGCAGGAAATACACGCGGGCGCGGCCGATCATGTCGGAGACCCATGCCCAGAAGACGCGTCCCAGGCCGTTGAAGATGGAAATCACCATCACCATGGTGGCTGCGGCGACTGGCGCCATGTGGATCATGTCCTGAGCCATGGGCGATGCCATGCTGATGATCATGATGCCCGCCGAGACGTTCAAGAAAAGCATGAACCAGAGCAGCCAAAACTGCCATGTACGCATAGCTTCCGTGACGCTGAAGTCCACCTTGGTTGCAGCCTTCTGGACGGCAGAGCGGGGAACGTAGCCGGCAGGCAACCAGCCTTGCGGCGGATTGGCATAGTACTGCGCCGCCCCCGTAACCAGGATGAAGTAAACCACGCCCAGACCAATCATGGTAATGGGGACGCCATAGGCGATGATCGTGCGCGCCGCAATCGGGCTCATGATGAGTGCGCCCGCGCCGTAGCCGCAAACAGCGACGCCTGTCATCAATCCGCGACGTTCAGGAAACCATTTGACCAGCGTGGCGACCGGGGTGATGTAGCCCATGCCCATGCCCAAACCGCCCATGACGCCATACGTCAGATACATGCCGGTCAGCGAATGCTGGCCCGCAGAGATGCCGGCAAGGATGTAACTGACGCCGTAAAGGATTCCGGCCACGGTGGCGACTTTGCGCGGCCCCACGCGATCTTGCCACAAGCCGCCAATTACAGTTCCAACACCCAGGAACAGAATGGCGAGCGTAAAGTTTAACTGCACTTTCGTTAAAGCCCAGTGTTCAGTAGCAACCAGAGGCTTGCTGAACACGCTCCAGCCGTAAGCTGCTCCCAGACAGATCTGCATGATGACAGCAGCTACCGCAATTCCCCAGCGATTACGAAGTTTCTCCTCGGGCATACTCCACTCCTTGAATACGGACCCTCGGACTACGATGCATTTAAACTTGCTGCCGGTTCGCTGGGGAAAAAAGTTGCACGGAGGTGTGCGCTGAGTCCTGACAACGGCAGCGGGCAACCTTTCTGCAATGCATGAATTCTCACTCGACGGGCTTGTTGTAGCCCGCCTTCAAAAATTCTCTCCAACTCTGGAGCCTCAGATGTTCAAAGGTTTCATCACAGAATGGCCCGCGTTGAAACAGCTCCGAACCGGCGCCTGGCGCGGCACCGGCGAAGAGGCGATGAGCGAAGAAACCAAGCAGTTGACGCCCAAGAACCAGGACGCGCAAGTGAGCCGCTCGATCTGTCCGTACTGTGGAGTAGGTTGCGGGCAGCTCGTGTATCACAAAGACGGCAAGATGATCTCCGTCGAAGGCGATCCGGCTTCGCCAGTTTCTCGTGGCCATCTCTGTCCCAAGGGCGCAGACACCTACCAGCTCCACACGCATCCGGGACGGCTGAAAAAAGTTCGGTACCGCGCGCCCTATTCGCGCGAGTGGAAGGAGCTGGACCTGGAAACTGCAATGGACATGGTGGCCGACCGCGTCTGGGACACGCGCGAGCGCACCTTCGTTGAAACCCAGGATGGCGAGGCAGTGAATCACACGCTGGCCATCGCGCATCTGGGCGGGGCAACGCTGGACGTCGAAGAGAATTACATGATCCGCAAGCTGTTCACCGGCGGATTGGGAATGAATTGCATCAGCAACCAGGCCCGTATATGACACAGCTCCACGGTGCCCGGTCTGGGCACCTCGTTCGGACGCGGCGGCGCTACCACGGCCCAGCAGGACCTTTCGAACGCGGACGCCATCCTCATTATGGGATCCAACATGGCGGAGAACCACCCAGTGTGTTTCCAGTGGGTGATCGAGGCCCGCGAAAAGAACAATGCCAAGATCATTAACGTTGACCCGCGCTACACGCGCACGTCGGCTATGTCCGACATATGGGTGCCGATGCGCGCGGGATCGGATGTGCTCTTTCTGGGCGCGCTGATCAACTACGTCATCACGCAGGACAAGATCTTCCGCGAATACGTGGTGCACTACACGAACGCAGCCACGATCCTGCGTGAGGATTTCCGCGACGCGGAAGATTTGGGCGGATACTTCTCCGGTTGGGACCCGAAGACAAAACAGTACGACCCGACGTCCTGGCTCTACGAAGGTTCACCGGAAAAAGGAGCGTTGTTCGCGGGCCCGTGGCCGGGTCACGCGGAGGAGGCTGGCGGACACGGCAAAGACCGCGGCGGCGAGGCAGGCGAACTGGAGAAGCGTGAGTCGGACCCGACGCTGCAACATCCACGTTGTGTGTACCAGGTGCTGAAAAAGCACTTTGCGCGCTACACGCCAGAGCTGGTCGAGCAGTACTGCGGGATCCCCAAGAGCCTGTTTTTGAAAGTGGCCGAGGCGTATTGCTCGGCTTCAGGTCCGGACAAAACCGCTGCTATCTGCTACGCCGTGGGCTGGACGCAGCACTCCAATGGAGTGCAGATCATTCGCTCGGCCGCCGTTCTGCAATTGCTGCTGGGCAACGTGGGGCGTCCGGGCGGCGGGATACTGGCGCTGCGTGGGCATGCCTCGATCCAAGGCTCCACCGATGTTGCCACTCTTTACGACATCCTGCCCGGCTACCTGCCTACGCCGATGTTCAAGAAAGATGCGAACAAGCTGAAGGACTACATTGCGAAGCATCGGTCCAAGACAGGATGGTGGGCGAACTTCGACAAGTACATCATCAGTTTCCTGAAGGCGTACTACGGAGACGCGGCGACAGCAGAGAACGACTTTCATTTCGACTGGCTGCCGCGGGTCACGGGCGATCACTCGCACTTCGGGTACTGGCTCGACATGGCGGACGGCAAAGTTGAGGGCTTGTTCATCATGGGCCAGAACCCGGCGGTCGGCGCTCCCAACGGACGCCTGGAGCGCAAGGCGCTGGCCAAGCTGAAGTGGCTGGTGGTGCGCGATATGGTCGAGAGCGAGCCCGCGTCATTCTGGTACAACTCGCCGGAGGTGGAACGGGGAGAGCTCAACCCCGATACGATCGCTACCGAGGTGTTTCTCTTCCCTGCCGCGGGGGTTTCGGAGAAGGACGGCACCTTCACCAACACGCAACGGCTGCTGCAGTTCCATTCGAAAGGTCCGGAGCCGCCCGGCGACTCACGAGGCGAAGTCTGGTTCATGTATCACCTTGGCCGGCGCTTGAAAACGAAGGCGGCGAAGGACCCGCGTCCGCGCAACGAGCCGTTGAACGCGCTCACGTGGAACTACACGGTGCGCGGACCTCATGCCGAGCCGGACGCCGAAGAAATCATGATGGAGGTAAACGGCTGGACCGTAGCTGATCACAAGCAGGTCAGCGGATACCGGGATCTGAAAGCCGATGGCTCCACAGCATGCGGCTGCTGGATATATTCCGGCTGCTTCCCCGACCGCGGCAAGAACCTGCCCAACACACGCGAGCCGCGCGACCTGTATGGGCATGGCTGGGGCTTCGCATGGCCTTCGGACCGGCGCATCATTTACAACCGCGCTTCCGCGCGTCCCGATGGAAAACCCTGGAGCGAGCGGAAGAAGCTGGTCTGGTGGGACGAGCAGAAGAAAGAGTGGACCGGATTGGACAATCCCGACTTCACCAAGGACAAGCCTCCAGACTATAAGCCTCCCGAAGGCGCGGAGGGCGATGCCGGACTCGCCGGCGATCAGCCCTTCATCCTTCATCCAGATGGCGTAGGCTGGATTTACGTCAGCAGCGGGTTGAAGGATGGGCCGTTGCCGACCCACTACGAGCCTTTGGAGTCGCCTGTACAGAATCCTCTGTATCCCGAGCGGAGCACAAGCCCCGCCGCCTTGAGAAAGGAACGTCCCGATAACGCGTATGCCTTTTTCAACGATAAGCGGTTCCCGTACGTGCTCACCACGTACCGCCTGACCGAGCACCACACCGCAGGCGGCATGACACGCAATCTCAGTCATCTGGCGGAGCTGCAGCCGGAACTCTTCTGCGAGGTCTCGCCGGAACTGGCAGCGGAAGCCGAGTTGCGTCACGGCGATTTTGCTACGGTGACCACGATGCGCGGCATCATCGAGGCGCGAGTAATGGTGACTACGCGCATGAAGCCACTCCAGATCGCCGGCCGCACGATCCACCAGATTGGCCTGCCGTATCACTACGGCACCAATGGGCTGGTGAAAGGCGATGTGGTGAATGATCTCCTTCCCATCTCTGAGGAGCCAAACGTGCGGATCATGGAGACGAAAGGGTTGTTGTGTAACATCCGGCCCGGCCACCGCCCCCAAGGCAAGAAAGCACTGGATGAATGGAAAAGAAGATTGGAGCAGGTCGCATGAGCGCAGGATTCATATTGCCGCCCAAAGATGGGCATCGCACCACGGCATTCCTGACCGACTCCACGCTGTGCATCGGCTGTAAAGCATGTGAAGTCGCTTGCAAGGAGTGGAACAACGTCGCCGCCGACGGTTTCGACTGGTCCGGCTTCTCGTACGACAATACCGGCGCCGTGGGCCACTCGACCTGGCGGCACGTGAAGTTTCTCGAGCACGAGCCTGAACCCGGATTTGGCGGCAACGCCGCTGAGTTGAGCTCGTGGGTGTTTTCGTCCGACGTCTGCAAGCACTGTGAAGTGGCGGGCTGCCTGGAAGCCTGCCCGACCGGCTCGATCGTTCGCACGGAGTTCGGCGGGGTGTACGTGCAGCCGGACATCTGCAACGGCTGCGCGTATTGCGTGGTCGCCTGCCCGTTCGGCGTTATCCAGAAGAACAAAGAGGATGGCCGCGCTTTCAAGTGCACCTTCTGCTACGACCGGCAGAAGGTTGGGCTCGCGCCGGCTTGTGCGAAGGCATGTCCGACAGAGTCCATTAAGTTTGGAGACGTCGAGCAACTGCGGCTCAGCGCCCAGGAGCGGGTACGCGAGTTGCACGGTCGAGGCATGACCGACGCGCAGGTCTATGATCCCCAGGAAACCAGCGTGAAAGGTCTGCACGCGTTCTTCATCGTCCGCGGCGATCCCCGGCAGTACAACCTGCCGCCGAAGCCCGAGGCGCCAACCGTGTATCTGCGCGAGGGATGGACGGCCTCGGCCATCGGATCAGCCCTGTTCGTGGCCGGCGCACTGCTGGCCTTCATAGCTTCGCCTCGCAAGCCGGGGCGCAGGAGTCCACGCCGATGAGTACACTGCCCAGCGAACCCATAGAGCGAATCCCCGACGCAGCCAGTGAGGCACGGCTGCTGGAAATCCGGCGGGAAGCCGAAGCCCGCGGAATTGTGCCGGGACGCGGCGTGCGTCCGGCGGGCGCGCCCTTTCCCGTAGCCTCGGTTGAAACCGGCTACTACGGCATTCACTTGCTGAAGGAACCGCAGTGGACGCCGGAAATCCCAATGTACTTCTTCGTGGGCGGGGCGGCAGGTTCGGCAGCGGTGATCGGCGCCGTCTGCGACTGGTTCGGCAAGGACCCGGAACTGGCGAGCCATGCGCGCTGGGTTGCATTCGGCGGCGCCATGGTGTCCAGCGGTCTGCTGATCAGCGATCTCGGCAGACCGTCGCGCTTTATAAACATGCTGCGCGTTTTTAAGGTGCAGAGCCCGATGTCCATGGGGGCGTGGACGCTGGCCGCATTCGGCGCCACTTCGGCGGCAAACCTGTTTGCCAAAGCCGCGGAACGCCGCTTCGGGGGCGGGTTTCCGATCAGAATCATCGGCAATGTTGGGCAATTATTCTCGGCGCTGTTCGGACTTCCCTTCCACAACTATACCGGCGTGCTGATCGGGGCAACGGCGATTCCGGTGTGGAACAAGAACATTGATACGCTGCCCATACATTTCGGGATGTCCGGAGTGCAGGCGGGGACGTCGGTGCTCGAACTGATGGGCCACAGCGACAGCCGCGCGCTCAACATCCTGGGCATTGGAAGTGCTGTTTATGAGAGCCTGGAAGGCCTGAATCTGGAAAGCCGCAAGGATCCCGCCTTGAAGCCATTGAAGCGCGGCGCAAGCGGATGGGTCACGCGCGTGGGCGGAGTCATGTCGGGGCCGCTGCCGCTGGTGCTACGTTTGATCGCAGGTAGTTCGGGCAGCGAACGTTCCCGCATGCTGCGCCGTTGGGCCGCGGTCTCCGGCATCGCCGGTTCTCTGCTCACTCGCTACGGCTGGGTGCGCGCGGGACACGCTTCCGCGCGGGATTGGCGGCTGCCGCTGGAGATTCCGGCCAAGAAGACGGTTCGAGCCGAGATGGAATCAAAGCCGCAGATGAGGGTGGCGTCGTAAAACTTTTCTGAAATGTGCGCGCCAGAGGATCAAAACACAAGATGCTTCGACTCGCCTGGGCCAGCCCGGCCCAGGCTCGCTTAGCATGAAAGGCAGTTAGCCCCGCTCGCCTACGATAGTCACGCACGCCACCTGGCTAATGTGCTGAATCATTGATTCATTTTCTTCGTGTCATCACGAGGAGGGCGTAGCCCGACCATGCATCTGCTTTCCGATGCACTTGTCAAAAGCAGATGCCTCGCCTCACTCGTCATGACACCAGAAGAAGGGATACGCCTTTTTTGTTTTGCATGGACTGTATAGATAAGTAGCAAGCTACGTCTTTACAAAATGCCTTTCGCTTGCGGTTGGTGCAGAGCGCTAGCCTGCATTATTCATGAAGCCAGCGTGACACCACGGGTGGAGCAGGCCTGAAAGGCCTGCTCCACCCGTTCATGAATAATGCAGGCTAGATCTGTTTTTGGCCGCGACGCGAAGGACCTGCTTTTTCGGCGGCGAATAAAGCAGTTCCTTCGGCTCCGCTTCGCTTCGCCTCAGGATGACGCCTCGATAGAGTGGGATATACAAAAACTGAAACTGCTCTAGATCTTTATCGTGGGATTGCCTTCTACTTTTGCAGCCTCTTCTTTCTTGACCGCGGCTTCGGCGGCCTGGAAGGCGATCTTGGAATGGGTCCCGTCGCAGAAAGGCTTGTTCACGGAGCCGCCGCAGCGGCATAGGGCAAATACTGTTTTGCCGGTGAGGTCGTACTCGTTGCCGTCGGCGTCCACAAGCTTCACCGAACCTTTGGGGGCTTCCACGCGGTAGGGGCCGTTACGCCGGGCGGTGATCTTGATTATCTCTGCCATAAATCCTCCAAACCAGCTAGATGCGACAGCAACGTGGAGAGTTACGGGCGAAGACCAAAAAAACAGATCCAACATCTGCGCTCAAGGTGAAAAGCAGAGCCTTCGACTCGCACGGCGACCACGCCCAATCACCTCAGCAGCCAACATAGGGCTTGCTGAGGGCCCCGATGCGAGCGCGGAGAAATCGGTCGCAGTGCTCGCTCACGATGACACCATTTACGGGATAACTCTGTGCACAGATGTGTGGCACCAGACGTGGCCACGCGCAGATCCTGAATTATTGGTGATTGCCGTGCACGACCTGGGCGCTTTGCTGCTGTAAGTGCGACGAATATTTTCCCGCTTCGCGCAGGGCGGCCAAGACTTCCGAATTCTTCCATTCCGAGCCATACCAGCTCTGGAGCACGGTACCGTCAGGACCGATCAGGACCGTACTTAACGTATGAGTGATCTGATCACCGTCCTCCATATATTGAAAACCGAATGCAGTGGCGAGTTTGCGGAGGTCCGATGGTGTCGTGGAAGCGAATTCCCAGTGCTTGAATCCCGAGGGGTCGTCCAGGTACGCGAGACCGTAGTTGCGCAGCACGGACGCGGTGTCGTACTTGGGATCGAAACTGATGCTAAGCAAATGAGTATTGTTGTACTCCTCGGCGGACTTGGCCAAGTCGCGATGCATGGAGGCGAACTGGCTGGTGACGCGCGGACAGAACGTCGGCAGTGGACAACGCGTGTAGATGAACGTCACCAGAAGCGTCTTGCCACGGTAATCGCTGAGATGGATGGTCTTTCCATCCTGGTTGATCAAGGCGACGTCGGGAATGTGCTCGCCGGGCATGAGCAGATGCGGGGTGGTGGAATTGGCAACGCTCTCGTGCCCTGTCACCTGGATGTGGTCGAGGAGATATTTTTTGCCGCCATCGGCAACCACGAGCTTGGCGGTGATGAGGTCGCCAATCTGGACGCGCTGAACGACCGCGGGCTGGGCCACTTTGAAAGCCATAACCATGCCCGGCATGAGCCCGGGAATGTCCTTGTGGTTCACCGTGAGTTCCCAGGTCACGACGCTTTTGCCCACAACTTGTCCTGTCAGGGGATAAGTCTTGTCAGACTGACAGCCGAGCAGCAGGGCGAAAAGTGCAGCACACAATATGCACACGGCCGTGACGCGATACCGCATTACGCTTTCTCCTTACGACCAAATACAGCCGCTCCGGAACATTGGATGTCAGTAGCTGCGGGGCCGGTGCAGAGGTGAGTAGAGACGTAGCTTGCTACGTCTCAGAAGTGAAATTTCGTCATGAAGAGACGTAGTAGCAAGCTACGTCTCTACAGACTCTACAGATTCGCGACACATAAGGTTTAAGCAGATCAAGCTACGTGCGCGCGCGAGCGGAAGTAATCGGTCACGGCGGCGGTGGAAATTTCGCTGAAGCTGCGGATCACCCAGTCGGCACCATGCTCCTGCAAAGCGCTGGACTGGTGATTGCGGTCCACTCCGAGCACCAGGCCGAAACCGCCGTTGCGTCCCGCTTCGACTCCGGAGATGGCATCCTCAACCACCATGGCGCGGCGCGGATCGGCACTGGGAAGCAGTTGCTCGAGGCATTTCAGAAAAATGTCGGGCTGCGGCTTGCCGCGCAGGCCGAGGCACTCGCTGACTTTGCCATCCACGATGGCCTCGAACAGATCCAGCAAGCCGACACGCTTCAAGATAGGCTCCGCGTTCTTGGAGGAGGAGGCGAGCCCGACGCGGATGCCGCCGTCACGCAACTGGCGGACGAAACGCACGGCATCGTGATCCACATCCACTCCGAGTTCATCCACCTTCTTATTAAAGAGAGCGTTCTTGCGATTGCCGAGGCCGCAGACGGTTTCGGCGTCCGGCGGGTCAGCCGGGGTCCCCTGGGCAAGATGGATCCCGCGCGACTCCAGGAATGAGCGCACGCCGTCGTAGCGCGGCTTGCCGTCCACGAACTTGTGATAATCGCGCTGCTCGTCGAACTCGCGGAACGGTTCGCCAAAGCGCTGCTGCCGGGAGCGAAGATAGTCCTCGAACAACTGCTTCCAGGCGGCGGCGTGGACGCGAGCCGTTAAGGTGATCACTCCGTCGAGATCGAAAACGGCGGCGTCAAAAAAGCGGTCCGGCATGGCGTCTGTTGTCCGGTTTTGCTGCAATTTCCGGCGCATAGACCAACAACACGGGACATCCCGACCGCCGAATGATGACCTTCAGCGGTCCAATCCGTTCGGCTTTCCATGTGCCCCGCCAGGCAGCGACCACGAGGTCGAACTGGTTCTGGCGGGCGAACTCGGCCACCTCGGAGCCGGGCTGGCCGCCGGTGACCATAAGCTTGAAGCGCACCTTGGCAGGTTGCGCGCCCAGCGCCATCATGCGATCCAGAAATTCGTTGGCCCAGGCCGGCCATTCGTGCTGGGGCTGATCCACATACCTGGGCGCGGGAATGCTGCCGGGCTCCAGAGCGCCGGGCGCGGTGCGCGCCGCAACGTGCATAGCAAGCACATCAGCGCCGGCACGGTGCGCGATGTCAGCGGCCTGCCTTGCTGCCACGTCGTTGCTGGGCGTACCACTGTGAGCAAGCAGGACACGGTTGACCTGCCACTCCGCTTCCCCTCGCTCGGGCGCGACCAGCATGATGCGACTGATATTGGAGCTCAGCAAAGCGTCGGCAACCGAGCCAACCAGCGCATTACTGTCGCGCTCACGGTTACCCGTATGCGTGCACATCACCAGCAAAGGAGCATGCAGTCGGGAAATCATGCGCAGAATTGCCTCGCCAGGATCGCCACAGAGTTCGTCGAGAACTGCGCCATGGAACTGCTCGGGCGCAATCCCCAGTTGGCGCAAGGTCCGGCGTGGTCCCAGAAGTTGCTCGCCCACGTAAACAATGTGCAGGGTCGCGTTGTAGAGCTGGGCGAGGCGGCGAGCGATGGGCAGCGCGGACCGCGCGGCGCTGCTGCCGTCAAGCGGGAGCACGACATTCTCCGCGGGTGCGACCTTTTGCGATCCTGGCTGCTGTAACGGAGCTTGCCAATCCGGAATTGCTGCCATAGCAGACTCCTTTCAATGCACCTCGCGCCAGGGCTTCCAACTGTCTTCCGCGCGCTCGGCGACCCAGTGGCTGCCCGCAGGAATGGCCCTCTCCTCGCCGCCCACACGCACCGGCACCGCTTCGCCTTCTTCAACGCAGAGGCGAATAGACGCCTGGTCCATGGCAGTACGCAGCTTGCGTCCGCGCCACTGGAGAGGGAAGGTCAACTGTTTCCAGGACGGCAGCAGATGCGGATCAAAAATGAGGCGCTCGCGGCCGGCCTGCACACCGGCGAAACCAAATACCACTGCCTGCCATAGCCCGCCGATGGCTGCCGCGTGTACACCACCGGCGGCATTGCCCATGTTGTTGCCCAGATCAATTTCGGCAGCCTGCCGCAAATATTTCTCGGCCAGCGAGATTTCGCCCATACGGGCCGCGAACCAGGCATGGATGGAAGGACTCAGGGAACTGCCATGACCGGTGCGAGGTTCGTAATAGCGGAAATTTGCCTCGCGCACTTCGGGCAGGAACTGGTTCCAAAGAAGCGCAATCGCCATGAGAACGTCTGCCTGCTTGACGACATTGGTTTTCTGGATGCGCTCGTGACCAAGAATGACGTCCATGGCGGCGTTGCGCGGTTCGTAGGCACGCAAGTCCACCTGCTCTTTCTGGAAATAACCGTGGAACTGTTCGAAGAGGTGAGTCGCCGGATCAAGCGCGAGGAACATGCCGTCCGCGATGCGCGACCACGACTGCAATTCCTCGGGAGTCAATTGGAGGCGAGTACGGAGGTCCATCCAATGCCCCGGCCACTGGCGTTCCAGGAGGGCGGCTGTCTGCGCGCCGTGGCGCAGGTTCCATGCGGCCATAATGTTGGTGAAGGCGTTGTCGTCCACATCTTCGTGGTACTCGTCCGGACCGATGACATGGCGGATGTGGTAACGTCCGTCCGCCTCCCACTGCCCGCGGCTGGCCCAAAAACGGGCGCATTCGAGCAGGATCTCCGCACCGGCGCGCGTAAAGAAATCATCATCGCCGGTGACTTCCCAGTAGCGCCACACGGCGTAAGCGATGTCGGCGGTGATGTGGACTTCCATGTCGCCGTTCTTGACCTCGATGACCTCGCCGCCGGGAGCGATCACATAGCGGGGCGTGGTCTCCTCGCCGGTGTCAGCCGACTCCCAGGGATACATCGCGCCACGGTAGCCGGCGGCCCGCGCCTTTTCTCGCGCAGGGGGGAGGGTGTGATAGCGGTACATAAGCAACGAGCGTGCGGCCGGCGGGTGAGTGAATGTGTAAAACGGCACCATGTAGATTTCGGTGTCCCAGAAGACGTGTCCCTTATAGGCTTCGCCGGTGAGGGCACGCGCTCCGATGGAGACACGCTCGTCGCCGGGATTCACGCAACTGATGAGGTGATATTCGGCGAAGCGGAGTGCGCGTTGCAGCGCGTCGTCGCCTTCGACCTGAACGTCGGTGTCACGCCAGCGCGCATGCCACCCCGCAGCATGGGCCCTCAGGACTTTGGAAATGCCCTCGGGCAAGATGCGGTTAACGTGTTGCAACGCCGCTTCTACGGGATCAGCGGTTTCGCGTGACGTGTAGATGGCAACGGTGCGGTCCAGCCTGTATTCCGTTCCGATGCCGACGTCTATTGAGAACCGCTCAATAATGTGGCGGTCGGAAAATTCAATGTGGCGCTGGCCGGCGGCTTCCACTTCGGGAGTGAACAGGCGGCTGGCGGCACCGAATGCGACCACGGTGTCCCGGCCCGGAGCGCGCAGCGCCAGCGGCAGGACGTTGGGGCGGCTGGCATCACGGCGCGTCTTCCACTCTTCGGAGGGAACAAACTCGACGATGTTGGGCGCGAGTTCAATTTTGGCTTCCAGCATCACCCGCCCGCTGTAGTTCTCGGGCATCAGCCAAACCGACTGCGCCAGCAGGTGGCGGTCGGCAAGGGAGGCAAAACGCAAGGCGAGGACACGGGTGACGCGCCCGTTGGGATCGCGGTGCCGCCACTCGCGCCAGAGCACACCGGAACGAAGATCGAGCACGCGGCGATGCTCCAGCACCTCGCCCTCACGCATGCTGAGCGGTTGTCCTTCTACCCACGCCCCGACACCGGTCCAGTCGGGAAGAACAAACAATCCCGGCACGGAACGTTCGGTGGAGTGCATCTCGAACACGCCAGCGGCGAAAGTGGCCGGGGCAGAAAGCAGGCTGCCTTCGGCAAGGGATCCGCGGTTGCCGATGTAACCGTTGCCGATGGCGAAGAGTGATTCCACTTCGTGCTCGCGCGCCAGAGTGAAACCTTCATCCACGAGCAGCCAGGCGGGGTCGCGGGTACGCTCGGAGAGGAGCGTCAAACCACCGGAGCCGGCGCGGGGATGACCGCCCGCAACCGGGACGACCGAGGAGGAACCGGTGGGTTCGCTTATTTGCAGGCTGGGGAAATCCTGGTCGTACATCAGGTGCTCCAACCGTTCTACCTAGCGCCGCTGCCCCAGCGGAGTTAGGGTCAGCAGGAGGTTCTCCAGTGCGGCAGCCCCCACATCTGCCCAACCCGGGCAGATGTGGGGCACCCTCAAACCATTCGATGAAACCGCGCCTGTTCAGGCGACGGCGCGGTCTCCTGATGCTGCGATGGCCGCAGGACTGGCTTCTAGAATTTCACGGTAGTGCTGCACATACTGCTCGACCATCCGGTCAATGGAAAAATGACGCGCTACGTAAGCGCGAACATTGCTGGGAACGAAATCTTTCCTAGCAGTACGGGCGCGCTGCGCCAGTTCGTCAACATCAGAGCACACCCAACCGGAGACGCCGTTGCAAACAACTTCCTCCACGGAACCGCCGGGCAGCGCCAAAACCGGCGTGCCGCAAGCCATGGCTTCGATCATCACGAGGCCAAACGGCTCGTCCCACTGAATGGGGAACAACATGGCCATCGAGTTTCCCAAAAGTTCATTCTTGGCCTTGAGATCGGCTTCGCCGACGTACTCGATGAATTTGCCGTCAATATGGGGCTTGACGTGGCGCTCGAAGTAATCCACGAACACAGGTTGCACCTCGCCGGCGATCTTGAGCGGAACACCGGCTTTCTTGGCGGCCTCGACGGCCAGGTGCGCTCCCTTGATCGGAGCGATGCGGCCGATGAAGCTCAGGTATTCCTGCTTGTGCTCCTGCAACTTGTAATGCGACAGGTCAATGCCGTGGGGGATGGCGCGGATGTGCGGCATGCTCTCGCGCTTCTTCTGGAATTCGCTTATGGTGACGTAATACACGTCAGGGTAAAAACTGTAGAACGCGCTCAGTCCCGGATCGTGCGGGTGGTGCATGGTGTAGACAAAGGTGTTTTCGATGAAACGAGCGTGCACGAGTCCGGGAAGATTGTTGAGATGGATGATGTCGCAGTTGGAACACGCGTCCTGCACTGCCCAGGCGGTGTGATTGATGTCCTTCAGATTGGCGTAAACCTCACCCTGGATCGGCCATTGCGCTTTTTCGTACAACCAGCGTTTTTCGACCGCAACGGTGGACTGGCCGTTACAATAAACAACCACGTCTATGCTTCGTTTTTTTAGTCCTTCCGCAAGATGAGCGATGAATAGTTCCGTCCCCCCATAGACCTTGGGCGGCACACTGATAAACGGCGGGGCGATAAGTGCAACTCTCATGAGGACCTTCTTAAACCCTGAACCAAGAAAAAGCAGCGGGCTACAAGCCGGGTAAGGTTAAAACTGAAACTTTAGATGCGGAATTCCTGTGTACCGGTTTTCGCCGAACAGAGCTGCTGGAGGGGGTAGTCGGCGTCTGACTCAATGACCGAGGATGGCGGGGGCGCCAGCGGTAGCCCGGGGAGAATGGGACAATGCGTCTTCGACCGCCGCCTCAAACTGTTGCGCGCGGCGATCGCTGGTGTGCTCAGCCAGCACGCGCTGCTGGGCGCGCAGACCGATGGCTTTGCGCTCCTCGTCATCCATCTCGGCAATGTAGCGAACCACATCTGCGGACGTAACCGGCAACAGGATTTCTTCCCCAGGCGTGAAGAACGTCTCCAGACCAGGCCAGTTGTCGGAAACGATGGTGGCGCCACACGCGGCGGCTTCGAACAAGCGCACCGAGGGGGAATGGCCGGCCTGCACCATGTCGCGCCGGGTGACGTTCAGAGTAAAGCGCGAGGAAGAATAAAACCGCGCATGCCAGCGGGGGTTCAAGTGAACAATGCGCCGCACGTTTCGCGGCCAGCGCACCGCCTTGGGATACTGCGGTCCGGCAACGATGAATTGGCGCTCCGGCAGTTGGCGCGCGGTGTCACACAGCAGTTCGTCAATTTTGGGCTGACGGTCGGGAGCGTAGGTGCCCATGTAGCTCAGGTCGCAGAAAAAACGCTTGTGCACAGGAAAGGAACGGTATCGCTCGGGATCAAAAGAACAATAAAGCGGCACGGCACAGCGGGCGCCGAAGCGGAATTCGATTTCGCTCAGCATGGGCCCACCGGTAAAACTGAAGTAAAGATCAAAGACGGGGATCTGCTCGGGAAGCAGGTAGCCGGTGGCGCCTTGTTCGCGGAGCTGTGCAATCGTAATGGGCGTGTCAATGTCGTAGAAGGCCTTCACCGCCGCAGAGGCAATCACTTCCTGAATGGCGGCGATGCCGTGGGGAAAATAGGAGCCGACAAGGGCTACATCGCAGTCGCGAAGCTCGCGCCGGGCGGCAGGGAGAATGTCAGTCCACCTATCGAAGATTCGCACCTTGCAGAAATCCGGCTCGGGGAGGTCGCGGTTGCTGGCGTACCACTCGAGGTCCTTTTCGAAGAAAACGATGTCGTGACCGCGGGCGTGCAACGCGCGACAAAGGGCGCGGAACGTGGTTGCATGGCCGTTGCCCCACGATGAAGTGATCGAGAGTCCGAATATGACGATCTTCATTTAAGTAGCGTTCCCCGTTCCCCGTTTCCCGTTGCGCGAGTTAGGCGGCGACGGGTTCCTTCTTTGTTTCTGCGCGTGCCGGCAGCAGAATGTTGTCCACCTGGGCGGCGCGAAGCGCGTAGCTGTGATCGCGCAAGGCGCGCTGCCGCATGGCACGGCCGATTGCTGCCGCAGATGCACGCTGGACGCTCCGCAGCAAATGCACAATCTCTTCCGCCGATCGTGCTACCAGAATTTCACGGCCGGGCTGGAAAAATTGCTCGATGCCCGCCCATGCATCCGTAATGAGGCACGCACCGGCTCCGGCAGCTTCAAACACGCGCGTGGGCGGTGAAAACCCGACGCTTGCCATGGAATCGCGATTGATGTTCAGCACCATGCGAGCGGAGCAGTTAATGCGATTGTGTTCGCTGGTGCCGACGTGTCCGATCCAGCGCACATTCGGCAGCATGGACTTCCCTGCCCAGCCTTCACCTCCCAGGATGAATTGCATCTCCGGCGCCAGGGCGGCGGCGCGGAGAAAGAAGTCCTCGACGCGACGCTCGCGGTCGGGCAGACGATTGCCGACAAAAACCAGGTCGCAGGCGAGCGCCGCATCCGGCGGCGCGGGATGATGCGTGTCGGGGTCAAGCCCGTTGTAAATGGGATAGCAGTTCCGCGCCCCTAGGCGCTTGTAGTGCTCAACCACGGGAGGACCGCCGCCGTAAGTAAAGATGAAATCGAAGCGCGGAACCAGACCGCAGAAGGGGTCGGCGTGGTTGGCGTCCACGCGGGCCAGGGTCGCGGGCGCGTCCACGTCCCAGAAGGCGACGCGGGTGCGCTGGCTCTGGCACTCGAAGATGCGGCGTTCCAGCAGTTCGTCTTCGGCGCCGACACCACTATGCTTGATGATCAAGTCGGCTTGCGAGGCCAGCGCCAGCAAGCGGTCCGCCTCGCCAGTGCGATAGACGATCACCTGAGCGTAATCAATATCGTGAGTGTCGCGATTCTGCTGGCGGCCATAGATGTCGGGCTCGGCGAACGTGACCTCATAGCCGAGCTTCGCAAGATTCTTGTAAATGCCGCGGTAATAGGTGGCCGCGCCGTTCCAGTAGCAGGAGGTCAGGCTGGAGCCGAAGACGAACAGTTTCATTTACCCAGTTCCTCGCAGATTTCGATCAACTGCTGGGCCCGGTGCGCGCAGGTGTGGCGCCTGCGAATTGTATCCAGTCCGTTGGCGGCGATCTGGTTGCGCGCGGCTTCGTCGGCAAGCAAGCGACGGATCTCGGCGCGCATGGCGGTGCTGTGGGGAACGACAAGGTAATCCTGCCCGGGCCGGAAGAGGCCTTCGACGTCCTGCCACGGCGAGCACAGCAGCGGCGTGCCGCACGCTAGCGCCTCGAATACGCGGATGGTGGGAATGCCGCTCAGGCCGTTGGCGTATTGGCGCCGCGGAACGTGCAGCGCTAGCATGCTTTGCGCGTACACGCCGGGCGCTTTCAAATTCGGCAGGTAGCCGCGATATTCGATGCCCGCCGCCGCAAGCTTTTCGCGCGCCGCTCCGGGATAACGGACTCCGTGGGCGACGAACTTGCGCCCGCTGAGCGCGGCGGCAGGTTCAATCAGAAACTCTTCCAGCTCGCGGGTGCGTTCTTCGTCGCCCCAGTTGCCGATCCAAAGAACGTCAATGTCCTTGGCTGCAGGCATCGGGACGAACGCCTCGATATCGGCGGCCTCATGGAAAGTCCAGGCGCGCTGAATGCCAAAGCCGTCTGTGTAGAGCGCGCGAATGGCTTCGCCGAACGCGAGCACGCCGTCAAAACGGTGCAGATGAAAACGCAGGATGTCGCGCGCGCTGGTATAGGCGCGATGATGCGTGTCGTGGAACAGAGCGCAGAAACCGAGCTCCTTCTTCAACGACAGAATGGTATTTACGACCTGCGGCTCATTCCATTCATGGGTGACAACCACGTCGGCGCCGTTCAGTTCCTCCTCAGCAAAGCTATACAGACTGTCGTCATTGTTGTAGAAACGAATGTCGAGTTCGGGATAGGCGCGGCGGAAGTCATCAATGGCGTGGACGGCGGCGTCACCTTCCTTGATCAGGTTGTTGAGAGACCAGGAACCCAGCTGCTCGTAGCAGCGAACGTCGTGGCCCATGCGGACCAATGCGCGCACCAGGCCGCGCAGAAAATGCGCGTTGCCGTGGTTCCAGTCCGAGACCCAGGAATGGGCAAAGAACCGGAAATGCAGTTTGCCCTTCATGCGGTCGCCTCGGCGCGGGCAAGGCTGTGATACAGAGTCATGTATTCGTCCACCATGCGGTCGGCGGTGAAGCGCTGGCGGGCATGGTGGTAGGCAAGATTGGCGTAATTCACACGCAGGTCGCGGTCGGAGCTGAGCCGCCGGATGGCCGAGGCGAGGCTGTCCGCATCGTTATAGCGGAAATAGTAGGCAGTGTTGCCCCATAGTTCGTGGAAGGTGGGGATGTCGTTGGCAATCAGAGCGCAGCGCGATAATGCCGCCTCCAGGGGCGCGAGTCCGAATGGCTCGTAACGCGAAGTAGCGGCGTAGATAGCCGCGCGACCGAAAAGCTGCCGCAGTTGCCCCTCGGTTTGCTGTCCCTTGAGCTGGATCCTGCGGTGATTCCTGGAGTTCGCCAGCGCGGTCCGGAAATTGTTGTTATCGGGGTGCTGCCCGGATCCGACAATGCAAAGCGGAACCGGATGATCGTGTTTCGTTAGCAGGGACACCTGCTTGGCGCCGTCCCACAAGCGGCCCACTGCAAGGACAGTCTCTTCTTTCGTGACATGGGGATTGAAAAGCGTCGGCGTGCGGCCGTTGTAGATAACTTTGCTGACGGCCGGACGAAGATAATAGGAGTGCACAGCCTCCAGCATCCAGCAGGAAGGCGCGACCACGGCAGTGGCCCCAGAGAGTCCATCAGCAACGGTGTCGCGATACCAGCGCATCCAGCGGCTCTCGCGCGGCGGTTCTCCGTGCACGCCCACCCACCAGCTCACCACGTCACTGTGGGCGACGACGATCTTGGGAATGTCCGTGGGCAGGCTTCCGTAGCAGAACTGGTTGAGATGCACGACGTCCGGCTTGACTTCGTTGACGACGGACAACAGGTAGTCGGATGAAGGCTCCAGGTCTTCCGGGGCGTCCTGCATCCATTCGAGATGGAAGGCGGTGGGACGAAAATGGAGGTCGCGAAGTCCGTCCATCCATTCGAGCTGATCGGGGCGCGGGATTTCACCGAAGCTAACGAGCGTAACCTGGACGCCGCGCCGTACGAGGCCGGTGACGAGTTCGCGAGTGTATGTCCAGACGCCGCCGACGCAATCGGCGGTAACTAACGCGTGCATTCCAAGTCCTCGATGGGCGCGGGCCGTTGTTCCTGGATATCGCTGTAGCCCTTGCCGCCGAACACCGACGTGTAATAGTGATGCGCGCGTTCCCAGGCGTGATCGTCAGGCTGGCCGAACATCTGCAAATATAGCGGCGTGCCCGGGAACGGGAACATCGGCACCGGCTCGCTCACCCACACACCGTGCGCTTTCAATTTGTCCTGCCAGCGGCGAATGTCATCCTTGTCGTCCTTCTCTGTAAGTATGAGGTTGGCCTGAACCCAAGGGATGCGTTGGCGCGCATAAATCAACAGCTCGGTCAGGCGCTCAGTGGGCATGCGGCAGCCTTTGTTCAGTTCATCGCGACCCTCGTCCGTGATGGATTCAATGCCGCATTCAATAGAAATAGTGTGGGCGCGTCCGAGCAGGTCGAGCGATTCTTCGTTCCAAAGATCGATACGGGTCTGAAAACCGATGTTGACGCGCCGCTCGGCAATGCCTTCCAGCAGACGCCGAACGTTTTTGCCGACGCCAAAAATCTCATCAATGAAATAAACGTAGTCCACGCTGCGGGCGACAAGACGGTCAACCTCGGTCAGCACGGCATCCACGCTGCGCTCGCGGAACTTGTTACGGAACAGCGTCTTGTTGCAAAAGTTACATGCCCAGGGGCAGCCCCGCGCAAACTCCAGTTCCGCGCCGTGGCCTTCGCCAAAAAATACGTGGTGGCGGTGAGTGTGACCCTCGACATTGAAGTTGTGGAAATCGAGCGGACCCAGCTTTGTCATGTCCGCGACACCGAGCGCCGGGCTGATGTGTACGCTTTCCGAATCACGCCAGCAGCAACCTTCTATTTCCCGCCACGGCCTGGAGGCTAATTGCGCCAGCGTCATGTCCGCTTCACCGCGCATGACGACGTCACAGCCCAGCTTGCGAAGCGCAGCAGCGGGCGTTGCGGACGAATGCGGGCCTATGGCAACTCTGATCGCGGGCGTCTGCAGTGCGGTGAACCATGTTTTGGGCGCACGCAATTCCGGCGGAGGACAGCGCCAGAACAGATACGACGGCGCGGTTGGGATCACGAGGAAGTCAGGAAGGAACTGTTTCAGCCGGCGATCTGTCTCGCTGATGTTGAGGTTGTCGGTTTGGGCGTCAAGCAACAGAGCTTCGTGTCCGGCCTGCCGTACCTGGTCAAAAGCGAACAGAAGCTCAAGCGGATAGTGAGGGTCCCGGCAACCGAAGTAGGTTGAACCTTTGAAGTCCCAGTTCGGATTAACAAAAGCAAACTTCATGCAGCCGTCTCCGAGACCGGCTGGAGTGCGTGCGCGGGAATGCGCGCGGGCATGACGGTGACCGGCGCCAAGACCCGGCGGTTCTCCTTCCACCACGCGTAGATGGTTTCAACGGTCTGCTGAACTGTGAATTCCGGACGCCAACCGGTGTGCTGGCGCAGCTTGTGATGATCGCTGACATAGATGAGCTGGTCGCCCGGACGCGGCTCATCGAGCTGGTACTGCAGCTTCCGGCCGGTAAGTTTTTCGATAAGTTCAACAAGCTCCAGCAATGAAATCGTGTTTTCTGGCCCGCCCCCGACGTTGTACACATTGCCAGCGGTAGCGTGGCGTCTAGCGCTGGTTAGCTCAAATACGCGCAGCAGGTCGTGGACGCAGAGAACGTCGCGGACCTGGCGGCCGTCACCGTAAATGACGACCGGGTTGCCGCGCAGAGCGGAGTACAAGAAATGCGCCACCCAACCCTGGTCCTCGTTGCCAAACTGGCGCGGTCCGGCAATGCAGGACATGCGCAGCACCACCGTAGGCAAATGAAAGATGCGCGCGTAATCGCGCACGTACTGGTCGGCCGCGCCTTTCGAACATCCGTAAGGAGAATGAAAATCCAAGGGCTGGAGTTCGGAGATGCCAACCACGTCCCTGTATCCGTAACGACGCCCGAACGCCTTCACGGAATGCTGGCTGATGTTGCCATAAACTTTATTGGTCGAGGTAAACAGCATGAACGGCCGGTTACCGCTCTTGCGCGCGGCTTCCAGTACATTGAAGGTTCCGCAGACGTTCACGTCAAAATCGAATCTGGGGTCAACAAGAGAACTGGTGACCGCAACCTGAGCGGCAAAATGGTAGATCTCAGTGGCACCCGTGACCGCGTGCTCTACCGAGGCGCGATCGCGCACGTCCCCGATGGTGACCTGCAGGCGCCCGGATTTTCCGGCCAGCTTCTGAAGTGATTCAAGGTTGTAACGAACACCCGGGCGCGTCAGATTGTCGAAAATATGTACCTTGGCTTCTGTGCTCTCCAGCAGACGCTGAGCCCAGTTTGATCCTATAAAACCAGCGCCACCGAAGATAAGCACCGAACGGTGTGCATCGAACTCTTTCATTGTTTGTTCTCTTTTTTTCGTCCGCAGTCCTGGCCTTTACGCCGTCAGGCCGTAAAGATCGAGTTGCTGAACAGCTTCCGCGGCACGGTCTTCAGCCCTCTGCCGACGCAGCCAATCAACCAGTTCGCGGATGCCCTCGGCAAATCGGACACTCGGCTTGTAGCCCAGCATGCGCCGGGCAGCCGAGATGTCCGCAAAACAATGCCGAATGTCGCCAGCGCGATATTTGCCCGTGATTTCTGCCGGCAGGTCGCTGCCCAAAGCCTGAGTCAACACCCTCGCGACCTCACGAATAGAAACCGGTTCTCCAGAACCGATGTTGAGCGCCATGCCGGCGGCTTCCGGCCGCTCCATGGCTAAAAGGTTGGCCCGGACGACATCGTGAACGCTGACGAAGTCACGCATCTGGCGGCCATCTTCAAACACCAAAGGCGCACGCCCGTTCAGCAGTCGTGAGGCAAAAATCGCCGCCACTCCCGTGTACGGGTTGGAAAGTGCCTGACGGGTGCCATAGATGTTGAAGTAGCGCAATGCCACCACCGGCAGGTTGTAGGTCCTGCCGAACAGTAGCGTCATTTCTTCCTGATTTTTTTTCGAAAGCGCGTAGATGGAGGTGCACTGTAACGGCTTGCTTTCGTCGGTCGGAACCGGGGTAAGCACTTCGCCACAGGACGGGCAACCCGTCTCCCAGCGCTTCTGCCGCAACTGTTCGTTGGAGCGGGGCGAGGGGGCCGAGTCGCCGCACTGCGCGCACAAGTATTTGCCCTCGCCATAAATGGACATGGAGGAGGCAACGATCAGCTTTTCCAGGGCGATTTTCCTGTCCAGGATTACCTGGAGCAGGTTGGCGGTCCCCAGTGTATTTGCGCTCATGTAGTGGGCGATTTCATACATGGACTGGCCGACACCCACGGCGGCAGCGAGATGGAAGATCACGTCCACGTTGCGCACGGCCTGGCGCAAGCTGTCGGGATCGCGCATGTCGCCGCGGATTAGCTCGACACTCTCGGACAGGTAATCAGGAACTCCGGTGGGGTGCACTTGCGGTGAGAGACAGTCGAAAATGCGAACGCTATGGCCGGCCCGCAGGAGCGCATCCGCAAGATGTGATCCCACGAAGCCCGCGCCGCCTGTAATGAGGACTTTCTTCATCATCTACTCTTCCGCTCCGACCTCCATTGCTCTTCCGCTCCAACCTCTACCTCTTCCACTACTCTTCCGCTCCGACCTCCACCGGGGCCGCCGACGACTTGGTGCGGCGCTCACCACTGCGGTACTCGTGCTGCCCGTCGGAACAGTTGCCGTTGCTGCCGGCAGTGGCGGCGATCGTTGTCGAACACTTCGGCTTAGGCATCCCGTAGCGTCCCACTGCCCACCTCGCGAACTGCGCGAAATCTTCCGCATGTTTGGGCGGGCTGGCATAGTGCGGGACCAGACCCAGATGCTCAGGGGTAAAACATAAAGTGAGCGTGGTTTCGAACTCCTCCAACGCGCTCATCTGGCGGTCGAACCAAGCTTGAGCATTGGGGCGAAACGAGTCCGCCCAGCTTATGCCCGTACGCAGGTAGCGGACGCCGAGGCGCCGCAGCCACTCCACTCCGCAATCCAAGCGCGGGTCCTCGAAATGCAGCCATTGACAAATCCCCAACCCCTGAGGAAAACGGGAGGCGGCCAGTTTGGGAGTACCGTCCTCGCGCACCAATCCCATGTAATAGTGCCGGTAATAGGCGCTGCCTTCCGATTCTTTGTGCCGAGTGGTGGCTGTCCATGTGGCAGGCAGGTCGAAGAGGCTGTACCAGTGGACGCGCTCTACGATAGGAAGCAGCAGCTCCGCCGTCTTCTGCAATCCGAATACCTGGATTTCTTCCGCGCCAAAGGAGGAAGCGCCGGCTTCGGAAATCCAGATGGGCTTGTTGCTCACACTGCGGATTTCCGCCACCTTTTCCGGCCACTCATGAATCTTCCAGTGGTTCCAGTCCAGCGGAAAACCGTGGAGTGCGATGATGTCGACGGCGTCCAGCACTCCGTAGGAGCCCATCAACTGAATGAAATTGGGATCAATGGGAGAGATACCGCCCAGCACAATCTTCATCTCCGGATTGACCTGCCGGATCGCGCGGGCGGCGGCGGTCGCCATGTCGCCGAACAGTTTCCAGTCGGGATCAATCTTGAAGTCCCAGTGAGAAAGATTGTTCGGCTCGTTCCACAGCATTACCGCTTCGACCATGATTCTCCTTTCTCTACAGGTGCTCGTAGCGCCACTGGTTGTCTGCGGGGCGCCTGAACGCGGTCTCCGGACAAGGTCCGCCAAGCGCCTAGAGCGTCCCTTGCAGTTCCATATCCAGGATGTACTGACCTTCACGCATCACATTCTGGGGAACACAAATCCAGGTTTCCGGTTCGGGGTGCGCCACGATTCGCAGTCCCGAACTGCGCAGCATGGCCTCGGCGGCAGCGCGGTTCGGTACCCACCAATTGGTGGGGTCGTTGGCGTAGCTGTTCTCGATGAAAAACATGCACGGAAAATTAGGGCTGCGGAAAATATCTTTGTTCCAGAAGTGGTAATCTTTGTCCCACTGCTGTACCTGCTCGGAACCGCGGATCATGGTCTGGAACACCAGTTGTCCAGCGACCTTCTTGACAACCTTGTCCAGAGCAAACAGCGGATAGCGCAAGTGGTAGAGAAGACCTAAGAACAGAACGTAGTCGAACTGACCAGGGACCTGGTCCACGTCGTAGACCGAGCACTTCTGGAATTCGACTTCCAAGCCAAGCGTTTCAGCAGCAAACCTCGCTTGGTTCAAGTAGCGCTCGTCCACGTCCAACCCAAGGACACGGGCGGCGCCGCGCAGCTTCATCTCGAAGCAGTAAAACCCGCCATTGCAGCCGATGTCGAGGACGGTGGCCCCCCTCAGATCCTGAGGAATTGAGGAGGCAATGTGCTTCCACTTGACCCGGGGAAAGTCACCGAGGAAGTGGTTGGGAGCCGTGAGCACACCATGCAGGTCCAGATTATGGAACCACTCCCCGAGTTCTTCTACGCGGCGCGCAATAGACCGCGTGTCGACCGCTTCCCGGCCTGACACGATACTTTCAATGGGCATAGTTCGTTCCGCAGGGGGCAGTGTCGCGCAACAGCATCTCAGCCCTGTCACAGCGTGACTTACCTGCGTATTGCAACGGTTAGATGCCCGCTCACTACCAGGGATGCCCGTGCTACTCAGCCAAGTTTTTGCTTTTCATGATCTTGCGAGAGGTAAGTCGCAGGGGATTTGTGTATTTAGTGACATCGTTCGCTAGACTCTGGCAGTCCCGAGAAAAGAAGAGGAAAATCCGCCGGTCAAACAGTTCTCCGGCCCATAGCAAAGTTGATCATTGCCATGATCAAGGCCAGCACCAAGAGAGCGTGAATCAGGTTGCCGGCAACGTGAAAACCCCATCCGATGACCCACAGGATTATGAGAGCCGCGATGATAGCCCAGAGCATAATTTTCAAACCTATGGAGAACCCGCGAAGGGAAGCCCGTGGGTTCAGCGCCATTGGTGCGGGGGGGACCCAGCATACCAATAGGCAAAGCTACGAATCCCCGAGTGAGAATCGGCCGTACCCGTACGAGTTGTCCCCCGGGGCAGCAATTGAGCTACTCGCGCAGAGGAGGGCCCGCAATTCAAGCTCGAATCGGCCCTTGGATTATCGGGTTGTGGGCAGTGGTCGCGGACAAAGGGCACAGCCGCGACCCGCCCGATTACGCTGCGGTTTCCAGTTGCTGCCGGATGGTCTGGGCCAGCTCGCGCACGAAGCGAATCTTGATCTCCGCGGCCGGCGGCAGGGCTGGAACCGACAATGCCAGTTCCGACGAAAGCAGGATGCCTGTAACCGCGCCTTTCAGTTCGCTGCGTAGCGAGGCGGCCGCCGCCTTCATGGCCGCCAGACGCTCGATCTCGCGCCGGCGCAGGGCCGCTTTCACTTCCTTGGTCACGCGTTCCATGCTGCTGATAGCAAGGTTCACCTGGACAGAAACTGCGGTACCACTGTGTTGCAGGACGCTATGCATGGTCGCTGGGTCGGAGTCAATGATGTTCTGGTCAACGACTACGGCCGAGTACTCACCAGAGCGCAAAGCGCTCAGGGCCGCGTGTGTGGTGGTGGCCAGTTGCACTTGCTCGCCGGTGGCTTTCTGCAAAGCTTCGGTGCAATCCTGGCCGCAAGGTGTTTGTGTAATGAGCATGATCATGCCGATACAAGTTGCAAGTTCCTGGCCAGAGAGTCAGGCAAATAAAATCAGCGGGTTAGCGGCGCTTGGGCTGCGCCGCTTTCCCGCCATGGAACAAAGCTCCTTAACCCTGGTTCAGTCTTGGGAAGCGTACTCCTTCAACTTACGGTAAAGGGTGGTCTTTCCGATCCCGAGAAGCTTCGCGGCCAACAACTTGTCGCCGTTTAGCTGATCGATAGTGCTGAGGATTGCCTGCTTCTCCAATTCCGCAATAGGAACAATGCGGAGACCGCTGGGGACACCGCGCGCGCCTTGAAATTGCGCGTTCTGCACCGCAGAAGACAGGTCCGCAAGATGCAGCACCGGGCCGGAACTCATGGTACAGGCCCGCTCCAGGCAGTTCTCGAGTTCACGCACGTTGCCGGGCCAGTCGTAGGCGAGCATGGCTTTCAGGGCGTCATCGCTGAGAGTGCGCTGGGTGCCGGTGGCACGGCCTTGGCGCTCCAGGATGTGCGACGCCAGCAAGGGAATGTCTTGCTTTCGTTCCCGCAGGGGAGGGATGCGCAGGGTGAGTACATTCAAGCGGAAATAAAGGTCGCGCCGGAAGCGGCCCTCGGCAACGGCAGTTTCCAGGTCGCGGTTGGTGGCCGCCAGAATGCGCACATTTATAGGGACGCGCTTGGTGCTGCCCACGGGGCGAATCTCGTGCTCCTGAATGGCGCGCAGCAGCTTCGCCTGCAGGTCCACGGGCAGTTCGCCCACCTCGTCGAGGAAAACGGTGCCGCCGTCCGCAATGGCAAGCAGGCCTTCCTTCGAGCGCTGCGCCCCGGTGAATGCGCCGCGCACGTAGCCGAACAACTCGCTTTCGATAAGCGTAGGTACGAGGGAACCGCAATCGACGGGAATGAAGGGCTTGTCCTTGTAAGGGCCGGAAAAATGAATGGAGCGCGCCACCAGTTCCTTTCCGGTTCCGCTTTCGCCCATGATCAGCACCGGATGCGTGCTCTGTGCCGCCTTGGCGATGATGCGATACAGCTTTTCCATTTCCGGAGTGCGGCCGATGATGGAACCGAAACCTTGCTTGGAACGCAGTTTTTCGCGCAGGACGCGCTTCTCCGCCGTGATCTTGACTTCCTCTTTCACGTGCATCAGCACGGTCTTGAGTTCGTCCAGGCTGAAGGGCTTGGTGAGGTAATCGTAGGCCCCGAATTTCATGGCTTGGACGGCCGATTCCACGGTGGCGTATCCAGTAATGATGATAATGATGGCGTCGGGGCGGCGAGACTTGATCAAACGAAGCGCTTCCAAGCCACCGGCCCCGGGCAGCTTCAGGTCGAGCAGGATGACATCGATACTCTGGCTGTCCAGCACCTTGTAGGCGTGTTCGGCGCTGTCAGCCATAAAAGCGTTGAACCCCAGCGATTGGGCAATTTCCCGGCAGCCCTCGCGAATGGCACGTTCGTCATCAACGATAAGCAAGTTAGCCACGGCCGTTTCCAGCACCGGGGCGTCAAGACGTTGAGCAGCAGCGGTTGAATGCATATATGATTGCCTCCGCCCAAAACGAGAATGCCGACTTCGGGTACCGCTGGGCCAAAGATACCCGATTATGTTTTGAAAGAGGAAAAATAAGTTGCTGAATGGGAAAAAGATCCGGTTGGGTTCGTCCCGTTCCGGGAATTCCGTTATTGGGAGCCGTATAAGTCTTTAAATTTCAGCACGAGGCAAAAACGGGAGCGGAGGTGTGACCAATTTGGCAACATCAACGACGACTCCCAGCCGGGAATTCTTTCAGCAGTGCGATCAGCCAGTTTCGCGGAGGGGACAACGTAGATATGTCATCTCGGCCCGAAATGAGGAATAGGGTTGTCGCGGTATGCCACGACCCATGCAGAGGCGAGTATCTGCTTTCCCAAATCGGAAAGGCTACAATAGCGCAGAGAGACCCGCACCGAACAGGGATGAGCCGTCTTACACGCCAGCTACGCCTCGCCCCGCATTGGACTAGCCGACCGTCAGGGGCTGGGTCAGGCGGAAGGTCAGGCGGCGCTCCGGGCCAAAGCCGACATCCTTTTTGCCTGTCGCATATGCAACGCCGGTCCCGCCCCCGGCACCGATGAGGCTTCCTATCAGCGCGCCTTTGCCGCCGCCGGCAATGGCGCCGATGAGAGCGCCAGCACCCGTACCACCGCCAATCAGGGCCAGGTTCCGCTTCTTATGAGCACCACCCTGGACAAACACGCTGGATGCCTGCACAGGAACCTGCTTGCCATTGATGTTGATAGAGGCCAGGGTCAGGCGCAGGTAGCCGGAGTTGTGCATGCGTCCCGAGCGCCGGGCCTGAACTATGCGGCCCACGACCGGTGCGCCGCGCTGTGCAACGATGCGTCCCTTGACGACCAATGGTTGGTCGAGAACGGCGTCAAACCTGTCGCCGGGGTGCGCCGTGGCACTGGAAACGCCGCTCTGGAGGCGGATGGACACGGGAGTGCCCGCCGGCAAGATCAACGACTCTGGGACGAAAGGACTCGTGCGGCCGCTGCTGGAGCCGTCGGCGTTTGCGCCGCGGTCGGAGAATGGAGGCCCAGTGGATGCTGCTTCGGTCGTGGAGCCGTTAGCGTCAGTTGCGTTCGGGGCTTGGGCGTTGTTGGGCATGTGTCCACACCCAAGCGACAACAGCAGGAACATGGTTGTCAGCAGGGCTGTGACCGCAATCAGCAACTTCGGTGGGTTTCGCATAGGCCCCTCTCCTCTGCCTCCAGCTTGGAATAAGGCACATCCGATGCCAATCCGGTTCCTTATTTATCAATTACTTACGGGAGAGGCGGAGCTGGCGTGTGTATTTTTTGCGCGAAGTGGCTACATAGAAAGCGAGAACGCGGAGGTTGCAGAGGGCGCAAAGGTAGTCTGGTAATCGGGGGGTCAGCGAATCGGGGGAGTTGCCAATTGCTAATTGCCACCGATTGCGAAAATGAAAACGGCACAGACCAGCGAACGCCGCTGCTGATCCGTGCCGAATTGGTTCAGTTGCTCGCCGAAGAACCTGTAAAGCTGCCGGCACGTTCAACCGGAGCTGTCTGCTGCATCGGTTGGGCTATTACGCCGTCGAAAGCGGTGGCCGCAAACAGGCGTCCGCGAGCGCTCGCCAGATTGCGTATGGAGAAGCCGACCTCGGTGCGATGCCATGTTTCACCTGCATCCGTGCTGGCAAACAGATCGCCTGTGCCAGTTACCACCAGGAAGCGCCCGGCGCCCTGATCGTAATAAATTGACCTGATCAGTCCCGTTGGAAGGCCGCCCGAGACGAGCGTCCAAGAGGCGCCAAGATCGGAACTGCGGAACGCGCCTTGATGGGTGGCAATCCACAGCGAGGATTGTGGGCCAACCGCGACCCGTTGCACGTGCCTGACCCGCCTCGGAAGCTGAGTGAAGCTCCATGTATCGCCGCCATCCTGGGAAATCACGACACCGGTGTGCGTTGACGCGAGCACCAGGTTTCCAGAGGCGCACACAGACTTGAATTCCAACTGTCCCAAGCCGTTGCCGCGATGCCAGCTCTGCCCCGCATCGGTGGATATCAACAAACCGGAAGAAGTCGCGGCAAACCACTTGCTGGGTGCGACCTCAAGTTGTGCCACCCGCGATGACAAAACGGAACGTGTCAACTGCACGCGAGGCGCGGCTACTTTCTTCAGTTTCGCACGGGTCTTGGCAGCGGGCGCGGGAAAAACTTTCTTTTCCACAATGGCATTCATGGGACGCCAAATGTCATTGGCGAGCATGTAGACACCACTGTTGGTGCCCGCGATCAGGGTCCCGGTTTCCGTCTGGCGCAGTGTGAAGACGTCGCGTCCACCCAGGCCGGCGCTCAACTGTCTCCAGTCGGAGCCCCCGTTGCGGCTGACAAAAACGCCGCCAAATTCCTTGTCGTTGATCAAGCCGATATAGAGCGTCTGCGGATCTTTGCGGTCCACGAGCACGCTGGATACCTGGCGATGAGCAAAGCCGCGGCTGGAAGGATGGAAGGTCTGGGCCGCGTCGTTACTGGCGAGAACGCCGCTGCGGTCACTGGCGATCAGCACGTGCGAGGGATGGCGCGGATCAACCAGAACGTCATTGACGATGATGTTGGGCGCGGTCATGCGCTTCCAGGTCTTGCCGGCGTCCACAGTCTTCCAGAGGCCTTCGGTGGTGCCGGCATAAACCACGGCGGCATTCACCGGGTCCTGCTGCAAGACGCGGGTGCGCCGCGCCGAAAACGGGATGCCCTGGATCTTGTGGAAGAGCTCGGCAGCGTTTTCGCTCTTGTAAATGCCAGAGCACGCGCTGAGATAAACAACCTGTGGGTTGCTGTGATCAACGATCAGAGAGAATACGTCGGAGTCGTCAATCACGCCGCGCTTGATGGAATGCCAGTTCCGTCCGCCATCGGTGGTCTTCCAGGCAAGGTGCCAGGTACCCGCATAGATGATGTCGGGATTCCTGGGGTCAATAGCGATGGACTCGATGTTTTTGATGTGTTCGTGGTTGAGCGGCGAAATGCGCTCCCAGGTATTGCCGTAATCGCGGCTGCGAAAAATACCGTCGAGGGCGCCGGCAACCAGGATGCGAGTATCGGAAGGCGCCATTTTGAGGGCGCGCACCGATTTGCCGTGAATGCCATTCAGCACGTTCCAGGTGCGCCCGCCATCGCGGGAACGGAACACGTCGCCGCCATCGTTCTCGATGCTCCAGGCGCCGACGAACATGTGCGCGGAGTTTCCTGGCTCAACGATGATGTGGTCAAGGACGTAATCGTCCCCATCGCCAAAATGCGCGAAGCGCGTCCAGCTTGAGCCGCCGTTGGTGGAAAGGTACAACTGCCCGGCGCTGGTCCCCAGGAAAATACGATCAGGATTCTGGGGATCGTAGGTAAGGCTGCGGACGTCGCCGCCATCCGGCCCGAGCGGGATCCACGCGTTCCCTACACGGGTTGCGGTTACGGGATTGGAAGCGGATTGCTGGGCAGCCACAAATGGCGAAACCAGCGCCAGCACCAGCAAGAATGCCAGCAAGGCAGCGTGTTTCTTGAGGACATCGGAAGATGTATACAAGCTACCTCCACCATGATTCTGCAATGTGAGATGCTGAACTACTGCTGCACGCCAGAGTGTCTGCGCAAAACCATATTGAATAAACATCACGAAAGGGAATACAAAAAATGGCCGGTCGGAAAGGTCCGACCGGCCAGTAGGTGCAAGACGTTTATTGCTTGGGCGCCGCAGCAGGAGCCGCGGGGGCTTTCGTGGCAGCCTTCCGAGGTTTCTTCTTGGGCGCAGCGGCGGGCTTTACCGCCTTTTCGGGAAAGGTTTGCGTGCCTTCCACATTGAAGGTTCCGCCCGGAGCGACCAGATAGATCTCCGCACGCTTGCCGCCTGCGGTACCGGTTCGGACCTCAATGCGAGCCGGGTCAATTCCCTTTTCGGTCGTCAGATACGCCTTGGTGTTGACGGCGCGCTCCTGTGCCAGTTTCACTCCGCCCTTCTCGTTGGAATCGAAGTAGCCGACGATAACGGCCTTGGCATCGGGTTCGCGCTGCATGCGCAAGGCAACATCGTCCAGAATTGCCTTCGCGGTGTTGTCCACGCGCGCCGGTTTCTTCAAGTTCGGGAACGCGATTTCACCGATCTTGGTGACGGGCGGCGGCGGTGGAGGCGGCACTTCAACGCTGGCCGTGCAGTTACTCGAGCGGGCCATATTATCGGTGACCGTGCCGGTAACGGTAATCGGGCCAGGAGCGGCGCCGGTAGTGTCCAGCGTGGCAGTCGCTTCCGTGCCGCTTATGCTGCCGGCAGAAGCCTTCCAGGCGTAGGTAACAGGGATATTGTCCGGATTGGTTACCGTCGCGGTAATGGTTGACGTATCGCCAGCCTTAGCGACAGTCGTCGGATTGGCGGAGCAGGAGATGGTCGGCTGCACCGGAGCGCGGACCGAGAACGATGCGTTGCAGCTTGCGCTGTCGTTCTTACGTGTGCGGAAATCGGTCACGGTTGCGCTAACCGTATAGCTGCCCGGAGCCAGTCCAGTCGTATCCACGGTGGCGGTAGTCTCTTTTGGCTCCAGCTTTCCACCGGTGGTCTTCCAGTCGTAGGTCAGCTTATGCTTGGGATTGAAATGCTGCGTGCTGACGGTAGCGGTGACAGGTGTCCCGGCAAGTACTGCTTCCTTTTTGTCCACGGAGCAGGAGGCCGTCGGCGGAACCGGAGGCGGTCCCACCTGCCCGAACATCAGGAACATGCCACCCTGCACACGCACGCCATCAAAAGTGGCATTGGTAATGAAATTCCTGCGCGAATAATTCTGGCGGAGCCAATCCACCTGGAACACACGCCAGCCAATGTGGCGACTCAAAGGCGCATCAAGCCCGCCACCCAGAGCGGCAGCAAACCCCGTCTGTGTATCGACGGGAACACCGAAGAAGAAGCTGCTGTCTGGCGAAAAGCGTGCAGCTCCGACAAGGGCCTGGACGAAGGGGGTGAAGTGAGGGGTCCGGAACTTCACTGTGGGACCGCCCATGAAGGTGTGAATGTTGCCAATGTCGTGGTAATGTCCGCCGAAGTCCGCAGTGAGGCCGAACCATTTGTTGAAATTGTAAGTGAGGCCAGCGCCCCAGCCAGTAGTCATATCCGGAACATCGCGGACGGTAAACGTCTGCTGTCGCAGTTCGGGGGGACCGATCACCTCCCCGCCAGGATTCAGGTAGGAGTAGTTACCGTTGATCTCAATTCTTGGTGCGGGTTCCTGTGCGGGCGCGGCGGAAGACAGCAAGGTTACAGCTAGAACCAGCCCCACCAGCACGACGGGAACACGCCGAGAAAACACTTCACGAAGACGCATGCAATCCTCCGTCACGAGCCACTGGACTCGTCAAAACTGGTTAAGCGAGGGACCCTGGAACGCAAAGAAGACAAATCCTACTGAGCGGATGATTGTACTTACGGCCGGATTGGCAGGTAAAGACTTATTTTCGTGAAGCTATTTACTTATTCATAACGGTTGCGCCGAAGGCATACTCGAGTGGGGCGTACTCGGCGTTCGCGCCCCGTAAACGCTGGATTTGATAAGCTGACAGTTACAAATACACAGCCGCTCTTCTTGTTCCTTTATGGGATGGATTCCTTCGAACCCGTTGCCACAAGTGACCGCCGGGTTCTGTTGCGCATCCTAACCAGGAAGTACACGGAACCACCGCAGCACAGGATCGCAACCTGCTTCGGTCTGTCAGGTTAGCAGTAGTGGCTTAAATAAAAAATTTCAGCCGGGCGAGCGCGTTCCGGGAAAAATAGACTGCTTATGAACATGCAAGAGAAGGTGCTGATCGTTGAGGATGAAGATAACGCACGCAACGGGCTTTCGGAGCTGGTGTCTGCTTGGGGTTATCGGACCGAGACTGCCAAAGATGGCGTGGAGGGGCTGGAAAAGGTGGCAGGCTGGTCGCCAGCCATTGTGATTACCGACCTGAAGATGCCGCGCATGGGTGGACTGGAGTTGCTGGAACGCCTCTCCAACCTGCCGGAATCGATTCCTGTCATTGTACTGACGGCACAAGGCAGTGTGGACTCGGCGGTTCGCGCTATGAAGTCTGGGGCCTACGATTTCATCGAAAAGCCGGTGAATTCCCCACGGCTGCGTACAATTCTGCAGAACGCCAGCCGTTTGCGCCAGGAGAGAGTGGAAAAGGAAGTCTTCAAGCGCGAATTGCGTGACAAGGGAGTGTTTGGGGAACTGGTGGGTTCATCGAAGAAGATGCAGGAAATTTTCCGCCTGATTGAGATGGTTGCGCCCAGCACCGCGTCCGTGCTGATTACCGGCGAGAGCGGCACCGGGAAAGAACTGGTGGCGCGTACCATTCACGAGCTGAGTCCGCGCAGGGGTAAGCCATTTGTCGCCATCAACTGCGCGGCCATTCCTGAGACATTGATCGAAAGCGAAATCTTCGGCCATGAAAAGGGCGCGTTCACAGGCGCGCTGGAACGGCGGACCGGTTGTTTCGAGCTGGCTGAAGGTGGCACGCTGCTGCTGGACGAGATCGGCGAAATGCCCATCGCTACCCAGGCGAAGCTGCTGCGCGTTCTGGAAGACCGCAAGCTGCGCCGGCTGGGCAGCAAAGTAGAAACCGCCGTGGACGTCCGCGTGCTTGCCGCCACCAACAAAGTTCCTGAAGAAGCAGTCGCGAACGGACACTTGCGCAATGATCTCTACTACCGGCTGAACGTGTTTAACATTCACATGCCGCCGTTGCGCGAACACAAAGAGGACCTTTCCGAGCTGGTGCGGTCGCTGCTGCACGAGATGAGTGCGAAACACGGACGCCAGGTGAGCCTGGTCAGTGAAGAAGTAATGAAGATATTTCACGCCAACAACTGGCCGGGCAACGTGCGCGAACTGCGCAACGTGCTGGAGCGGGCCGCCATTGTGTGTGAAGGTTCCGTCGTGGAGCCGAAGCACCTGCCGCCGGGATTCGGGCAGCCAGTCACGCGCGCCGCCGTGCAGGAGGCCAACGCCGTGCGGCTGGGGGTGGGGACCACCGTGGAAGAAGCCGAGCGTCTGCTGATCCTCAAGACGCTGGAAGCCACCAGCAACAATAAAACTCGCGCCGCAGAGATCCTGGGTATAAGCCTGAAGACGCTGCACAACAAGCTGAAGGAATACGGCGCCGCTGTGACCGCGGATGCGGCGCAAAATAATCTATGAACATTCCGGGTTCCGCGGCGGCAAGGGCGTGACAAGCACGCAGCTATAAATTACTCGTTTCGATGATGCCCCATCTCCGGCTCAAGACGAAGCTCGTACTCGCCATCAGCATGATTGTTGTCGCGCTGGTGGCGGTATTTTCCTACATTTATGTCTCCGAGGTGGTGCGGACGCGAATTTCGGAAGCCTACGTTGACGGTGATTTTGTCACCCATCAGATATTCAATGCAGCGCGGCAGGCGCTGGAAATAAATCTGGATCCGGCTGACATTGATACCAGCGATCCCGAAGACGTGCGCAACGCGATCCGGGACACGCTGGAGACCGATCCCGGCCTGAATTCGCTGTTGCAGTCCATCGTTGGTTACTCGCCGATCATCTACGATGCCGGCATCGGAAACGTAAACGGCGAGGCGCTGCTGCACACAGACGCCGACATGCAGGGCAAGAAGATGCCCGCGCGCCCGGACTTTGCGGCCGTGCTCCACGGTGGGTTCTGGCGGCAAATGCATATCGTCTACGGAGAGCCGCGCGTCTACGAAATCAAAATGCCGCTAGAGCGCGGAGGCGCTCCGTTCGGTGACATCCGCGTGGGCGTCTCGACCGTGCTGCTAAAGAGCGAACTGCAACCGCAGCTGAACCACGCCATCGTGTTTTCGTCGCTCGCTATTATGGTTTCGCTGCTGCTGGCCGCGGGACTCTCGAATTTCGCGCTGCGTCCGCTGGAAGCCATTGGACGGCGTCTGGACCGCATGACTGCCGGGGAAATCGAAGTGCCCGCGGAAACCAGTCGCCCGCGCAAGGACGAATACGGCGCGGTCACCACAAAGATTGATCGCCTGGGAAGGCAAATCCGCGACGTCAAGGAAGTGTTCTCCGCGCTCAAAGAAAACCTCGACCAGATCATGGCCAACCTGGAAGACGGGCTCATGCTGTTCACGCGGGACTCGCGGGTGGTGTTGGTCAGCGCTTCGGCGGAGCAGTTCGTGGGGCGGCCGCGGGGTGAGATTCTGGGCAGGAGCGTAACCGAGATTTTCTCCGAGGAGTCCCCGTTGGGGCGGCTGGTGCTAGGGGCGTTCAGCACCCATGAGCCCGTAGCCGGCGCTGAGATTGATAACGCTCAGCAACGCAGGATCCAAGTGTCGCTCGATTTCATCGAGGAGCGTGGCGAGCGCATTGGCGCACTGCTGACTATGCGGGACGCAGAGACCGTGCGCCGTATCGAAGACGAAATCGAGTTGTCCCGCCGTCTGGCGGCGATCGGCCGGCTGACTTCCGGCGTGGCCCACGAAGTCAAGAACCCCATCAATGCCATCGTCGTTCACCTGGAAGTCCTGCGCGAAAAGCTCAAGACGATTGATCCGGATTCCCGCCGCCACCTGGACATCATTGGCAGCGAGATTCAGCGGCTCGACCGCGTGGTCCAGACACTGGTGGACTTTACGCGGCCGGTGGAACTGCGCTTGGCGGAAATTGATCTTCGTAAGCTGCTGGAAGAAGTGGCGCAGCTCGCCGCTCCCGAGGCGAAATCACGTGGCACCGCGATTGTGTCCGAGCTGCCAGCGGAATCGCTGCCGGTCATGGTGGATGCCGACCTGGCCAAGCAGGCAGTGCTCAATGTGGTTCTCAATGGCATGCAGGCAATGGCGGAAGGCGGCACGCTCACGCTCACGGCAAAGCGCGAAGACGATACTGCGGAAGTCCAGGTGCAGGACCAGGGCAGCGGGATTGCACCGGAGATCCGCGACAAGATTTTTAATCTCTATTTCACCACCAAGGAGAGCGGCAGCGGAATCGGGTTGGCCATGACTTACCGCGTCATGCAGTTGCACAACGGCTCGGTGGATTTCCATTCGCGTGAGGGCGAAGGCACTACCTTTCGCTTACGTTTCCCCTTGCTGGGATCGCGTCAGGACGCGTTCGAAGAAGCCGCGGCGAAGAGCTGATTGGCCATTTTACGCCCCAATTTTTGGGGGTTGCTGTTCTGCTCCCAAACATTTACAAACAACGTATGCGCCGGTTGCAAAAGTTGTCGCGGACGGTCCTGGTGATCGCGGCCCTGAGCTTGCTGATGTTCCTCTCTGCCTGCAAGAAAAAGAAAGAAGTAACCCCAACACCACAGGAGCAGGCACCCACGATATCCCAACCGCAACCGGCGGAGCAGCCGCCAGCGCCGCCACCGCCGCCTCCAGAGCAGACGCCGCCTGCTGAAGAAAAGCCGGCTGTCACCGCGAAACCTAAGCCCAAGCCGAAAAAGAGGGCGCCGGTCGCGAAAAAGACCGTCCCGGCAAAGCCAGCGCCAGCACCCAAACCTGCGGAGCCCGCGAAATCGAAGACCGTCGTGGAAGAAGGCGGCGCTAATCAACAGGATCAGCCGCTCTCCGCCAAGTTGCCCAAGACCGAAGCCATGCAGCAGCGCAAGAGCACCGCGCAGCTACAGCAGGAAACGGAAAACAACCTGCGCAGCATCACCCGGACGCTGACTGCCGATGAACAGGCAATGGTGCAGCACATCCGCAATTATATGCAGCAGTCGCGCGCGGCAGAAAACGATGGTGACACCGAACGCGCATACAACCTCGCGATGAAGGCGCGTCTGCTGTCTGATGAATTGGTGAAGCGGTGAGCAGTTCCTACCCGTGCGGCAAGCTGATAATATGCCGGTGATGCCGCTTTCCGTCTGCATAATCTCCTTCAATGAGGCAGCCAATATCCGCCGCACTCTGGCGAGCGTGGTTGACATCGCCGAGGAGATCATCATTGTCGATTCCGGCTCGACTGACGGCACGCTGGACATCGCGCGCAGCTTTGGTCCGAAAGTGAAAATCTACAGCGAGCCTTGGAAGGGTTTCGCTGCCCAGAAGAATTCCTCGATCCAGAAGGCCATTTGCGACTGGGTGTTGCTGCTGGACGCCGATGAAAGCTTGACTCCAGAACTGCGGGCGACGATCGTCGGAGTTGTGAACCGGAAAGACGGCGTTGGTCCAGACGATGGCGGACCGATCGCGTACACCATTTCGCGGCGAAACTTGAATGTTGGCCGGTGGATACGGCATGCAGGCTACTATCCCGACCCCAAACTGCGCCTGATGCGCCGCGGCAGGGGATGGGTGGAGAACCGTGTCATTAATGAAGAACTGCGAGTGGACGGGCCGGTCGGGCATCTTGATGGAGACATGATCCATCACTGGCACCATTCGATTTCCGATTACATGGAACACGTGAACCGATACAGCTCTCTGGGCGCAGAGATGAAGGGACCTCGCCCGTTCAGTGTGTTCGACATCGTGGTGAGGCCTGCGATCAGGTTCATCTATGATTACTTTTTTCGCCTGGGATTTCTCGACGGGCCGGAAGGCCTCCTCGCCCACCTGTATCGGGGCGTGGGCGTCAGCTTGAGATACGCGAAGGCCTGGGAATTGGGGCGAGCCGGCCACAAGAAAGTGGCCACGAATGCATTGCGGTAGGCACAAGACACGATGGGACTGTCATTAGCCATTGTTGCGATGAATGAGGAGGCAAACATCGGCCGCACGCTCGAAAGTGTGCGCTGGGCCGATGAGATCGTCCTGGTGGATTCGGGATCAACCGATCAAACCTGCGACATCGCCCGGCAGTACGGCGCCAAGGTCATCGTGGAACCATGGCGCGGCTATACGGCGCAGAAAAATTACGCACTCGAGCAATGCACCCAGGACTGGGTGCTGTCGTTGGATGCCGATGAAGAGGTCAGTCCGGGACTGGCGGAGGAAATTCGGAAAGTGATTGCAGATCCCAGTTCCGTCAGCGCTTATTGGATGCCGCGAAAAAATTTGTTCCTGGGAAGACCTTTGCGATTCGGCGGCTATTATCCCGATCCTAAGATGCGATTGTTTCGACGCGGTCATGCCGTTGTGGCCGGGGCGGACCCTCACGACCGCATCGAGCTCGTTGAAGGAGTTGGCCGAGGCACCGGCAGGCTGAGAAATCCGCTAATTCACTACGCCTATCCGACTTTGTCGTACTACATGGACCACATGAACCGGTATTCGTCCCTGGGAGCCAAGGCCGCCGTAGCCAAAGGACATCGCAGCTTTAGCGTTTTGAACATCGTCTTCCGGCCGTTGCTGACGTTCATTTACAACTACTTCGTCCGGCTTGGTTTTCTCGATGGGCGTGAAGGCTTATTGCAGCACCTCTACCACGCAACCTACGTTTCCAATAAATATGCAAAGGCGTGGGAGCTGGCGCGGGCGGAGTCGCCGCTGCAAGATACCGGGAGCGTGGTCCAAAGTGCCGGGAGTTGACGCGGCGGACAGCCGCGAAACTTGTATCCAGTGACGATGTCGAAATCAAAATCACTGCGGCCGGAACTCGACAGCGTAATAGATGCTGCCTGGCAGCGCGCCAAGGACATCGCGGGATTTTTAGCGGAAGACGAATTTCGCGCGCTCGGGATGTTGGCAGCTTGTGCTCCAGGGAATGGGGTCATCGTTGAAATCGGCAGCTTCAAAGGAAAATCCACGCTGGCGTTGGCGGCGGTAGCGGCAGAGTACAGACTAGGGGCGGTGGTCAGCATTGATCCTCATTGCTCACCCTCGGTGACGGACCCAGACTTCCACGGCCACAGTTCGTCATTGGAAGATTTCCGCGCTAACTTGCGTGCCGCCGGACTGGAGCACCAGGTGGAAGTTCATCCCGCCTTCTCCGGTGATGTAGCAAAGGAATGGAGCCGCCCTATTCGGATGCTCTGGATTGATGGCGACCACACCTACAAGGGTGCGAAGCAGGACTTTGACCTGTTCTCTCCGTACCTGGTCGAAGGCGGCATTATTGCTCTGCATGACACTCTGGGGAAAAAATTTGAAGGCCCGATTCGTGTGTTCGTCGAGGACATTCTTCGCTCGGACAACTTTGGGCCGGCAGGTTTTTCTCATTCCATCGGGTGGTCGCAATATCGGCCCAAGGATGGCACCCGCTTTCACGCGGAACGCGAGTGGCTGGCGCAGCGTGCGGCCCGCCTGATTCCTTTTGTGGCAGATGGGCAGGAACCAAAAGGACTGCGCCAGATCAGGTACAAGCTGTGCCGCTGGCGCGTCCCGCACAGCGAATTGCCGGCTACCGAGCGCCTGAGTTGAGTTAGGCCGCTCCCAATAGTTCAACCAAAAAGGGCGCCATACCGAGCAACCGGCCTTTAACAGGCTGAAAAAGCGGATCCCTCGCCGGCTTGAAGCCCGCTCGGGATGACAAAAATAAACGGCTTATCGGCGGGCTGGTTTGCATCAAGCAGCACGCGCGGTCTCGTCGTGTCGTTCCGGCGCAACTACGACGAGTGCTGTCTCGGCGCCGAGGCTACGGTCGAATGCGATTGTGGTTCCCATCAGGAGCCAAAGCGTCATCTGCGTTGCCGAGTCGGTCAAGGGCGAATGCACAAGGGTGCTGACAAGAAATCCAACCGCCGCCCCGAACATCCCCAAAGCGATTCCTCGCAACACCCAGCCGGAACCACTGGTATGCCGAAGCATTCTGAGGAGCAGCCGGACGTAGAGCACCATCAGCCAAATCCAGGCGGCAAGCACGGGCAGACCTCGCTCGGCGGCAATTTGAATGGGCTCGGAATGGAAATGGCTGTGGAACTGAAAACGCTCGTAGGCACGCAGATGATATTGCCGCCACAACAGCTTGATACTGTCCATGCCGACACCGAAAACCGGATGCTGCCGGATCAAACGTAACCCGTCTTCCCACATCAGCAAGCGATACTGAGTGCCGGCGTCACCGGTGGCGACCATGCCAATTCCCCGCTCGCGATGGACCCAGAGCGAAGCCGCCAACACCACAAGGACCACCGCGGCGATGCTGAAGCCGCGCGCCACCCCTCGCGGCACAACCACCCAGAATGTGACCACACCAGCCACGCACAACGACAGCAGCGCGGCACGCGTGACGGTAGCACCCAGGGTCACACAAATCAGCACGAACACAATCAGCAGCACCCACTTGAAGCGCTTGCGCGCGACGGTGGCTGCCAGCAGCAATCCCCAGGCAAGCAGCGCAACCTGCAGCAGGACGTGCGCGTACGTAACGGTGTATCCAAGACTTCCCTGCGCGCGCGGCGGACGGGCTAATACGAACTGGGCCCGCTGCAACGCGCCCGCGCTGACTTGCGTGTCGAATTTCTTAAGCCAGTCCCCGCGTCCGAATTGAAGCTTCACAGGGCGCTTCGGATCCATTCTCCTGATTGCGGACGCCAATTCCGTGGGCGTGTGTACGCGATGGCGGTCAACCTTGAGAATTATGTCGTGCGTCAGCAGTCCTGCGCCGGCCAGCTCCGTGCCGGGCGCAACATTCACCACTTCGGCGCCGATCCCGTGAGCGTATTGCCAGCCGGTGTAACCGATGCTCACCAAAGTTGAGGCAATCAATACGAGCACGACCGTCTTGATCTGTCTTAGCGTGCGCAGGTTCTGCGCAACCAGCACAGCAATCAGCAGCAGCGCGACCTGCTTCATAACATGCCATGTGACCACAGGTGTCGGCGAGAGCACGCTGGAAATGGCGCTCAGGCTGATAAACGCCAGCAGGGCCGGAATGAGCGGCTGTTGCAGCGGCCGTTCGCGGCGGAAGATCAGCTTTGCCAGCCACAGCACCAACGCTATGCTGTAGGCCGATTGAGCAACCGACTTTGCAAGCGGCAGAGCGCCCGCAAACAGCAATAGAAAAGCGTAAATCGCGATATCCAGACGGGTAGTCGAGTCGCCAGCGGAATGGAGCGGGGCGGTTGTCAGGTCGTTGGCAGCCTCAGAGAGTGTTGTCTCGGGTTTCCAGCAGGTCTGGTAGTAGCCTTGGGCACCGGATTTAATGCTTGCCCAAGTTGTCACTACTGCGCTCCGTGACGAGGGAAGGGCCGCTCGGTTCGGGCACTGCGATCCTGCCCAGGATGACGCGGTTTGCGGGCACGATGATCAGGCGCGGCAGAGTTCCATCTGTGCGACGGTACGGGGACAAGCCCTCGAGAGAACCAATGTGAAGGAACGCGCGCAGGAAGCCCTCTCCAGGGATATCGCTGAAGTCCATCAGGTCACCGGGAACGAATGATTCCTGGGCTGCGAGAATGAGGTCGCGCTCGCTGCGAAAGTCGCTGCGCAAACCCGGGTCCAACACGACGGCCCAATAGATGTCCCATTCCACCGCCTTGTCGCCCTTGGACACATCATTGACGATTTCGTTGTGATCGTATTCTTCCGCGTCCACCTGATGGTACTGTGTACCCGGCGAGACGATGTACAGATTGTGACGGCTGTCCTTGGGCTTGCGATCTGCCAATAACGAACCGACATACCATGGCCCAACTGTGAAGTCGGACTGCCGGCGGCGGAGCGGGCGGGGTGTGAAGCGGTAGTGAATGGTCTCAGGAATGAAGCTGACGACGTCACCGTCATAGTAGGCCGCGTGCGTGCGCGCCGGAGAGGATTCTTTCACCTCAGTGCTGTTTTGCCGTGCCGCCGCAGGCGCGGCAAAGCTCAACATGGCCCCGGCACATACGAATGCGCAAGCCGCTCGTTCGGCTCTTGTCCGATGAAACCTCATTCTATGCCGCATTATACCGACACCCGGCTGGGCGCAAACTTACGAACGTGCATGGCCATGCCACCGCGCCTGCATAGCCGGGTTGGATGCAAGCCAAGCTTCTGCTATTGCCCGTCGTCAGCGATAAAAAATCACCCAGCCAGTGTTCGCGAGGACGGTTTTACAGTAGAGTGGCTTCATACCCATGCGGTCCATGCTGCAAAAAAGGCCTCTGCGGCTAGTCTTCACCGCCAACGCGGTGTCCATGATCGGCAGCGGGATGAATGCTGCCGCGGTGAGCTGGTACATCCTGGAAGCCACCCATTCGGAAGTAGCGCTCGGCACGCTGGTGGTGCTGCAAACTATCCCCACGCTGCTGCTGGCGCCTTTCAGCGGGGTCATCATTGACCGCGAAGACCGGCGCCGTCTGCTGATGGTGCTGGATGCCGGCCGCGGCCTTGCCATTCTCCTGGTGGCGCTGCTTTGCTTCCAGCATCGTGTGCAGCTCTGGCATTTGTACGCCATGAACACGCTGGTGGCGGCAGGGTTCTGGATGTTCTGGCCCACCATAAACGCTCTGATCCAGGAACTCACGCCGGAAACGCACTTCGTGGATTCCAACACGCTGCTGATGGCGGGTATTCAGGGCGGATGGCTGATCGCGGGCGCGGTCGTGGGGTTCGTGTACAACCACATCGGGCTCGGTGGCGTGCTGCTGATGGACGGCTTCACTTACGTGATTTCCTTCATCTGCTACCTCGGGGTGCGAAAGGGACGGCATGTCGTGCAACGGCCACCGGATGCGGTCGCAGAGCGGGCGCGCGCCCAGGGAGCGATTGCGCGTTTTGTGCACGAAACCCGCGAGGGCGTCAGCTACCTGCGGCAGAACCTTTACGTCGTGCTGCTGGGTTGCAGCTCTTCCCTGCTGATCGGAACCATGCTGGCGCAGAACGTCGTCAACCCATCGCTGGTGGACCGTATCCTGCACGCCGGAGCCGTGGGATTCGGATGGATCAATGCCGGCTGGGGGATCGGCGCATTCCTTACCGCGCTGTGCGTTCCCTTTCTTGTGCGGACCTTCGGAACCGGACGCAGCGTGCCCGTATGTATGGCACTGCTGGCCGCCTGCACTTTGGCGTCGCCGCTCTCGGGCATGCTGATGGTTGTGGTTGCGCTTTTTACTCTCATGGGCGCAGCACGCGCGTTTGGAGGCATCGCCCTCAACAGCAGCATGATGGAAGTTGTCCCCAAGTACTACATGGGCCGGGTGTCGAATACTTTTGCTTTTGCGACCCGGATGCTGCAGATGGGGTTGGGCATGGCGGTTGGCGTTGTAGCTCATCGCGTGAGTTTGACGCTCGCATTCGGGATGATCGCGGGTGCATATTCGCTGGCGTTTATCACGTCGGCGCTGGCGGCATCAATGGCATCGGGAGCATTGAAACCAGTCTCGCCGGAACCGGTTGCGGCTCCGGCAGCGGCAACCTGCGAAGAGGCCGCCAGCGGATCGCAATAGTGGCGTGGCTCCAATTCCGTCCTGCTCCACGGACTCCGTCAAGGGTCCTGCTTCGCAGATGTGGGGCAGCTGCTGCATTGGCACAGTCGAGGACGACTGTGCCACGCACCTCTTTGGCGCACCCTCTGCAAACTGATATTCTGAGCCGCTATCGCGGCGCCGGTAATCCGAATAGTCGGCATCACCGGAGCAACGGAGGTGAGACGAACGCATGGCGCTCAGCATGGAGGGGAAAACAGCGGTCATTTTTGGAGTTGCCAATAAGCGCAGCATTGCCTGGGGCATAGCTAATCGTCTTCAGTCGGCCGGAGCGCGGCTGGCCATTACCTACCAGAACGAGCGGCTGCGAGAGACTGCCGAGGAATTGATCGCTTCTCTTCCCGGCGCGCAGGCGTTTCAATGCGACGTCTCGCACGACGATGAGATCAGCCGGCTGTTTTCAGAGTTGAAGCAACGCTACGGCACATTGGACGCGCTGGTCCACAGCGTAGCCTTTGCTCCTGCTGAAGAGTTGAAGGGTGAATTTATTAACACCTCGCGCGAGGGTTTCCGCATTGCGAATGACATCAGCGTTTATTCGCTGATCGCGCTCTCCCGCGCCGCCGTGCCTCTTATGACCTCGGGCGGCAGCATCATCACTCTCACATACTATGGGGCGGAGAAAGTCGTCCCGCATTACAACATCATGGGTGTGGCAAAAGCCGCGCTGGAATCCACAGTGAGATATCTGGCGTATGATCTGGGGAAATGCAAGGTGCGCGTCAATGCGATTTCCGCGGGACCGCTGAAGACCCTTGCAGCAAAAGGGATTTCAGGCTTGGGCGAAATGCTCAACGTACATGCGGAAAAGTCGCCGCTTCAACGTAATGTGGAAGTGGACGAGGTCGCTGCTGCCGCGCTGTTCCTCACGTCTGACCTGAGTACTGGCATCACCGGCGAGACAATTTACGTGGACTGCGGGTACAACATCATGGGATTTTAGTAATCGGGTCATCGGGTGACAGGCCCTCGGCGCAATAGGGATTCCTCGCTACGCTCGGAATGACAACCAAGGGAAACAGATCACCCGATCACCAGATTACCCCATTACGCTGATTCGGCGCTCGTTGTCCCCGGTTCGTTCCAGGACAATCTCCAGGTCTCGCTCGCGCACGAAGCGGGGAAATTTCTCTCCCCACTCGATCAGCAGGAGGTTGCGCGCTCCCATCAGGTCATCGAGGCCCAGCGTCTCCAATTCGCGCTCGGTGTCAATGCGATAGAGGTCAATGTGATAGACGGTAACCCGCGGGCCACGGTATTCGTGCACCAGGGTGAAGGTGGGACTGGTGACGTCTTCTTCTTCCGCGGCTTCGAACGCTTTGGCGATTCCCTTTACTAGCGTCGTCTTTCCCGCGCCTAACTCCCCGCGCAGCAGGACAACCTTCGGCGGCGCGAGCACCTCCCGCAAGGTGCGTCCGAAGGCGATGGTTTCCTCGGCGGAGTGGGTGGTCACCGGATTTGGTAATTTGGTCATTGATTATTTGGTTAATGATTTGATTGAACCGGGCTGCGATGCGCTTAGGATTCATCTGCCTTCGGTTCTTCGGGATGACGCTGTTGATAGAGTCTTTTCAGAATCCCTCTTGTCCAGGATCATTAATTCATTCTCATGTGTCCTGACGAGGAGGGCGTAGCCCGGACGAGACATCTGCTGTTCATGAAATAGAAAAGCAGATGCCTCGCTCCGCTCGTCATGACACTGCAAAAATTAAGGACTCAGCACAGATCGTCTTTTCATTAACCCAATAACTTAAATAACCAAATCACTGGATTCGCACGAGGCGCTCGCCACCCCACTGCTTAGCCCGGCGGAGGGCTTCGGGTAGGGCATGCAACAAGTCGGTGGCGACCAGCGACTGCTCGCCCATCCGTTCGCAAGCAACATCACCAGCCAGACCATGCATATACACTCCGGCTGCCACGGCGCGCGAAATATCGTTGGGAAATTGCGCGATAAACCCGGCGATCACGCCTGTGAGAACGTCGCCGGTGCCGCCGGTGGCCATGCCTGGGTTCCCGGTTGGGTTGACCCAGGCGTTTTCAGGCACGGCGATAACGGTGCGCCATCCCTTCAGTACCAGCATGACGCTGTGCTCGCGAGCGAATTTGCGCGCAGCCGCAACCCGGTCGTACTGGATGTCCGCAATCGGTATTTGCGCCAGACGCGACATCTCTCCCGGATGGGGCGTGAGCACAAGGACGCGTCCGCTGCCGTCTAGCAGGTGCGCGGCGCCTTCGAAAGCGTTCAGGCCGTCGGCATCAATCACCATGGCTGCCGACCGGTACTTAGCCACGGCGGCACGCACGAACTGCACCGTATCGGAGTGGCGCGAAATTCCCGGTCCCAATGCGACTACGGTTTTGCCGGCCACAATTTTGTCCACGCGTCCATATTCCATCGCCCTGAGCGAGATGGAACCCGCATCGGTTTCCGCCAGCGGCTCGGTCATGATTTCGGCGGCAAAACCAGCAACCGTGGACAGCACCGAATGTGGCGTAGCCACGGTGGATAGGCCTGCGCCCGCACGCAGCGCGCCCATGCCCGCCATGGCCGCTGCTCCCGCCTTGCCCACCGACCCGCCGATGATCAATGCATGGCCGAAGCGTCCCTTGTTGGCGTCCACCGCACGGGGGGCAAACAGCGGAGCCAGATCGTGCGCGGTAATCACTTCCAGCTTGAGATCGGATCGAATCGCCTCTTCCGGCGACCCGATGGGCGCCACGCGAATCGGACCGCGAGTCAGATTTCCGAATACGTGCGCGGGACGCGGAGCGGTGAAGGTAACGATGGCGTCAGCGCGGCAGCGTAGCTGCGAACTGTCGGCGGGCTGCATGGAGTCGGAATCAGCGCCGGAAGGAATGTCCACGGCCAGCACGGGAGCCGTTGCCGCATTGATTGCGGCGATCGCATCTGCATAGAGTCCGGTAACTGGGGGACGAAAACCAGTGCCGAGGATGGCGTCCACGATGAGATCTGCGGCCCGGATGACCGGCACTGCGCGGGCGCGCAACTCTTCCGCCGAGTGCACTTCTACGTGCGAGAGACCCATGCGGCCGTACATGACGGCGGCATCGCCGCGGATATCGGCAGCCGCGGCCAGCAGCACAACCTGCACTTCCCGGCCCGCCTCACGCAACCTCCGCGCCGCCACGAAGCCGTCACCACCGTTGTTGCCTTTGCCGCAAATTATGGCGATGCGCCGCGCCTGGGGAAATATCTGCAGCGCCAACCCGGCACAGGCAGTGCCCGCGTTTTCCATGAGGCTGAGCGAGGGAACGCCGAATTCGTCGTACGTGCGCTGATCAATGGCGCGCATCTCTTCGGCAGTGGTGATCTTCATTTCTTTCTCATCCGCAGCGAATCCTCACACAAGCGTCACTTGCTGGATGGCGGCTTTCCAGGCGCGACCGGCACCCTCAAACTGGGCTGCGCTACAGTGCCGGCAGCCTCTTCCAGCTTACGCAGCGCCGCGGACTCGCCCATCACGATCAGGAAGTCGCCTGCCTGAATAACATCGTCGCGCAATGGGTTCATGTGCATTTCGGAGCCGCGCTTGATGGCCAGCACGATGACGCCGAAATCAGCACGCATCCTGGAGGCGGCAAGTGTCTGGCCGGCATAGCGGGAGTGCGGCCCGATTTCCAGCTCCGCGATTTCCAGGTCCATGCCCAGGTCCACGGTCGCGCTGTCAATGAAATCCAGTACGTGCGGGCGAAGAAAGGCCTGCGCGATGCGGTGTCCGGCGAAGTGGTAGGGAGAGATCACGCTGTCAGCGCCGGCCGTCTTCAAGTACTTCTCGGCTTCTTCTTCGCTGGCGCGGGCGATAATCTTCAGTTTTGGATTGAGGCTGCGCGCCGTCATGGTGATGTACATGTTGGTAGCGTCGGTCGTGCTGGCGGCCACCAGTCCGGCGGCGTATTCGATGCGCGCCTGACGAAGCACACGTTCCTGAGTGGCATCGCCGATAATAGTCAGCCAGCCGCTGGCATACTGGGCGGCCTTCTCCTCGTTGCTTTCGATAATGACGAAGGGTACGGGCCTGCGGTCAAATTCCCGGGCCACGCTGCGGCCCACGCGCCCCGCGCCGCAAATGATGTAATGATCCTTAAGGCGGCTTATATCCCTTTCCATCTTGCGCCTTCCAAAGAAGCTGCGAAGCTCGAATTCTAGCAAAGCCTGAGTTAACGTCCCGATTAGCAGAAACAACAGCGACACGCCCACGATCACGATAAAGACATTGAAAATCCGGCCATTGTGCGACAGGGGATGAACTTCCTGATAACCGATGGTCGTGAACGTGGTCAGCGTCATGTAGAACCCGTCGAACCACGGCCAGCCCTCGATGAAATGAAAACCGGCGGTGCCGGCCAGCATCATCAACAGCAGCGCCAGGCCAATCAGTTCGAGGTTGCGCAGGACCTTCATCCGTTATCGGTTATCAGCCTAAGCTTGCGGCGATTTTAAGGCGCACAGCGGAACAAATCCACCATGGAGATGGGGAAAGGCAGGAAAACACGGCTTGGGGGGAGCGGCAGTACAGCGAGATGCCCCGCATCTACCAAAAGAAATGCATATCCCTCGACTCCCTCCGCCCAAAAGCAGGCGCAGTGATTGTAGATGATGATGGCTTCGTCTGGTCGGCCGCTCGGGATGACGCCGTTCGCGGGGTACAGCTTTTTGGAAAAGACATCGCCTTATCGTCCAACCGCGGACGGTTCTACCTGTTTCGCACGGCTGGCAAACTCGCTGCGTTTACGGCTGTAGAGGAAATATATGCACAGCCCAATTGCCAGCCAGACAAAAAAACGGATCCAGTTGATTATCGGCAGCCCGGCCATCAGCAGCAGACACGCGACGATCGTGATCAACGGCGCGAGCGGCCCGCCCGGCGCACGGAAGCCTCGTCTGCGCTCCGGTTCGCGGTAGCGAAGGATGAGTACGCCTCCCGCTACCAGCGCGAAGGCGAACAGTGTCCCTATGTTGGACAAATCGGCAAGCACCCCGATATCGAAAACCCCAGCGGGAATGCCAACCACAAATCCGGCGATCCAGGTGGCGGTGTCCGGCGTGCGGAACCTTACGTGGATGTGGCTGAACACGCTCGGCAGCAGCCGGTCGCGCGACATCGCGAACCAGACGCGCGCCTGTCCAAGCTGGAAGACGAGCAGGGACGAAATCATGCCCAGCATTGCGCCCGAAAGCACACCGATGCGTACCCATGGCTTATTCAGCTTGCGCAGCAGATTCACCACCGGCGCGGCGCTGTTGGTGACCTCGCTGTTCCATGGCTCGATTCCGGTGTACACAACCACCACGGCAATGTACAGCAACGTGCAGATCACCAGGGTGGCGATGATCCCGATAGGCACGTCGCGACGCGGGTTTTTGGCTTCTTCGGCAGCGGTCGAGACAGAGTCGAAACCGATATAGGTGAAGAAGATGATGGCGCCGCCCGTGAGGACCCCGCCCCAGCCGTTGGGCAGGAAAGGCTTGTAGTTCGTCGGGTTCACCAGGTGCGCCGTGAAGATGACGAAGATCAGGATGGCGGTGAGTTTCAGGATCACCATGACGTTGTTGGTCTCGGCCGATTCGCGTATGCCGCGCACCAAGATCACGGTGAGCACCATCACTACCAGGAATGCCGGAAAATTAAAGCCAAAGTGCCAGCCCGGCTCGAAAAGAGAGGTTCCCGAAGGCAGGTAAGCCGGAAACATCCATCGGTTTGGCAGATGAATTCCGAAGAAATCGAGTAAGTTGACCAGGTGCTCGCTGAACCCGACACTCACCGCCATGTTGCTGACCGCGTATTCCAGGATCAGGTCCCAGCCGATAATCCAGGCGATCAACTCACCCATAGTCGCGTAGGTGTAAGTGTAGGCGCTGCCCGCAATTGGAATCATCGAGGCCATCTCGGCATAGCACAGCGCCGCAAAGAAGCACACGAAGGCCACCAGCAGGAAGGAGATTGCGATCCCCGGCCCTGCCCCGGGACGGCCGAATGTAGGCGAGTGGTAGATCAGATATTCGAGCAGCGGAGCATGGAACATGCTCTTGGCCTCGAACGTCTGGCCGGCGATGGCCGTTCCGATCACGGTGAAGATCCCGGAGCCGATCACGGCGCCGATGCCCAGCGCCGTCAGCGACCACGGACCTAACGTCTTCTTCAGCCGATGTTCCGGCTCCTCGGACTCGGAGATCAGCTTGTCAATTGACTTGCGGGCAAAAAGTTGGCTGGCCAGTTTTCAAGCTCCCGGATAGAGTGTTGTATCCAATTCGGCTAACAATAGCAGAAGCACGGCTTTCTGAGGACAGGCTTTATGACCCTGGGGGATTGTCCTCAACGGTCCGCCCCGCCAGGGCCGTACTCTCCACCGGTGTTGGCCGGGTCAATAAGTAGACCGGCACACCCAGCAACACAATTGCCAGCCCCGGCCACGTGTACTGCGGCTTATAACGCAGCAGGGACAAGCAGATGAACCCGGCCATGACAACGTACAGTATGGGCAGCCAGGGATACAGAAGAGTCTTGTAGGGACGGGGCGCGTCCGGCCTGGTCTTACGCAAGACGAACAGCGCGACCATATTCAGGATGTAGAACAGCAACAGGGCGAAGATTGTGTAGTCCAGCAATTGCCCGTAACTTCCCGATAGACACAGTACCGTCGCCCACACAGCCTGCGCCCCGAGTGAAATCGCCGGGGTCCGGTACTTGGGATGCAGCTTCGACACCGGCTTGAAGAACATGCCGTCCTTGGCCATAGCGTAGTAGACGCGGGCTCCTGCCAGAATCAAGCCATTGTTGCAGCCGAAGGTGGAGATCAGGATGGCCAGCGCGATCAAGCTGGCGCCCGCCGCTCCAAACATCTGCGACATCACCGCGGTTGCCACCCGGTCCTCGGTCGCGTACTGTATGCCGCGTGCGGCGATGGTGGCGGCGTTGGGGTCGCCGTGCAACGGCAGCGTCAGCATGTAGGAGAAATTCACCGCGATGTAAATCAGCATAACGGTGGCTGTGCCCAGCACCAGTGCCAGCGGCAGATTACGCTGTGGGTTTTCCACTTCCGCGGCCGCAAAGGTGACGCCCTGCCAGCCATCGGCGGCGAACAACGAGCCGACCTGCGCGATTGCGAGCGCCGTTACCAGGCCGACCAGCGCGGTTTCCATGCCGCCTCCGACGCTGATCTGGTGGAGTGTTGCCCAGCCCGCATTGTGCCAGAAGTGGCCGCCGCTGAAGTTGGCGGCTATGGCTTCATGGTTTCGCGCCACGAAAAAGCCCAGCAAGCCCAGCCCGATCAGCGCCGCCGTCTTTGTGAAGGTGAAGACGTTCTGCACCAGGGCGCCGGTCTTCACCCCGAAAACATTGATCGCCGACAGCAGCACGATGGTGATTATGGCAACCAGATTTTGCGTATTGAGTCCCACTTCCATGTCGCCGAGCACGATCTTGCCGTGCATCACGGGGATGGCGGGAACCTTCCACAGGTGCAGGATCCAGTTGGACGAGGAGATCGCGGGAAAGAAGTGGCCGAGGTACTTCCCGAACGCGATGCCGACAGCAGCAATCGTCCCCGGCTGTATGACAAGAAAGAGCGTCCATCCATAGAGAAAGGCCCACAGCGGCCCCAGCGACTCGCGCAGAAATATGTATTCGCCGCCCGCTTTGGGCATCATGGCCGCCAGTTCGCCATAGACCAACGACGCGGCCATGGTCATGATGCCGGTAATCACCCAGGTCGCGATCAGCAACGCCGGCGAACCCACCACGCGGGCAATGTCGGCGGAAACGATAAAGATTCCCGACCCGATCATCGAACCAATCACGATGGTGGTAGCGCTGGTCAAGCCGATGCCCTTTACAAACTCGGCTTCTGTGGTTCGATCCTTTCGTTCTGCAATGGCGACCGGATCCGTCATCGAGCCTCCTGAAAATGCAGCGCTGGCACTCTATTACAAGATTGGCGACAAGTTGGAACCAAAGGCAGGTGCATACCTGTAACAGGACGTGGGATGCACTTTACACAAGAAACGTCTAAATTCCAACAAGCGTTCTCCTTAGTCCGTTGGGGTCATGGCGAGTCAGTGACAGCAGATGCCGCGATCAACCGGCAAGCAGTTTGAGGAACTCCTGCGCCGCCCGCCCCGGCTCTCTCAGCAGATCGGAAATGACCGCCACCGAATCCGCTCCCGCCTGGATGACTGCCCGGCAATTCGCCCGCGTGATGCCGCCGATGGCTACCAGAGGCTTGCGGGTGAGCGCCCGCGCCCTGCGCACTCCCTCAAGGCCTATAACAGGGTCGGGATTGATTTTGCTTGCAGTGGCGAACACCGGGCCAACAGCGATGTAGTCCACCGGTTGCTGGTCGGCTTGGGATACCTGCTCGGGGTTGTGGGTGGATACGCCGACCCAGCGCTCGGGACCGACCACCCGCCGCGCCGCTTCGGGCGAAATGTCGTCCTGACCCACGTGTACGGCGTTGAAGCCCGCGGCAAGGCAGAGGTCAGCGCGGTCGTTCATAACCAGCCGGACCTGGTCCTCCGCGCTCACACCCTGAAGGCGCAGCATGCCAGAAGCCGCTACCCTGCGCAGTTCCCGCGCCTGACTCAGCATTTCAACCAAGGAACCATTCTTATTGCGGTACTGGAAGAGGGTAACGCCAGCCGCGAGCAGTTCGCGAGCAAAGCCCGTCATAGCCACAGGCGGACTTTTGGCGGCGGCAAAGCGTCCGGCATCAACAATCGCATAAAGTCGCGGCAGAACAATCACGTGTACAGCTTACCTGATACTTTTGGGTTTGCTCTTCGCGCATCCAGATCACAACGCGGTGAAAAAAATCGAATCGTTCAATTAATTTTTTGCGCAGTTCCTGAGAAAACTCAGTTTCTTGCCGCACATCTGAATAACCTCGAACGTCGAAAAATCCACTCAGTATCTTTTCAAGAACAATCTCAAACTTGATTCGTCATCCTGGAGAAGCATCATGAGCAGCGATCCCAATGCCGCCAATATTCCCGCGAGCCAAACGGAACAACCCGTCGCCGAATCGGCCGACCGTTTCAGCAGGGGCGCAGAAGCGGTAATCAACGTACAGAAGCACAACCTGGATGCTGCCGCGGATCTCGCCGCAGATTCAGCGAATCTTTTCCGGCAAAGCGTGGAGGCAGGTGTGGAGATCCAGAAGAATGTGCTGGATGCCGCAGTGGACTCCTTTTGCGCGGCCGCGCAATATGGCCAGCGCGCATTTCAGTTGTGGAACCGGACCTTCTGGTTGGCGGTCACCGCACCGGTCGCCATGACTACCGAATTCTCGGAGCGTGGAAACCTGCTCGGTTGGAGACAGCGGGAGAGAGCGCGCCGCGAAGAGGAGAAAGCAGCGTAGCTGAGTCCGAATCGCACAAACAAGCGAGTTAGTTGAGAGTGGTCATCTTGGGCGAGCCGCAGCGAGCGAAGAATCTATGCTATGCGGGTTGAAAGGAAAATGCATAGATGCTTCCGCTGCGCCGCGCTCAGCGTCAGCATGACAAGCCCGGTGCAGATCCCTCGAGAGCTTGGCTGCAACAGGGATTCCTCGGCTTCGCAAAGCGAAGCCCCGGAATGACAACTGCTCGGAACGACAGCTGAAGGTCTATGTCGCCACTTGCGCGTGTTCGCGCGGGACAAGAAAGCGATCCATGAAAGTGGTGTCGAAATTGGCGGCGCGGAAGTCGGGATCGGCCATAATGCGCTGGTGCAGCGGGATGGAAGTGTGGATCCCCTGCACGATAAACATTTCCAGCGCCCGCGACATGCGCGCGATTGCCTCATCCCGATTGTTGCCGTGCACGATCAGTTTGGCAATCAGCGAATCGTAGAAGGGGGAGACGTCGTCGAGGGAATGGGTGGCGGTGTCCACGCGCACCCCGATGCTACAGGGCTTGTGGAAGGCAGTGATGTGGCCCGCCGAGGGGGTGAACTTTCCCGGGTGCTCGGCATTGATGCGGCATTCGATGGCGTGGCCGCGCGGCTTAATCTTGGCGGGCAGGATGGTGTCCAGGCGCTCACCCATTGCGATCAGGATTTGGTCCTTAACGATATCAATATCGGTGACGGCTTCGGTAACCGGGTGCTCCACCTGGATGCGAGTATTCATTTCGATGAAATGCAGGGAGCCGTCGGCGTCCTGCAAGAATTCCAGCGTGCCTGCGTTGACATAGCCGATGTGGCCCAGCGTGCGGGAGATGATCTCGTTCATGCGCTCGCGTAGCTCGGGTCCGACATGCGGTGAAGGTGATTCTTCCAGCAGCTTCTGATGACGCCGCTGGATGCTGCATTCGCGCTCTCCCAGGCTGATCACATTGCCGTGCTCGTCGCCCAGCACCTGGAACTCGATATGGCGCGGGCGGTCGATGTACTTTTCCATGTAGAGATCGCCGTTGCCGAAGGCGGCCGCCGCCTCCGATTGCGCCTGCAAAAATAACCCCGCCAGGTCGTGTTCTTCGCGCACGATGCGCATGCCCCGCCCGCCCCCTCCGGCGACCGCCTTGAGGATGACCGGGAAGCCGATCTGGCGGGCCCACTCCAGGGCCTCGCCTTCGGAGTGAATGGGGCCGTCCGAGCCCGGCAGGATGGGGACGCCGGCGGTTTTCATGGCGATGCGCGCTTTGTCTTTTTCCCCCATCAGGCGAGTGATCTCGGGCGGCGGGCCGATGAATTTGATCTCGCTGGTTTCGCACACTTCGGCGAAGTTGGCGTTCTCGCTCAGCAGGCCGTAGCCGGGGTGGATGGCGTCCACATGGGCGATCTCCGCCGCGCTGATAACGGCGGGAATATTCAGATAACTGTCGGACAGGCGCGGCGGGCCGATACAGATGGCCTCATCGGCGAAGCGCACGTGCAGCGAATTCCGGTCGGCCTCGCTGTAAATGGCCACCGCCTTGATTCCCAGGTCTTTGCAGGCGCAAATGATGCGCAGCGCGATTTCTCCGCGATTGGCAATCAATATTTTCTTGAACATGTGAGAACCGCCGGTCCTGCGCCGGCCCTAACTTCCCGTTCGGATGGCGAACAAAGCCTGGCCATACTCGACCGGCTGTGCATTTTCCACAAAGCGCTTGACAATGGTGCCAGCCACATCAGCCTCGATCTCATTCATCAGCTTCATAGCCTCAATGATGCACAAAACCTGGCCGACGCGTACCGTGTCGCCAATCTTAACGAAAGGCGCCGCCCCGGGCGAAGGCGCCTCGTAGAACGTGCCCACAATGGGTGAGCGGACGGTCTGCAGCCCGGCATCCTCGGCTGTTTCCGCCGCCGCGGGTGCGGAACTGGCGGGCGAAGCTGTCGCGGGCGCGCTTGCGACTCCCAGCGCAGGGGGCGGAGCATACGCCATCGGCATCCCAGGTGGTGGCGCCGGAGCAGCCACGTACTGCGGCTCGCCGCCCCGCTTCATCCGCATCTTGACGTCGCCGCGTTCCAGTTCGAACTCGGAGATGTCCTTCTCAATGAGAAATTCTATGAGCTCTTTCAGTTCTTTTGCGTTCATCGTCATGAAGGCGAAGCTACAACGAAATGAGTTCCTTGGACGAAGGTGTCAGCACATCGCAGCCGTGCTCGGTAACCACGGCCATGTCCTCGATGCGCACGCCGTACCTGCCGGGAATGTACACTCCTGGCTCAATGGTGATCACCATTCCCGGTCGCAGGACATCTGTGCCGCCGCGAGCTAACCGCGGTCTTTCGTGAATTTCCAGGCCGACACCGTGACCGGTGGAGTGGGTAAAGTACTGAGCCAATCCTGCGCGGCGCAACGTGCGCCGGGCTGCTTGATCTACGTCGCCGACCGTAACGCCGGGACGAACCGCATCCAAACCCGCCTGCTGCGCCTCGCGAACAGCTTCGTACACGCGTCGCGCAGCCCCGTCCACGCGTCCCACGTGAACGGTGCGCGTCATATCCGAACAATAAGCGCCGAGTATAACACCGAAGTCCATGACCACGAATCCCCTTGCGGGTACCGGTTGCGAGGAGGCTTCCCCATGCGGGAGCGACGAACGTACCCCGGCGGCGACGATGGTAGGAAAGGACATACCCTCGCAACCTGCCCGCCGTGCCGCATACTCGATTTCCGCGGCTACCGCCGTTTCCGCAACCCCGGGATGCACCGCCTCGATGGCCGTATCCAGCAGGGCCGCACCTGTCAACACCGCGCGGCGAATGTTCTCAACTTCTTCCGGTTCCTTGATCATGCGCAGTTCTTCAACCATTCCCGCCGTCGGGCGCAGGCGCGAACTTTCCGGCAACAGCGCGGCAACCGCCGTGCGGGTCGCGACCGACATGCGTTCGGCTTCAATGCCGACTTTGCGCACCCGGAGGCCCTTGAGCCACTTGGCGGCGGCAGAAATGGCCGATCCCTGCGCAACCTTGATTTGCGCCCCCTGCACCTGTTCGTGGGCCTGGGCCGTGTAACGTCCATCGGTAAAGAACACTGGGCGCGGCGCACGCACTACCAAAACCCCAGCGCTACCGCCGAAACCGCACAGATAGCGAATGTTGGGAAGGTGGGTGATCAGGATAGCGTCGAGTTGCTTGCGTTCAAGAGCTGCAAGCACGCGTTGTAGGCGGCCACGGTAATCCATGCTCGTACGTCATGGTAGCAGCCCAACACGGTCACCGGAAACTTTGTTGTTCAACAATCGGCAGTGGACGGTTTAGAGCGTTCCCATCGAAGGTGTCCCCGACAACTATGGGAGTGTCATGACGAGGCGGGCGCCAGCCGGACGAGGCACCTGCTTTCCCGTGCAGTCGTCAAAAGCAGATGTCTCGCTTCGCTCGTCATGACACATCAGAACAATTTGCTGCAGCGAACCCTGCGATCTTGCAGTAGGGAGTAAAAATGACCGGCCCCAGCAAACTGGATAGGAATGCTGGGGCCGGCGGTCGGAGGCAATCTACGTTTCTATGATGCGGGGACTGATAAAGAAGATCAATTCTTGGGTGCTCGTACTGACGCGCCGGTGCTTGAAAGCGTTGCCGAGCAGCGGAATCGTGCCCAACAGCGGGACTTGATCGATGGTAACCGAATTCGAGGTCTGAATGACGCCGCCAATCACCACGGTGCCGCCATTGGTGACGAGCACCTGGGTAGTAGTCTGCTGCGTCAGCAGGGTCGGAGCTCCGTTCGCGTCCCTTTGAGAGAAGTCCGGGGTTGTGTTCTCTATGTCAATGTTGAGGAAGATGGTGCCCTCAACCGTGATCTGCGGGGTGACCGTCATGCGCAGAGTTGCGTCAACGTAAGTTGTCGTTGGCGGACTGGTTGACGTACCCGGAGTGATAACCGGCACTCGCTGTCCCTGCTTAACAATCGCTTGAGCGTTGTTTTGGGTAATCACGCGCGGCCGCGACAGAATTTTAATCAAGCCACGCGTTTCCAGCATGGTCAGAATGGCGTCCACGCGGTAGTTGGAACCAACGTTGAGCAGGCTGAGACCGCTGGTAGCGGCTGCCTTAAGATTCGAAAACAGCGGGATCGGCAGCAGCGCGGTCGGAGTGGGTTTGCCGATAAACAGAATGGGCTGGGTAGGCGCCGCCTGTATGGGGCTCGGGCCTACGTCACTGGCGCCGCCCACCGCAGTCGCCTTATTGCCGAATCCAAAGCCGAGCTGCGTGCCGATATCGCGGACGAAATTGCGGGTAGCGGCCACCACACGGGATTCAATTTCCACTTCCTGGGTCTTGCGGTCAAGCTGCGCCAGCAGCGCGTCAATGTTTGGCAATGTAGTTGGAATATCGCTGATGACCAGCGCATTCGTGCGCGGATCGGCAACGATGTCGCCTCGCTGAGACAACTGCTTCTTGACCACAGGGAGGACCTGAGCAGCGTGGGCGTAGCTCAGGAAGCGGGTGACCGTTACCTTGTCCACTGCCAGTGCCTGGGCTTCCACCTGGGCACGCCGTGCCTGGGCTTCGCGCCGCAGATTATCAACCGTTGCAATGCGCAGCACGTTGCCTTCAAGCTGGCGGTCGAGGTTGTTGTTCTTCAGAACGATATCCAGCGCCTGGTCCCAGGGAACATCATCAAGTACCAATGTGAGCGAGCCGGATACGCCGGGACTCAGAACGATGTTCAGCCCGCTGATTTCATGAATCAGGCGGAAGAAATCTTTTATGTCAACGTCCTTCAGGTTTACCGAGATGGGCTCACCCGTGTAACGCGGCCGGGTTGTGGGAGGCGGAGCCTGCTGCGCCTGCAACTGCTCTGCTGCCAGATTGACGGCCGGCACTATGGGAGCGGGAGCAACCGGTTTGACCTCAGCGCGAGCTACCTGCTTCGTGGCGTTCTGCGGCTCGGCTAAGGCGCTGTTTTTCAGCGGCTCGGAAGTTGACACCTTCAGAGGCGCCACGTCCTTGGATTCCTGCTGTGCGGCTGCCGCAGGAGGCTTCTGCGGTTCCGCAGGTTTGGGCTGGAACTTGGGTTCAACGACAACGAAATCCTGTGCCGGTTGACGATCGCCCTTGTACTCGCGTTCGCTGCTCGCAGGCGTGCTTGCAGCCGGAGCCGGCTGCGCGGACGCTTTCGCCAACTGCACCTCGGCTGCAGGCGTCGTGCTCGGCGCTGGGGCGGGCGCAACGGGAGAAGCCGGGGCTGCGGTGCTTGCAACGGCTGGCACTGCGGCGGGCGTGACCGGCGGCGCTGCGGCGGCCGCAACCGGACGCAACTTCAAAATCAGCTTGTTGCCGGACTCCACCACTTCATAATCGCGGGGCGAGTCCAGGTCGAGAACCAGGCGCGTCACCGGCGGATCCGCCTGGAACCGCCCCATACGCACCATCTTCAAATCGCCCGAGTTCACGCGGATGTTGCGAGGACGTCCAGAGAGCACAGCATTCGGCAGGTCCAGCACGACGCGGTCGGGCGCACTCAGCCTCATGGCTTTGGCGGTCAGAGTACCGTCTCCGGTGACTTCCACTTCCATGCCGTCTTTGCCACGAACTACAGCGACGTTGCGGACCTGAAGAGGCTTCTGTGAGGCTCGCACATCCGCAGGCGCAGCGGGAGCCGTGTTGTCAGCCGAATGAGTGGACGGCGCCGCGGAAGCGGAGGTCGCCGCGTTCTCCGGCTCAGAACTCGCGGACTCGGACGGCGTGATGCGGACCACCACACCATCTTTGCTGTCGCGTACGTCCACGCGTGGGCGGGCGATTAGCGTCAACTCCAGTCGCGCAATCTCCACGCCGCCAGCTCCCGTATAACCGACCACCTTATAAGACTTCACTCCGGGAAGGTTGAGGGAGCGCACGCGCTCATGCAGTTTGCCGGCGGAGATACCGGTCAAATCCACGAGCAGCAAGTTGTCCGTGGGACGGTACTCATTGTGGGTGTAAGCTCCACTGGCGTGCAGGGTGAGTGTGGTCGTGTTGCCTTCGGCGACCACACCGACGTTTCTTAATTGCGGAGCGGCAGCCGCCGCCAGCGCGCCAATCAGCAGCAGGGGCAGCAGAAATGCCAGTTGTTTCAGCCTCATTGCGTTTCTCCTCACGCGCAACCTGTCCGCGCGTGCGCGGCGGCAGTTTCGCGGGACGCCCTACCAGCGCCCTGCGGCTCACGCCACGTCAATGCACCCCTTCCGTCCCCTTCACGGGGATAAAAGCCGGATACTGCTACTGCACTCCCCGAAACGCGCCGGGGTTGCGCGTTTGGGTGCGAACAGCTCCCTGGGTTCGGCCGTAACAACAGTTTCGAGTTTCAAGTTTCCAGTTTCCAGTTCGCGGTCTCGCTTGATCTGGCTGGAGACCGAACCGGTCTAAACGGGCTTGATCATCCGCTTTACGACTTCGCGTTGCGATTCTTTACCCGCCCGATTGATCACGGTCTCTCGGAAGATGATCGAATCGCCGGTGATCTTCACTACCTGGCCATTGAATACGGGATCGTTCTCTCGCAGGAAATAAGCCTTGCGACGGCCGGTTTCCACTACCGCCAGCATGCCGTGGGGTGATTTCACAACGCCCTTGAGAACAAGCTGGTCAATAATCAGGCAGCGCTTGCTAGTACCGCACGTCGGGTATGACAATCCGCGGCTCCGGATGATGCTGACGAACGGGTCGCGCTTGCCCTTCCAAGCCGTGACCGCCTTGGTCTCCGCTGCGGGTTTCTCTGTCGAGCCTTCTGCCGCGGGCTTCACCGGCGCCTGAGCAGCCTTGGACGGTTTCGCGGCACGCTTAGCTTTCACCGAGGCAGCGGCAGATTTCGCGGACACTTTTGAACCTGGCTGCGACGACGCAGATCTGGCAGTGGGGGCCGGGCCGGGCGTCGGCGCCGGTGCGGTCACTTGCTTGGCGGCCGGCGGCTTCGCCGGGACCTGCGGTTTTTGCGGCGGCTTGGCCGGCGGAGCCGCGCTCTGGGCTGCGACTGTCACGGCCAGCATCATGATGACTAAGAAGCTCCTAATGCCCTTCATAAAGTCCCTCTACTTCTTTTTGGCGCCGGGTTTTGCCGGAGCCGCCGGCTTGGCAGGCGCATCGTGGCTGAAGAAGGTGGTTGCGGTGCAAGACCCCAGTACGCTCTCTCCCGGGCTGTACTTATACTTGCCCCCACCCGACTTGATGGACGACACCTGGAGATTGGCAACGTTAATGATGCGTTCTAACTTCGCCAATTTGTCGAAGAAGTTCACCATGGAGTAGTACGAACCATCCAGCTCCAGGGCAAAGGGCACTTCGGTGTAGAACTCACGCGCGACACCACTTTCGGCCTTGTACCTGCGAATCTCAATTCCAGCGGTGGTAGCCGTGTTCTGGATCATGTGCATGAACTCGTCGGCTTCCTTTTCGTCCGGAACGATGTGCTTCTGGATCTCCAGTTGCTGCTTCAGTGCCGCGATCTGCCGGTCGAGTTCGGGCAGGTTCTTTTCAAACGGGCGCAGGGTTTCCACATCCCTCTGCTTGGCCTTGAGCTTGGTCAGGGCAGCACGGTTCTGTTCGGCGATGGACTTGTAGTAAAGAAAATACAGGGCGGCGCTGACCGCCACGAGCAGGAACACTACAATGCCCAGCTGCGCTGCTTTCGGCATTTCAGTGAATTTCGCCATGAGTCCGCCCCTTAGCTCGGCTTCTGCACTTGTTTGGCGCAGACGAGACTGAAAACGAATGCTTGCATGTCCGTCACCGCGGGATCCTGATAAGTGCTGTCAATCTCGACCGTACGGAAGTACCCGGTACCCTGCAGGTTATGCATCAGGTCGGCCACCGCATGGACGCTCAGGGCCACTCCCTCGAGCCGGATGGTGGTTCCTTGGTCTTTCATGCTGTTCAACCACACCTCGTCGCTGGAATTGACCGTATTTGCGACCGTGGTCAGCAGATTCACCGGGCCAGCCTGCTCGGCCCGAAGCTTGTCAATAACATCAACCCGCTTCTTGTACGCCTCTCTCTGTTTTTCCCGTTCCTGATAACGGATCTTGACCTGGGCCAGGCGCTGATAATCGAGCTCCGCGCGCTTCAGATCATCTTGGATTTTCTTGGCTTCCCGGGTCAGCTTCCAGTAGTAAAAGCCGTTGCCACCCGCAGCAATCGCTACCAGTACGACAGAAACAATCAGAACATTCAGCCCTTCGCCGGCGCTGATGCTGGAGATGGCGCTCAGCGAAACGGCTGCCCGTTTACCTTTTTTCGGTTTGGGTGCGCCCAGCAGGTTAATTCGGATCATAAGTTTTCAAAACTCCTCAGGGCCAATCCGACAGCCACCGCAAGCTGGCCTGCGTTCTGTTCAATCAGTTCGGCCGCCGGGGTTGCCTCCGGATACCCGATCTTCTGGAACGGGTTGAGCAGTTCCACCGGTAGGGAAAATTCCTGGCGCAAGGCTTCCATCAGGCCGGGAACTTTGCAGGAGCCGCCCGCCAGAAAGATTTTTTCAATGTGCTCTCCGGCAGCGGTAGCGCGGAAGAAGTCAAAGGTCTTCTGAATTTCCAAAACGATGATTTCCGTCACCTGCTGCAGGATGGGCATCTTGGCGTCTTCGCTGACGGTACCCACTTTGCGCCCCAGCTTGAAAGCCTCGGCATCGTCGAAGCTGAGGTCGAGTTCCTTCTGCAGCGAATCGGTGTACTGGTGGCCGCCCACGCTGACATCGCGCGTGAATAATGGTGTGACGCCCTTGACGATATTGATGTTCATGACGCTGGCGCCCAGATTCAGCAGCGCCACGGTGGAACTGGGCGCCGGCTCGTAGTTGTGCTCGTAGCAGTTCTGCAGCGCAAACACGTCAATGTCCACGATAGCGGGAGTCTTGCCCGCCATCGAGAGCACGTTGGTGTAGTTCAGAATCTTGTCCTTCTTCACCGCC
>JBHGAZ010000011.1:0-85882 GCA_041946765.1 Terriglobales bacterium
ACATGTCCGAAATTCAAAACACCCACATCTGCCAAAAGCGGGCAGATGTGGGGCACCCTTACGCACCCTCACGCCCCAACGGGTTCCGAGTTCAGGTGTCCTTGCGCAGCAGGTGCCAGGCTTCCATGTAGCGGAAATATTTGTTGCCGCTCTCATGCGGGTTCAGGTACACGGCGTAGCGGGCGCGGCTGAGTTCGCCGATCGGCACGATGTACCAGATATCTTCCGGGATGATGTAGAAGGCGAAGAAGTCGATATCTGCACAGGTGTAGGACTTCGAGCCATCGGGGTTCAAGGCAGCGGCTGAACCCGCCCTGTTCTTACCGCCGCTTGCGGTACGGCTTGAGCCGTGCGCTTTCGAAACATATTCTTTTCCGGCAGGGTTCGGTTTACGCTGCGGCGCGCGTGACACAGTGTTGGCCAAGTACGCGTTACGGCCTTTGGGCGACTGCTGGAAAGTGGACTTGACCTGCACGCGGCGGAAGATGCCGTTGTGCTCGACGGCGAAGTCATAGCGGGCGGTGTCGCCCCAGGGTTTGGAGACAGTGAAGCCGTGGGCGGCGGCGCGGGCCATGAACTGCAACTCCACCCACTCGCCCCGCTTCTTCGGGTGACGAATCAATGGTGACATTGGCTCTTTCCTGTTGCGAATTTGAGACGAAGCTGGAAGGACGCCACAGGACACGCGGCGTATTTCGGACAAGAAAAAACGCGGCTCAAGGTAGCCGCGTCCTGTATTTCTTCTCTATTTTCAGAATAGCAGATTGGAGGGGGTAAAAGAGACATTCAACGGAAATTTATATTGTCTGCGGTTTCAGGCAGATATACGGAAAAGGGCAATTTTGGGGGCTTGACAAGAATTTGGTGGAGCGCGGGATGGACACCATAGCTGATCATCTTAAAAAATTCTGCAATTCAAAATTGTGAGCTGCTCATGCCGGTGTGCAGAAGATCAATGGGGAGCCTGGGAGGTGCGTTAATCCAACGTTTGCCGCAGGTGCGCGACGGCGGGGGCCGTGGCCAGTTGTGCAAAAAAGTTGGAAAAGTTGGATAAGTCTTCTGTTCTCATCAGTTTGCTTTGCGCGGCTTGGCGTCCTACTATTCCCGTCGCTGTGGTGGTCGAGATTTTTCCAGGACGACTGCCCGTGACTCCAGAACAAATACAGGAAATCCGTGAGAGGTGGTTGTCTCCGCCGGAGCGGGAACGTGCGCAATGCGCGCCCGAAGAAGTTTCGCGCGCGGCCGGCGACATTGCGCGTCTGCTGGACGAGGTGGAGCGCCTGCGCAAGTGTTGCGATGAGATCACCTGGCAATACGCGCGGCTCTGCTGCCGCTCCACTGGGATCAAGCCCGGCGACGACGGTGATCCCCAGCCTCCCAGGGCGCCGGCAGCATAGACCTACCTATTTGGTTATTTGGTTATTGAAACCCAGTATTGCGCTGACGTGGTAACGCCGAAGAGCTAAAGCCTTCCGCAGAAGGTGTATCCAGTTCCATTCATGAACTTCGCTCTCCTCAGTAAAAGACGGCCGAGGCTCGCTCAGCATGACAGCCAATTGGAGTTGGGATGTACAGGGTTCTTGCTATACATCGCTGCGTACCTACGCCAGGGCGGCGCTTTCGGCGAGCGGGGCGATGGAATGCGCCTTGTTGCCGCCTTCTTTCAGAGCGGCTTCCAGTGCGGCTTCGGCGCGGTTGATCACTTCGGTGACGATGTCCAGGGGATCGTACTTGGGCTGCATGACGGCTTCGGCGATGCCTGCCGTGATAAGCGGGGCAGCGCCGGTTCCGGGGACACGCACACTGGCCAGCACCTTGCGGAGTTTGTCCAGGGCGAAGAATGCCTGCTTGTCGTTGGTGTCGGCCAGCACCAGGGCGAGCGTGGTGAGGTCGTAGCGGACGGCCAGATCACTTTGCCGGATGTGCGTGCAGACAATCTGTCCGCAGCGCTGCATCATGGACTCCACCGCGCTCTCGCCGAGCTGGCGGGTCAACTCCGAGGCTTTGCCGAAGTGCATCAGCATGAGCGTGAGCGGCAGGTTTTGCTGCACGCTGCGGCGCACTTCCGAGAGCAGCACGTCGAGATACGAAGCCCGCTTCAGCAAGCCGGATTTTTCGTCCGCGATGGCCAGGTTCTTCACCAGGCTGCGCAGGCGCACATTGCCGACGGCAAGCACGGTCTGGTCGGCAATGGTTTTCAGCACGACGATGTCGGCGGGCCGCCAGTTGCGCGGAGCTCCGCATTGCGCCAGCAGCAGCAGGCCGACGTGCTCGTCGCCTTCCAGGAGGGGAACGGCGAGCAGGGAGTTGATCTGCATGGTGGCGGCGAACTGGCGCAACGGCAGCAGCCAGGGCGCGGTGCCGTCGGCGGAAATGGCGAGCGGCCCGTGGGCGATGATCAGCGGCTGCAGCAATCCGATGAGCTTCACGACGGCGAGCACGTCCGACTGCTTGACGCCGGGGGCGCAGTATTCCAGAGCGATGGACGGCGGCTTGCCTGGCGTGCAGAGCACAGCGATGCAGCGGCTGGCGTTCCAGTGGCGTCCCGCTTCATTGATGGCGGTGAAGAGCACGGACTTGACGTTGCCCTGGCGGTAGATGTTGCGGGTCATCTCGGTGACGAGGGCAATGTTGTCCACCGCGTTTTCGTCGGCAACGGCGCGCGGTTCGGGGGCGGGCATGTCGGTAGTCGCAGACGGAGCGGCGGCTGCCAGCGGAGGCGGATTCAGCCCGGCGGTGACATAGAGGCGGCGCAATTTCTCGTCCTTGAGTTCTTCCCCGGGAAACAGCTTGGCAATGCGCTGGAGCCGCTCCACGGCGCGGCTGCGCATTGAGTACTGAAGAAAAATTTCCGCCTGCAGCATGAGGTCTTCGAGGACGGTGGGCTCTTTATCAATGTCGCCGGCGGGCCCACGGGCGGACTCGGTGGCAGTGCCGCTGTTCAGGCGGCTGGAAATCACGCGAACAGTGTTGGGATCAACTTTGCCGCGCAGCAAGTCCAAACGCTTGCTGTGGCCGGGCTCGTAGGGATCCACTTCCGCGGCGCGGTCGAGGCACTCGGCTGCCTTCAGGAAATTGCCTGCGGCGTAATAGAGCTCGAACAGCTTCAACAGGGTTTCACAATAATCGTGCTCACGGCTGCAGGTATTGAAGAACTCGACCACGTATTCAAGGAAGTCGAGCCGGGTGCCGTGTTTTTCCGCTAGTTCCTTAATGGCGGTGATGTACTCGCGCCGGCGGTCGCCATGCTCCTCGTGCTTTTGCAGCTTTTGCGCAAGCTGGATGGCAGCGGGTGTCCGATCGGCTTCCAGCAGCGCGCCAATCACGTAGGTCAGGCGATCGATGCGATGAGGCTCGCGCTGGAACAACTCCCAGACGTAGGGCTCGGCGGCAACTCCCTGACCGGCGGCGATGAGCCCTTCGGCGTAAAGCGCGCGCGCTTCGGAAGTAGCGGCAGGGCCGGTAGCCAGAGGCTTCAGCGTGTCCAGCGCAGTGGTGATGTCCTTCGGCTCTTTGGAAGAGGCGTGGCGCGCCAGCAGCGCGCGCACGTAGGTCATGGCCGCAGTGCTGTTGGAAGGATCTATGGCGTGAGCGCGCTCCAGGAAATTGAGCGCAGCTTCACTGTTGTTCTGAGCCTCAATGTTGGCGGCCTGAAGAAAAGCAGCAATTGCAATCGCTTTCTCGCCGAAGGATTCCGCGACCTCGCCCTGCTGCCGGTAGTGCTCCGACGTGGGTTCCAGCGCGACGATAGACTGCACCGTCGCCAGCGCTTCCGTTTTGGAGCGCGCTTCCGTAAAGGCGCGCAGGGCGAGGCGGTAAAATTCCAGGGCCTCTTTCTTGTTCTCCTTCTTGTTGCTGTTCTCCAGTAGCTGCGCGCACTCGAGGGTCTGCTCGGCCCGGGGCGCCCCGAAGCGGGCCAGTTTCCTGTAAGTGATGGGAACCTGGGCATCCTCGCCTGCTTCGATCTGGTGCTGGAGAAGTTTGGACAACAGCGAGGCGGCCTCACGGGGATTTCCCAGGCTGGCTTGGAGGTCGGCGGCAGCCAGCAGCGCCGCTTCATGCGCCGGTTGTTCCCGTAACACCGCCAGATACTCGGCCAGGGCGGCGTCGCGCTTGCCTTTCTGAAGGTGCTTCTCGGCTTTTTCCAGATGCCTGGTTATATCGGACATGACAGGGACGCGAGGCAACATTGTATTACAGCTCTGACGGAAAACACGCGTGCGGCGCGGATCCGCGCTCGCACATCGGGCCATGAACTGATGTGGCAAAGAATGCGCGTGCGGACGGGGACGCCCGCACGACTGCCGGCGAGGACGCCGGCGCTACGAAACCGAGGATGCCGGCGCTACGACTATTGTTTCGCGGTAGTTTGTGTCGCAAGTTGTCGCAACACGACGCGCGAAGGCTGCTGCAATTCCGTAACGACCAGGTAGCGGCGCGTGGGCGCGGCAGTAGCGGCTGCAGGTCTGGCGACCGACTTCAGCGGCCCAATCGCTTGTGCCACGCCTGCTCCATCAGCATTAGTTTTCAAAACCGTCAGCGGTTCCATCTTGGAAAAAGGAGCGCGATCGGAATCCGACAGCCATACCTGATATTGCGATTTGGGAGCGAGGCCCGAAGCAGCAATCTCCACGAGATCAAGTACGCCCAGGGAGTTTACCGACGCCGTTCCCCGTGCGCTCGGCAGTCCGGCGCCGGCCGCCTGCAACTCCAGGCTGGCGGTGTTTGCCGCCTGACCCAAGGGCTTCAGGTTTTCCACTCCAGCCGTGGCGGTGGGAGCGGCATCGGGCACGTACACCAGCGCCTGCGCCGTCTGTCCGATAGGAATGTTGCTGATGACTTTGTTGGTCAACGTATCAATTGCCGCAACGGCTCCGTTATTCTCCAATGCGACGTATATGCGTGAACCGTCACCCGAAGGCCACAAGCCGTGAGGCAGAGCGCCCACCGGGATGGTGGCAACCAGTTCCGGCTTCGCCCCTCTGCGGAAGACTTTGACCTGGTTCGTGCCCCCGATGGTCACATAGGCAAACTTGCCGTTGCGGTTGTTGGCAAGATTCACGTGATTGGTGATGGGGCCGGTTTCGAGCAGCGCTTTCTGCTCAAACGGCGGCTTGGCGCTGAATACCTGCACCTTGCCCACATCCTTCAGGGTGATCCAGACCTCATCGCCTTCCGGGCTAATGGCGATGTCCGGGCAGAAAGGACTCGCCTGCTGCAAGCGGTTGACGACCTGATGGGTAGCGGTGTCAATCACGTCCAGTTCCGGCGTGAAGCTGGAGCATACGAAACCGTACTTGCCGTCGGGCGTGAACATGGTCATGCCGGGGCCGTTTGCGACCTGGATGCGCCGGACCTCTTTCATGAGCGCGGGATCAATGACGGAGATGTAATTCTCGCCGCGCACCGTCACCCAGAGCTCGCGTCCATCAAAGGTGAAGAAAGCTTCGTGCGGGGATCGGCCAACGTACACCGTCCCTTTCACCTTATTGGTTGCGGTATCAATCAGCGTGACTGAATTGGAGCCGACCGACACCACGGCAAGCGTCTTGGAGTCGGGCGAATAACCGAGACCATGAACCAGCAGAGCGCCCTTGTAAACCGGGCTGAGAGCGGCGGGAATCGGGTCACCCAGCTTAATGACTCCCAGCAATTTGTTGCTCGCGGGGTCAATCACGGAAACAGTATTTGAGGTCTGGTCCGCCGAGTACACCCGGTCACGGTCGGAGATGGGAATGTCTTTGCGACCGAAAGGCGCCTGCTCGGCCATCGCGGGCAACAGCAGCAAGAAAACGATGACGAACAAACGAACTGGTTTCATGACACTACTCCTTTGCTAACGTGGATCCCCTGCCGGCGCTGCATGCGCATTCACCGGCGTCGCGGACGCGTGCTGTTTGAGCCAGAGTTGCATCAGGTCAATTTCCGATTGCTGGTCGGCAATGATCTCCTGTGCCAGTCGGCGCATCTGCGGGTCTTTGCCATAGAGAAGCTCGGCCTTGGCCATGTCAATGGCCCCCTGGTGATGCGGCAGCATCAAGCGGACAAAATCAAGATCGTTGTTGCCGGAGGGCCGAACGGCCGCCATGCCTTCGTGCATTCGCGCCATGCTGGCCTGCATTTCCGTCCACTCCGGCCCGGCGTTTACGGCGACATTCGTATGCGAGTGCGGGCTCTGCTGAGCGGCAACCAGGACCAGTGCCGATGTCAGGAGCACCAGAAGTGCGGTCCGCGCCATGCTTGTTATCCTCACGCAACAGTGATAGCGAACGAGGGCCGGGGGATACACGATGCAACTGGCGTTAGATCAAAGAAGCTGGGAGGCAGTTGCCTGCGGGGTGAATTGTTGCTAATGGCGGGTCGTGGAGACGGTGTAACGGCAAACCAAGCAACGTTCTGCTGCCGTTGGCACTACACAGCATTACATCTGAGGGCAACACCCCCGATAAATCCGTTGCTTCTATTTGGTCACTATTTGCCAGCACAGGTGGATAGAATCATTCCACCCGCACTGTTACTTTTGGCGGTTCGTCCAATTGCTGCTTTTGCGTGCTCTTCAATTCTCTTGTAGAGCGTAATGATGTTCTGCCTAACCTTCGTGCTAGTAAATGTGATTAACCTGTATCGCGCATCCTCGCGACGGTCCTTCAATTCCCGATACTCGTCTGTGATAGCGCGCAAGTACCAGTTACGCCTTGACTCTTCGCCTTTTATTCGCTCATACTCGGTACGGGAGCCCAGCACAGGATTGAGGTGAACTATGGCACTCACCCGGCGTCAGCGGGAGGTATACGACTTTATTGCGCAGTTCGTGCAGTCGCGCGGCTACTCGCCTTCCTTTGAAGAGATCGGGGAAGCGCTGGGGCTGAACTCGCTGGCGACGGTGCACAAGCACATCACCAACCTGGAAAAGAAAGGACTGCTCAAGCGCGACTACAACCGCAGCCGCTCCATTGACCTGCTGCCGCCGCGGGGCCGCATGCGCCAGGCCATGGCTGCCGCCGCAAGCGCCAGCTTGCCGCTGGTGGGACGCATCGCCGCGGGGCGTCCCGTGGAAGCGCTGGAGAATCCGGAAACCATTTCGCTGGGTGACTTCAGCCGCTCCAAGGACGTTTTCGTACTCCAGGTGCGCGGCGATTCCATGCAGGACGAGCACATCATGGACGGCGATTACGTGATCGTGGAAAAAACCGCTACCGCGCGCGACGGCGAAATCGTAGTCGCGCTGGTGGGCGGATCCGACGCCACCCTGAAGCGGCTCTATCACGAGGGCGACCGCATCCGCTTGCAGCCATCCAACGCTGCCATGCAGCCCATCATGGTGCACGCCAGCGAGGTGCAGATCCAGGGGCGCGTGATCGGAGTGCTGAGGAAGTACTGAATTCAGGTTACACGTTACAGCTTTCAGGTGTCAGGCTGCGACCACCGAATTATTTCCTCTACATTTTGATCCGCGCGACCCGTATAAATCCGTGTTTGGGTTTCCTGACTGAGGGCCCTATCCGATCTTGCCGTAGGGTTGGGCGGCGGGATGCTGCTGCTCGCCGCGCTCGCGCAGGTAAATCTCCTTATAGCCAAGATAATTGGTGGCATGCTCGCGAATCATATCCTGCGCGGCAGCATCAAGCGTCTTGCGGAACTTAGCGGGCACGCCGGCCCACAGAGAATTCGGTTCCACGATGGTTCCTTCGGGAACAACGGCTCCGGCAGCAATGATCGAGCCCTTGCCGATGCGTGCGCCATTCAGAATGATGGAGCCCATGCCGATCAGGCAGTTGTCTTCGACCACGCAGCCGTGCAACGTCACACAATGGCCCACGGTTACCCAGTCGCCCAGGATCACCGGCCATTTGTCCAACATGCCGTGCAGCACGCTGCAGTCCTGAATGTTGGAATTGGCGCCGACGCGGATGGAGTGCACGTCGCCGCGCAGCACGCAGTTCATCCACACGCTGGAGTTTTCCGCCAGCACCACGTCGCCGATGATCTGGGCGGAGTCGTCCACGTAAGCCGAGCGCGCAATTACCGGAGATTTGCCTTGATAAGAACGAATCATGGAGCCTCGTCGTAGTTGTCAGTTGTCAGTTGTCAGTCGGTAGCCGGCCGAGTTGAACAGGTCAAAGTAACACAATCCGTTTGTAAAGAGACCGATTTCAAGAACATAGGATGAACACCCCCACCCTTCCCCTTCTCTCCGCTCAGGGTCAGGGTGGGGCACCCTACAGTCTGAAAATTTTCCCAATATGGTGTTCGGATTTTAGAACAAGTTCGTGTCCCATGAGTTTTCTATTGCTTTCGCTCCTGTAAGGTGACGTGCATCCCGGAAATTTCTGTGCGTAGGTGAAGCGTGACTAACCCTCGTGTCACGTGGTTATGCAGTCTTGCAGCTTTCCTGCTTGTGGGCGCGGTGTCATTCGCGCAGGACGGGTCTACCGGCGCTATTCGGGGCACTGTCCTGGACATCGAAGGCGCACGCATCGAGGGCGCCACGATCAGCGCCACCAACACTCAAACCGGCGTTACTCGTACCACGATCAGTTCCAGGCACGGCGAATTCTCGCTGCAAATGCTGCCGCCCAATGGCTACGAAGTGCGCGCCCGCGCTCCCGGCATGGCGGAGCAGTCGCGCACAGTTCGTCTGGAGATCGGCGCGGAGGTTGATTTGCAGTTTGAACTGGCGGTGGCGGGAACGCGCGAAACCGTGACCGTAACTGCAGGCCAGCCGCTGGTGGAAACTCAGCCCAGCGCAATTTCCACGGTGCTGGACGAGCGCGCCATCCAGGAACTGCCGCTGAACGGACGCCGCTTCAGCGATCTGGCGCTGCTGACGCCGGGAGTCACCCAGGACCCGCGCAGCCTGACTTCGGCCAGCAACGGCGACCTGGCGTTCGGCGGCGTGCGCGGCTTCCACACCAATTTTCGCGTGGACGGCGCGGACAACAACAGCGCCTTCTTCGGCCAGGCCCGCGGGCGCTACCGCGCTCCCTATCAGTTCAGCAATGAGGTGGTACAGGAGTTCCGGGTGTCCTCGAATACGTACGGCGCCGAGCTGGGACGCAGTGGCGGCGCGGTGATCAACGTGGTCACCAAGACCGGCTCCAACTACACTCATGGGAGCGCGTTTTATTACCTGCGCGACAAAAGCTTCAATGCGCAGCCGGCATTCACCGATGTAAAACCGGCAGACCGGCAGAACCAGTTCGGGTTCACCGTGGGTGGGCCGATTGTCCGCAACCGGCTGTTCTACTTCGGCGGCTTCGATCAACATATATTTTACGTGCCTACGGTGGTGCGGTTTGCGCCAACTGCGCAGTATCCATACGGCCGGCCGGTGGTGACGCCGCAGGCTCGCGACGCCACACATAACCTTCCCGGCGAATACGACTACGAAGTTTGTGACCCAGCGTTCGGCGGACCTGCCTGCGACCAGGCGCTGGTGACCAACGCAGCGGCGCAGCTTTCCGGCATGGCCGGACAGCACCGTTCGGCAATGGTGGGCAATGCCGGGTTCTTCAAACTCGATTTCAATGTTTCGCCGCATAACTATCTTTCTGCACGCGTCAACACGTCCCGCTACGACGGGGAGAACAACGTGTTTCTGGATCCCGCCAGCCCGGTCACCTATTTCGGGATCAGCAGCAACGGCACCGAGGATGCTAAGACCGAAAGTGCGGTGGTCTCGCTGACCAGCGCGCTTTCGATGCGCGCTACCAGTCACCTGCGCTTGCAGTTTTCGCGCGAGTTGCAGGCCTCGACGGCAAATTCAACCGAACCGCTGGTGAAAATTTATGGGATAAGCGACGGGTTCGGCCGCAGCAGCATCCTGCCGCGCGACACGAGGGAGCGCCGCCTGCAGTTGGCGGAAACGGTGACACTGGAACGCAATCGGCATACATGGAAATTCGGCGGGGACGTGCACCTGACCTGGATCCGCAACTTTTTCCCGGGAATGTTTGGAGGCGAGTACATCTTCGACGACGTGAAGGTGGACCCGTGGACGTTTGTGCCTCAGCCGGTGGGCGGAATGAAACTATCGCCGCTGCGCGCCTACGCGCATGGAGTCCCGCGCTATTACATGCAGAGCTTCGGCACGGCGGTATCGCATCCGGACACGCAGGAGTATTCCTGGTTTGTGCAGGATTCCTTGCGCATCAGCTCCCACTTCGCGCTGAAGCTGGGTCTGCGCTACGACCTGCAGACATTTCGCAGCGACCGGTTGCAGTCGCATCCGCTGTGGCCGGACAGCGGTAAGCTACCCCTGGACACCAACAATTTTGCGCCCCGGATCGGGTTTGCCTATTCGCTCAGGGACGGGCGCGCCATCGTGATACGCGGCGGCTACGGATGGTTCTACACGCGCATTCCGCAGATGTACAACTCCGCGGTTGAAACCAACAACGGCCTGGCGGACAGTTTCCTGTTCCTCGACAACGCGAAGTACCCAGACCAGCAAATGTTCCCGACGTATCCGGCGCCGCTGGCTGTATGTCCTCCCGCAAGCGCGACCTGCACAGCTCCGGCCAGCGTTGCCGGCAAAGTGAGCAGCGATATCTCGGCTTTCGCGGCGAACTTCCAGACGCCCATGGTGCAGCAGGCCAGCTTGTCGGTGGAGCGCGAAATAGCGGATCGGTTGGCTATCGGAGCGTCGTATCTGTACGTGCACGGCGAGCACCTGATCCGGGCGCGTGACGTAAATCTGCCGCCACCGGTGCCGCAGGAATATCCAGTCTTCAACGGCGAAACTTTTACCGGCGACTACTGGAGCGTGTACTCCTTCGACCCAACACTGGACAACCTCAGCCGGCCGATTCCGCAGTTGGGGGCGATCAACGTGTTTGAGAGCGCGGCTTCGAGCAGTTATCACGGGCTGACGGTATCGGTGCGGCGGCGCATGACCCACGGCCTTTATTTCCGTCTGGCCTACACCTGGGCGCACGCGATTGATACCGGCCAGGACGCGCTGCTGATCTCACCGTCCAGCGTGGAAAACTCCTATGCGCTTTCGAGCGAACGCGGCCCCAGCGTCACCGACCAGCGCCACCGCTTCATGTTTTCCTGGGTGGCGGCGCCGAAGCCGTTTCATCGCGAACATCCGCTGCTGGGAAAGATTTTCAATAATTGGAAGTTTTCCGGAGTGGTGACGATTGGCAGCGGGCGTCCGGTGAATGCCCGTGTGATGGGCGACGCCAACCAGGACGCCAATTCATATAACGACCGCCTGCCCGGGGCGGGACGCAACTCCCTCCTCGGCCCCGACTATGCCACTACGGATTTGCGGATTTCCCGCCGTCTCTACGTGGGAGACCGTACCCGCATAGAAGCGCTGGTTGAAGCGTTCAATGTCTTCAACCGAAGTAACCTGCGGGTGCAGATCAGTGATGATGCGTTCCTGAATTCGCTCGCTAAGTTTGTGCGCTACAGCACGACCGCCGGGGGGCAGCGGTACCCGGCGTATTACCAGCGCCTGTCGAGCTCTGCGCAGCCGACCAGCGCCTACGCGCCACGCCAGATGCAATTGGCCTTGAAGCTATTTTTTTGAAGGTAACGGCGAAAAATGGCTCCCGAAATGGGATAGCAAGGGGGTAAACCGCAGTACGTCCTTGACTTACGCGCGGAAGCTTGACATAACTACTATGGATCCAACTGGACTAGTCTGGGGGTGTGTGGGTTTTGGCTGAAGTGAGAGTGCAAGAGGGCGAATCATTGGAAAACGCCCTGCGCCGCTTCAAGCGCAAAGTGCAGCAGGAAGACATTATCAAGGAGGTTAAACGTCACTCCTACTACCTGAAGCCTGGCGAAAAGAAGCGTGCGAAAGAAGCTCTGGCCCGGAAACGCAGCCGCAAGAAGGCTCGTAAGGAGCAGGAGTGAGAATCCTAATGGGGCCGCTGTCGAGGGCGGCCCATTGTTCTTATTTGATACGTTAGCTCCCCCCAGGGCTAACGAGAAATGAAGTCAGTAAGTGCAACAGAAAGCCAGGAGAGGTCCTGGCGGGTCGTCATTGTGCCGGTATGGCGCGATGGGGAACAGGGCCGAACACGGGATCAGGGGCTGTAAAACCCCTGCGCGGCGCGGACGAAGAGCCCGGAAAGTGCACCAGGCGGAGTCCAGGAACCAGCAGCAACAGGTCCGAACAGGGGATCGCGGGGTTGAAGGGAGCACGACCAAATGGAATTCCAGGACAAGGTGTTGAAGTGCATTGATTGCGGCGCCGACTTCGTCTTTACGGCCGGGGAACAGTTATTCTTCCACGATAAGCAGTTTAAGAATGAACCCAAGCGCTGCAAGCCCTGCAAGGCGAAGCGGGCCAGCATGTTGGGGGTATCGTCACCCGGCTCTTATCCGAAAGTGGAAACCCGGACTGTGTGTTCGAATTGCGGCAAGGAAACCACCGTGCCCTTCAAACCCACTCAGGGAAGGCCGGTGTTCTGCCGCGAGTGCTTCCAGTCGAAGCGCGCAGCCGCAGCGAACGCATAGGCGATTGGCGTTACATCTTTTTCAAAGGCCAAGTCGGGGCCACGCCCGAGCACGTGGTCCAACATACATCGCTAACAGCATACCCACCGGCCTCGTTTCGTTCGCCTCGGGAGAAAGTGGGCGCAGGTGTGTCCCGCGGCAGTACTCTGCCCGAGAGTTTCCGTTTCATCAATTCTGATCTAACTTGCCTTGCGGACGTGGTTACGCAGTGCCGTCGCCGGTTTTGCCGGTGACGTGTCGCGTATGCGCTTCTGATCTTCGTGTTGTACCAGCAGGGCCTCGAGTTGGCGCAGCAGGTCATGGGTGCCGACCGGTTTTACCAACAGGGAGTGCGCGCCCTGCGTTCTCCAGTCATTCCCGAGTGAAGGATATGCCGTCAGGATCGCGGTGGCTGGGTCGTAGACTTGCTGTTTGGCCGCCCGGATGACGTCGTAACCAGCGGTGTCGGTCTCCATCTTCATGTCGGTGATGACCATGTGGTAGACAGCGCCTCTTAGTTTCTGTGCCGCCTCGCGGGCGGAAGAGGCGGTCTCTACTTCGAAACCGTTCATCTCCAAAATGGCCTTGAGGGTGAGAAGAATAGCCAGTTCGTCATCAACCAGGAGGATTCGGCGTTTCATGGGCGACTCCAAGGGAACCTATGGGCGGCCATCAGCTCGTGCTCAGCTCAGATGCAAATCATGATGAGCCAAGTTGCGGGTAAGACTCCAAAGAACAAAAGGGGGCCACGAAAAACGCCCCACAACGCATTGCTATAATACCACCGTGTCAAGCTTCTACGTAGAGAACTTCGGCTGCCGCGCCACGCAGGCAGACGGAGCGGTCATCGAGCGCGACCTTTTGCAACTGGGGCTGAAACGGGCCGAGGAAGCGGCCGGAGCGGAAGTCGTAGTTCTGAATACCTGCACCGTTACCGCGTCGGCGGACCACGACGTGCGCGCCACCATCCGGCGTATCCACAGAGAAAATCCTGGCTGCCGCATCCTGGTGACCGGCTGCTATGCGCAGCGGGCGCCGCAAGAGATCGCGGCTTTGCCGGGGGTCAGCGCGGTTATCGGAAATTCGCACAAGCAGCACGTGGCTGAAATCGCGGCGGAGAGGATTGTTCGTCCCAGCGCGAACTTTGTTCCGCTCAGCACGATTCAAAGCTGGAACGCCGAGGACGCAAAGGTCGCAGAGGGCGCAAAGGGATCGCCAGTAGAAATCTACGTGGGCGACATATTCGCCCATACCGAACTGATGGGCGCGCCGGTTTTCGATGCCGGCGCGGAAAAGACACGTCCGAACCTGAAAGTACAGGACGGCTGCAACAACCGTTGCTCGTTCTGCGTGATCCCCTACGTGCGCGGGCGCAGCCGGTCGCTCAGGCGCGATGAGGTCCTGCGCGAAGTGGAGCAACTGGTGCGCTGCGGTTATCGCGAAGTGGTGATCTCCGGCATCAACCTGGGGCGCTGGGGCCGCGATTTCGAAAAGAAAGAACGGTTCGAAGACCTGCTGCGCGCCATCCTGGAACACACGTCTCTGGAGCGGCTGCGCATCAGCTCGGTGGAACCGATGGACTGGAGCGAGGAGCTGATCCGCCTGGTGGCCGAGTCTCCGCGCATCGCCAAACATGCGCATGTGCCGATGCAGTCGGGCAGCGACCGGGTGCTGCGCCGCATGCACCGCAAGTACCGGCCATGGCATTACGCGGAGCGCGTCCGCAAGATCCGCGCTGCTATGCCGACCGCAGCAATCGGCGCCGATGTCATGGTGGGGTTTCCCGGCGAGACCGAACTCGACTTCGAGGAAACACGCATGATGGTCGAGCAACTGCCGTTCACCTATCTGCACGTGTTCACTTATTCTTCGCGTCCGGGTACGCCTTCGGCGGAGATGCCGGGACAGGTGCCGGGACCGGTCATGCGCGAGCGTAACCGCATCCTGCGGGAAATTGCGGCAGAGAAGAAGCTGGCTTTCCAGAGATCGTTTATCGGCAGCACCGTCTCGGCGATTACGCTGACCGTGTTCGACGGCACGCGCACCGAAGCTCTCACGGACAATTATCAGAATCTGTGGGTCGCCGGACATCACCCGCCCAACCAGATGATCAACGTGCGCGTGGAAGGCGTGACGACGGACGGGATGGCGGGAAGCGCGACCTAAAGTCAGGTCTTCGGTCGCTCGGGATGACACCATGGGCGAACAAGTTTTCGAGAGTCCTTTGTCGGCGTGCTCCAACAGAAGTCTCTGTTGATTTCATTCCTCCCTGTCCTCTATGTCCTCTGTGGTAAACGGGTTTTTCCTCTGTGGTTAATAGGTTTTTCTCTTGAAAGTCGGAACCTGAAACTTGAAACTGGGTTCGATGGGCAGAATCCACGTACTTCCGGAGCATGTGGCGAACAAGATTGCCGCGGGAGAGGTGGTGGAGCGTCCCGCGTCCGTGGTCAAGGAACTGCTGGAGAACGCGCTGGATGCGGGCGCGCGGCGCGTCCGCGTACAAGTGGAGGCGGGCGGGAAAAAGCTGATCCAGATCACCGATGACGGCTGCGGGATGGTGCGCGACGACGCCCTGCTGGCCTTCGAGCGTCATGCTACTTCCAAGCTTAAAAATGCGGACGACCTGCTACGCATCGGAACACTGGGGTTTCGCGGTGAAGCCCTGCCCTCGATCGCGTCGGTGTCGCGGTTACGGTTGGAGACGTGCGCGGCGCTTGAGTTTGACAACCCACCCCATCGCTCCAACATCGGGAGCGTTGAGAGTGGGGCAACCGCAGGCAGCATAGCGGGAGACGTAGCAAGCTACGTCTCTACCGGAGACTCGCTGAGTGCGAAAGCGGGAACCGTCATTGAGATCGCGGGGGGCAAGATTCTGCGGGTAGAGGATGCCGGGCTGCCGGTGGGCACGTCCGTTACGGTGCGCGACTTGTTTTTCAACATCCCGGCGCGCAAGAAATTTTTGAAGTCGGAAGCCACCGAGCTGGGACACATCGCGTCGCTGGTGACGCACTACGCCCTGGCGCATCCCGACAAGCATTTCGAACTGCACTCGGCCACCAACGCAGTGCTGATTGCCGCGCCGGTGGCCAATCACGCCGACCGCATCTACCAGGTCTTCGGCAGGGAGACGCTGAACGAGTTGCTGCCGCTGGCGGCGGCGCTGCCGCTGGAACGCTCGGCGCTCCCACCGCGGTCGCCGTGGACGAAGCGCGGTGAGGGGGAAGCGTCGCAGTCCTGCGATCCCGGCGAGTTCCGCCTGCATGGGTTTATCTCGAAACCCGAGATACAGAAGCTCAACCGCAACTCGATTTTCGTTTTCGTAAACGGGCGGCTGATCCGCGATCGCCTGGTGCAGCACGCGCTGACGGAAGCCTACCGCAACATTCTTCCGCCGACGCTATTTCCTGTCGTGCTCTTGTTTTTGGAGCTGCCGTTCACCGAGGTGGATGTGAACGTCCATCCTTCGAAGACCGAAGTGCGCTTCCGCCAGCAGTCCGTGGTCCACGATTTCGTGCGCGATTCGGTGCGCGCGGCGCTGATGAAGGCACGGCCGGTGCCGCAGTTCACGCGGGAGATTAGTGCCCAGCCAAGCGCGGCTCCCGGACTGACGCCCGGGGCGCAAGCGTTTGGCGCGAAGGAAACTAGAGACGTAGCAAGCTACGTCTCTACCAATTCCGGTCCGGCGCCACATGGAATCACGCAGGCGGATGTTGACTTCGCGCTGAAGTCCGCCTCGCTGCCGCCGCGCAATCAGAGCTTGTGCTTCGAAGGCGCACCTCTGGAGGTCGAAGCCAACGCGGCTGTCCCGGTCGCGCGCTTCCCGCGGCAGACGTTTGAGGGAGAAGTTTCGGAGGTTTCGGAGGTCGCGAATAGCATATCCGACTATTCCCAAACGTCTGCCGATACCTTTGCTGGTCTGAAGCCGCTGGGGCAGATTCGCGATTCCTTCATTCTCGCGGTCAACGATGAAGGTCTGTGGATCATTGATCAGCATGTGGCGCACGAGCGGGTGCTGTTTGAAAAGGTGTTGCGCCAGCGGGCGGCAGAACGGGTAGAAAGCCAGCGCCTGCTGATGCCACTTGTAGTGGAACTCACGCCGGGACAGCAGGCCGTGTTCGCCGAAATCTGCGACGAGTTGCAGCGCAACGGCTTTGACGTTGAGCCTTTCGGGTCGCGCACCATCGCCGTGAAGACAGCGCCCGCCGGAGTCGAAGCCAGCGACATCGAACACATGTTGCACGAATTGCTGGAGCAATTTGAACGGGAACAGCAGGCCTTGAACCTGAGCATCATTCGCCGCGAGATTGCGGCCTCCATTGCCTGCCATGCCGCCATCAAGGTCAACACGCCGCTGGCGCCGGACAAGATGGAATGGCTGCTGCGGGAGCTGTCGCGGACTGAGTGTCCCATGAGTTGCCCGCACGGCCGTCCGGTCATGTTACGGTATTCTGTCCGGGACATTGAGCGGGCGTTCAAGAGAACCTGAAAAGGCTATCAGTCCTCAGTTTTCGGTTGCGGTCGAGTCTGCCACGTGCGACTCGCTGTCACTAAACACTGTTGACTGAAAACCTTTTGACCTGACAGCAACTGCCACTGGCCACTGACAACGCGTTCGTTATGACTGAGCAAGAACTCCTGGAGCAACGACGGCACAAGTGGCGTCTGGACGGACGCGCGATGCGCACGCTGGACGACGCGCGCGAGTTCATCGCATCGGTGGGTTTCTGCCTGCTGTATCCGCTGTCGCCGCAGGCGAAAGCCGGACTGGGAGCGTCTGGAGGTCTGCTGGTACCCACGTTCATCGGCGCGCATGCCGGGGACGACCGAAACCTGCCCACCTCTCAGCACGCGTTTGCCGATCCGCGGGCGAAGGAGGCCACCGAGCTGATGGTGCGTCTGCTGCGCGAGCGGGCTGCGTACGAGGCTCCGTTTGGCGACAACAATCTGCTGGTAGCAGCGGAAGTCTTTCCTTATTTTTATGGGCTGGTGGGCGACCGCAATCCGCGGCAGGTGCAAAAGCCGGGAGTGCGTTCAGAGTACTCACCCCTGGCCCGCGACGTGTTTGAACTGATCCGGAGGGCGGCCAAAATTTCCAAGCAGAAGCTGCTGGAATCGCTGGGCGGAGCGGTCTCGGCGGCGGCACTGGACCGGGCGCTGAACGAACTGTGGTCGCGGCTGCGGATCATCCGCGTGGATTACAAACCGGACGAAGGCGCCTTCTGGGACGAGCTGTTCCGGTGGTCGCCGCAAGCGGTGCGCCAGGGGATCGAGCTTTCCGTGCCCGAGTCGCTGTCGGCGCTTATTTCCAAGTATCTGGAATGCGTGATTGCCGCCGACCAGCAGGAAATCGGGGACTTCTTCTCGCATTTTGTGCCCCGGTCCAAAGTGAACGAGGCCGTTAACGCCCTGCTGGCCGCGCGCGAGTTGAGCTTCGTGAGCGTAGGCGGCCGCTCGCATCTCCAAGTGGCCGCAGCTCCGGCGGTCCACCGGGAACAGCGCCGGAAGTGAGTAAGTTTCAAGTTTCAAGTTCCAGCTCCAAATCAGAAACTTCTCCGTGTCTCCGCGCCTCCGTGGTAAATCTTTATTACGCAAATGCGAAAGCTGACCATTGCCATTGACGGGCCGGCGGGCGCCGGAAAGAGCACGATTGCAGCGCGCCTGGCGCACAAGCTTGGCTACGTCAACCTCGAGAGCGGCGCCATGTACCGCGCTCTGGCGCTGAAGGCGATCGAACATGGCGTCGCGCTGGACGACGAGGCTGCACTTCTGCAATTGGCGCGGCATTCCCGCATCGAATTGGAGCCGGCCGGGGACGCCAATCGCGTGCTGCTCGACGGCGAGGATGTGTCGCAGCGCATACGCGAGGCGGACGTAACCGATGCAGCATCGCGGGTGTCAGTGCATCCGCAGGTGCGCGTATGGATGGTGGAACGGCAGCGCGAACTGGGCGCCGGCGGAGGCGTGATCATGGAAGGCCGCGACATCGGCACCAAGGTTTTTCCTCACGCTGAAGTGAAAATCTTTCTGGACGCCGCGGCCCATGTCCGCGCCGAACGCCGCCTGCGGCAAGACCCTCGTGGCGCCGCCGCGCGCCAGGGCGTGGCTGCGATAGCGGAACAGATTCGCCAGCGCGACGAGCGCGATCGCACGCGCGTGGCTTCACCGCTCGAGCCTGCCCCTGATGCCGTGATTATTGATTCCAGCCGGATGAATATTGATCAGGTGGTGGCACGCGCGGAGGAGCTGGTCCGCGCCAAGCTGCGCGATCGCGACGCGGGCGGCATGGTGGAGTGAGCCTCGGGATTGAGTCATTGGGTGATTGGGTCATTGGGTCATTGGGTCATTGGGTCATTGGGCGCTCATGACACGTCATCGGCGCAATAGGGATTCCTCGCTGCGCTCGGAATGACAAGAGGAAGCGATCGGAACGATAAATCCGAATTTCTCTCCGTGTCCTCTGTGTCCTTGTGGTTGAATTCCCCTGCCTACTCTGACGTGAAGTAGTCGACCGTCACTGGGGTTTCGAAGAGTGAGTAATCGCGGGTGACGACAGTGATGCCGCTGTCGGTGACGAAGTAGCGCTGGCGGTCAGTCTCGGTGTCGTAGCCGATGACGGTACCCTCCGGGATATGCACGTCGCGGTCGAGGATAGCGCGTCGGACGCGGCAATGCCGGCCAATATTGACGTGCGAGAACAGAATGCTGGAGTCCACTTCCGAATAGGAATTCACGCGCACGTCGGGCGAGATGACACTGTTGCGCACAATGCCGCCGGAAATGATCGAGCCGGAAGAGACAATGGAATCGAAGGCCACGCCCATGCGTCCGCTCTCGGCAAAGACGAACTTGGCGGGCGGATACTGCCGCTGATAGGTGCGGATCGGCCACTCCTTGTCGTACAGGTTGAATACCGGGGCCACGGAGACTAGGTCCATGTTGGCGTCGTAATAGGCTTCCAGGGTGCCCACGTCGCGCCAGTACAGCGCTTCCTTCTTGTTTTCGTCCACAAAGTTGAAGGAGAAGCAGCGGTACTCGTCGGTCATTTTCGGCAGGATGTCGTGGCCGAAATCGTGCGAGGAATTGGGATCTTCGGCATCCTTCAGGAGCACAGGGATGAGCACGTCCGTGTTAAACAGGTACACGCCCATCGAAGCCGAAACCATGCGCGGGTTGTAGGGCGAACGCAGGTCGGTCTGGCGCGGCTTCTCCAAGAAGCCTACAATGCGGCCTTCGCGGTCTACATCAACCACACCGAACCGCGACACCTCACCGGGATCTACAAGAATGGTGGCCAGGGTGACGTCAGCGCCAGAATCAATATGCTGCTCCAGCATCTTGCCGTAGTTCATCTTGTAAATGTGGTCGCCGGACAAGATGATTACGTACCTGGGTTGCTCCGCACCGATGGAGTAGATGTTCTGGTAAACGGCGTCGGCCGTGCCCAGGTACCAGTTCTCGCTGACCCGCTTCATGGGCGGGAGTATCTCGATGAACTCGCCCAAGTCGCGGGCCACGGTATTCCAGCCTTCGCGGATGTGCCGGTTCAGCGACAGCGCCTTGTACTGCGTGAGGATGTAAACGCGGCGCAGATCGGAGTTGATACAGTTGGACAGGGTGATATCAATAATGCGGTAGATGCCCCCGAAGGTCACCGCGGGCTTGGCGCGGTCGCGAGTCAAAGGATAAAGACGTTCGCCGGCACCGCCGGCCAGCAGGATTCCCAGGGTATCTTTCATCTTCGCTTCCGGTGCTCTGTGGGGTGATACTGCGGTTAAAAGCCCGTTGCCCGGCGGAACAGAATGCGTGCCGGGATGCCTGCTTGCATCCCGATGCTAACACAGCTTTGAAAGCCATTTACGGTTTCGAGTTTCCAGTTTCCGGTTCCGGAACTTTCGGCGGGGACCCAGGCGGCGTGAGCAGTTTCAAATTCTTCCTTCGCTCTTCTGGCTGATTGGAAACTGGAAACTGACTCTATGCTGCGTCGTCCAAAGTGATGCGCAGCGACTTCAGGAATTTCACGTCCTGGGCGCTAACCTTAAATTCCGGCTCCGACCTGCGGGGGGTGACGAGCGAAGGCTTGGAGGCCGCCGGCTGCTCGTCCCGCTTGTTGAAGCCAATAGTGGCCTCCAAGACCAGAAAGACGTCGTATCCGCCGGCCTTGATCTTGGCAATTGCTTCGGCAATCTGCTCCGATTCAGAAAGCGATTCGTTGATCGCCTCGCCAAGCTCCTTCATCAGTTGTTTCAGCCGCTGGTCCACCTTGTCCCCCTGGACGAGTTAACCACGTCAAAGCTGGAAGATTTGCACTCCTCCGACATAACATTAGATGCGGTGGTGGTAAAACGAGTTTCGTCGAGGCCGGAACCGAAGCGCCGACAGCCGATAGCCGAGTCGAGCAGCAGCAACCGTCCTGCCGCTGTTAGAATTCTGACGTGGCTCCGCTTTCGATTGCCGCGACTGCCCTGGCGCGCATTGCCGCGCGCAGGGCGAACAGCAACCGTTTCGTTCGCGCCGGATGGGCCGCGGCTGAAGTCACCTTGCGCTCCTTCGCCCGCGTCGCTCACCTGCTCTGGCTTCAAATCACCGGGGTCTTCTTCCTCATCTTTGCCGTCGTGGGAGTAATTGGCTTCCAGCGCGAGTACCACCACTACGCCGCCGGCAAGGCCGGCCCCGGACGCGCCGCCGTGGCGCTCTGCTTCGCCTTGCTGTTTGCATGGTTCGGCCTGAGCTCGTTCTGGAGGGCGAGGAAGCGGTAGGGGTGTTGGCTCTCGGGTGTTGACTCTCCGCATACACCGCAAACCGGGAACAGCGCGGAGCAACGCGGATCAAAGCCCAGCACAGAAAACTATAGCTTCGCCCAGAGTGACAATCCCTAAGTTCTTCTGTGTCTCGCGTCTTTTGCAAAAGACCCACATCTGCCAAAACCGGGCAGATGTGGGGCACCAATTCGCACCACTTCAGTTTTCATCTTATTGGGCGGCGCGCATGTTGAGTGGCCCGCGCTTGTCATGACACTGGCACAAATTTCTCGGCGCCACCTTTCCTGGTATCGTTCTACTTCAGCAAGAACATTCAAGGCGCGCCGAGAGCCGGTATCCGAGAGCCGACAACCGAGAGCGTATTTTCTTGGGGCGCACCGGGTGGTGTTCCCGTAAAATAATGAGTTTTGTATTATCCGCATCACTGGGGAACTTATGGCAGAGACAAAGAAGGCCGGGGCTGTTGCCGAGCGCACGCCGGTACAGCAAACTTCATCCCATATTGAAGTGCATCCGCTATATACGCCCGCCGATCTCGCGGGCTGGGACTACGAACGCGAAGTCGGCTATCCCGGCCAGTATCCTTTCACACGCGGCGTGCAGGCCACGATGTACCGTGGGCGGCTCTGGACCATGCGCCAGTATGCCGGTATGGGCGATGCCGAGGAATCCAATAAGCGCTACAAGTACCTGCTGGAACACGGCACCACTGGTCTCTCCGTGGCCTTCGACCTGCCTACCCAGATCGGGATGGATTCCGATTCCCCGATGGCCCTCGGTGAAGTCGGCAAAGTAGGCGTGGCGATTGACTCCATCGAGGACATGCAGCGGTTGTTTGACGGCATCCCGCTGGAAAAGATTTCCACCTCGATGACCATCAATTCCACCGCATCCATTCTGCTGTCGCTGTACATCGCGGTGGCAAAGCGGGCTGGTCTCGACGCGCGCAAGCTTTCCGGAACCATACAGAACGACATTCTGAAGGAATACATTGCGCGCGGCACCTACATCTTTCCGCCGCAGCAGGCGATGCGTATCATCACGGACATCTTTTCCTACTGCAACCAGAACGTGCCCGAGTGGAACACGATCTCGATTTCCGGGTATCACATGCGGGAGGCCGGCTGCACCGCCGTACAGGAGGTCGCCTTCACACTCGCCAACGGCATGACCTATGTGCAGGCAGCCATTGACGCTGGTCTGGATGTGGACCGGTTCGGGCCACGGCTGTCGTTCTTCTTCTGCTGCCACAACAATTTCCTGGAGGAAGTGGCCAAGTTCCGCGCGGCCCGCCGCATGTGGGCGCGGATCATGAAAGATCATTTCCAGGCGAAGAACCCCAAATCACAGATGCTGCGCTTCCATACCCAGACGGGTGGGTCCACGCTGACCGCACAGCAGCCGGAGAACAACATCGTGCGCACCGCGTTGCAGGCGCTGGCGGCGGTGCTGGGCGGGACACAGTCGCTGCATACCAATTCGTTCGACGAGGCACTGGCACTGCCCACGGAGCAGTCGGCGCGCATCGCGCTGCGGACGCAGCAGATCATCGCCTATGAGTCGGGTGTGCCCCAGACGATTGATCCCCTGGCCGGCTCGTACTACATCGAATGGCTCACCAATGAGATCGAGAAGCACGCCAACGGCTACCTGGAGAAGATTGCGGCTATGGGCGGAATGCTGAAAGCCATCGAGCGCGGCTTCGTGCAGCAGGAAATTCAGAACGCCGCCTACGAGTATCAGCAAAAAGTGGATCGCCTGGAGCAGGTCGTAGTGGGCGTAAACCGCTTCGGGATCGAACAGGAAAAAGAAGTTCCTTTGCAGCGCATAGATGAAAGCCTGGAGCGCAACCAGGTGGAACGCGTGCGCGCGCTGAGGGCACGCCGGGACAAGGGATGCTGGGAGGCGTCAATTAAGGCGGTCGAAGACGCTGCTCGCAATGGCGAGAACCTGATGCCGCGCATCATCAATTCGGTCGAGAATTACGCCACAGTCGGCGAGATCAGCGATACCCTGCGCCAGGTATTCGGAGAGTACAAAGAGGCAGTAGTAATCTAGTGATCGGGTGATCAGCCCGTTTTCTGAAGAACTTAGCGCTTTAACAAAGCCCCACATCTGCCAGACCCTGGCAGATGTGGGGCACCAATTCGCACCATTCGTTTCAACTTCTTCCGCGAGCCACAGATCCACAAGAACTGTCCAAAGATCTCCGATCACGAGATCATCAGATCAGCCGACCTGATCAGTGCGCCCAGACGTAACCGGCAACACCGTTGTCCTGCCATCCTTGCGAGAGCAACTGGGCACGCTCACCAGCGTTGGTGGTGTAGAAGTGCTGTTGCACCCCAGGGTTGTAGAGCCGATACAGCGGCTGTGTGCCACCCATAGGTGAGCTGGCGACATAGCCCGCGATGCCGGCATCACGGAACCCCAGGCGTGAAATAGCATTGTCACGCTCGGCTGCGTTGGTGGTGTAAAAGTTGTCGCCATTCGTGCCAGCCAGGTGATAGAGAGGCAGTTCCCCTTGTCCCTGGTTCTTGTCCACGTACCCCGCTATCCCTTCCTGCCTGAAGCCCTGGCTGGCAGCGCTTTGCAGCTGGGAAAAATCGGTCGTGAACAGGTGCGAGCCGTTGGGACCCGCGGCACGATATAGCGGAATCCTGGTGGCACTTTCCTGTCCGAAAGCTCCGCCCGGCGTGGTGAATTGGCCGACCTGGCCCATCGCCATCCCGCCGGTTCCCTGGGCTTGGCCCGATAGGACCTGGTAGTAGTAAGTGGTTCCGGCTTTGAGATTCTTCAACTGTACACGATGCGTTCCGCCGGTCTCGGCGTAGGGCGACTGCGCCGTCTGGTTCAAGTTGTTGGCATCGGTACCGTACTTCACGATCGAACTGCCACCCACATTCGTGGACCAGGCTATGGTTGCTGAATTTCCAGTAACCGCCTCCACGGTTGGCCCACTGGTTATCTGTTCCGTCTGCGCCATCTGGGCAACGGCCCAGGCGCTGATAGCTAATGTGACGAGGGCAATAGCAAGCTTGCGATTCATAAGCGACCTCAGTTTTCCTAGGTTTAGCGGCGCAATTTAGTGGACTTAGATGCCTGGGCGATTACGCATGTGGCTTCAAACCGAGAGCAGCGGGGCAGGGAGGATCGAGAGATCGGGTGATCGGGTGATCCGCATCGGGAGGTCAGGCGTAGCACTAACTATTCCGATCCGCAGGGTTTGTACAACCGTAGAATTCGCGGTACAGTTGCCGCGTATGGCTGGCAAATACCATTGCACAGTTTGCGGCAAGGCGGAATCCGAGTGCAACTGCCCCGTGCGGGATTATTGCATTCTGTGCCAGGGAGCCGACGACGTGCGCCTGTGCGAAGACGGACTATATTACTGCCTCACTTGCCGTGAAGCCTGCGAGTACCAGGCGGAATACTGAAGCGTGACCAGATCACCCGATCAACCGATTACCAGATCACGCGATGGGTTCACTCACCCAAATATCTCATATCAGATAGGGGAGTGCCTCGCCTGCTCGCAGTTGTTCCTCATGCAGGAAAGCCCGGCCAGCGATCCTCATTCATTTTGCTCACCATCCTGCGAACGGCATCTGCTCGGCCCGGCCTGCATGGGCTGTGGCGCCATCGGACTGTTCTTCTATCCGGTGTATCTGCGCGGCGTCGGCATGCTCCCCTACTGTGCCACATGCTTGAACAGCGGCATCACCGAAGCTCATCTTTAGAGTTTTCTTAACAGAGTTCTTAACCGCAGAGGACGCAGAGGATACGGAGGAATTTGGTGACAGGCAACAGGTAACAGGTGACAGGTTTTAGGTGCCAGCGTTCAGATAGCGCATCTCAGCGATTCTCCGATCCCCGATTCCCCCGATTTTCCCGATCACCCGATGTGATAAAGATGGCCCGATGCCCTCTGGCGTGCTCTGCGTCCTTTGTGTCCTCTGCGTTCAGCTTTCCCCAAGCGATTTTTTCCAAAATTGACCGCCCATCTTCGTGCCGTTAGCGTAAAATGGCTCGCCATTTTTTGTGGCTGGTTCCAGAGCACACCGCATCCAAGCGAATGTTTGGGTAACCAGCGGATGTTTGTTCCAAGGGAGAATGCCATTGTCACAAGCTGAGGCAATCTCGCCAACCGCTCCTCGCAAAACCGCTCTGAATCTTGTCCACCGCAAGATGGGCGCAAAGATGGTGGACTTCAACGGATGGGACATGCCCGTGGAATACCCGTCCAGCGGCGGGCTGATAGCCGAACATCTGGCCGTGCGCAGCGGCGTGGGCATATTCGACGTCAGCCACATGGGCGACATCCGCGTGGCCGGCCCGCAGGCGCTGGAGGCCGTCCAGCACATCACCATGAACGATGCCTCCAAGCTCGCGACCGGACAGTGCCAGTATTCCGCGCTGCTGTATCCGCAGGGCACGTTTGTGGACGACGTGATCGTGCACAAGCTGTGCGATAACGATTACTTCTTCGTGATCAATGCGGGCACGCGCGAAAAAGACCACCGGTGGGTCCGCGAAAGCTGCAAGGCATTCGACTGCAAGGTCGAAATCCTGAGCGACGATTTCACTCAGATCGCGATCCAGGGCCCCAAAGCCGTGAACACGCTACAGAAACTAACAGACGCTGATCTGTCGCAGGTCAAGTTCTATTGGCTCACGCACGGGACGGTGTGCGGCCTGAAAAATGTGATGATCGCGCGCACTGGTTACACCGCGGAAGACGGCTTCGAAATCTACATTCCCGCCGACGAAGGGACCAGCGCGATGGTGTGGAACCGAGTGATGGAAGCGGGTAGGGAGTTCGGAGTGGTCGCGTGCGGCTTGGGCGCGCGCAACACGCTGCGCCTCGAGGGCAGGCTGGCATTGTATGGCCATGAGATATCCGATACCATCACGCCGCTCGAAGCCGGGCTGGATAGATGGCTGAAGCTGGAAAAACCTCAATTCATCGGCAAGGCCACGCTGGAAAAACAGAAGGCTGAAGGGATCAGGCGCACGCTGGCTGGCATCGAGATGACCGAACGTGGCATTGCGCGCGACGGATACAAGGTCCAGGACATCAGCGGCAAAGAAGTTGGCTACGTCACCAGCGGGTCGTACGCGCCCTTTCTGAAGAAGAACATCGCGCTCGCATACGTCCCGCCGGAGCTGGCCGCGGTTGGCACCGAACTGAGAGTCGAGATCCGCGGCCACGGAGCCAAGGCAAAAGTTGTGGCCACGCCGTTTTATAAGAGACCGAGGAAGCAGTAGAGCAGGACGACATTGGACGGTGGGCGGCGCATAGGCACGACGTGATGACGCTCACGAAGCAGTTTTGGCGAATAGGGATTCCTCGCTTCGCTCGGAATGACAAAGCAAAAAGCCCCTTTCACTCGAAAGAAGAATACGCGCTACGGAGAGCAAGACGATGGCGGAACCCAAGCAAGTTAAATATCCCAGCGAGTTGAAATACACAAAGGAACATGAGTGGATCAAAACTGATGGGAACATTGGAATCATCGGTATTACCGACCACGCACAGGAAGCGCTGGGGGACATAGTTTTCGTGGAACTGCCCAAGGTCGGCGCCGAGCTGACGCAGGGCAAGAGCCTGGGCACGGTGGAGTCGGTCAAGGCTGTGTCGGACATCTATGCACCGGTTTCCGGCACCGTCACCGAGGTCAACAATGAATTGACCACAGCGCCGGAGAAAGTCAACGCCGACGCGCACAGCGCCTGGATGGTCAAGGTCAAGATCAAGAACCCGGCGGAGCTGGATTCGCTGCTGTCCGCCGCCGATTACGAAAAATTCCTTGCGGAAGAACAAGGACATTGAGACCGATCGGGTGATCTGGCGAGCGGGTGATCGGGTGATTTAACACCGATCGCCGATGACGCGATCACCCGATCACCGGATTGGCTATGAGATATCTTCCGAAGTCACCGTCCGACCGCGAAGCCATGATGCGCGAGATCGGGATCAGATCGGTTGATTCCCTGTTCGCGCACATCCCGCCCGAAGCCAGGTTGAACCGTGAGCTGCAGCTCCCGCCCTCCATGTCTGAGGCTGAGATCATTCAATGGTTCCGGGAGCGTGCCTCAGAAAACGGCGACCACTACACCGTCTTTCTGGGAGCGGGCGCCTACCGCCACTACCGGCCGGTGGTCATTGACGCGCTGATCTCGCGCGGAGAGTTCTTCACCGCGTACACGCCTTACCAGCCGGAAATCTCGCAAGGCACGCTACAGGCCATCTTTGAATTTCAAACCATGATCTGCGAACTGACCGGCATGGAAGTGGCCAACGCGTCCATGTACGACGGTTCCACTGCGACCACCGAAGCGGTCCTGATGGCGGCACGCATCACCGGACGCCACGGGGCCGTGGTGGCGCGCAGCGTGCACCCGGAGTACCGCGAAGTGCTGGCCACGTACGCCAAGAACCAGAACCTGCCTGTCACGCTGGCCGCTTTCGGTGAGAACGGACGCGTGGACCTGGATTCCCTGGACAAGGCCATCACCGACCAGACAGCTTGCGTGCTGGTCCAGTCGCCCAACTTCTTCGGCACGATCGAAGACGTTGCGGCGATTGCGGACGTGGCGCACAAGAAAGGAGCGCTGCTAGTGGTGGCGGTGGCGGAACCGGTGTCGCTGGGAATCGTGAAGCCGCCGGTCGAGGCTGACATCATTGCCATGGAAGTGCAGGCATTCGGAGTGGCGCTCAGCTACGGCGGTCCCTATGCCGGCGTGATCGCCACCAAGGAGCAGTTCGTGCGGCAGATGCCAGGACGACTCGTGGGAGAGGCGCGCGACAAGCAGGGACGGCGCGGCTTCGTGCTGACGCTGAGCACGCGCGAGCAGCACATACGACGCGAGAAGGCGACTTCGAACATCTGCACCAACCAGGCGCTGATCGCGCTCATGGCCAACATCTTCATGACCGTGTACGGACGTGAGGGTCTGAAGGAACTGGCCCAGCAGAACCTGGCCAAGACGGCCTATGCGGCGCAAAAGTTCGCCAAGTCGAAATCCGCCAAGGTGCTGTTCCAGGGCGCGCCGCGCTTCAATGAATTCGTAGTGCAGACGGAAGCCGATCCCTACGCGATCAACGACCGTCTACTTAAGAAACACATTCTTGGCGGACTGCCGACGCTCAAGAAGTTTTATCCGGAGCTGGGGAACGCTTCGCTTTGGTGCTGCACCGAACTGGTCGGCCGTCAGGCGATTGATCAGGCGGCGAGGGCGCTGAAGTGAAATCAGAACCTAAACACGGATTGGCACGGATCATCACGGATGTTGCCGCTGATCGTGTCATGACGAGCGAAGCGAGGCATCTGCTTTTTCATTCCTGCCCAGGAAAAGCAGATGCCTCGTCGGGCTTCGCCCTCCTCGTCATGACACCTTGATTTAGATCTGGGTTCATCCGTGTAAATCCGTGTTTTGGGTTTTTCGAAAAAGAGATGCTATGAACAGCAAAATCAAGAAAGCCCGCACGCACGTCAACCAGAACGAAGGCCTGATTTTCGAGAAGTCGTCGCCGGGCAAAGCGGCTTACAAGCTGCCGCCGCTGGACGTTCCTGAAGTCAACGCGGCCAAGCTGCTGGGGGCGAGCGTACGCGCGGACCTGGGCCACATGCCTGAGGTCAGCGAGATCGAGATCATCCGCCACTTCACGCGCCTGTCCACGTGGAACTACGGCGTGGACACAGGCTTGTACCCGCTGGGCTCATGCACGATGAAGTACAACCCGCGGGTAAACGAGGCGGTCGCGCGGCTGCATGAGCTGGCGGAAGCGCATCCGTATCAGCCGGAAAAGCTGTCGCAGGGCGCGCTGCGGATCCTGAAGACGCTTTCAGATTACCTGCTGGAAATCTGTGGCATGGACGCGGTCACGCTACAACCGGCGGCGGGCGCGCACGGCGAGCTGACGGGAATCCTGCTGGTGCGAGCGTATCTCGAAGACCAAGGTAATCCGCGCAAGAAGATATTGATCCCCGACTCGGCGCATGGCACCAATCCGGCGACGGCGGCGATCGCCGGGTACGCGGTGGAAAATCTTAAATCGAACCCGCAGGGCATGGTGGACCTGGAAGCGCTGGCAGCGCAGGTGAATGAAGACGTTGCCGCGCTGATGGTAACTAACCCGAACACCGTGGGCGTGTACGAAACGGAAATCAGGAAGGTTGCGGAGATCCTGCATGCCAAGGGCGCCCTGCTCTACATGGACGGGGCGAACATGAACGCGCTGGTCGGAAAGACGCGTCCCGGCGACAACGGCGTTGATGTCATGCACCTGAACCTGCATAAGACTTTTTCTACGCCGCACGGCGGCGGCGGTCCGGGAGCGGGGCCGGTGGTCTGCAAGCAACTCCTGGAGCCGTACTTGCCGGTGCCGCTGGTAGTGACGCACGAAGACGGCAAGCTCGCCTTGGACTATTACCGGCCGAAATCCGTCGGGCGCGTGCGCGCGTTCTACGGAAATTTCGGAATGCTGGTGCGCGCGCTGGCGTACATCATGGCGAACGGACCTGACGGTCTGCGTGAGACGACCGAGGATGCCGTGCTCGGCGCCAACTACATCCGCAAACAACTCGAGCCTTATTACGACTTGCCGTACAAGAGCCCGTCCATGCATGAAGTCGTATTCAGCGACCGGCTGCAAAACGCCAAAGGTGTGAAGACGGGTGACATCGCCAAGCGGCTGATTGACTATGGCTTCCACCCTTATACGGTCTCGTTCCCGCTGATCGTGCATGGCGCGCTGATGATCGAGCCCACCGAAAGCGAGTCCAAAGAAGAGATTGACTTGTTCGTTGATGCCATGCGCGCCATCGCGGAAGAATGCGAGAAGACGCCGGAAGTGGTGCTGAACGCCCCGCACAGTACGCGCATCTCGCGGCTTGATGAAGTCAGCGCGGCACGGCATCCGGTGCTGCGCTGGAAGCCAGACCAGGCAAAGGCGGAGAAACAGGCGGGGGACTGACGAAGCTTAACCACAGAAGACACGGAGGAATTTTCGATTTACGAATTACGATTTACGAAGGGGTGTGGTGGCGCGGAAACTCCTCAAGGTGTCGAGACATCGAAGGATTTCGAGAAGCTTCAGCTTCCAATCCCAGGCTCACACCGCCCGATGGAATTGGAAGTTACGAAACTACATACTTGCCCGCTTCCAGCACTTTCTCCGCGATCTGCTGGCGCAGGGCGATGGTGTTGGCCGGTTCGTACTTGAACAAGCGCCGCAGCACTGCCATGTAGGTGCGAAGCGTGTCGCCTTCAGCTACGGCCGCGATCACTTTGCGAGTGGCCGTCTCGATTCGTTCCATTGCCCCGGCTATATAGACCTGTGTCATGGCGATGGCGAGCGCGGCGGTCTCGCCGTTACGCTCGGCGATCTTGAGGGCCCGCAGCAGACAGGACTCCATTGCGTAAGTCTCGATGATGATGTCGGCGAGAGCGCCCATGATCTCCTGTTGATCGGCAAGCGCCTGAAGATATTTCTGCCAGGCCACGCCCGCAGCAAACAGTGCGGCCTTTTTCGCATTTGCAACCAGGGTGCGCTCGGCCGAGAGCGACCCTTCAAACGACTCGGCCAGGTTGGAGACGGCAAGCACTTCTTCCATCAGCTTCTGAATGGCGGGCAGCAGCGGCAACTGGCCGTTCATGGCGCGCTTCAGCAGCCATCCGGTGATGATGAGACGGTTGATCTCGTTTGTGCCCTCAAAAATACGGTTCACACGCGAGTCGCGGTAGGCGCGCTCGGCATGATATTCTTCGACAAATCCATAGCCGCCGTAGATCTGGACAACTTCGTCCACAACTGAATCGAGGATTTCGGAGCCGGCAACCTTGATGATGGAGCACTCGACCGCGTACTCCTCAACGTTTTTGCGAATCGCACTCGGCGCGTCCCCACCGCTCTTGTCCACTTGCGAGAGCGCCACGTCAATCATGCCGACGGTGCGGTACACCATGGATTCGAGCGCGTAGATGCCGGTGGCGATGTCCGCCAGTTTCTCGCGGACCAGCCCGAACTCGGAGATCGTCTTGCCGAACGCCTTCCGCTGTTTGGCGTAGCTGATGGCGTGCTGAAGCGAATAGCGAGCACCGCCCGCACAGGACGCGCCCAGCTTGAAGCGGCCCACGTTGAGAATGTTGAAGGCAATCACGTGGCCCTTGCCGACTTCGCCAAGCAGATTTTCCACCGGCACCTGGCATTCGTTAAGAATCAGCGGGCAAGTGGATGATCCGCGGATGCCCATCTTGTGCTCTTCGGCGCCGACGGCAAGTCCCGGAAAATTCCGCTCGACAATGAAAGCCGAAAATTTCTCCCCGTCCACTTTGGCGAAAACCGTGAACACGTCGGCAAAGCCGGCGTTGGTGATCCACATCTTTTCGCCGCTGAGCAGGTAGTGTTTGCCGTCGGCGGAGAGCGTGGCGCGGGCACGGCAGTTGAGCGCGTCGGAGCCGGAGGAGGCTTCCGAGAGCGCGTACGCGCCGACCCACTCGCCGCTGGCCAGTTTGGGCAGATATTTCTGCTTCTGCTGTTCCGTGCCGAACCAGGCGATGGGCAACGTGCCGATGCCGACATGCCCGCCGAAGGTGACGCTGAAGCTGCCGCAGATGGCGATGCGATCGGCAATTATGGCTGAGGACACCTTGTCCATTTCCATACCGCCGTACTGCTCGGGGATGTCAACCGAGGTGAGCCCCAGTGCGCTGGCTTTGCGGATCAGGTCGCGCGTGACTGCCCAGTCTTTGTGTTCGATCTTATCCAGCACGGGCAAGATTTCATTGCTGGCGAATTCTTCCGTGGTGCGGACGATCTGGCGGTGCTCGTCGGAGAAATCTTCCGGAGTGAAAACTTCGTCCGGGGCTCGTTCTTCGATGAGGAAGCTGCCGCCAGCAATCTTCGAAATGGAGGCCGTCATGGTTCCCATTGAAAACCCTTAACCGCAGAGGACACAGAGGTCACAGAGGTTTCTCAGCAGACTGTTCAGCCGCGCCGTTCATCTTCTGTATGGATGCGGCTTTGGCCGCTGAGGGTCAACGCAGGTGGGCCGGAGAAGCTACTTATGAAATGCCCTAATTCGTCTAATTCTCTGTTACCGAGTGTGCCGCCGCCAGCGACGCTTCCGGGTTAGCTCCGCCCAGCAATTTCAAATTCAGCGTGCCCCCGGCAAACAGCATCTCCTCGATTGCGGTTTCGACGTCGGCGAAACGCAATCCGCCATCGGCGCCCCTCTCGAGGTAAATCTGGGCGGAGCGGCGCATCAGTTCTTTAATAAAGGCCGGGGTTGAGCCTTTGGTCTTGTAAACGATGGACTTCACCACGTCGTCAGGCACATGCAACCCTCGGGAATAAAGGCGCACCAGCTTGGCCCGGCCGTCATCGTGCGGCAGCGGAAATTCGATGGACTGGTCAATGCGTCCGGGGCGGGAAGCCAGCGCCGCTTCCAACTGGTCCGGCCGATTGGTGGTGAGCACAAAAAGAATCTCTGCGTCTTCGCGCAGGCCGTCCATTTCGTTCAGCAGTTTGTTAAGCAGGCTCTCCTCGCAACCGCTACGCATTTCCTCGCGAGAGCGGGCAATGAGGTCCACGTCTTCAATCACCAGCATGGCCGGCTGAAGAAACCGCGCCAGGCGGAAGTAGTCATCGAGATACGCGACTTGCTCGGCGGTAATCAGCAGGGTGGTATGCTCCGGCAATTGGCTCGCCAGGTAACGGATGGTGTGGGTCTTGCCCGTACCGGGTGCGCCATAGAAGAGCAGCCCTTTCTTGACCGACATGCCGAGCGTCTTCATACGCGGACGTACGCGAATGAAATCGGCCACGTTGCGCTCCAGCAGCCGCAGCGTGCTCTCGGGCAGGATGACCTCTTCGCGCTTGATTGCCGGCAGGCGGTGGACCTTGATGGAGCCGCCACGACCAGAGTAGTCGAGACTCGCCTCCAGCGAAATCACGCGGCCGCGATAGGAGCCGGCGGCGTGCACCCGCGATTCCAGTTCGCGAAAGAACTTGCGCGAAAGCTTCAGCCCGGCTTCTCCGCTGGGGACGGCGATTTCTACATGAACGCCCCCGGGCTGCCCGTAAAGTATGGCGGGAGTGAGCAGGATTGCGTAAGGCAGCTTGTCCAACGTGCGCGTCCAGATGGCGTGCTTGATGCAGCGAACCGGTTCCACGTCGCCAGTGTCAACGTCCTGGTGCTGCAACGGACCGATAAGGATGGGGTAGGGCCCTTCCGCCAGCACGTGCGAAATGGTCAGGGTTTCGTGCACATACTGGGGATGAATGCCCACGGCTTGCTCGTAATCGCTGGCCAGCAAGCCCTCAATTGCGCGCTGCACGTCCGGGCGGGAAGTGATCGGAAAATCGCGCGCCGCAGTTACCAGATTGCGCAATTCCCGTGCACCGAAATGCTTCCTGAAGATGGAAGAAGCAGCAGCTTGCAGCGGTCTCTTTTTCGTTGCCTTGCGAATAGCCATGCAGTTCCTTGTGGCAGGAATTCGGGTCTGGGCTACGTCTCTACCGCGCGTCAGCCGAGGTCGCCTCGCAAAACCAGGTCGCCCCAGAGCTCCGCCTGCAATTCTAGCGTTTCGTAATGAGCAAGTTCACGCGAATCTGCCAACAAGGTTTCAAATTCTTGTTCATCAAATGCCATTGCCATCCTCCAGAATCACCAGGTCACCCGATCCCCGATGCTTCAGTTCCTCAGCGGCTTGCCTGCCTTGAGCGTGTATTGAATGCGCTCTTGCGTATTGCGTTCGCCGCAGAGCGACTTAAATGCTTCCCGCTCAAGATCCAGGATGTATTGTTCACTGACCGCCGTACCAGGCGTGAGTGCGCCTCCGCAGAGCACCTCGGCGATCTTGTTGCCGATCCGGGCGTCGTGCGCGGTGATGAAGTCACCTTCTCTCATCAGATGCACCCCAAGTTTCAGCGCCGCAAGAATGCTTTCACCGGGAGCAGGGATGTGGGCCCGCGGCAGCGGCGGCTTGTAGCCCGTACGCGAGAGTTCGAGCGCGCGCGCTTTGGCGTCGGACAGCAGGCGCTCGCGGTTCATAGTCACCTGGTCGGCCTCGGAGAGCAAGCTAAGATGGCGGGCATCGGCGGCAGAGGTGGAAACCTTTGCCAGCGCGATGGTTTCAAAAGCGTGCTTGATGGCTTCCAACAGCTCGGGCGTTTGAGAATGAACACCCCCACCGTTCCCCTTCGTTTCACTCAGGGTCAGGGTGGGGTACCCGTCAATTGCGCGCAGCAGCATTTCTTTACAACCGCCGCCAGCGGGCAGCAGGCCCACGCCGGCCTCGGCGAATCCCATGTAAAGTTCGCAGTGCGGCTGGCGTGCGGCGCCGTGGAGCGCGACCTCGCAGCCACCGCCCAGGGTCATGCCGAAAGGAGCAACCACCACCGGCCTGGGAGAAAATTTGATCGCCCACGTCATCTGCTGGAAGGCGCGCACCATATGGTCAATTTCGTCCCAGTCCTGCTCCTGGATCGCCAGCAGCAGCAGCATGAGGTTGGCGCCGGCGCAGAAGTGCTGGGCGTCGTTGGTAATGACAAACGAGTCGAAATTCGCGTCCGCGCCGCGGGGTTTCAGGACGTCCGTGATGAACTGCACGATGTCGCCTCCGATCGTATTCATCTTGGAGTGGAACTCGATGCAGCCCACGCCTTCGCCCAGGTCCACCAGCGACGCCCCCGGATTCTTCTTCACCACGCCGTTGGACTTCTTTGCCGCCAGCACCGACCAGACGCCCGCAGGCAATCGCACGTTTTCGTAACCGCCGGTGGCAAGATCGAAACAGGCGAGGCCGGAGGAAGCATTGGGGGCGTCCGCGTACCAGGATTTCTGCCCGGACGCGAGCAGCCGCTCAGCGTTCTTCGCAAGCGGCTTCCCTTCCTGCTGCATGCGTTTCAACGTGGGCTCAACGCCGGCAGCGTCCCAAAGTTCGAACGGCCCCAGTTCCCAGTTGAAGCCGAGACGCATGGCGCGGTCTATCTCAGCCACGGAATCGCAAATTTCCGCGACGCGGTTGGCAGAGTAGATCCACAGATCGGAGAGCGCCGTCCAGAGAAACTGGCACACGACATCGTTGTTCTGCGGCACGCCATCGAGTCCCAGCAGCATGCGCAGCCGCTGCGGCATTGACTCAACATTCTTCGTCATTTCAAGCACCGGGAATTTCACCTTCTGCCGCGGCCGGTATTCGAGCGTCTTCCAGTCCAGCGCGAGATGCTCTTCATGACCACCGGTCTGGATCTTTTTGTAGAAGCCGCCGCCGCTTTTGTCGCCCAGCCACTTGCGTTCGAGCATGTGCCGGACAAAGCCGGGCAGCGCGAGGTCGCTGCGTTCGTTACGCAGGCTCTGCATATTTCCGGCAACCTGCGCCAGAACGTCCAACCCAACCATGTCTATGGTCCGAAAGGTTGCGGATTTCGGCCATCCGATGGCTGTGCCGGTGAGCGCGTCCACTTCTTCGATGGACAGGTCCATCTGCTGCATGAGGCGCATGATGTTCAACACTGAAAAAGCGCCGATGCGGTTGGCGATGAAGTTGGGCGTGTCTTTGGCAAACACAATTCCCTTCCCCAGACGCAGATCGCAGAAGTTCACAATGAGATCGAGGGCGGCGCGATCGGTTTCCGGGGTGGGAATGATTTCCAGCAGGCGCATGTAGCGCGGCGGATTGAAGAAATGCGTGCCGAACCAGTGGCGGCGGAAGTCGTCGCCGAAGCCCTCGGCAATGCGCGCCACCGGCAGACCGCTCGTATTGGTGGTGACGATGGTCCCCGGGCGGCGTACGGCTTCCACTTTTTTCAGCAGCGACCGCTTGACCTGGATGTCTTCGACAACGGCTTCAAGGATCCAGTCGGCTTCGGCGATCCGGCCCAAGTCGTCTTCAAAATTGCCCACCGTGATCAGCCCTGCCAGGGACGGCTCGAAGAACGCGGGAGGCTTAGACTTGCGAGCAGCGTCCAGTCCAGCTTGGGCGATGCGGTTGCGGGAGTGACTGTCAGCCTCTGGCGGAACGATGTCCAAGAGAAACGAAGCCACGCCAGCGTTGGCCAGGTGCGCTGCAATGCGCGCCCCCATGGTCCCGGCGCCAAGGACGGCAACTTTTTCTGTGCGCCTCATGAAGAACGCCCAAGGAGGTGAGATGCGGGACCGATGATTTGGTTATTTCGTCATTTGGTTAATTGGTTAATTCTTTGCGGCTTCTCCTGTGTTTCCGCCACCACAGCTTTTTCATTAACCACAAATAGGCAAACCCAGGTGATCGCTAAGGCACACGGTTCGTGGTTCGGCAAGCCTGTCATGCTATAATTTTGCGAGTTTTCTGGTCAGGAGGGAATGCATCGACAAGCGTTACATTCGCACCAATGAGCGCATCCGGGCGCGGGAAATCCGCGTAATTGACGACGAAGGCAAGCAGATCGGCATCATGCCACCGTTTGAAGCGCTCAAGAAGGCGAGGGAGAAGAACCTCGACTTGGTTGAGATTTCGCCCACGGCGCAGCCGCCCGTGTGCCGCATCATGGATTTCGGCAAGTATCTGTACCAGCAGGAAAAGCGGGAACGCGAAGCCAAGAAGCACCAGAAGACCATCACCGTCAAGGAAGTCAAGTTCCGCATCAACGTGGACGAACACGACTACGAGACCAAGAAGAAGCACGTGCTACGCTTCCTGGAAGAAGGTGACAAGGTCAAGGCGACGATCTTCTTCCGCGGTCGCGAAATGACGCGCCAGGGCCTGGGACGGGCGATCCTGGAGCGACTGATTACGGAATTAGGCGATAAGGCCGTCGTGGAGTTCCGGCCACGGCAGGAAGGCAATACGCTGCACGCGATCCTGGCGCCTCCCAAGGCGGCTGCGCCGGCGAAAAAAGCGGCGCCTCCGGCAGCGCCATCCGGAGGCCAAGCGGGTCCCGCCCCCGGTGGCCAGCAAAGTTCCGGCACAGGCGGACAAGCGGCGCAGCAGGGATAGTGACCGACTTCGTCGGTTCTTCCACACAAATTTGAGCAATCAGCAGCCGGCAACAGGCAGAACAAGCTTGTTGCTTGCAGCTTGTTGCTGACTGGTAAGGGGAATTATGCCGAAACTGAAAACACATAGCGGAGCGGCCAAGCGCTTCAAGAAAACCGCGACCGGGAAGGTAAAGCGCGGTCATTCGCACCTGCGTCATATCCTGACTTCGAAGGATACGAAGCGCAAGCGCAAGCTGGGCAACCAGGTGCTGGTCAGCGACGCCGATACACCCAAGATCAAGCGGATGATTCCGTACTAGCCTATGGTGTCATCCTGAGGCGGCCTTCGGTGGCCGCCGAAGGAGATCTGGGCGAGCGACCGGCGCGCCAACATGGGAGCGAAGCGAAGCATGTTGGCCTAAAGCGCCGACGCGAGCTTCCAAACTTAAGCGTGTGAAGAGGCCAGGTTCCTGCCGAATCTCCTTGCCTCCAGCCGCTCAACGAATCAGAAAAGGAGCAGATCATGCCTCGTGTAAAACGTGGAACCAAGCGCCGCGCCAAGCGGAAAAAGATATTGGAACGCGCCAGCGGTTACATGCTGACCAAATCGAAGCTCTACCGGTCAGCAAAAGAATCCGTCGAGCGCGGGTTGAAGTTCGCCTATGCGGGCCGGCGGCAGAAGAAGCGCCAGTTCCGCTCGCTGTGGATCGTGCGCATCGGCGCGGCCGCCAAGCTCAATGGCTTGAGCTACAGCCAGTTCGTCAGCGGGCTGAAGAAAAGCGGCATGGACCTGGACCGCAAGATCCTGGCAGATATCGCAGTCAAAGACCCGGCGGGATTTGCCGCCCTCGCCCAGCAGGCAAAGGGCGCGCTGGGCGCTACAACGTAACACAAAACCAGCCGCGGATTTTCGCGGATTAACGCGGATCAGATTTACCTCAAGTTAATCCGCGCCAATCCGCGTGAATCCGCGGTTTCATTTGTTATGTACGAAGTTTCCAAACTCGACGATCATTGCCCAGAGGCGCTGGATAAGGCTGTGGCGGAATTATTGGCTGTTTTGGAGCAGGAAGCATCCGCGGTCACGAATGAGTCTGAGTGGAAGAACTTCCGCGATCGCTGGCTGGCGCGCAAAAACGGCATTCTGACGCAGCTCAATGATCTGTGGCTCAAGGCCGCGCCCGGCCCGCAAAAGCGCGAGGTGGGACGGCGCGTGAACGCGCTGAAGGCGCAGGTGGAACAGGCGGTCGAAGACACGCGCCAGCGCATCGAGAGCGGCACGTCCACAGCGCGTCTGGAATCCGAACGCTTGGACATCACCCTTCCCGGCATTCGCCGGCCCATCGGCGTGGAGCACCTGATCATTCGCACGATGAACGACATCGTGGCCGTCTTCCGCAACATGGGTTACTCCATCGGCGAAGGCCCGGAGATCGAGACGGACTACTACAATTTCGAGTCGCTGAACTTCCCCGAGGACCATCCCGCGCGCGACACCCAGGACACCATCTTCATTGCGGGCCAGGAATCGCGGCCGCGGCGCGACCGCCTGCTGCTGCGGACGCACACGTCGCCGGTCCAAATCCGCACGATGGAGAAGCAGCAGCCGCCGGTGCGCATCGTAATTCCCGGCCGCGTCCACCGCAACGACGCGCCCGACGCCACCCACTCGCCCATGTTTCACCAGGTCGAGGGACTGGCCGTGGACGAGCACATCACCTTCTGCGATCTGAAAGGCACGCTTGACCACGCCATGAAAGAATTTTTCGGCTCCAGCGTGCGCACGCGCTTTCAGCCGTCGTTCTTCCCTTTCACCGAGCCCAGCGCGGAAGTGGCCATCAGTTGCATTTTCTGCGGCGGCAAGGGATGCCGGGTATGCAAGTTCAGCGGCTGGGTGGAACTGCTCGGCAGCGGCATGGTGGACCCGTCGCTGTACGGCTTCGTCGGCTACGATGCCGAGAAGGTCAGCGGCTTCGCCTTCGGCATGGGCGTGGAACGCATCGCCATGTTCATGTACGGGCTGGATGATATTCAGCAGTTCTATCTCGGGGATGTGAGGTTTTTGGAGCAGTTTGCATAGGCTGAGAAGGTGCACAGTCAACAGTCTGCAGTTCATAGCTACAACAACTGTGAACTGCAAACCCCTAAACCTTTTGAATTTGCAATGAAGATTTCTCCTCAGTGGATTCGCGACTTTGTTGACCTGAAGGTTGACGAGCGGAAGCTCGCCGAAGACCTCACTATGGCGGGTCTCGCCGTGGAAGGGATCACAGGCGAGGGCGCGTCCACCGTTTTTGAGATGGAGATCACTACCAATCGCCCGGACGCGATGAACCACTACGGCATCGCGCGCGAGTGCTCGGCGATTTACGACCTGGAATTGAAAGCCCTTGTCCCGAAGATTCCCCCAGCGGCTAAAGCCGCGAATCTTGGCGCGCAGGGCGGCACGGCCCAAGCCGCACCCTTCCCCATCATCATCGAAGACGCGCAAGGCTGCGCGCGGTACTCCGGGCAGGTCGTGCGGAACGTCACCATTGGGCCGTCGCCGCAACATACCGTGGAACGACTGGAATCGGTAGATCAGCGTTCCATCAACAATGCCGCCGATGCCACCAATTATGTTCTCTGGGAGCTAGGGCATCCGACGCACGTTTTCGATTTGGACTTGCTGGAGGGCCGGAAAATCGTTGTGCGGCGCGCGCGGCCGGGCGAGGTCCTGAAGACGCTGGACGGAGTGGACCGCACACTTTCTCCCGAAGACCTGGTCATTGCCGACGCGCGCAAGCCGGTGGCGCTGGCCGGCGTCATTGGCGGCGAGGACAGCAAGGTCACGGAGAACACGCGCAATATCCTGATCGAGGCGGCGTGGTTTGATCCGGTAACCATCCGCAAGACGGCCAAGCGGCACGGGCTGCACACCGACGCGTCACATCGTTTTGAGCGCGGCGCCGATTACGCCGCGACCACCCTGGCCTGCGCGCGCGTGGCGCAACTGATCCTTGAATCCGCGGGCGGCGAACTGGTCGGCACGCAGATTGATGCAATCGGCCGCAGGTTGGAGCGCGCTCCGGTGCAACTGCGCCGCAGCGAAGTTTCCCGCATTCTCGGTAAAGATATCCCGCAAGAAGAAATTGAGCGCATTCTGCGCCGCCTGGGGTTCGCAATTACACCGTCCCGTGTGGCACAGGCGCCCTCGCCTGTGCGCTCGCACCCGAGAGCAGCAGCGCCGCCCATTTCTGGCGGAGCGCACGCCGCGATCGCGGAAGAAGTATCCAGCTTCACGGTGGACATCCCGAGCTGGCGGCTGGATGTGGAACGCGAGATTGATCTGATCGAGGAAATCGCGCGCATCCACGGATACAACCAGTTCCCCAACACGCTGCCGGAGTTCTCCGGCGCCGTAGTCGAGCTGCCGGACGCGCCCAAGGACGCGCGCATCAGGCAGTCGCTTTTGGCGCTCGGATACGACGAGGCCATGTCGCTCACCTTCGTTTCGAAAGAAGATGCGCAGGCATTTTCTTCCGCGCCCGCGGTGCAGATTGCGAATCCGTTGAGCGAAGAAGCCGCGTTCATGCGCACTTCGCTCATTCCGGGCATGCTCAACATGCTGGGATGGAACCTGAATCGCGGCAACAACGACGTGCGTCTGTTCGAATCCGGCAATATTTACGAGTTGGCGGGGCAGCGCACCGAAGAGCGCAAACGTATCTCCCTGGGCGCGACCGGTAACGCGCAAGCGGCAAGCTGGGACCAGAAAGCGCGCCTGTACACCTTCTTCGACATGAAGGGTGACCTCGAGACGCTGCTGGCGGCATTCGAGCATCGCACCCTGTATTTCGACGCCCTTTCGGCAAAGTTTTTCCATCCTGGACGATCGGCGCGTGCGGTGATGGATGGCGCCACGGTGGCGCGCTTCGGGCAAATTCATCCCGATGTCGCCAGTGCGCGCAAGCTGCGGCAGGACGTGTACGTTGCCGAGATTTACCTGGACCGTCTCTACTCGCATCCCTTGCACCAGCCGAAGTACACTCCCATTCCGCGCTACCCCGCAATAGACCGGGACCTCTCGTTCATTTTCGACGATGCGGTCACCTTCGAGCGCATTCGCAATGCCGTGGACGCACTGCACCTCAGCGAATTGCGCAGCTTCGTGCCCGTTGAAGTGTTCCGTGGCGGCGCCATTCCGGCGGGCAGGTACTCGGTGCTGCTGCGCGCGAAATTCCAATCCGCCGAGCGCACGCTGCGCGACGACGAGGTCGCCCTCTGGGCACAGCAGTTGATCAAGGCCCTGGAAGCGCTCAGCGGCGTGCAGCGGGCCTAGCCATTGGATAATGAAAATTGAATATGGTCCGGCTTGCACCAAAACTGCCTCAGGGTTGGCATCCCCCAAGTACATCAGCAGTTTTGTCATTGTGAGCGAGCGCGCCGGGCGTTCAGCGCGCGAGTCGAAGGACCTTGCGCTCTCTGGAACACAGGATGCTTCGGTTCGCCGGAAAGAGGCCGGCGCTCGCTCAGCATGACAGAAAGCGAGATTTTACGACGTACAGCATCTTAGAATCGCCTTATGGATAAGGGCTCAACAACCGCCGCCCGCACGACATATCGCTCTAGTCAATATTCATCTTTCAATTTTCAATATTCAATCTGAAAACCTGCGTTATACTGCGCTCGCGCTCCTTCGAAATTTTTCCTAAAGAGGACACGGATTCATGTCATTGAACGCAGTTCGAGAGGCGACCGAGGCGCCAGCAGACCAGTTTCATTCGCTGGAAGAGAAAATCTATCGCACGATTGAGCTGTTAAAAGCAGCGCGCGAGGCCAAGGCGGCCGCCGAGCGCGACAATGCCCGCTTGCGCGAGCAACTGGAGACCCGCGAAGAGGAGATCGAGGCGCTGCGCAGCGAGACCATTGCCCTGCGCAAAGAGCGCGAAGAAGTGCGCAGCCGCGTAGAAAAGATGTTGCGGCAGATCGAAGCTATTTCGGCTGAAACCGAATAGGTCGCCCCCGCGCCAAAAGACAGGCACACCGGGGCCGAGGAAATCACTCCTGAGAGGAGCGGAGCAGAAAACATGAGCGCCGGCAGCAACACGCAACCTGCTAGCAGTGTGCGCGTCGAGATCTACGATCAGGCCTATAACCTGCGCGGCAGCGACGCCGAGTATATTTTTCGTCTGGCACAGTATGTGGATTCGAAAATGCGCGCCGTGGCCGAGCAGACCTCGACTGTGGATTCCCTGCGACTAGCGGTGCTGGCGGCGCTCAATATTGCCGACGAGTACCACGTTATCAAGCGCAAGTATGAAGCCATTGCCAGCGAGGTGAACCAGCGCGCAAATCATCTTTCCGGGGCGCTGGACGAGGTGTTGCAGGACAGCCGGCGAGCAGGATAATTCGATTGGGGAATCGGGCAATCGTGGGATCTGATGATCTGCTGATCTGCTGATCGGGGTCGCCCGATCAGTTTACTGCAAGCCAGGTACCAACTATTTGCGCCCCTCCCCTTGCCAGCTATTTGGGATTTCAATAGCATCGAATCAGAAAGCCGGCCTGCAAAGTTGGTGATGCTGGTAACCGTTTATTGAGCCAACGATGTGAGTGAAGGCGGCTCGACTCGTTACGAAAGATCCTGTGTGCGACGTTCCGTCAAGCGGAAATGCCTAATGGGTCGCGGAGAGCTGCCACCGTCTGAGGACGGGCTCATAAACGGCCTTGGCACACGGCCCCGCGGGTCGACTTCATAGTTTTTCCTGCCAATGCCCCGCGGTCCAGTTTTGCTAAACTAGTTATAGTCAGTCAGGCTTCTTCAGCATCTAATAACGCAGTGTTCCCGAATCTACTTCATATCGGCAATTTTACTCTGCCCACCTACGGCATGCTGGTCGCCACTGGCGTGCTGGCAGGCATCTATGTCGCCGCCAAAATGGCGCAGCGGCAGGGTCTCAACGCGGACAAGGCCTGGGACCTCGGGGTGCTGGCCATCCTATCGGCGGTGATCGGCGCCAAGGTGCTGCTGATCTTCTACGACTGGAACTGGTACTCGACGCACCCGCGCGATATTTTTTCCTTGAGCACGTTGCGCGCAGGCGGAGTCTACTACGGCGGCGTGATCGCGGCGGTAGCGATGTCCGTGTGGTTCATCCGCCACAACCACATGCCCGTGTTGCGCACCTGTGACGCCTTTGCTCCCGGCCTGGCGCTGGGACATGCCATCGGACGTCTCGGCTGTTTCGCCGCCGGCTGCTGCTACGGCAAGCCGACCAGTCTTCCCTGGGGCGTCACCTTCACGAATCCGCTTGCTCACAGCATCTCCGGCACGCCGCTGGGAATTCCGATACACCCGACACAGCTCTACGAGTCGGCAATAGAACTGGCCAATTTCTTCATTCTGTACTGGATGATCCGGCACAAGAAATTCGAAGGCCAGGTGATCGGCGCCTACTTGTTCCTTTATGGATTCGCGCGGTTCTTCATCGATTTCCTGCGCGACGACCCCGAGCGGGGCAAAGTCTTCGGCGGCGCCATGACGGGAACGCAACTGATATCCATCCTCATGGTCATCGTGGGCGGCATCCTCTGGTTGCGTCGCAAGAGTCTCCCGCGAGAGGCTTCCGTCGCTGCAGCACTCCCGCAGTCATAAAAGCTTAAACGCAGAGGGCGCAAAGGTCGCAGAGGTGTGATTTCTGTCCGATATCCTCAGCGTACTCTGCGGCCTCTGCGCCCTTTGCGTTCTGCTTTGTGAATGCCCACTCCCATGCGATGATTCGATCAGATGGACTTCCCCACTACATTCACCGTCCTCGCCGACGATGCCGGTAAGCGGCTGGACCAATTTCTGGTTTCGAAGGTTCCGGATGTAAGCCGGGCACGCATCCAGCAGTTGATCGAACAGCGCAAGGTGCTGGTGAATGACTCGCCTGCAAAAGCATCGCTGCGCCTTCGTGGAGACGAGCGTGTGTCTCTGCTGGGCCCCGTGCAAGCGCCGCCGCTGCGTGCCCTGGCGGAAGAAATTCCGCTTGAAGTGGTTTATGAGGACGCCGACCTGGCGGTGGTAAACAAGCCCGCGGGCATGATGGTGCATTCCGGTGCCGGAGCAACCGAGGACAAGCGCAATCGCGGCACGCTGGTCAATGCGCTGCTACACCGCTTCGGAACGCTGTCGGGCGTGGGCGGTGAGCAGCGGCCCGGCATTGTCCATCGCCTGGACCGCAATACCAGCGGACTGGTGGTGGTCGCCAAGAACGACATCGCGCACCGCAAGCTCAGCGAGCAGTTCGCCGGTCGTACCGTCAGCAAGAAATATATTTCCCTGGTGCACGGCTTAGTGAAACGGGAGACCGGCACCGTCACCAGCGCCATCAGCCGCGATCGTGTGCGCCGTACGCGCATGACCACGCGGCGCAGCGGCGGACGGGAAGCGGTCAGCCACTATCGCGTGCTGGAACGCATCCAATCAGAGTACGGAAAGTTTTCGCTGCTCGAAGTGAAGATAGACACCGGACGCACGCACCAGGTCCGGGTACACTTGGCGTCGCTGGGGCATCCCGTGGTCGGAGACACGCTGTACGGCGCTCCGCGGGAGATCAAGCGAAGCAAGGATGGCCGCCCCGCCAGTCCTCTGGCTCCGGGTGAAACTGCGCCGCCTGAATCCGCCGCTCTGGGAAGGAACTTCCTGCATGCGGCGGCAATTGAGTTTTCGCATCCACGCACCGGCGTGCCCCTTCGTTTTGCGCAGCCACTGCCGCCGGAGTTGGAAAAGTTTCTTGCGCTGCTGCGTCCCCGATCCGGCTCGGTTTATGTCGCCGGACAGCAACGAACGTAATCACCACACGACGGGGTAAACAGCTATAATGAAAGCTCCCATGAAACGGTTTTCTGTCGCCATCCTGGCCATGGGAATGGCCTTGAGCGTTCCTGCGGGAGCGCAGAATTCGGAGCTGCCATCCGCACCGTCGGCAGTCATCCAGCAGAAGCAGGGGAAACCCGCGCCGCCGCCGCAAAGCCCTTCGCCGGAGGCCAAGTCTGCGCCCGCGCCTGCGCCGGTCCCAGCGGATCCTCCCGCGCCTGAAGCACCAAAGCCGGTGAGCGTAGCGCCGCCACCATCAGCGGCGGAGGCACCGAGCACGGCCAAGACCCCCCTGCCCGGCGGCGCTGCCGAGCCGGCGCCGGAACTGGGGAATGAGCCGCTGACCACCATCCGCACCCGTGTGGACGAAGTCAACGTGATCTTTACCGTCACCGATAAACACGGCAAATTCATCAAGAACCTGACGCAGAACGATTTCGCAGTTCTGGACGACCATAAGCCGCCCAAGTCCATCGTCAATTTCCGCCGCGAAACCGACCTGCCCCTGCGGGTCGGGTTGTTGATAGACGCCAGCAATTCCATCCGCGACCGTTTCCGTTTCGAGCAGGAGGCGGCGATTGAGTTCCTGCGCGGGATCATTCGTCCGCAGTCGGACCGTGCCTTTGTGATCGGTTTCGATACCACCGTAGAGCTCACGCAGGACTTCACCAACAACACGGAAAAACTGGCGCACGGCGTACAGATGCTGCGTGCCGGCGGGGGCACCGCCTTGTATGACGCCATCTACTACGCCTGTCGCGACAAGCTGATGAAAGCCCCGCAGACGGGTGCGGTGCGCCGGGCCATCATCCTGCTGACCGACGGTGAAGACAACCAGAGCCGTGTCACGCGCGAAGAGGCCATAGACATGGCGCAACGCGCCGAGGTCATCATCTACGCTATCAGCACCAATGTAAGCGGAGTCAAGCTGCGCGGCGACAAAATCATGGAGCGCATGGCCGAAGCTACTGGCGGCCGCGCCTTCTTCCCTTTCAAGATCCAGGACGTTGCTGAGGCCTTCGTGAATATTCAGGATGAGCTGCGCAGTCAGTATGCCGTGGCTTACAAGCCCGCGAACTTTGCTCCCGACGGCAGCTACCACTCCATTGAGATCATTGCCCAGAACCACAAAAACCTGCGGGTGCGCGCCCGCAAGGGATACTACGCGCCGAAGCCGTAGCGGGTGGAAGGACCGGGCCTTCAGCCCGGTGAACCATGTCGCCTGAATTCCGGGCTTTAGACTAGCCCCTGGGTTCTAAACCGGGGCTGAAGCCCTGCTCGTTTCCCTCCCGATTCCGCCGGGCTGAAGCCCGCCGCTTCCACCATCTCTTGAGCTGTACCCCACAACCACAGCAACAAGACACGCCAATTTGTGTTTAATAACGCGTGGGGCATTTGCGGCTGAACAAGCTTGCAGTGGGCCACAATGGGTTGAGAGGCGCTGTATCCGGAGTCGTTTCCCATCTGGCAACTTCTCAGAGGCATCTAAAATATATGAAGGATGCCCAAGAGACGGGTGTTCGGACTGCGCACTCTGCATAGAAAGACGGAACTACTTATGAGAACGAATTCACTTTACCGCCGCGCACTGGCGGTGTTCCTGGCATTGATGATCGCCGCGCCGGAGTTGCTGCTGGCTGCGGTAGCTGCTCCCCAGTTGCCCAATCCCGGCAGCGTGATGGGGATTTCCCCGGAGCAGGAGATACAGGCGGGGCGCCAGGGCGCAGCCCAGATCAGCAAGCAGCTGCCGGTGCTGCCGGACTCCAATCCCGTTTCCAGATACGTCCAGCAACTGGGGAGCCGGCTGGTCTCAGTGATGCCGCAGCCCACCTGGCCCTACAACTTTCACGTCGTGCAGCAGAGCGACATTAACGCTTTCGCGCTGCCGGGCGGGCCGATTTTCGTCAACCTGGGTACGATCACGGCGGCCGATAACGAAGCCGAGTTGGTGGGTGTGATCGCCCACGAGATGTCGCACGTCTACATGCGCCACTCCGCCAAGATGGCCACCAAACAGTCCATGGCTCAGGGTGTAGTGGGCGTGCTTGGTTCCTTGCTTGGCGGAGGTGTGGGCGGTTCGCTGGCGCGCCTGGGTATGTCCCTTGGGGTCGGCTCTTATTTGCTGAAATATTCGCGGGACGACGAGGCGCAGGCCGACTCGGTGGGCGCCATCATCATGTACAAGGCGGGCTACAACCCGGTGGAAATGGCGGAGTTCTTCCACAAATTGCAGCAGGAAGGCGGTTCGCGCGGGCCGCAGTTCCTCAGCGACCATCCTAACCCTGGAAACCGCGTCGCTGCGGTAAGCAATGAGATCAAGAACTGGCCGCCCAAGTCGTTCCAGCAGAGCTCGCCCCAGTTCGCGCAGGCCAAGCAGGAGGCGCAACGTACCAAGGCCTATACCGCCCAGCAGATTTCCCAGATGGCAAAAACCGGCCAGCTACCGCGTTCGGGAGATGTGTCCACTTCGCAATCCGGTCCTTCGCGCGGCATCCCTGGCCAGCAGCAGGGCGGGACCATCAGCAACATCTCTTTGCCGCAGGTGGAGCCCAGCGGCAATTTCAAAACGCTCCAGCACAACGCTTTCACGCTTGCATACCCCGACAACTGGCAGGTGTATGGTGACCCGAATTCAGGTGTGACCATTGCGCCCCAGGGCGGCATCGCGCAAAACAACGTTGCCTACGGGGTGATTGTTAACGGATTCCAGCCGCAAAATGCGGCCAGCCTCGACGATGCGACCCACCAGTTGATCGCAAGCCTGGAACAGTCGAATCCGGACCTGCGGGTGCTCGGTAAGGCGCGCGTCATAAACGTGAACGGGCGGCGGGGTCGCTCTGTGGACATGGTCGGCACCTCTCCCGTACAGCAGAATGGACGCCCTGAGCAGGAGCGCGACTGGCTGGTGACGGTGCCCCGCCCGGATGGCAGCATGCTGTATGTGGTGTTTGTCTCACCGGACAACGACTTCAACCACCTGCGGCCCACGTTTCAGCAGATGCTGCGCAGTTTCCGGGTCAAGTAGTAAGGGCGGCCTACATATACTTCGCGTCCAGGCGTTCGACCTTGACGGGGGCGCCGACCCATTCAGAGAGTTGCGTCTGAACCAGAGAACAAAGGCCCTCCAGTTCCGCTGTGTCCACAATTTTGCTGGACCATAGAAGGCCCTTAGTGCGAGAAGTCAGATGAATCCGGAATTCTCCCGACGTCGGATCGTCACAGAAGATGTCCACGGTCAGCGCGACGCCGTTGGACCGGAACCATATGAACCAGCCCCAGTCCTCCTGTCCCGCCTGAATATCGGAATAGCTCTTTCGGATAGACGGAAGGAGCTGGTTCGAAACTATGTCGCCGCCGTAACAACACGGGTTGATGTATTGCTCCTCGTCAGCAGCCGTGACTTTCTTCGTGAACGAGATTTCGTAGGGCATGGTGTGTTTTGCAGTTGCGGATCCCGGTACCCGGAACTAAGAGCTGGCTTGCAGTTTTAGAGTCTGCGTGAAAACCGTGCCGTCCCTGACGGGACTCTCTCATTTTCGCCACCTTACCCCGGGCTCCTCACGCCCGGGGCTAAATTCCGCCACCCGCTGCGCGGGCTGATTTTTCGGAACTTCAGCCACTCGAGTAATGCAACGGCAGCTTTCACGCACACACTCTAGCCCTTCTTCAGTTCCACAAACACCTGCCTGGCGACTTCTTTGAGTGTCTCGAAGACGCCGCAGCCTTGAAACGCAATGGCCTCGAATACCGGCTCCGCTTTGCGCACCAGGTCTTTTTTCAGGACGTCTACCGGCAAGGCATTGGGCAGGTCGCGCTTATTGAGCTGCAGTACGTAGGGTATCTTGGCGAAGTCGAAGCCGTGGTCCTTGAGGTTATCGCGCAGGTTGTCTAGGGCTTCCAGGTTGGCGTCCATGCGCTCTTCCTGCGAATCGGCGACGAATACCACGCCGTCCACCCCGCGCAGGATCAGCTTTCTGCTTGCGTCGTAGAACACCTGCCCCGGCACCGTATAGAGGTGAAAGCGAGTGCGGAAGCCGCGCACGGTGCCGAGATCGAGTGGAAGGAAGTCGAAGAACAGGGTGCGGTCGGTTTCAGTGGCAAGAGAGATCATCTTGCCCTTCTGCTTGTCCGCCGATTTATCGTAGATGAATTGCAGGTTGGTGGTTTTGCCGCCCAGACCGGGGCCGTAGTACACAATTTTGCAATTGATTTCCCGTGCGGCGAAATTGATGAAGCTCAAAACGGCCTCGGATTGACACGGTGGCGCGCAGCGCCCCGCGGGGGATTAACGGCTGCCGAATACGCCTCGCCTGCCTTTGCTGCCAGAGCGGCCTATGGCGAGCTGACGTTGCTTTTATAGCACATCATCGGGGCGGTTCAAGTACACCTTAGTAACGTAAGCCCATGACCCGCAGAGAGCACAGGTGCTAGCTGGGCTAACGCGGCGGCGGCAATGGATAGTAGCCGTCCTTGGCATAAACGCGCAGGTTGGGGCGGTTCACGCGCACCTCGATGCTGCGATAGGCTCCGGATGGCGTTGCGGGCGTGGTATAGCCGAGCGTGTACTGGTTGCGTGCTTCTTGCGTGACCCGCGAATAGGCGCTTTCGATCGCCTGCGGGCTGATTTCGTTGAATACCTGGCCGCCTGTTGCCGACGCGTATTTGGGCAGGATATTCCCGTACCCCAATCCCGGCACGCGTACTTTCTGCAAGTCGCCATAGCCCGGAATAGCAGCTCCACTCACACCCACCGCGTACACGGTGATCTGGTTCGACAGCAGCACCTTGAGCACGTCGGAATAAGTAGCGCGACTGCCGACCTCCCGGCCGTCGCTGATGATGAACAAGATCTTTCGCCGCGTGGGATCGCGCCGGCTAAGCTCATTCGCCGCCGCCAAGATGGCATCGTTCAGCACGCTGGATTCTTTAGTCCACGTTTGCACCACCGGCACATTGGGATCCACCGAACGCCCGTTCACGCTGGGACCGCTGCCGAGTGGTCCTCCCACAACCGGAACGCCGCCCGTGCGGCCGGTTTCGTGCTTGAGTTTGCGTAGCGAAGCGCTCACGGTGTTGGCGTCGGCAGCGCTGAAGTCCTGCATCTTTCGAACGGTGTTGCCGTACGTAAACAGCGCTATTTCGTCGAACTGGCTGAAAGCCCCGGTCAGGGCGGGCAGGGTTTTGTCGAGCTTCTTGACCTCCGAGTTGGGCAGCGCCAAGTCGAAAACTACCGCTGCCGACAACGGGAACGGGTCGCTGGTGAAAAACTTGAGTTGCTGTCGCACGTTGTCTTCGTAGACAGAAAAATCATTGGGCAGCAATCCTTCCACAAGGTGACCGGAGACGTCCTTCACCGTAACCGGCACGAGCACGAAATTGACCAGCCTAATCAGTGTGAACAGTTGCTCGCGCGAGCCCTCGTTATCCTGGGGAACCGATCCCGGTGGGACGGTCTTCACCTGCGGCGGAGGAGGCTGCTGGGCGGGCAACTTTGAACCATCTGCCGGGGCGTTGGTCTGGCCAGGCGCCGAAGCATTCGGGGATTGCTGGCCTGAGGGCGCGGGCTGAGTAGCGGGAGCGGGTGTGGTCTGCGGCGTGGGCGCGTCCGGCAATTCCTGCGCGAGCAGATTTAAGCCAATGGCCAGCACGATCAAAAGCATGCAATAGCGCAATCCCCGCGGTTGCAGCGCGGGGTGGCAGCGGTTTTCGCCCTTGCTGCTCATATTATTTTTCTCCCGGATCATTCGCGTCACCAAAGCTGCACAGCAGCGCTGAAACAACCGTCACTAGCTCTTCCCTAATCTATATTACGGGAGAGCCGCTCATTTAGAATAACGCTTGCAAAAGTTCAGGTGTCTGAATATGAAGTTTCGCACCGCATATCTTCTTTCCATTTTGGTGTTGCTCTTGCTCGCAGCCCCGCAGTTATCGCTGGCTGCGCCGCAGCAGGATTCAGCCCAAAAGGATGATGAGTTGCCGACCTTCCGTGCTAACGTGAACGTCGTCAACCTTTTCTTCAACGTCAAGGACAAACACGGGGCTCTTATCCCCAATCTGACCAAGGATGATTTCCAGGTTTTTGAGGACGGGAAGCAGCAGACCATCAAGTACTTCAGCGCGGAAAGCGATCAGCCGCTGACGCTGGGAATCCTGATTGACACCAGCGGCAGCCAGACGGGAGTGCTGCCCATGGAAAAGGAAGCCGGCGCCGAGTTTCTGCGCGACGTGCTCCGCCCCAAGGACCTCGCCTTCGTCATCAGCTTCGACGTGAATGTGGATTTGCTGCAGGATTTCACGAATTCGCACAAATACCTGCGCCGCGCCCTGGATTCGGCCAAAATTAACAGCGGCGGCGCGGGTGGAGGTCTGCCGGGCATGGGTGGCGGCCCTTTTCCCACTTCGTCTAATCCGCGCGGCACGCTGCTTTATGACGCTATTTACCTGGGCTCACACGAAAAACTTGCCAGCGAGGTCGGCCGCAAGGCGATGATTATCCTCACCGATGGCGAGGACCAGGGCAGCCAACTCAAGATCAAAGACGCCATTGAAGCAGCGCAGAAGTCCGACGCGATCTGCTACGTGATCCTGATCGCCGATCGCGGTTTTTACAGTTCTTACGGCGGCGGGTACGGCGGCGACCGCGAGATGAAGAAGTTGACCCTGGAAACCGGCGGCCGCGTGGTAGACGTGGGCGACAAGTTTGACAAGCTGAAGAAAGCATTTGCTGAGATCTCTGCCGAACTGCGCAGCCAGTACAGCATCGGCTACACGCCTACCAATGCGAAGCTCGATGGCAGCTTCCGGCGGATCGAGATCAAGACCAACCACGATTACCGGGTGCAGGCGCGCAAAGGCTATTACGCCACCAAGGCGCAGACAGGGGACTGAGGGGCCCGGTCTCCTGTGAGCCGGGACCAGCCGCCGCAGGCGGCGTAAGAATTTAGCCCCCGGCGTGAGCCGGGGGTAGCAATGGAATGAGATACTCAGCCCGCTTTAGCGGGCGCAAGAAAAAGCGCGTTTTATAGGAAACATTCTTTCGCCCGCTTGGGTTCATTTCTTGCATTGGCCCCCGGCTCACGCCGGGGGCTGAAATCTTACGCGCGCTTCGCGCGCCGCATCACCAGCTTGCGAATCAGATTCTTCTAATCCGCACGCCGACTGCCCGGAGAGAGCACGACCGAAGGCACGCGTTGCGACACTGGCGGCTGCACCACAACCGTGGACCGGGTCCGCCGGCGAGTCCTGTAGACGGGGTTGCAGCCGACTTTTTTAGCCTGCCCGGGAGGTACATCGCAGTCACCCCAGCCGGTTTTCTTGCCCTTGTCCCAGCCTGGAGGACGACGCTCCGGCTCGGGGAATATGTGTCCGAGTTCAACGTGACCCGGACCGCCCTTGTGCACGTGGCGTTGGACAACCTCTTTGCGACGCTCGCGCACTCTCTCGCGATCGTGGTGCCGATCACGCACCACCCGCTCACTACTGTCCTTGTCCTTCCCACCATGTCCGTGACCATGCCCCTGAGCAAAGGCGTAGCTGGCGGGCAATCCCAGGCAGACCACCGACGCGATGAGACCCCGCCACATTCTTGTGCGCATAAGTATCCCTCCACCCCCTTTTTGTTAGCATTTCCCTTACCGCGGTCCAAGTCACATCGGTTCATGTACTTAGATCAACTCTGGATAGGCAGAGATGAAGGAATGCAGGTAAAAACTGCCAGGCGCGAACACCTGAACGCAGAGGACCCGGAGGGCGCAAAGCTTGAATGATTTCCCTCTGCGGCCTCTCCTGCCTTGGAGTCGTCTATTGGCTCACGAGAGGCTGTCGGCAGAATAGGGATTCCTCGCTGCGCTCGGAATGTCAACCCAAGAAAAGGAATGACAACCCTAGAAAAAATGACAACCCAAAAAACGATAACCCGAAAATAATGATTTCACCTGCATCCTTCGCCTACTCCGCGCCCTTTACGCGAATGATTTCCTCTGCATCCTCTGCGTACTCCGCGTCCTTTGCGTTGACGCTTTACGCCCTCGACTGTTCGTAGGCGTGAGCCAACCGGAAGAGCGTGCTTTCGTCGAAGTGGCGTCCCATGATCTGCAAGCCGATGGGCAATCCTTCCCGGGTGTTCCCGCAGGGCACGGCAATCCCCGGCACGCCGACCAGATCCGCCGTCACGGTGTAGATATCCGCCAGGTACATCGAAACGGGATCGTCCACCTTCTCGCCCAGCTTGAAGGCCGGAGTCGGAGTCGTGGGAGTGACGATGGCGTCCACTTTGGTGAAAGCCTGGTCGAAGTCCCTAGCTAGGAGGGAGCGGACTTTCTGCGCCTTCAGATAGTACGCGTCGTAGTAACCAGCGCTGAGCGCATAAGTCCCCAGGAGGATGCGCCGCTTGACCTCGGCTCCGAAGCCGTCGTCGCGGCTGCGCCGGTACATCTCGGAAAGCGTGCGCACGCCTTTAGCGCGATAGCTATAGCGCACACCATCGTAGCGGGCGAGGTTGGACGACGCCTCTGCCGTGCAGATCACGTAATAGCACGGGATGGCGTAATCCGTGTGCGGCAGCGATATCGGCACTACTTCACAACCGTTCTTCACCAACTTCTGAATGGCATTCTCGATTGCAGCCCGGATTTCCGGGTCCAGCCCCTCGCCGAAATATTCCTTGGGAATGCCGAGTCTCAGGCCGCGAACAGACTTGCCGATTTCTTCCGTATAGTCGGGCACGGGGACATCGGCGGAGGTGGAATCCAGCGGGTCGCGTCCGGCGATGGTGCGGAGCATGATCGCTGCGTCTTTCACCGTTTTGGTCAGAGGTCCGATGTGGTCCAGCGAAGAGGCAAACGCGATCAACCCGTAGCGCGAGACGCGCCCGTAGGTGGGCATCAGTCCCACGACCCCGCAAAATGCAGCGGGCTGACGAATGGAACCGCCGGTATCGGAGCCCAGTGTGGCCACTGCCGTCCCCGCCGCCACAGCCGCCGCCGAGCCGCCGGAAGAACCACCCGGCACCCGGCTCAGGTCGCGCGGATTGTGCACCGGCTTGTAGGCGGAGTTCTCATTGGACGATCCCATGGCGAACTCATCGCAATTCATCTTGCCCAGCACCACCGCGCCTGCAGCTTCCAGCCGCGCCACCGCGGTGCAGTCGTAAGGCGCAATGAAGTTTTGCAGGATCTTTGACGCGGCGGTAGTGCGCACGCCCTTGGTCATGAGCACATCTTTGATGCCGACGGGCACACCCGCCAATGGTGGTAGGGGATCGCCCTTGTCCGCCAACCTGTCAATCTCGGCAGCCTTGGCCAAAGCGCGCTCCCGGCAGGTAGTCAGATACGCTCCCACCTGCGGGTCTTCGCGCTCGATTTTGTCGAGAAAAGCTTCGGCGAGCGCCGTGGCCGTCGTCTGGCGCTGCTCGATAGCGGCCCGCGCCGATTCAATCGTCAGCAGGTTCAGGTCCATGGTCTTTCAGTTCACGTCCAGCGTGTGGGTTCCGGTAGGCGAGTCCAATTCCAGGTTGAAGTGCTCGCGAATTTTGCCCAGTGTCTCGAGCTTTTTCAGACCCTGCTGCTGTTCCAGCGAGTTGGCCACGTGCCGGGCCACGTCGGACAGCAGGATTCCCCAGATGATGGCTTCGTCGTCTCCCCAGCAACCCAGGTTGAGGCTGCAATGCAGGCTGTTGTTCGCCACCCATGCGCGCAGCAGTTCCGTAGCTTGCTTGTCGCCGGCCGCAGAAGGAGGAATTGGCAGTTGATTTTCCAGGCTCATCACATCTCCTGTTAAAGGTGTGGCGCACCGGTCGCGGCGCGCGGGATGGAAGTTATCGCTCGATCACTTTCGGCACTTTGAAGAATGTGCCGTCGGAATCAGGCGCGTTGCGTAGTGCGTCCTGGTGGGGAAGCGAGGGGCGTACCTCGTCAGCGCGCATGGCATAGGCGAAGCGCGCAGTCCCTGTCTTGGCCTCGTCCACACCGTAGCGGTCCGAAGTTTGCGCCATCGGCTCGACGTTGGTGGTATCCACCTGGTTCAACCGGTCCACGTAATCGAGAATGGCATTGATGTCTTTGACCATGCGGGCGCGCTCGGTATCGGTCAACTCCAGGTTCGCCAGATCGGCTACATATAGAACGTCTTTTTCGGTGACCTTCATTTCGTTTCTCTTGCCGGACGGGCCAGCACAAACTGAATCCGCTTGATCGCCTGCTCAGCCTTTTCGTCATCAGCGATCATTTGCCGCATCGCCGCCAAATAACGCGGCTCAAACTCGGCTAGTTGCGACCGCCATCCGCTGTCCGGGACCTCTACCCGCAGAACGCCTGCATTGAAGCTCAAAGCCCGCGTGCGTTCTGCAACTGCCTTCCCGCAGGCCAGCGGCCACGCCAGCAAGGGAAGCTCGTCCGCAGGAGCATTACGCAGCACCTGCGCCGCCAGCTTTGCCAGGTCTGTCCCGATGGGCTGCATGGGCTGTGAGCAATTCTAACAAAATACAAGTTGGCCGCGGATTGGCACGGATTCTCACGGATCAAAATGCCTGATCACGAAGGAAATCCGTGGCTGATTACGATTTCAACTCAGGATTGCTCAGCATCAGTTCGCGCACGAATTGCAGGGCTTCGGCTTTGCTGGAGATTGTGCCTTCGAGTTGCGCATCTTCGACAGCGGCGAGGACGTCCTTGAACTGCGGCCCCGGACGCAATCCCGCCGAAATCAGATCGTGTCCCGTGATCAGCGGCGCCGGACGGATTTCCTCACGCGGAGTGCTCTCAAATTTCCGCCGCACGTAGTCATATAGCGTCAGGTCGCCGTGGCTGCCCAGGCAATCAATGCGGTGCAATTCCAGATGTTCCTCGAACCGGGGCAGCCGCATGAATCGCTTCAGCGTGGAGGTCTTCATCTTGTTCACATCGGCAAAGCGCATGTGATTGGCAACCAGCGCGAGAATCTGTTCCGTATCGTCATTGGACATGCGCAGGCGCCGGCAGATTTCGCGGGCCATGGCGACGCCCACTTCTACATGGCCGTCGAAGCGGATGCGGTCAGGAGCGCGGTGAAAAGTCGGCGGCTTGCCCACATCGTGCAGCAGCGTGCCCCAGGCGAGAGTGCGCGAGCACGGATGAGGAAGCATGTCCAGCAGCAGTAGCGTGTGCACCCACACGTCGCCTTCGGGATGGAACTGCGGCGGCTGCTCGACTTCTTTCATCGCCTCGACTTCAGGCAGAACCTCGTGCAGCAGTCCCGTCTGATCGAGCAGTTCGAATGCGGCACGGGCATGTCCCTCGGTCAGCATTTTGGTCAACTCGTCGCGGACGCGCTCGCGGCTGACCTGGTGAATATTGGCGGCCAGCATCCGGATGGCGGCGAGCGTCTCCGCTTCGATCCGATAGCCAAACCGCGCCGCAAAACGCACGGCGCGCAACAGGCGCAGCTTGTCCTCGGCAAAGCGCCGCTCCGGATGGCCAATGGTGCGGATGACGCCCGCCTCCAGGTCGGCGCGCCCGCCGACAAAATCCAGCACCTCGTTCTTGAGTGGATCGAGGAGGAGCCCATTGACGGTAAAGTCTCGCCGCCGCACGTCTTCCGCCGGGTTCTTCGTGTACTGCACTTCGTCGGGATGACGGCCGTCGGTATACAAACCGTCGCTGCGGAAAGTGGCGACCTCGATCACCGGATTGTGCGGCACGTCTGAGCCCTTTTCGGCTTGCGCCTCTGCCAGCTCTTGACGGTTGCCGTTGACCGGAACCAGCACCACGCCAAACTGCGCGCCCACCGCCCAGGTCCGCGGGAAAATGGACATGACTTCGTCAGGAGTGGCGTCGGTGGCCACGTCGTAGTCCGCGGGCGCGCGGCCGAGCAGCAGGTCACGCACACATCCTCCCACGAGATAGGCCTGATAGCCCCGCTCGCGCAGCCTGCGGACAACCTCAATGGCGGCTTCTTTCATATACAGCAGGTTACAGGTTACAAGTGACAGGTATCAGATGTCGGCTCTCAGAAAACAGCTTGGCAGAGACGGGTGGCCGATCCGAAACTTAGCTTCACGGCGGACCTGACACCTGAACCTGTTACCTGGTGCCTGTCACCTGTGACCTGTTAGCTCTTCCCGAATCAAATAATATAGACGTAATGCCCGACACCTTTATTCTAGGCATTGAGAGTTCCTGCGATGAGACCGCGGCGGCCGTGGTGCGCTCCGGCGAGCAGGTGGTCTCCAGCGCCGTGTACTCGCAGATTGCGACCCATCAACCGTACGGCGGGATCGTGCCGGAACTGGCCTCTCGCGAGCACCTGCGCGCCATCGTGCCGGTGGTCCGCAAAGCTCTCGCCGACGCCGGCCATACCTACGAATCTATCGACGCACTGGCCGTCACCCGGGGGCCGGGGTTGGCGGGATCGCTGCTGGTAGGCGTCAGCTACGCCAAGGCGCTGGCGTTCGCGCTGGAAAAGCCGCTGATTGCCGTCAATCACCTTGAGGGGCACATCCACGCGGTCCTACTGGAAGAAAAGCAGAAGGGAAACTTTGATCTGCAGTTCCCGCTGATGACGCTGGTAGTATCCGGCGGCCACACTCATCTATACCTGGCGGACCAGCGCGATCACAGTTGGACCTACAGGAACATTGGACATACCCGTGACGACGCCGCCGGTGAAGCCTTCGACAAAGTTGCCAAGCTGTTGGCCCTGGGATACCCGGGCGGTCCTGTCATTGACAAGCTGGCCCGGCACGGGAATCCCGGCACGGTGAACTTTCCGCCCGCGCAGATCAAGCGCCGCAACCGACTGCCCCAGCACGCTCAATCACCCCAACAAGCCAAAGACGGGCTTGTCGGGGACCCCGATTACACGCGTGCCGGGGACCCCGGCGACGACAAGTCCCCCGTGCCTGCGCGCCCGCACTTCGACTTTTCCTACAGCGGCATCAAGACCGCCGTGCTGCGCTACGTCGAGACCCACAATATGCAGCCGGAGATCGAAAAACGTCGCGCCCAGCTTGCTGCCATGCCCAATCCCAAAGCAGACGACGTGCTTGCTGTGTGCGACCAGCCCACACTCGACCTCGTAGCAAGTTTTCAGCGTGCCATGGTAGATGATCTGGTGAGCAAGACCCTGGCTGCCGCCCGGGAATACGATATCGCAACGCTGTTTGTGAGTGGCGGAGTCGCAGCCAACAGCACCCTTCGCCAGCATTTCGAGGAGCAGGCTGCGCGCGAAGGTCTGCCGGTGTATTTCCCCTCGCGGCCGCTTTCGACCGACAACGCCGCCATGATCGCCGCCGCCGCTTATCCGAAATACCTGGCTGGCGAGTTCGCCGCGCCCGATCTTTCCGCCGAAGCGTCCCTACCCTTGCGCTGAGCTGCCGCCCATGATCGCCGTAATGGCGCGCTCAAGCTGCTGCACGATATCAATGTCTTTGTAAATGACGAAGTTGCAAGCCACTTGCGGTTCGGTGTTGGAAGCCGTCTTCCGGCCCGCAATTACCACGATCGGAATCGACGCCAGCTCCGGACGCGAGCGCAGCGTCGTAATCAGCTCAGATCCACTCATCAGTGGCATCTGCAGGTCGGTGAAGATCAAGTCGGGCCGCAAAGTGTCCAGCATCTCCAGCGCCTCGCGTCCGTTGGTGGCACACTCGACGGTAAAGCCGCGCTCCTCTAGGAAACGGCATACGGTGTGCCGCACGAGCATAGAGTCGTCCACCACGAGCGCGACACGTGACATGAAACGCCCTTCCTTCGAACCGAATTGAGGACCCGGGAAACGCCAGCGCATACGACTGTTCGCGTGCTGGAGTGAACGGACTTGCGGGACACCACCGCTTTTCCGGACCTAACTGCTGGTTGCAATAACTTACCAAACTGCTGGACCGCTCACAATACGCTCACGAACAACTGCAGTTACTTCCGTTACTTTATATTTGGATACGCAGGGTGGCCGCCTCTGGGTGGGGTAAGTACGCGGCCTTGGCACACGCCTGCGTGATCTCTGGTCGCACGACAATAATGGAGAGTGGCGGGCTACCTAACCGGTCACAAATCCTCAAGTGCGGTGCGCTCTTCGATACTCATGTCCTTGAATTCGCTTGATTCGAAGACCTCGCCGCATTCAACGCATTCCACGTATTCGGCGTCCTCTTCGCGAGCGACGATCTGTACGCGGGGATGCTTACACGATTGCATGTTGGTGTGCTGTGGAGGAGAGACTTTATCCGATGGGCGTGAAGTCATACCAAAACACGGGCGTGCGCTCCTTTACGAGAGGCACACCAAGATTGCGGTATTTTAGCCTTGCCCTTTATGTTGTCAAGTCCTTCGCTGCACTAAAAAGCGTGCATTCCATTTTGGACCGTAACCGCCGTGTCGGGCGGGCGCCCTCGCCCGCCAATCGCGTAGCGCCATCGCATCCGTGGCGCCGGCGTCCTCGCCGGCAGTCGCGAGCGCGTCCCGCGCTCGCATCACAACCAGCTCTCGGGGGCGTTTGCGCCATATGCGTCGTCCGAAACTGGAAACTGTTCTGTAACGTCTCCGCGAATTTCCATTGCTTCACCTGAGTTCCCCACCCTAAAATGATCTACGACCAAATGGGTCGCATATCACGGTCGTTCTAATCCAGATGCTTAAACTGACCAGGAAAGCCGACTACGGCCTCATTGCCATGAAGCATTTGGCGGAGCACGCCGCCGCTGGTGCCTTCAGCGCCAAAGACCTGGCCGAGGCTTACAGTTTGCCGCAAGAGGCCCTGGCCAAAATCCTGCAGCGGCTGGCCAGGGCCAAGCTGCTGCTTTCGCAGCAGGGGACCAAGGGCGGATACACACTGGCTCGCGATCCCCGCACCATCACCGCTCTGGAAGTCATCGGCGCCATAGAGGGTCCGCTGTTTATCACCTCCTGCACCACCGTCCGCGGTCGCTGTGACCAGAGCAGCCGTTGCACCGTACGCGAGCCCTTGCAACGGGTCAGCCGAAGCATTGAAGACGTGCTGTCGCGCATCACAATTTCGGAGCTGGTGCGGCACGGGGACGAACTTGTTGAGGTTCGGAGTGCAGGGACCGGACTCTAATCAGCCTGCAAACGGCAGCGAGCCGGTTAGGAGAATCATGAGCACGGAAGCAAAATCGGGCGATAAAGCAGCAGCGGTCAAGCTGCCCATCTACATGGACAACCACGCCACGACGCCGGTGGATCCGCGTGTGATGGAAGAAATGCTGCCATACTTCACAGAAAAATTCGGCAACGCCGCCAGCCGCAACCATTCCTTCGGATGGGAAGCCGAGCAGGCGGTGGACCATGCGCGCGCACGCATCGCACGTCTCATCGGCGCCAAGCCCAACGAGATCATTTTCACTTCCGGGGCCACTGAGAGCGACAACCTCGCCATCAAGGGTGTCGCCGAGATGTACCGGGAGAAGGGCGATCACGTCATCACCTGTGTTACCGAACACAAGGCGGTGCTGGATAGTTGCAAGCGCCTGGCCAAACATGGCCTCCGCGTCACCTTCCTGCCGGTGCAGAAGGACGGCCGCATTGATCTCGATCAGCTCAAGAATGCGATGGACGACAAGACCATCCTGGTCACTATCATGTCGGCCAACAACGAAATCGGCGTGCTGCAGCCGATCGAGGAGATCGGGAAGCTGTGTCACGAACGCGGCGTGCTCTTCCACTGCGACGCCACCCAGTCGCTGGGCAAAGTGCCCATAGATGTGGAGAAGCAAAACATTGACCTCATGTCCATTTCGGCGCACAAAATGTACGGCCCCAAAGGCATTGGCGCCCTCTACGTGCGCCGCCGCAATCCCCGGGTGCAACTCGTTCCGCTGATTGACGGTGGTGGACATGAACGCGGCATGCGTTCTGGCACGCTCGCAGTTCAGCAGATTGTGGGACTGGGCAAGGCGTGCGAAGTCGCCATGCAAGATATGCCGGTAGAAAGCTGCCGGCTCGCCGGGTTGCGCGACCGCTTGCGCGCCAAGATCGAAGCTGGCCTCGACGAGGTTTACATCAACGGCTCCATGGAACACCGGCTTCCCGGCAACCTCAACATGAGTTTCGCCTATGTGGAAGGCGAGTCGCTGCTGATGGGACTGAAAGATATCGCCGTGTCCAGCGGGTCCGCCTGCACCTCGGCAACGCTGCAGCCCTCGTACGTGCTGAAGGCGCTCGGCACGGGCGACGAGCTCGCGCACAGTTCCATTCGTTTCGGGCTGGGCCGGTTCAATACCGAGGCGGAGGTGGATTACGTCGCCGAGCGCGTGACCGAAGTAGTCCAACGGCTGCGGGAACTCTCGCCGCTTTATGAAATGGCGAAAGAAGGCGTAGATCTTAAGAAGGTCGCCTGGGCAAAGGAATAGCCGTCAGCAGTCAGCCATCAGCACTCAGCCAGGCTTAGCGAGCGCTTGAGGACTGAATGCTGAGTGCTGAATGCTGAGTGCTTATGTCTTATAGCGATAAAGTCATAGATCACTACAATAACCCGCGCAACGTGGGTTCGCTCGACAAGGCCAGTCCAGAGGTCGGCACCGGCTTGGTGGGTGCGCCCGAGTGCGGCGACGTGATGAAACTGCAGATCAAGGTCAATCCCGAAACTCAGGTTATCGAAGATGCCAAGTTCAAGACTTTCGGCTGCGGGTCGGCCATTGCGTCATCGTCGCTGGCGACCGAGTGGGTGAAGGGCAAGACCCTGGATCAGGCGCTGGAAATCAAGAACACGGACATCGTGCGCGAACTGGCGTTGCCGCCGGTAAAGATTCACTGCTCCGTGCTGGCCGAGGACGCTATCCGCGCCGCCATCAGCGATTGGAAGAAGAAGAGCAACGGAAGTAAATGAGGGTGCCCTCGGCCATCAACGCAAGCAATATCCCCCTGCACTGCACCTTATACCAAATGCGAATGAGGGCATGCAACAGCCTTCATGACCTGTAGGTTGGGACGCCCCATGGTCGCAATCGAAAGGTTTTTCGTGCTTTTAAGAGTGGCTCATGGTTCAATGTTGCCGGATTCAGAACTGCGCACATGAAAATCACGAGAGTTCATTCACACCTGAACGGCCGGGAGTGGATCCTTGTGCACCACCCCAAGCTTTGGTCGGAAATCGAGGCTGTGATCCGAAATGTTAGCGCCGCCGCATGTCTCACAAAGGTGAGCAAAGAAAAAACGATGCCCGGCAAATTACTTTACTCGCCGACAGAGCTGAATCGGTGCTTCAAAGCCGAGCTAAAAAAGAGAGGTTGGGGAGAAGTTCGGACTGACTATTGGGTCACGGACGATTGGCAACTCATTCGCAAGACCATATCGTTGCCGGCCAGCGAACAAAAAAGACTCATTGAAGCTGAACATAAGAGAGCGATCAGATCTTATAACCAAACTGATTTCCAGAAAGAACGTGTCGCCATTGAAGTTCAATTCGGAAAGTACAGTTTTATCCCATATGACTTATTCGTTAAACATATGGCGTTCTATGTTGGCGATAAGATCGATGTGGGAATAGAAATCCTCCCGATGAAGAGCATGCAGGAACAAATGTCGTCGGGACCGGGCTACTATGAAGGAACTTTGTACGATATTGCGCGACAAGGACGGGGCGTTCCTGCAGTTCCTCTTGTGCTGATCGGCATCGAGCCGTGATCATAGGATGCGAGCAATGAGCATGAGCACATGGTCCATCGAATCCCATTACAGCCATGACACCGCTGCAACGCTCTTTGCTGGTGATCGACTGGATTTATTGAAGGAGATACCGCCGCATTCCGCAAAACTCATCGTCACGTCACCTCCATACAACATAGGAAAGAAATACGAGCGAAAGACAAGTCTGAATTCTTACTTGGAAGGCCAAAAAGCTACGCTCGCTCTTGCTGCCCGAATCCTGCGAGAGGACGGAAGCCTGTGCTGGCAGGTGGGAAACCATGTTGATGCCGGCGAAATCTATCCTCTCGACCTGCTAATTTACCCAGTCTGCAAAGAACTCGGATTAAAACTGCGAAACAGAATAATCTGGCATTTCGAGCACGGGCTGCACTGTTCTCGGAGGTTTTCAGGACGATACGAAACTATATTGTGGTTTACCAAATCGGATAAATACACTTTCAACTTAGACCCTGTCCGAGTTCCGCAGAAATATCCGGGCAAGAAAGCATTCAAGGGGCCTCGAATTGGCCAATATACCTGCCACCCACTAGGAAAGAATCCTGGCGATCTCTGGATAATTCCAAATGTCAAGCACAATCATGTTGAAAAGACAGTTCATCCCTGCCAGTTTCCAATCGAGCTGGTCGAGCGATTAGTGCTAAGCCTTACCAATCCGGATGACCTCGTTGTAGACCCTTACTTGGGGGTCGGGAGCGCGGCTTGTGCAGCAATCCTGCATGGAAGAAGGGCCGCCGGAGCGGAGATTGTCCCAGAGTACCTTGAGATTGCGCGCAAACGGATCGAAGCCGCCTTTGAGCGGCGCCTGCCGAGGCGCCCCATAGAACGTCCAGTCTACCGACCGGATCCGAATACTGCGATTGCGCGGCGCCCAATCGCCCTCGATCTGCCGGGTTTGCCTTTCGAAACTAGCAAGGCGGGGGAGTAAGCGGCCAGCAGCGTGCGAATAGCTTGGCGATTCGTTTGTGCAGTAACAAGATTTCGCACTCTGTGGGCTCAGGATGGGGCCAACATTAGCTCATGACGCAAACCGGCACTGCTCCACATGGCATCCAGGTCACCGCCAAAGCGCTGGCGAAAATTCGTCTTGCATTGGCGAAGGAGAATATTTCTCCTGCTGAGGGCGGGCTTCGGCTGGGCGTCCAGGGAGGCGGATGCTCGGGATTTACTTATGGAATTCAGTTCGATACTCACCCGCGTGAGCGCGATCGCATATTCCAGTTCGAAGATGTCCGTGTTTTTGTCGATCCCAAATCATTCATTTACCTGAAGGGGATCACCCTGGATTATGAAGAAACCCTGATGCGCCAAGGGTTCGTGTTCAGGAATCCGAACGCTTCCAAGAGCTGCGGCTGTGGCAGCTCCTTTTCCACATAGGGACAAAACACAGAATGATCGCCACGGTCATTACCAGATTGGCATTGGTCTTCGTAGAACAAACGAAATCCCTATTGCCAGACCCGAGTTTCTTGTGGTTTCATGCACCCGGTGCGCACCTACGCGCGCGCATGTTGGGGTGTGTTAACCTTCCGTTGATGCGGTCCTGCACGAGAGCGACACATGGCGACCAAACTGTACTCTGAATCTGCCATCCCTATCCTCGAAAACAGCGTAAGCAATCTTTGTTGGTCCTGCGGCGATATGCGCGCCGCCCACTTTTGCCATTCCTGCGGCAAGGTGCAGCCGGCCATGCCGACGGATTATTTTTCGTTTTTTGGGTTACCACGGCTCTTGAATATTGACATCGAGGCGCTGGAGCGCGACATGTACGCTCTCAGCCGCAAGCTGCATCCCGACCTCTATGCGCGCAGTTCCGAGCAGGAACGGCTCTGGAGCCTGGAGCAGACATCGCAGTTGAACGACGCCTACCGCGCTTTGCGCGATCCCATCGCCCGCACCGAGTACCTGCTCAAACTGGAAGGCATTCAACTCGATGAGCAGTCCAAAGCCGCCACCGAGCAGGCGCGCAGGACGGGCAAGGAGAAAAAACAGATCGTTTCCGCCCAGTTGCTTGAGGAAGTATTTGAGCTCAATGTCCAGTTGGAAGAGTTGCGCGAGGCCAAGGAGGCGGGACAAAAAGACCCCAAGTTGCTCCGCGAATTGGAAGCCGCCAAAAAGAAATTTCAGCAGCGTCTGAACGCTAACCTTACCGAACTGAAAGGCACGTGGAACGAGTGGGACAACATGATTGTCCAGATCGAAGACGGCGAGTTCGTTTCCCGAGAAGAACGGCGCGAAGTCCTCTACAAGATGCTCGACGTCCTCAACCGTCGCAGCTACATCAATAATCTCCTCCGCGAGGTCAACGCCGCGTTGGCGGAATGAATATAATTGAGCCAATGGGCGATTGAGTCATTGGCAGCAGACTGGAGGAGTCATCCTGAGCGAGCGGCCTGTCTTTGGCCGCGACGCGGGGTCCCCGGCACGCGCTCTTTTCGCGTGCTGGGGTGCAGATGCGAAGGACCTGCTTTTTCGGTGGCGAATAAAGCAGGTCCTTCGGCTCCACTTCGCTTCGCCTCAGGATGACGCCTCTATAGAGTGGGATACACCAAAACTGAAACTCCTCTAGAACTGCAAATGGCCAATGGCCCAATCACTCCATGACTCAATCGTTCAATGACTGAATCCAGAATTCTCGGCATAGATCTCGGCACCACCAACTCTCTGATCGCCTACATGGAAGGCGAGACCCCGGTTGTCATCCCTGGCGAAGACGGCTCCAGCCTTGTGCCCTCGGTGGTGGCGCTGGACGCGCGCGGACAGTCTGTTGTGGGCAATCCCGCCCGGCGTCACCTGATCGAGAACCCGGACCGTACCGTGTACTCCATCAAGCGGCTCATGGGTCGCGGCATTGAAGACATTCAGGACGAGTTGCGGCTGTTCCCTTTTCGTCTTGCTGACGATCTTGCGCCCGGAGAAGTGCTGCGCATCCGCCTGGGCGACCGTGATTTCACTCCGCCGGAAATTTCGGCGCTGGTGCTGCGGCAGCTCAAACGCAACGCCGAGCGATATTTCGGCGCGCCCGTCGCTCAGGCGGTCATCACTGTGCCTGCGTATTTCAACGACGCGCAACGGCAGGCGACCAAAGACGCCGGCCGCATCGCCGGCCTGGACGTCCTCCGCCTGGTCAACGAGCCCACCGCCGCCGCGCTCGCTTACGGCCTGAATGAGCGCAAGAACGGCATCGTTGCCGTTTACGATCTGGGTGGCGGCACGTTCGACATCAGCATTCTCAAGCTCCACGACGGCATCTTTGAAGTCATCTCCACCAACGGCGACACGCACCTTGGCGGCGATGACATTGACAACCTGCTCCTCACCCTTGCCCTCGACGACATCCACGGCGATCTCGTCCTCGACCTGCGCCAGAACGCTGATGCCGTCCAGGCACTGCGTAAATCCATCATTGACGCCAAAGTGAGGCTCTCGTCACAGCCGCTGGCAACACTCGATCTCGAGTTGCCCGGCGGCAAGCGTTATCAGCGGGAGATTACGCGCACTCAATTTGAAGAACTGATTGCTCCCATTCTGAAGCGCACGATCAAGCCGTGCAAACAGGCCTTGGCCGACGCCGCTCTTGATCCGGAGCAAATTGATGAAGTGGTGCTCGTGGGTGGTTCCACGCGCATTCCCAAAGTGCGCGCCCTGGTGCGCGACCTGTTCCAGCGCGAGCCGCATTGCGAACTCAATCCCGATGAAGTGGTCGCGCTGGGCGCCGCCGTGCAGGCAAATATTCTGTCGGGCTCGACCGTCGCTACGGAAAAGATGTTGCTGCTCGACATCACTCCGCTCTCTCTCGGTATCGAGAACTTGGGCGGCATCGTAGCCAAAGTCATCCAGCGCAACTCCACTATTCCCGCGTCCGCTACCGAGCACTTCACCACAGGTGTTGATGGGCAGACGAACGTGGCCATCCACGTGGTGCAGGGCGAACGCGAACTCGCCAAAGACTGCCGCTCGCTGGCGCGCTTCGATCTGAAGGGCATTCCGCCCATGGCTGCGGGCCTGCCGCGGATCGAAGTGAAATTCCTGATTGACGCCAACGGCATCCTGCACGTTTCCGCACGCGAGCAGCGCAGCGGCAAGCAGGCGGAAATCCAGGTGCAACCGAGCTATGGCCTCACCGACGAGCAGGTCGAGGGCATGATCCTGGATTCCTTCGACTACGCCGAAGAAGACTTCCGGCAACGCCAGTTGATCGAGGCGCGCAACGAAGCCAACACCATCCTGGCGGCGATGGACAAGGGCCGCAACAGCGCTGCCTGGAAAAAACTCAGCGCCAGCGAGCGCATGCAGATCGAAAAGGTGGAAACCTCATTGCGGAAGGTGATGGTGACAGACGACTACCAGGCTATCCGCGGCGGCGTGGAGGCGCTGAACCAGACTACTGCGCGTCTGGCCGAACTGATGATGGACGACGCGGTTTCCACCGCACTGAAGGGCAAGACCATGGCGCAGGCCGATCTCGGGGTAGGCCCCACTGCCCCGCACCCGTTCGCCAAAGCAGAGATCAAGAGTTAGGCCCCGGATTCACACGCGTTAATCTGCGGTTGGTTTTCCCATGTCGCACACGCCACAACCCGCGCCCGCCAGCAGGACCGTACGGCTTACGGTCTTGCCGGAGAACCGCACCATTGAGTTCGACCTCGACCGGCTTGCTTACGCTGAGCACGGCAAGCCCCGCTCCATACTCGACGTTTTCCTCAACCATGATCTTCACCTGGAGCACGCCTGCGGCGGCAACTGCGCGTGCACGACCTGCCACGTGGCAGTCAAAGAAGGCGCGCACTTGCTCAGCCCCATGCAGGACGACGAAGCCGACAAGCTCGACTCCGCCGCCGACGTCACGCTGCACTCGCGCCTCGGCTGCCAGTGCCAGATCATCGCTCCCGGTGAGATCGTGATTGAGATTCCCGCATGGAACCGAAACGAGATCGGATGATCGGGTGATCGGGTAATCGGGTGATCTGTGGCTGACGGCTGAATGCGGATGGCTGTTTTTCCTGCAAACTTGAAACTCGAAACTTGAAACCAAGAACGTATGGCCGCCGAACTTCGTTGGGATGATGCTGAAGAGATCGGTCTCGCCCTGGCCGATAAATTCCCCGATGTAAATCCGCTCGAGGTGCGCTTCACCGACCTGCACCGCTGGGTCACCGAACTGCCCATTTTCGTGGACGATCCCAAGGCATCGAATGAGGGCAGGCTGGAACGGATTCAGATGGCTTGGCACGAGGAATATCAGGACCGGCACAAGTAATCCCGGCGAACTGCCCCACAATTTCCCTGGTTTTCTCGCAAGAAACTTTGTTCTGTGTCATGACCAGCGAAGCGAGGCATGTGCTTTTTCGACATCTCCATTGGGAAAGCCCATGCCTCGTCGGGCCGGCGCCCTCCTCGTCATGGCACCGCAATAGATTCGTTGTGGGGATCACCCCCAGGTTAGGGCAGCGTCGGCGCCATCCATCCTACTCAGAACTGTTACGCCGCTGGCGTAGCTGCTTCCCTCAACCAGTTCTCCATCTCCTCATGACCGGCTACGCCCACCTGCTGCCTCACTGTGCGGCCGCCGTATAAGACAACAAAGTTGGGAATGCCCTGTACCTTGAACCGGGCGGCCAGTTGCGGGTAGCGCTCCGTATCTATCTTCGTGACTATGGCGTGCCCACTCATTTCTTTTGCCGTACGCGCCACCTCAGGCGCGGCCTTCTGACAGGGACCGCACCATGCAGCCCAGAAATCCACCAGCACGGGAACCCGCGCCTCGCGGACAATTTCGTCGAACAATTCCGCATCGGCTTGCAGCGGTTCGTCCAGCGGCGGTAAGGGAGCTTTGCAGGCGCCGCAACGGCCCTGGTCCGCTAGATGCTTCACCGGAACGCGGTTGCTCTTCTCACAATTCTTGCACGATCGAACTACAGGCATGCTCGCCCCCGCGATCTTCAGCCATGTGCAACCGCGCACTGTTTCGATCTCAATCTGTTCGATGCGTACATTAAGCGGTTCTGCGGCAGAAAGATGCCGCTCTCCAGCCGCCCTGGCGTGACGACGAAGTCACACTATCTCTTTCGGCTCGCATTCAAAATCGAGCGACGGACCTTGAGCCCACCGCCATACCGGACCAATCCCTGTTTTCGGAAGCGGCCCATCAGGATATTGACGCGTTGCCGGGTAGTGCCGACCATCTCAGCCAGGGTCTGCTGGCTGACTCTGACCCCAGGCTGAAGCTCGCCTTTGTCTTGCAGATCGGTAAGCAACAGAAGGGCACGAGCCAGCCGTCGTTCCGTGGAGTACAGCAGGTTTTCGGCAAGGTCCTCCTGGATGCGGGCATAATTCTGCAGAACACGCGCAATAAAGCTATAAGCTATAGCAGCGTTGGTCTGCAGGACCCGGACCGCGTCCTCGCGCTTCATTCTTGCGACGCAAAGGTCCGTCAGGGCCACGGCGGTGTAGGACCGGACGCGCTGGCCAACTACGCAACTTTCGCCGAAGAAGTCGCCTCCGTCCAGAATGCCGATCACAGCCTCTTTGCCCTGATCGGACGAAACAGTCAGTTTTACTGCGCCTTTTTCAATGTAGAAAAGTGAGTCGTTGCGATCTCCCTGCGAAAAGATAATCTCGTTCCTGCGAAATTGGCGCACCTCTCTGCTGTCATGCCGCGCCAGGAACATCCGAAAATCGAGGGTCTTGCCTGTGCGGAGTCGCATTTTGTCCACCTGCGCTGAACTCCTGTTTTGGGAAATCGGCGGAATCATACGCCACTTCCGGCCATACGGGGAAAGACGGTTAGATACTCCTAAATATGGAACAACAGCAATATTCGTTCTACACTGATACGCAACTTAGGCAAATTGGCGCGCATTGGTACGCTTTCGGTACGGCTGGATTTTCTGTACGGCGGATACGACCGCTACCTCGGTCGTTTCCACATCAGGTGGTCACGGCGTAGTTCTGGAAAGGAGAGCAATGCGATGCAAAAACCAAGCAAGCGCCGGCGCAAGGCGCCGCTCTATTTCCCTCCGGTTCCGCTTGCGGAGGTTGTCACCACCACGGGCAAGCACAGCAAAATTATTTCCGAAATCTTCAGCGACCTGCAGATCCTCGACAATCACTGCGCGCTGAAAATTGCCTTGGCCGAAGTGGGAGAGAAGAAGGCCGATCTTCGGTCCGCCCTGCACCGCGCTGCCCGGAAGAAGCACATGGCTCTGGCCACGGCGTCGGACAAGGAGCACCTGTACGTTTTTCGCCCGCAGCCGAAGCCTCAGCCTGGACGCTAGCTCGCTCGCCCGCCCGTCATCACCTCTGCTGGCCGGCAATCTTCAGCAGCCGTCGGTGGAAGGGAAGCGTATTGGCGAGTTCAAGGATAATTTTGGTTTGCACTTCGGGATGCCTGGCCAGGACCGCAAGTAACTCGTCCTGTACTTTGCAGTTTCGCGCAATCTTGCCGAAAAGCTGGCGCTTCATTTTGACGTTGGACTTCATCCCAAGAAAAATGCGGCTCGATATCCCCGGACTGCGCAGGGAAACTACCGGAAAATGGTCCAGCAGTTCAAGCGGCTGCCCGGGCGATCGGCGTTGTCCGCCGCCCTGACAGATAGGGTGTACCAGCTGGCTGAGCGTGGCTTTCAAAGCGGCGTGGTACTGGGTGACGGAATCATGCAGTTCGCGGATGAACCGCGCTTGCTGTCTCTTCTTGGGCAGCAGTTTGCCGCTGAGGATCCGAACTGATCGTTCCAGTTTTTTCTGTTCTGTCACATCTATAACGATGGCGCCTATCCGGTTCACCCTGCCGACGGCATCCGCAACCGGGAAAAAATTCGCGATCCAGTGCCCCGCCCCGGCCTTAGCGGGCAAATACCCGATAATCTCTTTCAGCACAGGTTTGCCGGTCGCCAGGATGCGTTCGAATACGGGCTCGAGTTTTTCCCCTATGTCCCCGAGCACGTCCCGCACCGTGCTGCCCAGATGCGCATCCACCGCAACCCCGTCGATCTCGGCCAGGGTCGCACTCACGGCCCGGTACCGTAACTGGTCATCTAAAATGGCTGTGCCCACCGGGGACGACTCCGGAAGGCCCGCCATCAATTGAAATGCATTGAACGCCGCGGGGGGGGAGATCTGACCATTGGCCGAACCTTCCCCAATCCTCTTAACTGCCATTGCAATCCCTCAAAATGGACCGCAAGCATTGTACTTGAAGCTGTCACGTTTGGGACACATTGGCTGAAAAGCGTCAGGTCTCAGGTGTGAATAGGAAATCGGATGGTCAGATGATCAGATGATCGGGTGATCGGGACTCGGGGAAAGTGGACTCCCTTGCTTCAGGAAGATCACTGTGTCTCAATTATGCGAATTGCAGATTGCCGGGTCTCCCGATCACAGATCACCCGACCACCCGATCACCCGATTTCCAGATCGCGCGCGCGGCGCTACGTCTGAGCATCCCTGCCAGCGCGAATCCCGCCCCTGCCACCGCGCCCAGTGTAGCCAGCGTTTTCACTTTCGACTTGCGCAGGCCTCGCTGGTACTCCCGGACCACGGCGTCTTCGGGCGGGATACCGACGCGCGCACTCGGTCCACCATGCAAGGCAAGCTGCAAGACTTCCGCTGTGTGCAGCGCGTGGCGTGGCGTGAGCTGCAAAATCTGTTCCCGGCAACTGAAGCCGTCCGCAATGATCAACTCTCGCAGGCCCGCCTTGCGCACTGCGGGCAACAGCGCGTGCTCGCCGACTTTCACTGAAACTTCGTACTTGTCCGCCTCGTAGCCGAACGAGCCCGCCATGCCGCAGCAGCCGTCGCTGAGCGCGCGCAACCGCAGTCCCATTTGCTCCAGCAACTTTTGTTCATGTTCCGCTCCTTTGATCAAGGCTTTGTGGTGACAGTGCGCGTGCATGACGGCATTCGCCTCCAGCCGCGGCGGACGGTAGTCTTCCTTCTGCATCAGGAACTCGCTAAGCAGGAAGGTGTTCTGCATGATCTGGTGGGTTTCTTTGCGTTCGGGAAACAAGCCGTGAATTTCATCGCGCAGCACCGACCAGCAACTCGGCTCCAGGACTACGATCGAAGCGCCTTGTTCGATGTATGGAACCAGCACCCGCATGAGCTTCTCAAGGTATTGCTTCGCCTGGTCGAGAAACCCGTAGTCGTACAGCGGACGTCCGCAGCAGACGTGGGGCAGCGGCACTTCCACCTGATAGCCCGCATGTTCCAGCACCTCGACGGCAGCGCGGGCGGTGTGCGGGAAAAAGTAGTTGTTGAAGGTATCCGGGAACAGCACCACCTTGGGGCGTCTGGTATTCTTCTTCGGCCGCTTCTGGAACCAGGCTTGGAAGGTCTCGGGCGCAAACTGCGGAATCGAGCGATGCCACGACATTCCCGTTGCCAGCTTCGCCAGCTCCCGCAATCCCGGCGCCGATGCCCCCAGGTTCACCAGCCCCGGCCAGAAGGACGCCACTCGCGCCCACTTATCAATTAAGCCGAACGCGTACGCGTGGCGCGGCCGGAGACGGCCCTCCCAATAGTGCGACAGGAACTCCGCCTTATACGTTGCGATATCAACATTGACCGGGCAGTCCGACTTGCAGCCTTTGCACGAGAGGCATAGGTCCAGTCCCTCTTTGACGTTTTCGTCCCGCCAACCTTTCTTGATCGCTGAACCTTGCAGCATTTCCCACAGCAGGTGCGCGCGGCCGCGCGTAGTGTGCTTCTCTTCATGGGTCACCATGAAGCTGGGACACATGGTCTGATTCTCAGGATTGTCGGAGCTCTCGCGCCGGCACTTGCCCACGCCTACGCAGCGCAGGGTCGCGTGCGCAAAGCTGCCGTGATCGTTGGGATACCTGAAGTGTGTCTGCGGCTCCCACGGCTGATAATCAGCTCCCAGGCGCAGATTGGAATCCAGCGGATTGGGGTCAATCACCTTACCCGGATTCATCTTCCAATCCGGGTCCCAGATGCTCTTGTACTCGCGGAAGGCATTCATTATTTCGTTGCCGAACATGATAGGCAGCAGCTCCGCGCGCGACTGGCCGTCGCCATGTTCCCCGGAAAGCGAGCCGCCGTAGTCGGTCACCAGCCGCGCGGCGTTCTCCATAAAAGAGCGGAAATTCTTAATACCTTCTCTGGTAAACAGGTCAAACGTTATCCGGCAGTGGATGCAGCCCATCCCGAAGTGCCCGTACAAAGCGGCTTGCAGGCCGTGCTTTTCCATGAGGCCGCAGAGATCGCGAAGATAATCTCCGACTTTCTCAGGTGGAACGGCAGAATCCTCCCAACCGGGCCATGAAGGCGGCTGGCCGGGAACGAACGCAGTTGCTCCCAGGCCGGACTCGCGCACCTCCCATACTGCTTTCTCATCCTGTGGATCGTCATACATCTTCATCGTGGGCGGGTGCGACTTGCGTTTCAGTTTGTCCATCAGTTCCCGCGCGCGGCCATCGGCTTCCTCGCGTGATTCTCCCGGAAACTGCACTATCAGCCATCCTTTGCCCTCAGGCATGCGGCTCAGATACTTAGTGTGCATGCCTTTCTTCTTCATGTTCTCGACCAGCATGTAGTCAATGCCTTCAAACCCCATGGGCTTGTACTCAAGAATCTCGGGCACATGGTCGCCGGCCTGGTATACATCCGGATATCCCAGCACAACCAGCGTCTGGTAGGGCGGATTGTGGATCAGATTCAGCGTTGCTTCGAGGATCGTTACCAGCGTGCTTTCTGAACCCACCAGCGCGCGACCCAGATTGATGCGGCCGTCTTTGTCCGGTAAGAGCTGATCGAGGTTGTAGCCCGAGATGCGTCGTGGGATATTGGGGAAGCGCTGGCGAATCTCGCTGGCGTAGCGGTCCCGCAGGGCCTTAATTGCGCTTAGTATTTCTGCCACGCGGCCGCCCTTGCCGATGGCGGCGTCCATTTCCGACTCGGTCATCCAACCGGCAGTCATGCGGGTGCCGTCGTAGGTAAGCACTTCCAGCGATTCCACATTGTTCGAAACTGCGCCGTGCATCTGGGCGTGCACTCCGCAGGCGTTATTGCCCAACATTCCTCCCAGGGTGCAGTGATCGTGGGTCGCAGGATCAGGACCATATGTCAGCCCCTGTCGCGATGCCTGGTTCCGCAGGTTGTCGAGAATGCATCCCGGCTGCACGCGCGCGAGTCTACGGCTCGCATCAATGGCAATGATCTGGTTGAGATACTTGCTCCAGTCCACCACGATTGCGGTATTGCAGCATTGGCCGGCAAGACTGGTGCCTCCCCCGCGCGACAGCAGGGGCGCTCCGTACTGCCGTGAAATTCGGACTGTTTCGACAACATCATCAATCGTGCGCGGAATTACCACGCCGATTGGGACCTGCCGGTAGTTGGACGCGTCCACGGCATAGACGGCCCGGCTGCCGGCGTCGAAGCGCACTTCGCCCTCGACATACGTATGCAGGTCGGCTTCCAGCCCGCGCACATCGATTTTCCCGCTCGCCACCGCAGGCGCGCGGCCCGGTAGCCTCGGTGTCAACACTCTCAAACTGCTCATCACATTCCTCACTCGGGTACCCCACCCTCGTCAGGTGGCCCATCTATGACGAGATCGTCGGGTGGCCCACCCTTGTCGTCCTGCTTTTGGACGACAGGGTGGGGACTTCCAATTTTCGGTGTAAACAACTATGGAAAGTGGATCACTTCAAATAAGGATGAAAATGGGAGCCTGAGGGTGGTCACCGCAAACAGGCATTCGAGCGGCCCGATTGCCGTTTCCTGCTCTTGTAAACAAAATTTCGGTGCCGGCGAATCTTTCCGCTCGCAGCCGGGTTTAGAGCGGGTGGGAGAAGAAAGAAGATGGCATTGTTGCTGATGACGGTAATGGCCCTGGTCCTCATTTGGGGCGTAGGCTCCTTCGATATCGGGAGACTGGACAGCTATCGCATAATGCTGATAATCCTCCTCAGCGTCGCTGCCCTGCTACAAGCCACCTTCCGCATCCGCGCGAAGTAAGTCGCCTTCCTTCGCCTCGCGATTACGGCCGATGAAAGCTCACCAACTCCGCCCCGCAGCCACTGCGGTATATTCCCCGGTTGCTGCTCCCAGTTCCGCCGCCTGCCCTACAACCTCGTCCATCCGCTCCGCACCCAAATGAAGAACAAAGTCCCCTTGAATCGAAGCGGAGGAAACCTATGTTGTGGCTGATCTTCTTTATTCTGCTGGTGGCCTGGATATTAGGCCTGGTGGGCACGTATCAGCTTGGCGCCTGGTTGTGGCTGCTGCTGGTTGCTGCCGTTATTGTGCTGATCGTGCAGCTCGCCACCGGCCGCCGGCCTGTCGCTTGACCGTCCCCCAGAGTTTGAGACGTTAGCAGATGAAAAGCAATAGCCCCGGGAGGGAACTGGTATCCCCGGGGCCGTTGTTTTCTGATGCGTTAGATTCCGACGGCAGCAGGAGTTGGAGCTTCCACGCTGGCCTCGCGCAGGAATTTGGCTGCCTCTTCCGGCGGAGTGGGATTGATATAGAAGCCGGTACCCCACTCGAAGCCCGCCGTCTTAGTCAGCTTGGGCATGAACTCGATGTGCCAGTGGTAATGGTCGTTGGTGGGGTCCTGCACCGGCGAGGTGTGGATGACCAGGTTGTACGCAGGATTGTCCAGCACGCGATCTGCCTTGGTCAGCAGCGTCTTCAGCGCTCGGGACAGGTCTGCGTACATCTGTGATGACGAATTCTCGAATGCCGACTCATGCCGCTTCGGCAGGATCCAGGTCTCAAACGGGAACCGGGGGGCGAACGGCGCCAGGGTCACAAACTCGTTGTTCTCAGCCACCACGCGGATACCGGAATCCAGTTCCTGCCGGATCATGTCGCAGAAGACGCAGCGTTCCTTATAAAGGTAATACTGTTTGGAACCTTCCATTTCCTCCACTACCTGCCGCGGCAGAATGGGAAGCGCAATCAACTGGCAGTGCGCGTGCTCCAGTGATGCACCCGCCGCCTCGCCGTGGTTCTTGAAGATCAGGATGTACTTGAAACGCTTGTCCTGCTTCAAGTCCAGGATGCGGTCGCGGAACGCCCAGAGCACGTCCTCGATCCGCTTTTCCGGCATGGTAGTCAGGTTGCCGTTATGGTCAGGCGTCTCGATGATTACCTCGTGCGCGCCGATACCGTTCATCTTGTCGAACAGGCCCTCTGCCTGCCGGTTAAGGTTTCCTTCAATACCCAGTGCCGGGAATTTGTTAGGCACAACGCGCACGGTCCAGCCCGGCGAGTTTTTCGCCGGCGGCGGCCCGCCGTTCGGGTTGGGACGATACGCCAGGATTTCCGGCGGCGTCTTGCTCTCATTGCCATAACAGAAGGGACAGAATCCGCCCTTCATCTTCACCTGCTCGCGCACAAAGTCGGTGGGACGCTTCGCGCGGTCAGTGGAAATAATTACCCAGCGGCCAACAATCGGATCTTTTCTCAGTTCAGGCAAGGGACTTAATCTCTCCAGAGGACTTCGGGGAAGAAACTCAATACAAATATCTCTAAACTCCTGATTACTATTATGCCACTGTGAAGGCGTTTCGGAATAAGGTTATGACCGGCGGAGCCGCCCAATTTTTATAGTAGACACTCACAATGTCGAATCGGAACGGCGGAAAGTGGCTGCCGGATGTGCAGACCTCGCCCCCGCCTCCGGGCACGTGGCTGTCCGCGGATGCCTGCATCCGTCCGGCGACTGACGAACGGCGACTGGCCGCGCGCCGCAGATAGTCCTGAGCCATCCACGACAATTCGCGCTGCTTGTCTGTATCCACGGCTGCTTCCGCCGGCTTCACATTCAGCGTGGTACGCGTCTTGACCTCTATAAAGCAGAGCACGTCGCCGTCCCAGCCAATCAGGTCAATCTCGCCGCGATGACGGGGCGAGCGCCAGTTGCGCGCCACCATCACATATCCCAACCGCCGCAGATAGAAGTACGCTTCCTCTTCCCCGCGCCTGCCAGTGACCAGGTGAGCAGCTTCCGACTCGACCTCCGGCTTCTCCTTTTGTTGCCGCCTCCAAGGCAGCACGTTCGCCGCCGCGTCCAGGGTACGCAATGCGAGTTGGATCATCCTGCCTGACATTATCGCTGGGTGCGCGCCAGTCTAACACCAGGATGCGGACTCGTCATCTCGCAGCCTCCTTTACGTCTCTCTCATTTTGGAGAGTTGTATCCCAGAGTGGTGTCATCCCGAGCGACCGAAGGCCCTCTGCTGGCCGAAGGGAGTCGGGGGATCTGCATTAGAGGTTAAACCCCGGAGTGGATACACCTCGAGAAGTCGGCTTAATCGACAAAGCCACGCGGCCACACCGGAAGCTGGGGAATCCAATTCCAGGTAGCGAGCTGCCCTATGCGCCTTCGCCGCGAACTGCTGCTGATCTACATGGCCGCCTTCCTCCGCTCTCTCGGCGTCGGCCTGCTGGGAGTCGTGCTCGGCGTGTATCTGTTTCGCATCGGGCTCGATTCCACGCAGATTGGCTTGGTGCTGGCCGCAGGACTTGCCGGAGGAACGCTCGCCACTTTGGCCGTGACTCTGCATGCTGATCGCCTGGGACGACGCCGCATTCTGCTCGCGCTCGCGCTGGTGAGCTGCCTCGGCGGACTAGCACTGGCGTCTGCACCTTCTTTAGGTCCGCTGCTCGCACTCGCCTTCGTAGGCATGTTGAACGGCATGGGCACCGACCGCAGCGCAACCTTCTCGCTGGAGCAGGCGATCATTCCCGGGCTGGTCGCCGACCGCAGCCGCACCTGGGCATTCTCCTGGTACAACCTGCTGCTGGACTGCGGGGGCGCGCTGGGCGCGCTCGCCGGTGGTCTGCCTCTCGCCTTGCAGTCCCTGGCGAACACCGATCTCGCCACCGCCTATCGCTGGATCTTCCTGGGCTACACCGCCACGCAAATAGTCGCCGCAGCCTTGTATGCCTTGCTTTCACCAGCCGTGGAAGTTGCGCCCCCTGCAACGCTGGCCCAAACCACCTCTGTCAGCGCACACACAAAGACGATTGTCACCAGGCTGATGGCGTTGTTTTCCATAGACGCCTTTGGCGGCGGCTTCCTCGGCGACGCCCTGGTTTCCTATTGGTTTTTCCGCCGATTCGGCATTCATGAGCAGACGCTGGGCGCACTTTTCTTCGTGGTCCACCTGCTCAACGCCGCTTCGCATCTGGGTGCGGCCTGGTTAGCGCGCCGTATCGGGCTGGTGAAGACGATGGTTTTCACGCACCTGCCTTCCAGCGTTTTCCTCATCGCGGTGCCTTTCACCCCCAATGTCCAGATTGCGGTGGTTCTCTTTTTCATACGCGAATCGCTGGTGGAAATGGACGTTCCCACGCGCCAATCCTATGTCGCCGCAGTCGTGCAACCGCATGAGCGCACCTTCGCCAGCGGCGCTACCAACCTGACGCGTAATGTTTCCTGGGCTGCTGCGGCATCTCTCGCGGGAGCGTTCATGCAGCACGTCGCCTTTTCCGCTCCACTGGTGTTGGGTGGAAGTCTGAAGATCTTTTACGACCTGCTGCTCTGGCGCGGCTTCCGCCACCTGAAAGCCTCCGAAGAGGTGGCAGAGACTGGCTGATATCGTGGCCCGTTGACTTATTTTTGGCGTCATGACGAGAAAGGCCGGGCCGGCTGCCCCACCCTCATCACTCCCGATTTTGGAGCGATGAGGGTGGGGATTTTCTCTGGCGGGTGCCCCACCCTTGTCGTCCCCGCTTTGGGACGACAGGGTGGGACTTTCTAAACGTCACGCCCCCTGCGGCTTCCCGTTCGCCGCGATCTTCGGCGACTGCCGCTCGACCACACGGATGCATTCTTCCAATATATCCAGCGCCACATCCGCCTGCTCGGCACTAACAATCAGCGGCGGCGACAGCCGAACCGTATTCGCTCCCGCGCCCAGCAACAGGACACCGTGCTCGAATGCCAGCTCCACAATGCGGTCCCGTTCCGGACCGGCGGGCGCCTTGGTGCGCTTGTTGGTGACGATCTCAATTCCGATCATCAGGCCCAAGCCGCGCACATCACCCACCATGGCGTACTTGTCCGGCCAGGAGCGGATCCGTTCCATGATGTGCCGTCCAACTACTTCGGCGTTGCGGATCGCCTCGCGCTCCAGCACGTCCATGGTGGCCAACGCCGCCGCAATCGAGACCGGATTCCCCCCGAACGTAGACGCATGCGACCCCGGCGCCCAGTCCATAACCTCGGCGCGGGTCATCATGACGCTGAGCGGCATCCCGCTGGCAATCCCCTTCGCGATGCATACGATGTCGGGCTCCACACCGGCATGTTCAATGGCCCACCATTTGCCCGTGCGGCCGCATCCACTCTGCACCTCGTCGGCCACCAGCAGGATTCCGTGCGCGTCGCATATCCGCCGCAGCTCCTGCAGGAATTCCGGCGGCGGCGCCAGGTATCCGCCTTCCCCCTGCATCGGCTCGACAAAGACCGCTGCCACTTCTTCCGGCGGCAGCATGGTCTTGAACAGCCGCTCTTCGATGAAACGGGCACACTCCACCCCGTACTGACCCGCTTCTGTGCCCACCGGACGCCGATAGACATTCGGATACGGCACGTGCTCCACTCCCGGCATCAGCGGCGCGAATCGCCGGCGCTGCTGCGGTTTTGAAGCGGTCAGCGAAAGCGCGCCCATGGTGCGTCCATGAAAGGCGCCGTAAAACGCGATAATGTGCTGCCGGCGCGTGTGATAACGCGCCACCTTGATGGCGGCTTCAACCGCCTCCGCGCCGGAGTTGCCGTAGTAAAACCGATGCGGGCCGGACATGGGCGCCACCTGCGAAAGCCGCCCCGCCAGCGTCACCATCTGCTCGTAATAGAAATCCGTCCCCGACATGTGGATCAGTTCCGCAGCCTGCTTCTGGATGGCCTTGACCACTTCGGGATGGCAGTGCCCCGTAGACGTGACGGCGATCCCGGCGGAGAAATCGAGAAACTCGTTCCCGTCCACATCCTCGATAATCACGCCACGGCCGCGCCTGGCCACCAGCGGATACGACCGCGTGTACGAAGGCGACATGAATTTCCTGTCACCCGCCAGCACGCGCTCGGCATTCGGGCCCGGCAGCTTGGTCCGAATATTGGGGCCGATTGAGGTAAGAAGAGCGCTGGACATTCAGTCCTCCCATACCTCCCTTTGTGAAGACGTAGCTTGCTACGTCTCTTAAGGGTGCTGTGCACGCTGCATTCCATGGCTGAAACCTGCTGCGTGCGTGGCTTAGCCTGTCCCGCGTGTCAATTTGTCAGCACTTGTCTAAAACGACACACGGAACGACGACCAGCGGAGGACCGGGACTAATCGCAGCCGAATAGGTTGGGACGGCAGTCGGCAGGAATCAGGTGCATGCCTACTCGTTCGGGGTCGCCCGGAAGAGCTTTGGCTCGTTGAGGTGAAAGGTACGGCAGCACGCGCCGCAGCCGGCTTTGTACGCCTTGTCGGATTTGCAGGCGCCGGGTCATGACCTCCCCGTACACAAGGATTGTATCCCTGAATTAGTTGGATGACGCAATCCCGGCAGGAGAGTTGTACAGAACTGTCGGACATTGCACTTCCGAGCTTCTCGGGCCGGGTGGCCCATCTATGACGAGATCGGTCGGGTGCCCCACCCTTGTCGTCCCCGGTTTTGGGACGACAGGGTGGGGATTTCCCTTTCTTTCCCTTACCGAGTGCCCCACTCTCGCGCGTCGCTTTTGCGCGCTAGGGTGGGGACGTCCTCTGTTATGTTTGTAGTTTACCCTCATGACTCCTGCCGAGCGCCAGCACCGCTTTCGTGTGATCCTTTGCTTTGCGTTGGTCTACCTGTTTTGGGGATCCACCTATCTCGCCATCCGCATTGCCGTCCGGCAGATACCCCCTGCGCTGATGGCAGGCACGCGCTTCCTGATCGCGGGATCGCTCATGCTGGCCTACTGCGCCCTCAGCGGACGCCGCGTGCGTCTTAGCCGCGCTGAGGCCGCGCGGGTTTTCGTCCTTGCAGTCCTGCTGCTAACTGTGTCGAATGTGATCCTGTGCTGGGCGGAGCAGTGGGTACCCAGCGGCCTGGCGGCGCTGATCGTCTCCGTGACTCCGCTCTGGTTCCTTGCGCTGGAAACCTGGGTGCTGCCGGGAGAACACCACGCCTCTCCACGGGCCGTGACCGGTCTGCTGCTGGGAGTCGCTGGGATAGTAGTGCTGCTCTGGCCGCAGCTACGCCATACGACTGGTTTGGGAAAATGGCAACTGATCGGTTCCGTAAGCCTTCTGGGCGGATCGCTGAGCTGGGCGATCGGCTCGGTGTTGTCCAAGCGCTGGAAGATAAGCCTGGACGCGTTCTCAGCGACCGCCTGGGAGATGACCTTTGCCGGCTTCGTCAACGTGCTGATTGGAGTCTCGCTGGGCGAGCCGCGGACCGCAGTGTGGTCGGCGCGTAGCGTGGGCGCGGTCCTTTATCTCGTGGTCTTCGGCTCCTGGGTCGGATTCACGGCTTATATCTGGCTGCTGAACCATGTGCCCACAGCCAAACTCGCCACTTACGCCTACGTGAACCCGGTGATCGCCGTCTTTCTCGGGTGGCTGGTTCTGCGCGAACAAATAACCGTGTACATCCTGACCGGAGCCGCCATCGTTGTGGCCGCTGTGTCGCTGGTCACCGGCGCCAAACTGCGTGTCCGCGAAACCGCCGAACCCGAATTGCCCGCGGTCGAAAGCACCGGATGAGTACTTCGATAATGGGACTATGGAACGTCTCACGTGCGTTATAGCAGTCACGCTGGCCAAGTGATAAATTAGACCAGCTTTCCTTGGCTAGACTAATCGCGAAATGCTGCTCATCCGCCCGCCCCCCTTTTAATCTCCACGGGCCGGGGCGCGCCTTCGAGCCGCACGAATTTCTCTGGAGCGCAGCAGGCTGCCTCCAGACGGGTCAGGTCGCGCTTTCCTTGCTGAAGGCCGCGCATGCAATCAAGAACTTCGCCAAGGATGCGCGCCGCGCATCTGTCCTGCGGTATCACCATCCGATACCTCATCCAGTAACCCGAACGTCTGGCAGCCACCAGTCCAGCGCGCCGAAGGTACGCCAGGTGGCGAGAAATTTTCGGCTGGCTTGTCTCCAACACCTCCACGAAATAGCAAACACACACTTCCTGATCGCGCATCAGGTTCAGAATGCGCAGCCGGGTGGGATCAGCCAGCACCCGCAGCAAACGGTCAATTGAGATAGCTTTTGCGGCCATGATTAGTTATTGCTATTTGGCTGTTCATTCCAGCCTCAGTTCGTCATTCCTAACAATCGCATGGCGAAAGCTGAATTGTCATTCCGAGCGCAGCGAGGAATCCCTATTGTGCCGACACCCTGTCCTGAACCCAAACAAGCCTCGCTTGGCGAACCCAGATCTATATATGCCTTGACATATGTGCTCGTTGCAAGTATATTCGCCTCTGCGTATATATTGAAAACGCGGGAAGCGCTGACCATGGAAAACGCGGAACAGATTAAAACGGTGGTTCAGGAACGCTACGGGGCCATTGCGCGCGGCGAACAATCCGGCTGCGGGTGTGGCACGACCACCGAGCTGGCGCAGGCCATCGGCTATTCTCAACAAGACCTGGAGCTGGCCAGCGGCGCCAATCTCGGCCTGGGATGCGGCAACCCCCTGGCGCTGGCGCAAGTGCGTCCCGGCATGACCGTGCTCGATCTGGGCAGCGGCGCCGGGTTCGACGCCTTCCTCGCCTGGCGCGCGGTCGGTCCCGAGGGCCGCGTCATTGGCGTGGACATGACCGACGACATGCTCGCCCGCGCGCGCGAAAACGCCGCCAAGCTGGGCGCCACCAACGTCGAGTTCCGCAAGGGCTTCATCGAAAACCTGCCGGTCGAAGACAACTCGGTGGACCTGGTCATCAGCAACTGCGTCATCAACCTGAGCCCCGACAAGCCGGCGGTGTTCCGCGAAATCCATCGCGTGCTGAAACCCGGTGGGCACTTTGCCGTCAGCGACATTGTTCTGCTCAAAGATCTTCCCCCGCAGTTGGCAAAGGACGTCACCGCCTATGTCGGTTGCATTGCCGGCGCCAGCCTGTTGCACGATTACGTGCGCACGGCCCTGGAGGCAGGACTCACCGAGCTAAGCATTTCCCAGATCGCCACGGGCGCAAAACTGGCAGCAACGATCGCGCCGGCCGAGACGAGGTCTTCCTGCTGCGGCTCCAGCCTGCTGGAAGTCGCCAGCCGGACCATCGCCTCCATTCGTTTGCACGGACGCAAATAGTCACTGGTCGTTCGTCGCTAGTCGTTGCCCCTGATGCCGCCGCCAAAGGACTAACGACGAACGACTAACGGCTAGCAACCAACAAATATCGTCCCACGAACCATCCACCTTGCGGTCCAGCCTTTTCCCCGCCAAAATCAGGAAAAATGTTGCACTCTGCTGGCAAAAAGGCTTAGGATATGGTTCTACATGTTCCCCTTTCACAAGTCGGACACCTGCTGCTGTTGTTGTAGCTAGCCATATCTCGGTCTTTTTTCTCTATTTACACCCACTACACAGGAGCACTCCATGCGAATCGCGAAGGACGTTACAGAACTCATTGGCCGCACCCCATTGGTTTACCTGAACAAGGTGACGAACGGCTCCAAGGCAACCGTCGTCGCCAAGCTGGAGAGCTTCAATCCGTGTAACAGCGTCAAGGACCGCATTGGCGTCAGCATGATTGAAGCCGCCGAGCAGGCCGGCAAGATTCAGCCCGGCAGGACTGTGCTGATCGAGCCCACCAGCGGCAACACCGGTATTGCCCTCGCATTCGTCGCTGCGGTCAAGGGCTACAAGCTCATCCTCACCATGCCCGACACCATGAGCCTGGAGCGCCGCGTCCTGCTCAAAGCGTTCGGCTCTGAAATCGTCCTGACGCCGGGACACAAGGGCATGAAAGGCGCCATCGCCAAAGCCGAGGAAATCCTGCACAACACACCCAACGGCTACATGCTCCAGCAGTTCGATAATCCCGCTAATCCCAAAATCCACCTGCAAACCACCGGCCCGGAAATCTGGGACGACACCGACGGCAAGGTGGACATCCTGATTTCCGGCATTGGCACGGGCGGCACCCTGACCGGCGTGAGCCAGTACATCAAGCCCAGGAAGCCGTCTTTCCAGGCGGTGGCGGTTGAGCCCGTGGACAGCCCGGTTCTTTCCGGGGGTCAGCCCGGCCCGCACAAGATTCAGGGGATTGGCGCCGGATTTGTGCCCAGCATCCTGCAAACCGAATTCATCAGCGAAATCATCCAGGTTTCCAACGATGCTTCCATTGACATGGCGCGCCGGCTGGCCCGCGAAGAGGGACTGCTCGTGGGAATCTCCTCGGGGGCGGCGGTGGTAGCGGCCCTGGAAGTGGCGCGCCGCCCGCAAAACGCGGGCAAATTGATTGTGGCCGTGCTGCCCGATTTCGGCGAGCGCTATCTCAGCAGCGTTTTATTCGACGCGCTCCGGATCGAGGCCCAGCAGATGGCCATAGCGGCGGTGTAACTATGGCGTTCTTTAAATACATGCGGGAAGACATCGCCTCCGTCTTCGACCGCGACCCCGCGGCCAAAAACTCGCTCGAGGTTCTGCTCTGCTACTCCGGCTTGCACGCGGTATGGATGTATCGCATCAACCACTGGCTCTGGACCCACGGCATTCGCACCACCGCGCGCTGGCTTTCGCAGGTGGCCCGTTTCCTGACCGGCATTGAAATCCACCCCGGCGCGGAGATCGGACACCGCCTCTTCATTGACCATGGCATGGGCGTGGTGATCGGCGAAACCTCCATCGTCGGCGACGATGTCACTCTCTACCAGGGCGTCACCCTCGGCGGCACCGGCAAGGAAAAGGGAAAGCGCCATCCCACGGTGATGAACAACGTGGTCATCGGCGGCGGCGCCAAAATCCTGGGCAACATCACCATCGGCGAAAACTGCCGCGTCGGCGCCGGATCGGTCGTGTTGCGAGATGTTCCCAGCAACTCCACCATCGTCGGCGTGCCGGGACACATCGTGTTCCAGAACGGCAAGCGCGTGGTCATTACCGATCCCAAGCAGATCAACGATCCCCTTTCCGAAGCCCTGGCGGCCCTGGCTAACCGCGTGAAGGAACTGAGCAGGCGCGTGGAGCAACTCGATCACGGCGCGCCGGTCGCGCCACTCCCGCCGGTTAACGGCGACGCCCTGGCCCGGGAAGAAGAACTTAGGAAAGAAGAGCTGTCCTGGGAGCTGGATTACCAGATTTAGCGCGGTAGCTGACATTTTCGAAGGGGATGCCCCACCCTTGTCCTCCCGACTTTGGACGACAGGGTGGGGAATTTTTTCTTGGCCCTCGCCGGGTGCCCCACCCTTGTCGCCCCGACTTTGGACGACAGGGTGGGGATTTTTCTGGCCTTCGCACTCGGGTGCCGTGACTTACGTAATGCCGCGCCGGGCGCATTCGTCTTCCTTAAGGCTTCCCATCCAGACTACAATCCCCCACAACATTCAGGGGAGAATTCATGACTGGCCGGCATTGGTTTTTTCTCTTCATGGTGGCAGCGGCGGTGATCCTGGGCGGCGCCTGGTGGGCTTTGACCGCCGACAGCGGCGAAGTCGAGTTCGAGCGCGCCAAAGAAGCTCTGAAGTCAGTGAAGAGCTGGAAATACAGTGAAATCCCGCCCGAGGACTCCAAGTTTTTCCAGCAAGGCACTTGGGAGGTTGATTGTGCCGTCGGCTGGCACGGCACCGTCCACCAGGTGAATCCGTACAACGAGGAGAACCCCGATCGCACCGTCGAGTATTCTCACCGCGGCGGAACTACCTACATGCGCTACGGCGACCAGGGCTGGCTCCCCGCGGAGATGGACTACTCCATGATGGCGCCTCAGGACCCCTCCGGCGCATGCGCTTCCCTGGCCCAAGGCAAGCCGCACTACCCGTTTCCCGATTTCGCCTCGCTGGTCAATTCCTCCGTCATCACCTCGAAAGGCTTAAAGAAAGTGAACGGCGTCCGCTGCCGGGAATGGAAAGTGCAGGTAGTGAAGATCATGCAGCGGCACGACATCAATATTTGCCTCGGCTGGCGCGACCATCTCCCTTACGAGATCTCCAGCGGCTTCGGACCGCGCCTGGTCTTCAGCGACTTTAACAAACCCGTGCAAATCGAAGACCCGAGGTGATGTGGGGTGCCCTACCCTGAGCCGAGCGAAGGGTGGGGATTTTCGTCTGGACGGGAGT
>JBHGAZ010000012.1:0-80395 GCA_041946765.1 Terriglobales bacterium
TTTGAACCACCGACCTTTGGGTTATGAGCCCAACGAGCTACCAGACTGCTCCACCCCGCGAATCCACTATAAATGTGTGGTTCGAGGTGGTCAAGGCGATCCCAGGTCGCGACGCACAATTGCGCTCCGCACGGTGGCAGATCAGGAATTCAAGCACGGCAAGCGCTCCACGTCGCCCATTCAGGGGCAGATCATTCTTTAGTGTCTCCGGCCTTGCGCTGCTTAAGCTGCGGGCGTGGCACCGATCAAAACGATACTCACGGAAAATTCGACGTTAGATTATCTTCCCGACCATCATTTTCCCGAACGTCGTGACAGCCACGCGTCCATATGCGGCCAGGTGTTCTTACTCGCGCCGCTGCCTGCCATGATACCGATGTGTCCTCCGGGCACGCGAAACAGCTCTTTATCCGCGCTGCCCACCTTGGACACGATCGTTTCCGATTGGCAGGGCGGCGTGATGTGGTCGCCCTCAGCAATGATGGTCAGCAAATTGGCGCGAATGCGACTCACGTCCACACGCTCGCCACGAACCATGAACGTGCCTTCCATGAGGCGATTCTGGCGGTACAGATCAACAATGAGTTGCCGGAAGGCCGCGCCTGACATCGGGATATTGTCGGTGACCCAGGTGTTCATGGCATGCCAGGCTTCCACGACCTGCGGATTGTCGAGGTTGTCCCAGAGCCGCAGGTAGTTGCCGATGTAGTTTTCCACCGGCTTGAGAGCGCGAGCGCCGTACTCAAGCATTTCCGGCGGCATGTTGCCGAACGCCGCCAAAACCTTGTCCACATCGAAATAACGTTCGTCCGTCCAGCGCGCAAATGTGATCCGCTCCTTATTCGAGAAATCCAGGGGGGCGGTAAGCAGAATCAGGTTGCGCAAGCCATCGTCCGGCCTGCAGGCAGCGTAGATCGTCGCCAAGATCGCACCGATGCACCAGCCCAACATGCTGAAATCCCGCGAGCCCGACACCGACTGCATCTTGCGGATGGCGCGCGGCATGTAATCCAGCGTGTAGTCGTCGAGCTTCAAATTCTTGTCCTCCGGACCAGGCGATCCCCAGTCCAGCAGGTAGACGTCGTATCCCTTTTTCACCATGAACTCGACGAAGCTGTGTCCTGGCCGCAAGTCGAGGATCGAGGGACGGTTCATTAGTGCGAACACCAGCAGAAGCGGCACCGGATGCCGCTTTTCCGGGGGCAGCACGGGAACGTAGCGATACAGCTTCGTTTTGTTGAGCGCCCATATGACTTCTTTGGGAGTCTGGGCAATAGCGGCTCGGGTTGTCATCACCTTCGACAACCGCAGTAGACGTTCCTGCATGGCATTGAAGTGGTTCGTGGCGGCAGGCGAAGTGGACATGTCTTATTTGGACCTCTTCTTCTGTGTCCGCGGAGCCGACGGTTCGGCTGCGGGTTCGGTCACAGCGGCAGGTTGGGCAGCGGCAGGTTGGGCCGCGACACGGGCTGACTTTGCGAGCGCTTCCTGGATCTGGCTCAGTTTGGCATCCAGTTCGCGCAGGCGCTTCTCCAAGGCGGCCAGCGAACTGGCAACAGGCGATTCGGCTTCCGGCACAGGTTTCGCGGCTGCCTGCTCAATGCGGTCGAGTTTGACGTCGAGGTCGTCCAGGCGCATCTCGAAATTGGTAAACCGCTCCGCCAGGCTGACGAAGTCGCCCCGCGTGGGCATGCTCAGTTGCTCCAGCGCCCGTATCATGGATTTCTCCAGCGCTTCGCGGAAGGGGCTGGATGCGGTCAGATAGGCGTCGAGCATCGCTCCGGTCGCCTTGGCATAAGCCTCTGTGTTGACGCCCTCGACCATCGCCTTCGCCAGAACGTCCAGATAGGCGTCGCGCATTCCCCGCCACTGTTCGAACGGGTCCGCCGTCTTATTGCCCGATTGCGACTTGTTCATTGTGTCTCCTTGTGCCTGGCACTGCCCTGAGCATACACCCAAAGAAGCCCGGAACGCATGGCGCTCCGGGCTGTCCCTTAACTACAAACTGGGGAATACTTACGCAGACTTCGCCGCGGCAACTTTGATCGGCTTGGCGGCAATTTCCAGCATCTCTTTCTGGGTCTCGATCAGCGCATCCATGCCGCGCTGCACGGACTCAGTCACCGCCGCCACCGGTGTCCCGGAGATGCCGGCCTGCTGCTTCACGCTTTCGAACACAGCCTTGTTTTGCTGTGCAGCAAGATCAAGAACCGTTTTCTGCACTGCCAGACCGCGCTCCATGGATTGCTGCACCACGCCGGCCACGCTGGTGGCGGACTTGGAAGCGCCGTCGGTTCCCTGCTTCGCCAGGTCCAGAACTGCATTGGCCTGCTCCACCACCTGGCTCAAAACGCTCTTCTGCGCTTCGACCAGCCGGTCGAACGCCTGGCCGGCCAAATCCAGCACCGGCAGGGCGGGCATGCCGGGAATCGCTTGAAAGGCCTTCTTGTAGAGATCAACCACATCTGAATTCTGCTTGGCCGCCAGGTCCAGGGCGAGCTTCTGGATCTCGACTACTCGCTCCACCGTCTTGGTGGCGACGGTTGCGACGGCCACCGGGAAACCGGCCATCGCTTCGCATCTCTCGGCTGCGGTCGCCGGAGCTTCCTTGGTTGACTTTGCGTTTGGGTTCATGTTTCCCTCCTCCATAAGAACTGGTGTAAGATTTCGTTGCTGCAAGTTGTGCTGCACTTGTTGCTGCACTGCAGCATAAATGAAGTTTACGCCCCCGGCCCCCGATGTCAAGCGAAATTTTCAGATTTTTTTAAGAAGCCGCGCATGGACCGCAAAACCATTGTGATCAAGAAATACGAAAACCGGAGGCTGTACGACACCACCAACAGCCGCTACGTAAACCTGGACGAGGTCGCACAGGCGATTCAGGAGGGAGTGGACGTCCAGGTGGTGGATGCCGCCACCGGCGAGGACATCACCCGCGTCATTCTCACGCAGATCATCATGGAAGACGCAAAAGGCCCCAACTCGGCCTTCCCTCTCGACGTGCTGCGGCAGATGGTGATCGCCTCCGGCCGCGCCAGTCAGGAAGGCGCCCTGAAGTACATGAAGGCCATATTCGAGATGTACCAGAACGCCTATCGCGCGTTCACGCCGCCCATGAGCCCACTCGACCTGATGCGCAACATTCCCGGCACGCCGCGTACGACAACTCCTGCACCTGCTCCAACCAATGTGCCGGAGCCGCATGCGCCCGAGGCGAAACCTGAAGATCCCGCCAGAGAAGCCGAAACCCGCGACCTGCGGCGGCGTGTTGAAGAACTGGAGTCCCTGGTGGCGAAGCTCGGGGCGGAAAAGCCAGCGCGCAAGCACAAGAAATCAGGCCGTCGCCAGTAACATCCCGAACAACCCATCAGGCTCCGCAACCGTCCGAAAGTTGTTGCGATTTTTGTTGCAATGCACAACGTTTTTTTGTTGCAATGCACAAAGTACTTGGATTGGGGTGGCGGGGCGGGGCTTCCTGCTCAATGAGGTGCAACATTTCTGTTCTGGCTTAGGGGGATGATGATGGCATTCACGCTGACCGGCAAAACGGCGTTGGTAACGGGATCTGGAAGAGGCATCGGACGTGCCATCGCAAACAAGCTCGCTGCCACCGGGGCAGCCGTTATGATCAACGATCTCGACGAGGAGGCGCTGCGCGAAACCGTATGCGGACTGCGCAAAGCGGGCTGCAAGGTGGAGCATCTGGCTGGCGACCTCACGGATCCCGCTTTTCCCGACCAACTGGTGCAGGCCACGCTGGAAGCTTTTGGGGCTCTGGACATCATCGTGAATAACGCCGGGTATAGCTGGGACAATGTCATCCAGAAAACCAGCGACGAGCAGTTCGAGGCCATGCTCCAGATCCATTTGGTGACGCCATTCCGTATCCTGCGCGCCGCCTCCGGCTACATTCGCGAGAACGCCAAGAAAGAGATCGCGGCCGGCAAGATCGTCATGCGCAAGGTGGTCAACATCACCTCGATTGCCGGAACCGACGGCAATGCCGGCCAGGCAGGCTATTCCTCAGGCAAAGCCGGAGTTATCGGACTTACCAAAACGCTCGCCAAAGAGTGGGGGCGCTATAACGTGAACGTCAATGCAGTGGGCTTCGGTTTGATTGGCACCCGCCTGGTTCAGCCGCTCACCGATACCTCCAAAATCGAGATGCACGGCCATGAGATCCGCATTGGCGTGCAACCCGCCATGCTGGACGCCCTCAAAAGCGCCTGCCCGCTGGGACGCGTGGGGACCCCGGAGGAAGCCGCCAGCGCGGTGCTGTTCTTCTGCTCTCCGCTTTCCGATTACGTGACCGGCGAAGTCCTGATCTGCGGCGGCGGGTTCCACTTCTAAAGCAGTTTTCACAGAAGCTGTGGGCCCATCCACGGCGGTCATCCCGAGTGACCGAAGGCCATCTTTTGGCCTAAGGGAATCGAGGGATCTGCGTTTCTTCCCTAATTGGAATGGAAATGCAGATGCCTTGACTCCCTCCGCTGCGCTCCGGTCGCTCGGCATGACCACCTTCAGTTGGGGAATACACCTTTTGTGAAAGTGCTCTAAGGGGCACAAGCGCCAGCATCTTTGCCATTTGCCGTAGCGTCGGCATCCTCGCTTCTGCCTGTCGCGAATTACTTGGCGGGGGTCCCGCATGGCCGTATACATAATTCTTGACATTATTAACGCATACCATTATTAATGGCATGCGTGATCAAGAGCTTTGCCAATAAGCGCACGCAGGAACTCTGGGAGACCGGCAAAAGCAAGGGGGTCCTCCCACCGAACCTCTTTCGTGCGGCGTTGCGAAAGCTCGTGATGGTCAACGATGCGGCGGAGCTGAAAGACCTGGCTGTGCCGCCAGGAAACCGGCTGGAGCCGCTGCGCGGCGACCGGGAAGGCCAGCACAGCATTCGAATCAACGACCGGTATCGGATCTGCTTTGTTTGGAGAGATGGTAACGCCTATCAGGTCGAGGTAGTTGACTACCACTAAGATTGGGGCATGCAATTGGGAGCGAGTCCAGTGACCAGACGAAAGAGTGCCAAGCCCGAGCATTGGAATGTACATCCCGGCGAGATCCTGCGGGAGGAATTTCTGAAGCCCATGGAGCTTTCCGTTTATAAGCTGGCAAAGGAAATTCACGTGCCTGCACCCCGCATCAACGACATCGCGCTGGAGAAGCGCGGCATCAGCGCCGATACCGCGGTCCGGTTGGCGCGCTTTTTCGGAACCTCGGAACAGTTCTGGATGAACCTGCAAGCGTCTTATGACGTGCGCAAGGCCAAGGCCGACTTAGGCAAGAAACTGGACAAGATTAAACCGCGGAAGGTTGACGCGGCCTGAAACCGATGCACCGCCGCCAACAATATGCTAGCCGGTGAGAGCCTAAATCCGTGAAACTCTTCAAGCGGCCGTTTCAACTGACATTCCCGCAACGATTACTCAACATAGCGCTTCTGTGGGGAATCCCAATGGTGTGCATTGAGTTAATAGGTATTCCTCGGCACGCTTGGCGGTCAATTCTCGTCATTACCGTGCCCTCCACGCTTTTAGGAATTATTGTATATGCAGCGCTCGAACACTGGCTGGTTCAGTATGGCAAGAGAAAGTCGTTCTGAGGGCGCCTCTGCGAACGTTTGCAGCACATCAAAAAGCGCGGCCAAAGCCGCGCTTTCATTTGCGATTTCCCGGTACTAGATTAGAAGCCGACTGCCTGTGCCGTCACCCCCGCTGGAACAGCAGGCTTGGTGCTAACGGGTGCAGCGGCCGGTTCGTCCGCCTCCGCCACCATCCGCTGGACTTCCAGCATGTGTTCCAGGCTGTGCTCGTAGCCGGAATCATAGGAAGTTACTGCTGGCCGCAGAGCAGTCCGGGAAAGAGGACCAATTCTCTGAGAAGCCATATAAGTTCGTCTCCGTATGGGTATACCGCCAATAAATTATGGAACCAATTGCAACCCGTGGCTGTGACGAGACGCACATCGGCTTCCAAGCATTTCTCCTATAGTATCCGTTTTGGGAACCAAGCGGCGCGCCAGTATGCGCCAGGGCGTTACTTAGGGTATGACTGCGAGTACAAGCTTTTCAGGCCGGGAAAAAGTCATAAAAGCAGACTCCTCGCGGGCCAAGCCCCCTCGGGACCACAACCGGCACGACTAGAAGTCGTGCTCTTCCCCAACCGGGGCGTACAAAGACTTTTTCAGCAGCCTGTTTTGCAGCATGCACGTTCGCAGTGGCTTGTGAAGGTTGCTGGAAGGTGCTAGTAAAATATAGGTCGCTTACTGTTCTGCCTGTCGGCGCATTCGCGGTTCTCAGAAATTCGACAACCCTCAATTGCAGATCTCTCATTTCGGAAAGGGACGTTCTTATGAACAAGGGAAACGGACATGGAGCGGCTTCACTGACCGGAAAGGTCGCCCTGGTTACGGGCGCATCACGCGGCATTGGGCGAGCGATCGCGATTGAGCTGGCCCGCCGCGGTGCGGCAGTTGCCATCAATTTTCGCGCTGACACCGTTCATGCGCAGGCGGTCGCGGAGGAAATTGAGCAACTGGGCGGCGAATGCATGTTGATCCAGGGAAACGTGGCGCAGAAGGAAGAGGCTCACCGCATTGTCAAAGAGGTGCTCGATAAGTGGCAGCGGCTCGACATCCTGGTCAACAACGCCGGCATTACCCGCGACCGCTCGCTGCGAAAAATGACCGATGAAGACTGGGCAGAAGTTATCGCCGTTAACTTGAACGGTACCTTCTACTGCACCAGCGCGGCCTTGCCGGCCATGATGAACCAGAAATTCGGGCGCATCATCAACATCAGCTCCGTGGTCGGCCAGGCGGGCGCGTTCGGCCAGGCAAATTATTCGGCCAGCAAAGGCGGCATCATCGCCTTCACCAAGACCCTGGCATTGGAGATGGCAAAGTACAACATAACCGCGAACGCCATTGCGCCCGGATATACGTCCACGGAAATGGTGGCTGCCATCCCGGAAGAAGTCGCCGCCAAGATCAAATCGAAAATTCCCCTGGGCCGGTTCGCGGAACCGGAAGAGGTGGCCAAAGCCGCCGTTTTCCTCGCTGCCGACGCTGATTACATCACCGGCCAGGAGTTGAACGTCAACGGCGGCGTCTATATGTAAGCGGCCGCAGGAACCGCAAGCCCCGGGTGCGAGGAGTTCGTCCCTGCATCTCGGAGAATTGCGCCCCTCTACTGGGCTGTCCAGCCGCCGTCGAGGGGGATGGGGGCGCCGGTGATGTTGGCGGCCGCTTCACTGCACAGGAATACCGCTAATGCGCCGATCTGCTCCACCGTGGTGAAGCGCCCGGACGGCTGTTTTTCCATCAGTAGCTCCTGCTGTGCCGCTTCCAGGGAAATTCTCTTGCTTTCGGCGCGCGCCTCAATCTGCTTGACTACCAGCGGTGTCCGCACCCATCCGGGACAGATTGCATTGCAAGTGATCCCCTCTTGCGCGGTTTCCAGGGCCACAACTTTGGTCAGGCCCATCAAGCCGTGTTTCGCCGCCACATATGCGACTTTGTTAACGGACGCCACCAACCCATGAGTAGAGCAGGTATTGATCAGGCGCCCCCATTTGCGCTGTTTCATCCCCGGCAGCGCCGCCCGAATCGTGTGGAATGCGGAAGACAGGTTTACGGCAATGATGGCGTCCCAGCGTTCAGGGGGAAAATCCTCGATTGAGGAAACATGCTGAATTCCGGCGTTGTTGACCAGAATATCCACACTGCCCAGACGCCGCTCCGCGTCCCGGATTAGCTCGACACACGCAGCGGGCCGCGAAACGTCAGCAGGATTAAAAAGCACTTCGACCCCGCAATCCCTGCTCAGCACGGCGCGCTGTTCCTCGATATTGGCAGGATCTCCAAAGCCATTCAGCATGACCGCACAACCTTCGGCGGCGAGCGCCCGGGCAATGGCCTGGCCAATTCCACTGGTGGAGCCGGTAACCACGGCTGCGCGTCCTCGCAACATGGTTTCCTCCGCAGTAGGAGATATTTGATAAATAGCCTCTCCTATGAATAGCCTCTCCGCTGTAAAGTTGTCATTCCGAGGCTTCGCTCTGCCAAGCCGAGTAATCCCTATGCCAACCAAGCTCCTTCATAGCAGTAGGGATTCCTCCGCCGACTGCGGCTCTCCGCAAAAAACGCAGGCCGCCGTTGCGGGCGGCCTGTTCCCCTTCCATCAGATGCGGAGCTTGGCGACTACATATGGTACCCGCCGTTCACGTTCAGCTCTTGTCCGGTGATGTAGTCAGCTTCCGCCGCCAGGAACGCCGCGGCTTTGGCCACCTCTTCCGGTTCCGCGAAGCGCCCCAGTGGGATTTTCGACTTGATCTGAGTTGCAATTTCCTTGGGAATGGCCTGCACCATGTCAGTCGCGGTAAATCCGGGAGCGATGGCATTGGCGGTGATGTTGTACTTCGCAGTCTCCAGCGCCAGCGTTTTCGTGAAGGCGATGATGCCGCCCTTGCTTGCGGAATAATTTGCCTGCCCGAAGGCGCCCGCCTGGCCAACTACCGAGCTGATGTTGATGATCCGCCCGAACCGCTGATTGATCATCGCCGGCAACGCCGCGTGAGTGGTGTAAAAAGTACCGTTCAGGTTGACGGAGATAACTTTCTCCCAGTCCTCTTCCGTCATCTTTTTCATGGAGCGGTCGCGGGTAATGCCGGCATTGTTAACCAGGATGTCGAGCCGCTGCCATTTTTGCAGCACTTCTCTGACGATGCGCTGAGCGTCATTCTTATCGGCCACATCGCCCTGGATCAGCATGCAGTCCACGCCCAGTTCACGAATTTCCTTGGCGGCGGATTCGGCGTGCGCGACGTCGCTGCGGAAGTTGACCGCGATGGCCGCTCCGCGCCGCGCCAGCTCCAAAGCGATTGCCCGGCCGATGCCGCGCGACGCGCCTGTCACCAAAGCGACTCTGCCCACCAGCGAGCCGACTCCGTTTCCATTGGCGCTGACTGTGGCTTTCGGCTTGCACGCATCTACCGCAACCACGGCCGGATCAACCCGCATGACCACGTATCCGCCCACGGCCCCGGCTCCGAACCCGGGGGCAAACACGCGCATAGGACGATCAATGCGCCCCTCGCGCACAGCATCGTGCACAGCCATGAAGATGCTCGCCGCCGACGTGTTACCCACGCGTTCTATATTGAAGTACAGCCGGTCGGGAGACATTCCAGCAGCCTCGGCCAGACTAGCAACCATGTTCTTGTTGGCCTGGTGAGGCACGACGATTTCGATCGCATCCAGCAGCGTGCCCGATCCATTTCCGTCCGGGTTCGGCTGCGCGGTCAGCTCCTTCATCATCTGGCTGAGGTAGCGTTGCACCAGCGCCTTGACCTCGGGCCCATACACGGTGATGTTGTTATCAAACTCCGGATTGGGCCAGATGATCGAGTTCACTTCCGACCACGGCCCGCTGGCGTAAGTCTGCATGAATTCAAAATCCGGCGCTTCCCCTGGGGCGGCTGGCGCTACCACCACCGCCGCAGCGCCATCGCCGAAGATCATGCGCGAGGTGCGGACGGTACCGATCTTGTCGGAAAACTTTTCGGCACAGATCACCAGCACGGGCCGCTCAATTTCCTGAAGCAGGCGGACCGCTTCCGATATGCCATACGGCATGCCCGCGCAGGCGGCTACGATATCGCACGACGCATGCGTCTGCATGATCCCCAGCTCGCCCGACAACCAGCAGGCGACCGAAGGGATCAGCCGGGTGCTGGTGCAACTGCAAAACAGGACGGCCCCGATCTCCGCGGGGGTACGGCCGGACTTCTCCAACGCCGCCCGCGCGGCCAGTAGCGCCATTTGCTCCAGGTCGAGTTCGCTGTAACAGCGTTGCTGGATGCCGGTCTTCTCGCCGATCTCCGGCTCAGTCATGCGCGACCAGCAGTAGGCATGATTGCGGATCAGGTCCGCGTTCGTGCAGGGTATCTCGCCCTCGTAGGTGGCCAAAGCTTCAAGCTTGGGCATCACCTTGAAGCGCTCGCGCACGTTCACCGGCGGATACGGTTTGACCGGGTGGCTCAGTGCCAGCGTCGCCGGCTTGGCCGGCCGGGGCCGGGAGTTATTCACCAAACCGCTCTTCAGGTTCTTTACCCGCCGGATGAACTGGAGCACGTCGCTATTGCGCGGGTGGAAAGCTACCACGTAATCATTGTCGCGAAGCTTGCCCACTTCGACGGAAGTGGCCGATTCCGGGTCCCACCGATACTGGTTGTGCAGGATCATAGCCTGCCGCATCAGCGCTTCCAGTTCCGGTACCGGGTGAATGTAATCGATTACGTCGTCGTAATCGTAGCCGGGATAGTCGCGGTCATAGGTCAGTAGTTGATAGGTGAGGTTTGATGGGTTGGCCAGGATCTCCGGCACGGTCGGCTTCAGCGCCCGCAGCGTCCCGCCGGCGCTCTGCCGGTTGCGAAAGACGTCCAGCAGCGTGCGGAAACTCTTGTCCTCCACGGCCTCGTCCCACATCGCGGGAAGCGCGTTGTAGGCTTTCTCGATTGCTGAAACCATGCCCGCCTTGTCCCAGGGCTTGAATAAAGGCAGAAAGACATCATCGCGGAAGCGCGGGAGATCGCCCCAGCGCGTGGGACGCTTCTCATACATGGTGAGCACGTACCGGTTCACCCAGAATAGGTTGAGGGCCATATCGCGGCAGATTTCGTAGCGGTTCTTGTACTTGCCCGCTTGTATCCGGCCGAGAATGTCTGTGTCGGCGGGGGCTTTCTCGCCGAAGTCCCGGGTGATAACGGCCGTGAACTGCTCCAGGGTTGCAAACACGGAAAAATCCAGCTCGGGGAAAAAGTTGTACGGAAAGACGAGACGGCCATGCTGATTAATGACAAATGGTTTCGTAGACATTGTTTTCTTCTTTCCGCTCTGTCGCAGATCAGTGGAGAAGTAACAGCACCGGCGTGGTCTATCGCCACGCTTCGAGTGATTTGGCTTTCGTTAGAAGGACCGCGATGCGCTTGCGGTGGCGGGCAAAGCACGAAGGTTCTCTGACCCGTCCGCGTAGTGTCTTAACCTAAACAAGTTATATACAACATTGGGGATGTCACACCCAAGAAGATGCGCATGCAAAGCAGCGGTAACCCGCGCCATTTTGGTACAAAACATCCGACGTCGCAACTCTGGACTTACTGCCGTACCCGGCCGCTACGCCTCCAGTATATCAGCGGAATGGCCAGCGGCGGATGAGATCAAATTACATTCTCCTCGATCCACTTCAGATACTCGGCGCTGCCGTTTTCGATGGGCAGCTCAATGCACTCAGGCACATCGTAGGAGTGCAGTTCGCGGATACAGTCGCGCACCCGGTCGAATGCTCCCGCCGTGGTCTTGACGATCAGCAGCCATTCCTGCGCGGTTTCCACCTCTTCCTTCCAGCGATAGACGGACTGCACCGGTCCGGCAATGTTGACGCAGGCGGCCAGGCGCCTCTCCACCAGCGCTCGCCCGATCTGGTCCGCCTCTTCCTTGGACGACGCCGTGCTGATCACAACCTTCTTCATGTCCATGATTTAGAATTCCCCGTCGAACAGTTGTTGCTCAGAGGGCTTGAGTGGGGCAGTTCCCGAGGGATCGCCGCAACCCCAAGCAGGCCCGAATTATGCAACGAAATTGCGGCCCGGCACACTAACTTACGAGGCACTATGGCGACGCCTATCAAGTTTGGCACATCGGGATGGCGGGCGGTCATCGCCGACGACTTCACCATGGCAAACGTGGCCCGCGCGGTCACCGGCATCGCGCGCTACGTCATCAGCGAAAAACCGGAAGGCGCGCGCCTTCTCGTGGGACGTGATCCCCGCTTCCTGGGCGAGACCCTGGTGGCGCGCGCGGCTGATATTCTGAGCGCCCACGGCATCACGCCTCTGGTGATACCCGAGCCAGCCCCGACCCCGGTGATCGCCTACGAAGTCATTCGCACCAAGACCGACGGCGCCATTAATTTCACTGCGTCACACAATCCGCCGCAGTACAACGGCATCAAGTTCTCCACGCCGGACGGGGCCCCGGCGCTGCCCGAGGTCACCAGCAAAATCGAGGCGGAAATTGCTCACCTGGATTCCCGCGAAACCCCCGTTTCCACTCCGCTGAGTTTTATCCCGCCACCCTCGAGCGGATACACCGGCAGCAGTCGCCCCGAGCCGCAGTCTGTTGAAGTGCGCGCGCCCTACGTGGCGCGGCTGAAGGAAATAGTGGATTTCGTGGTCATTAAGAAATCCGGCCTGCGGGTGGCGTTTGATCCGCTCTGGGGATGCGCCCGCGGATATTCTGACGCCCTGCTCCGCGACAATGGGGTCGAAGTCGCAACCGTCCACGATTATCGTGACGTGCTTTTCGGCGGACACGCTCCCGAGCCCGATAGCGAACTGCTGGACGAATTGCGCGCTGCCATGCGCAAGGAGCGTGCCCGCATTGGCATTGCCACCGACGGCGACGCCGACCGTTTCGGCATCGTGGACGAAGACGGCTGGTTTGTGCAGCCCAATTACATCATCGCCCTGCTGTTCGATTATCTTGTGGAGACGCGCGGCTGGAAGAATGGCGTGGCCAAATCCGTCGTCACTACGAACCTTGTTAATGCGCTCGCGAAGCACTACGGTATCGAGTTGCACGAGACGCCGGTCGGGTTCAAGTACATCGGCGAACTCATCAAGCAGGACAGGATCGTGATTGGCGGCGAAGAAAGCGCCGGGCTTTCCATCCGCCATCATGTGCCCGAAAAGGACGGCATACTCGCGGGACTGCTCTGCTGCGAGATGGTGTCGCGCCGTGGGCGCAGCATCCGCGCGCAATTACACGACTTGTTTGCCAAAGTAGGTTCGTTTTACCCGCTGCGCGAGAACTTCCGCTTGACGCCGGAGGTCAAAGCGAAGTTCACTACCAAGCTGGAGCAGAAGCCGCGCGAATTCTTCGGGCGCAAGGTGGACCAGATCGTGCGCACCGATGGATTGAAGCTTGTGTTCGGCGACGGCGCCTGGGTTTGCTACCGGCTCTCGGGCACCGAGCCGGTAGTGCGCGTCTATTCGGAGGCGCGCAGCGAAGAAGACCTGAAAAAGCTGAGTGCGGCAGCCGAACAATGGATCTTCGAATGACGAACCGGGCGGGCGAGCGAAGTGACGGCGCCCCACTTCTGCGCAGCAGACGCGGATCTCTGGAAGGGCTGGCCTACCCTTCTCGCTCGCGCCTTTCGAGCGACGAAGCGGGATCAGTAACCGGCACCCTCCGCACCAGACTTTTTCAGTGGCGGCGCAAGCTGGCCACCGCCGGCGTCATCCTGATTGCCGCTTATCTGGCCCTGCACGTGGTCTTCGGCAGTAATGGCTGGATCATGTACCAGAAGAAGCGCGCCGAACACCGCCAGCTCCAGGCGGAAATCGAGAAGCTTCAGAGCCAGAATCAGGCGATCGAGCAGCGCGTCAAGGCTCTGCGCAGCGATCCCGAGGCCATCAAGAAGGAAGCGCGTGAACAGTTACATCTTGCCAAGCCAGGCGAGGTGATCTACGTAATGCCTGCGCAGAAAGCCCCGGAAGTGAAGCCCCCCGCCAACGCTACAGCAGAGAAGAAGTAAGTACCGGCACAATTAGAGATGTAGCCCCGGCCGCCCTCGACCGGGAAAATACAGCGGCTCGTCGACCTACTTCTATACGCGAGGGTGCCCCACATCTGCGCAGCAGATGTGGGTCTTTCTGTCTCCCGAAAGGAAGCCTACCTCGACACCCCTTCCAGCGGCGAGCTCGCAGTCGCGTACAGCTTTTTTGGCATGCGGCCGGCAAGATAAGCGGCGCGTCCGGCCAGCACCGCGTGTCTCATAGCTTCTGCCATGAGGATGGGATCCTGTGCCGCGGCGATGCCGGTGTTCATCAGCACCGCATCGTAGCCAAGTTCGAGGGCGATGGCGGCATCCGACGCGATGCCCACGCCCGCATCCACTATCAGCGGCACAGCAGTAATCATTTCGCGCAGGATGCGCAGATTGGCCTGGTTCTGAATTCCCATGCCACTGCCGATGGGCGCTCCCAGAGGCATCACGGCACTGGCGCCCGCGTCCACCAAGCGCCTGGCAACCACGATGTCATCCGACGTATACGGCAGGACCGTAAAGCCTTCCTTCACCAGCACACGGGTGGCTTCCACCGTCGCCTGCACGTCGGGATACAGCGTCGCCTGGTCGCCAATGACTTCGACCTTCACCCAGTCCGAAAGCCCGACTTCCCGCCCCAGCCGCGCCGTGCGGATGGCCTCATCCGCGGTGTAGCAACCGGCCGTGTTGGGCAGTAGGAAGTACTTCTTGGGATCAATAAAATCCAGCAGCGATTCCTTGCTTCGGTCCAGGTTGACGCGGCGGACGGCCACGGTTACCATCTCAGCCCCGCTGGCTTCAATGGCGCGCGCGGTTTCCTGTCCGGATTTGTATTTGCCCGTGCCCACAATCAGGCGCGAACGAAATGAGCGGCCGGCAATAACGAGGGAGTCCATGATGATCTATTTTCCTGCGCAGGAACCGATCAGAATAACGCAGCCCCGGCGAAGCAGGCAAACTTGGGGGACCGGATCATTGAATCATTGAACCATTGAATCATCGATCATTGGACCAGCGAGAAGCTATTTTTAAAAAATGGTGTCATGCTGAGCGAGCACCGCGACCGATTTTCCTGCGGCTATATCGGGGCCCCCGGCAAGCCAAGGTGTTGGCTTGCTGGGGTGATTGGGCGCGGTCGCGGTGTGAGTCGAAGCATCTGCTTTTCGCCTTTCTTATTTTTGAGATGAGTTCTCAATGATAATGGACCAATGACTCAATGATCCGATGATTCAATGACTCAATGACTCCATCATCTCCGAACTCTCTCCCATCGCAGCGTAGATGGCTTCGATCTGCCGGCGATAGCGTTCTTCGATGACCCGGCGGCGCAGCTTCATGGTAGGCGTAAGGCTGCCGTCGGCGGCGGAAAACTCGTCCGGGACTACCAAAACCTTCTTGATCTTCTCGAACTGCGCAAGCTTTTTGTTCACCTCGGCGACGACGCCTTTATATAGATTCTGCACCTTGGGATGGCCCACCAGTTCCTCGCGCGAGCGGAACACAACGTCGTTCGCTTTGGCCCAGTCTTCAAGAGCCGCGAAATGCGGCGCAATCACGACGAGCGGAAACTTATGGCGATCCCCAATCACGGCGGCTTCCGCCACCAGCACGTTGGCTTTCAGCGTGCCCTCGATCGGCTGCGGCGCGATGAACTTGCCGCCCGAAGTCTTGATCAAGTCGCGCTTGCGGTCGGTGATGTATAGGAAACCGTCCGCATCGAGCCGCCCCACGTCACCGGTGCGGAACCAGCCGTCCACAAAGACTCTGGCGTTTTCCTCAGGCATATTCCAGTAGCCCTTGAACACGGATGGTCCTTTGACCAGGATTTCGCCGTCTTCATCAATTTTGACCTGCAGGTTCCGCAGCGGCTTACCCACCGAGCCGGCACGATACGCGCGCGGATTGTTCAGCGCCACCACCGGCGAGGTCTCCGTCAACCCATAGCCTTCGTAGAGCCGTATGCCGATGCAGGCATACCACTCGATCAGTTCCCGGCTCAGGGGAGCACCCCCGGAGATGAATACCTCCACGCGCCCGCCGAGCGCCTTGCGGACCTTGGAGAACAATACCGCATCGGCAAGCTTCCAGGAAAGCGACTCCGGACGCTTGCCAGCCAGCACTTCCGCCGCGTGCTCCCGGCCCACGTCCATCGCCCAGTTGTAAACCTTGCGTGCCAATCCCGACCCAACTTTTCCCTGCACTTGGTTGTAGATCTTCTCGTACACCCGCGGGACGGCCACAAACACGGTCGGCCGTACTTCCGCCAGGGTCGGCATCAGTTCTTCCAGAAAAGGACAATACGCCACCGTCACCCCGTGCCAGAACATGGCGTAATCCAGATGGCGCGCGGTAATGTGCGACAGCGGCAGGAACGACACGCTGACCTGGCCAGGCTTGAAGTCATAAAAATCCAGCGAGTGAAACAGATTGGACGCCAGGTTTTCCTGCGTCAGCATCGCGCCCTTGGGTGTGCCCGTCGTGCCTGATGTGTAGATGATCGTGGCCAATTCCTCCGGCCCGACTGACTTCGCCCTCGCGTCGAATTCCTCGTCGCGCTTCATCGGGCCGTTATGCATCATGCGGTGCATGGGCACGGCTTCGGCCGTCGTGATGTAATCCATGACTACGATTTTTTCCAGGCAGGTCTTGTCCTTGATCGCCTGCACCTTGCGCAAGTGGTCGTGAGTGGAAACGAACAGCACCCGCGCCCCGGAGTCCTTCAGCAAATACAGCGTCTGCTCGGCAGTAAGCGTCGGATAGACCGGCACTGTGACTGCGCCCAGCAACATAGTGGCAAAATCCGCCACCGCCCACTCTGGCCGGTTCTCGCTCAGAATCCCAATTCGCTCGCCCTTGCTGACACCCCAAGACTCCAGCGTGCGCGCTGTGCCCACCACGTCGCGATAAAGCTCCTGCGACGAAATGGGGATCCACTTGATCTTGCGCTTGAAAAGAATGGCGTGATCCAGATTGCGCTCCACCACCGCGTAGAAAACTTCATTGATGGTTCGAATGTTCATTCGCCGGCTCAGCGCTGCCATCCCCGGAAGCAGCCTCTCCCCTGCCATTAAGATGCGGCCCAAGCTGAAGTGGAAACGCCATCAGCGTACATGTCCTGCCTCTCCGACATCAAGCGCGAAGAAGCCGGAAATCGTCATTCCGGGAGTTGATGGCGCACAAAAAACAAAGCCCGGACATCCGGTCCGGGCCTTGAAATCATCCTGACATTTACAGCGAACTCATATTCGCCAGGAACTCGGAATTTGACCGCGTCTTGCTCAGCTTATCAATCAGCAGTTCCATAGCCTCTACCGGCGACAGCGGATTGAGCACTTTCCGGAGCACCCATATGCGCGCCAGGTCCTCTTTGGGGATGAGCAGTTCTTCCTTACGCGTGCCCGAGCGCTGTATGTCAATGGCCGGGAAGACACGCTTGTCCACCAGCTTGCGGTCGAGAATGATTTCGCAATTGCCGGTTCCCTTGAACTCTTCAAAGATCACGTCGTCCATGCGGGAGCCGGTGTCCACCAGCGCGGTCGCGATGATAGTCAGCGATCCGCCCTCTTCGATGTTGCGCGCGGCGCCGAAGAACCGCTTCGGACGCTGGAGAGCGTTGGAGTCCACGCCGCCGCTGAGCACCTTGCCCGAAGGTGGCACGATGGTGTTGTAGGCGCGCGCCAAGCGGGTAATGGAATCCAGCAGAATAACCACGTCGCGCTTGTGCTCCACCAGGCGCTTGGCCTTTTCGATCACCATCTCGGCCACCTGCACGTGACGCGCTGCCGGCTCGTCAAACGTCGAGCTGATGACCTCGCCCTTGACGGAGCGCTGCATGTCCGTGACTTCTTCCGGACGCTCATCAATCAGCAGCACAATCAGCACTACTTCGGGGTGATTCGACGTAATGCTGTTGGCTACGTTCTGCAGCAGCATGGTCTTGCCGGTACGCGGCGGCGAGACGATCAGGCCGCGCTGCCCTTTCCCAAGCGGCGTCAACAGGTCCATGACCCGGGCGCTGATGTTTTCCTTCACCGTCTCCAGCTTGACCCGTTCCTGCGGATACAGCGGCGTCAAGTTGTCGAACAGGATCTTATTGCGCGCCTCTTCGGGCGACTCGAAGTTGACCGCCTCGATCTTGACCAGCGCGAAGTATTTCTCGCCTTCGTGTGGCGGGCGGACCTGGCCGCTGATCGTGTCGCCCGTCTTCAGGTCGAACTTGCGGATTTGCGACGGCGACACATAGATGTCGTCGGGACCGGGCAGGTAGTTGTAGTCGGGAGAGCGCAGAAAGCCGTATCCGTCGGGCAGGATCTCCAGCACACCTTCGGCGAAGATGTGCCCTTCTTTTTCGCTCTGCGCCTGCAGGATTTTGAAGATAAGGTCCTGCTTGCGGAGGCCGCTGGCCCCGGGCAGATCGAGAGAACGAGCTATGCGGGTTAGCTCGGTTATGTTCTTTTCTTTCAGTTCAGCTATCGTCATGTTCACCTACGGGAGATTTGTAGCAAGGGAGGTCGGAAACAGCATGTGCTACGCGGGATCGGCGCCCCGGCCCTGTTTTGGCGGGTGGGGCTGGATTGCGCGGGAGTTAAGCAGCCCGACGCTGCGATTCGCTGTAAGCTTCCGGTTCCGCGAAGACTTGCTTGCGCTCGGAGCTTGCAATACGCTCCAGAACGTCGTTCATCGTCTCTTGAATCCGTGTGTTCGGCCGGTGAAACCGGCGCGTCGCCTTTGATGCTAGCTGGCAGAGCATATACCGGTTCGGTAGTGTGTGTAAAGCGTCGAAAATCAAATTGGAACGCATCCTGCGTCTCCTACTCCTGGGTCTGCCTAATGTCCTGTTTTCGCCGGATGTGGTCGCCGGAACGACGATTGTTGCCCTGACGCAGTCCTTTGAGTCCCCCTACAGGCCTGCTAATTCTCTCTAAGGGTTGTATCGGGGGAGTACAGCCAAGACGTTAATATTGATGCCAACAAGCGCAGAGAAGTTGCACATTTTGGCCCCTCACCGAGCGCCTGTTAGCTTGTACGTGAAAAATTACTCTTTGGCAAGAAAAACCACAGTATCTATTTCGGTTCCCAGTGCCTTCGCGCACTTCTGCGCGGCCTCAACCGTTTCGGCATACCGGTTCTCTTTCTTGGCCCGGTTCAGCCACACGCGGTCGTCATAGGCGGGGCCGAAGATAGGCCCTACGTGTGGGTCCTTGGTCTTATATTCCCAAGCTTTCCTACCGCCTGCTATGTACTTCTTGGCCTGATCCCTGGAAACGCTCTCCAGAAACATCCCGTTCCCCTGGTCCCAAATTGAAATGATTTCAGATTGAAAAGGTAAGGTAAAGGAACAGACAGCAGGGGTCAAGAGGAATCGCCTCATCGGGTGATCTCTAAAGCACGAACGCAGAGGACGCGCTGACGCCCTCCTCGTCATTGACACCACCGGCCTCCTCTCTAATCGGTTCACGATGGCTACCGGCGCAGGGATTCCTCGCTCTGCCCGGAATGACAAAACTGCGTTGTCAGGGTGAAATCAAAAGATGGTGTAAACCGTTCGCACAGCCGAGGGCGGCTGTGCCACACCGTTGATGGCTATCCTCGCGACCGCAGGGCTACAGCAACCCTGGTTTTGTCGCTCGATCACCCGATTTACCTGATTTTTTCCGGGATGACTTTGCGCTTTGCACCATTGCATTTTGCTAATAAACACTGCAAAACGCATTGCCTTGCAAAATCTCAGACACCTAACTTCCCTGTTTTCAATCCCGCCGATTTGTCCTTCGCATGCACTCTGAGAGGGTGACGTGGTTTTAGGCGGAGGTGCTTATGACCATCCTCTTTGTGCTGCTGACGTTCCTGGTGATCATCACGGTCACCTACTACACCAAGCAAGGACAACCGTCGGTGGTGGTGACGAAACAGCCGCAGATGTTCGCCAGCCCGCCGGCGCCAAAGATTGCGCGCGATTTCGGATTCGAGATCCCCAGCGGATATTGCTTCCATCCCGGCCACACCTGGGTCTTGGACGAAGGCCGGCAAAACGCGCGCGTGGGCCTGGACAGCTTTGCCAGCCACATGTTCGGCAAGATTGACCGCATCGAGGTCGCCGGACTGAACCGCTGGGTGCGGCAAGGCCAGAAGATCTGGTCGGTAACCCGCGACGGCATGACCGTGGACATGGTGTCGCCGGTCGAGGGTGTCGTGATTGCCGTGAACCCGGAGGTACAGCGCGATCCCAGCCTGCTGCTCAAGGACCCCTACAAGGACGGTTGGGTGGCGGTCATCAAGTCCCCGGACATTGGCACTAACGTCAACAATTTGCTTCGCGGGCAATTTGTCGGTCCCTGGATGCAGAACACGCTTCGGCGCGTCGGCGCCTTGACCGCCCAGATTGCCGGGGCCACCGCGCAGGACGGCGGCGTGCCCATCTCCGGTTTGCTGGCGCAAGTCGATCCCGGGTTGCAACGGGCCATGATCAAGGAGTTCTTCCTGACGTAGCGGTGGGACGTGTGGCCCAGCCCCCTCGGCTGGGTAAACACAACGACGCAGAGGACGCAAAGGAGATCCATCATGACCACGAAAGCAAAAGCGCTCCTGATAGACATCACCAAGTGCGTCGGCTGCCACGCGTGCGAGCTGGGATGCCGCGAGGCCCACGGCCAGCCCCTCGAGCAACCCCCGGTGCTCACCGCGACCGCCTTCACGGTCCTGGATGAGCATCAGGGCAAGTTCGTGCGGCGCATGTGCCAGCACTGCCAGGAGCCGGCCTGCGCTTCGGCCTGCCTGGTGGGCGCACTCAAGAAAAGCGCATTGGGCCCGGTGGTGTACGACGACAAGAAGTGCATGGGCTGCCGTTACTGCATGCTGGCGTGCCCCTATCAGATTCCGAAATATGAGTGGAACAAACTGGCTCCCTACATGAAGAAGTGCGACATGTGCTACGAGCGGGTGAAAACGGGCAAGCCGACGGTTTGCGCCGAAGTCTGTCCCACCGGCGCCACCATGTTCGGCGATCGCGATGACCTGCTGCGCGAGGCCCGTAAGCGCATCCTCGAAAATCCCGCTTACGTAAATCACATCTACGGCGAAACCGAATTGGGCGGCGCCTCGGTGTTGTATCTGACCGATGTTCCCTTCGAGAAGCTCGGTTTCGTCACTCCGCCCAACAATCTGCCCATGCCCACTCTGAGCGCGGCCGCCATGGGCGACACCCCAACCGTCGTGTTGGTTGGCGGATCGTTGCTCGCTGGCCTCTATTGGATCACTCAGAGACGGCGTGAAGTCCTGCTGGCCGAAGGCAAGATCAAGAACGACGCCGGCACTCAGGAAAGGAGATAGCCATGTCAATCCTACTGAAGAAATTCACGCTTTGGCGCGGGATTACGGTCGCCATCTTCGCCCTCGGCCTCTATGCCACCTACCTGCGCTTTTTCAAGGGATGGCAAGCGGCGACCAACCTGAGTGACGCGCAGCCCTGGGGCATGTGGGTCGGCGTAGCCACCCTGGGCGGCGTGGCGCTGTCGGCAGGAGGCTTTGCCATCGCCGCTGCGGTTTACCTGCTGGGAATGGAGCGCTATCGGCCTGTGGCACGCGTTTCGGTAGTGATCTCCTTCCTCGGCTATCTAACGGTGTGCGTCGGATACGCCTATGAGCTCGGTTTACCCTGGCGCTTCTGGCATCCCCTGGTTTACTGGAATTTCCGCTCCGTGCTGTTCGATGTTTCCATGTGCATCATCACCTACACCACCGTGCTGGCGCTGGAATTCGCGCCGCAACTGCTGGAACGGCTGCCCTGGGCCTGGGCGCACAAGCTGGCGCATTTACAACATAAGTTTGTCATCGCACTCGTACTCGCCGGCACGCTGCTATCGTCCATGCACCAGTCCTTCCTGGGGGGACTGTTCCTGATCATGAAGGGCCACATTTATCCGCTCTGGTACAGCCAATACGTTCATACCATGTTCTATCTGTCGGCGATTCCTGCTGGGATTTGCGTGGTCATCATGGCTATCTATCTCAGCATGCGTTCGCTGAACGTGAAATTCGACTACGCCATCCTGGTCGAGATGGCCAAGCTCACGGTGCCGCTGGTGGCCATCTACGCGGCGTTTCGCGCGGTGGACCTCATCACCAACGGCGGGTATCACTATCTCTTCAAGTGGCGTTCGGAAACCGCGTACTTCTGGCTGGAGATCCTGCTGATGATCGTTCTTCCCATCATCGGGTTTACGCAGCCGAAGGTGCTCAACAATCCCGTGTACCTGTACTGGACGGCTGCCATTCAGGTGATGGGTGCGATCACCAACCGCATCAACGTGTCCATTACCGCGATGGAATATGCCACCCACGCGAATTACGTGCCCAAGTGGCCGGAGATGATGTTGACCCTGATGGTCGTCACCGCCGGCGTACTGGTGTTCCGGCTCTGTGTGCTACACCTGGACGTGTTCCCGCGGGCGGTGAAACGGGAGCGCTGGCTGTCCTCGCCGGCGTCGGCGTAAGCATCGCGACCGGAGCGCAACTGTTTGCGCGCGCCGGACGCTGACAGCCATTGCCGCCCCAGCAGAGCCAGACTGCTGGGGCGTTTTACCCAAAGGCCCCAAAATGCGCCGGTAGCGCGTTCTGGGGCAGTTGAAGGGCTCACGATCGGCCCGGGAGGATTTCGATGACTAGCAATGATTTCCTTCCACCGCAAGCGGTCCAGTTTCAAGAAGACTTGGACCCCCTCCTGGAATCCACGCTGGAATTTGAAGAAAGTGCCCGCCAATTAGATCTCGAGGAATTCATACTCCAGCGGTTGCGCCACATGGAACGCGAGATCACAGTGAACTTGCCGCTGAAACGCGAGCATGGAGGCGTAAGCAGCATCACCGGCTTCCGCGTGCAGCACCACTGCGGCGGCGCTCCCACGCTAGGCACACTGCGGCTCTCGCCCGATGCGAATCTCAGTGCCTTACGCTCCGCCGCCATGGCCATGACCTGGCAACTGGCGCTGCTGCAAATCCCATTCGGCGGCGCGGCCGGGGCCGTGGTCTGCAACCCTGAGGAGCTCTCGGAACGCGAGTTGCACGCGTTGATCAGGGATTACCTGCATGCCCTGCGCGGCATCGTGGGCCCATTCACTGACGTCGTAGCCCCGGACGCCGGTTGTAACCCACAAACCATGGCCTGGATGCTGGATTCCTACGCTCGCGCTGCCGGTCGCACGGAGCCTGCTGTGGCCACCGGCAAGCCTGCTGTCCTCTGGGGTCTTCCCGATTACTACAGTGCCGCCGCGGCCGGAATCATGGCCCTGCTGCGCCACATCGCGGCGAGGCAAGGCAGCTCAATTGTGGGACAGCGCGCAGCAATTCAAGGCTTCGGCACGGTGGGATCCTCCGTTGCCCGCGCACTTTATGACTCCGGCGCTCGCATCGTTGCAGTCGCTGATCTTTCCGGAGGGCTCTACAACGCCGCCGGAATCAACATTTCTGAACTGGAAGCGCACGCAACGCGCAAACACGTGCTGTTCGGTTTTCCTGAAGCCGAAGCCGTGTGCAACGCGGACGTGCTCGAAGCCGATTGCGAACTGCTGGTACTGGCGGCTCACGAACGACAGATTGGCGCCACTAATGCCGAGCGTATCCACGCGCCGCTGGTAATCGAGGCCACCCATGCAGCCGTCACGCATGCGGCGGAAGAGGCGCTGTCGCGCCAGGGAGTCCGCATCGTACCTGACCTGCTGGCCAACGCCGGCGCGGTGCTGGCCGCCTTCGCGGAATGGAAGCAGAACACCGCTCTAGCTCCTCAAATGCCCGGCACGCTGAGCGATCTGGTTGCCGGTGAAATCATCCGTGCTTACGACTTGGTGCATCAGGCCGCCACAAAGAATAATCTTCGCCTGCGCACCGCCGCCTTCCGCATCGCCCTGGAGCGCGTCGCCTCGCGCATACGCCTGATGAGTTGGTGATCAGCCAATCGGGTGATCAGAGGGCGCAAAGGAGCCAGAGGAAATCGGGTGATCTGATCGGATGATCGAGCGACCAGGCAATCCTATGGATTTGTCATTCCGAGCGAAACGAGGAATCTCTATTGCGCCGACAGCCTGTCGTCAGCCGATCTGCGAGCATGATTGTGTGCCAGCTTGCTCATCGGGCGCTCGGGTGATCAATTCGGGTGATCAATTGAGTCAGCCCGAAGGGCGGCATTCGTTTGAGTCCACCGCGTGAGTGGGGGGCAGCGTCGAGAATACAATCGGAGCCCCGTAGGGGCGGCACACCAGATCACCCGACCACCCGATCAACCCGCGATAGAGGGCATCTCGACGTTCCACCCGCCCCATCCCACTACTCAGACCAAGAAACAGAGTGCATGGAATTTCGCGGGCGCAGCGCCTGCGACCAGGAGACTGTATGGAAAAACTGACAAGCATCATCGCTTTGATAGCGCTTACGGCCCTGACTGCCTGGGGCGCGACAGAAGACCGCACTAAGGAACTGGAACGCGTGCAGGCGGCGGGCAAAGTGCTCAACGAAATTATGGCGGCGCCGGACAAGGGCATTCCCGCCGAGATACTCACATCTGCCGAATGCGTCGCCATCGTACCTTCCATGCTGAAGGGCGGGTTCATTTTCGGCGCAAATTACGGTAAAGGTGTCGCGACGTGCCACACGAGCAAAGGCACGTGGAGCGCGCCCGCGCCCTTCCGCATCGAAGGCGGCAGTTGGGGCCTGCAGATCGGCGGACAGGCAGTCGACCTGGTCATGCTGGTCATGAACCAGCAGGGCATGGATAACCTGCTCAAGAGCAAGTTCAAGATCGGCGCGGACGCTTCCGCTGCCGCCGGCCCCGTCGGCCGCCACACGGAAGGCACTACCGACTGGAAGATGCGCGCCCAGGTGCTGACCTACTCACGCGCGCGCGGCGCCTTTGCCGGAATCACCCTGAACGGCGCTGTCGTTAAGCAGGACACCGATGACACCGTCGCGCTCTACGGTAAGCAGGTTCCCTTCGACCTCATCCTCTCAGGCCAAGTGTCGCCCCCGCCGGGCACTCAGACCTTCCTGGCGGAGGTGTCGAAGCACTTCCGTGAAGCTCGCGCCGGCGAACGCGCTGAAGCCGCAAAACCGCAGACCACTGCGGCCCAGACGAGTACGAGCGGCGGGACCTCTGGAACCGCCACAACTCCCGCGACTTCTCCCCAGACTGGCGCTGCTGCCACCGGTAGTGTAGGCGCGAGCGCGCAATCCAATAGGCAAACCAGCACGGGCGTGACCACCGAGACACAATCGCAAACGGGCACGAGCACCCAAGCTCAGCCGCAGACCGGAACTTCTCCCAGCCAGGAGAATGCCGGCGCATCCGAGGTGAAACAACGCATTGAAAAGGCGCTGCACGAGGAACCAAATCTCTCGTCTGGCGACATCGTAGTCGCTGTCACAGACGATACTGTTGCATTGTCCGGCTCCGTGCCCAATCAGGCTGACAAACTTGCGGCCCGCCGCATTGCCCAGCAGAATGCCGGCAATCGCGTGGTCGTGGACGACAAACTGATCGTGAAATGACCCACGTGAAATAAGTGCGGGAACTTCGGAGGAGGAACAGACTGTGTGGCACAGGTGCCCTGGCCTGTGCAACTAGCTAAGAACCGGCTACTTGGGGACGGATCCCTTCCGTCCCCAATCCGGCAAATTAGGATTACGCGTAATAACCGGCGTTTTTTTCCACGAAGTGCTTTTTGTCTTCCGGCAGGTCGTCGGCGGGGAAAATGGCGTTGGACTGACAGGCAGAGATGCACGCGCCGCAGTCAATGCATTCTTCCTGGTTGATGTACATCTGGCTTTCAAGTTCAAACTTCTCTTCGTCTTTTTTCGGGTGAATACAGTCGGTCGGGCAAGCGTCCGCGCAAAGCGCGTCCTTGATGCAGGAATCCGTGATGACATGGGCCATGATGTGTTCTCTCCACTTGGACTAAAATGTCGTTCCGAGCGCGGGCGGAACCGAGGCGCAAACAGGCTCCGGCGGTTTGATCCCAGCTCACACAATCTGCGCTCGCCGGGACCCTCTTGCGGGCCAACGATGCGGAGTGCCGCTGTCCTGAAACGCTGTCGTAATCCTAGGGAGTCAGTAACCTGCCCGGCAGTGATATTTGTCACAAATGCCTGAGACATAAAGCACTAAGCTATCAGTACTCAGCCATCAGCCGTCGGGAACGGCTTTTGGGTAAAGGCTGAGTGCTGAATGCTGGGCGCCCGACATCTGACCGGGTTGGCAGATGCGGGTCTTTGTTCAACGGCTGGTCGGATGCCGAGACACTTTTCGTCGCCAGAAAGCTGGGCTTCAACGTCGCCTATCTTCCCGTGCATGTCTCTGGTGACAACGCGACGGAGCGCCCGGACTGGCACTCGCTCTAACCCGCTTTCTGAATATCATCACGGTGCGTTGCCACGATCTGCGCGGCGGACCAACAACTGCATTATCCTTTCACCATGCACGCCCTCATCATCATCGCCGTTGCCCTGGTCACCTTGATCATCATTCTTCTTCTGCGTGCATCGCGCCGTCGTTCTCGTCGCCGGACTAACCACAAATACATTCCCGCGTGTTATTCTCAGCCGCTGCCGGAAATCGAGCATCAAGAATCAAGTGAAACGCGGAAATAATGAATGCCTAGACCAAAGCCACTCGTTCTCATCATCCTCGACGGCTGGGGCTACCGGCCGGAAACCAAGGACAACGCCATCGCCCTGGCCCGTAAGCCGACTTACGATAAGCTGCTCAGCGACTATCCCAACACCCTGATCCAGACCAGCGGACGCTCCGTCGGACTGCCCACGGGACAGATGGGCAACAGTGAAGTCGGCCATCTCAACATCGGCGCCGGGCGCGTCGTTTACATGGACATCACCCGTATAGACCTGATGATCGAGCGCGGTGACTTCTTCACCAACCCCGTGCTGACCAGCGCAATGGAGCATGCCCGCAGCGGCCGCCTGCACCTGTTCGGTCTCTGCTCCGATGGCGGCGTGCATTCCATGGACACACACCTGTTCGCGCTGTTGCGCATGGCCAAGCAGCAGGGCGTGGAACGCGTCTTCGTTCATTGCTGGATGGACGGTCGCGACACTCCGCCAACCAGTGGCGCCAGTTACATCGAGCAGCTTCAGCAGAAAATGCGCGAGTACGGCGTCGGCAAGATCGCCAGCGTGATGGGGCGTTACTACGCCATGGACCGCGACAAGCGCTGGGAACGCATCGCCAAGGCATTCAATGCCATGGTCATCGGAAACGGCGAAGCGGGAAAGTTTACCGATCCAGTGCAGGGCGTGAAGGAATCCTACAACCGTGGCGTCACGGACGAGTTCATCGTGCCCTTCGTCTGTACCGACAAGAAAGGCGAGCCGCTGACCACGATCCGCGACGAGGACGCCTGCATCTGCTACAACTTCCGCGCCGACCGCGCCCGCGAAATCACGCGCGCGCTGACCCGCAACAGCGGTATCACGCCCGAGGGCGGCCGCGATCTGCCCGACGCCGCTGCACTGGACGCGACCACTCCCCGCGACCGTGCGCCCCGCAACCTCAAATACGTCTGCATGACTCAGTACGACGCTGCCTTCCGCCTCCCGTACGTCGTCCCGCCGGAGGAGCTGCACAACATCCTTGCCAACGTAATGGCGCAAACCAACATGCGCAATCTGCGCGTTGCCGAAACCGAGAAGTACGCGCACGTCACATACTTTTTCAACGGCGGCGTCGAGCAGCCCTTCCCGGGAGAAGAGCGCACGCTGGTGCCTTCGCCCAAGGTGGCCACTTACGATTTAAAGCCGGAAATGTCAGCCATCAGCGTTGCCGACAATGTGGTTCACGCCATCGAGAAGGGCAGCTTTGATGTGGTCGTGGTGAACTTCGCCAATGCCGACATGGTCGGCCATTCCGGCAAGTTGGAGCCCACGATCAAGGCCATCGAAGCCGTGGACGCCTGCCTGGGCCGCATCTACAAGGCCGTGCGCGACAAGAGCGGCGCCATGATCGTCACCGCCGACCATGGTAATGCTGAGCTCATGGCCGACCCCGTTACCGGCGAACCGCACACCTATCACACCACGAATCCTGTGCCGCTCATTGTAGTGAGCGAAAACGGCAGAAGCTTTTCCCTGCGTCGTGGCGGAGCGCTCCAGGACATCTCTCCCACCGTCTTGGGAATGCTCGGCCTGCCCCAGCCAAAAGAAATGACCGGCCACGACCTGCGAGTGCCGCTGAAAAAGCCTTAACCACGGAGGACACAGCGGACACGAAGGATTCTCGACTTACGAATTTCGATTCAAGAAGGAATTTTGAATTTTGATTTGCGAATTTTGAAAAACGCTGATTGACCATGCAGTCGTTGGAGTCGTAGTGGCTGGAGCCTGCAAATCAAAATTCAAAATTCGTAAATCAAAATTCGCAACTGGAGATTCGTAAATGGACAAGTTACATTCTGAGTCCCTAAAACCCTTCCACCCGCACCCGGCCTCTCACTTGTCATTCCGAGCCTTCGCAGCGCGAAGGCGAGGATCCCTATTCCCATCACGTCTTTGAACAAGAAGATTGGAACGAAAAACACCCGTCCTGGGTTATCTCCGCGGGCTTTACAAACCAAAATTCAAAATTCGTAAATCGAAATTGGTTCTACCTCGCTTCCCGCTTCGTCTCCTCCAGCCTGTCCGGCCGGCGTATGCTTCTGATGGTCTTTGTATAACCCGCTGCTTTCTTCTTTTCTTCTGCGAGGTGGCGCTGTATGCGTCGTGGCGGCGGATAGTCCCCATCGGGTGAACCCAGCACTGCCCTGCTCCGAATCTCGTCCAGCCTCTCGACTGGAAATTCCTTGACCTCCTTGAGTTCTTCCCAGGCGGTGAAGTAACCATGCCGGTTACGGTGATTCACAATCCTGTAGGCAAGGTTCTTGGCAATCCCTGGCAGTTGGGTCAACTCGCGAGTTCCGGCAGTATTCAGATCAATTTTCTCGGCCATGTGGACTCCTTCCGATAACGCGCAGGTGTGTGGGACCGATCACGCGGAGTTGTGTGGGGACCGTCTCTTATGAGATGCCTTTACAAGACTCTTATAGATGCCTTTTGTGAGATCACCCGATCATCCGGTCACCCGATTTCCCGATCCCTCTGTGTCCTCCGTGGTTAAAGCTTTTATAATTCCGCGCGATGAAACTGCTGATCGCCCTGCAGCACCGTTTCGACCTCTGGAACGCGCCGCCCTGGTTCGCCGAACGCCTGCGCAAAGAATTCCCTGATCTCGAAGTGGTACACCGGAACACCTACGATGCCGCCACCCAGCATCTGCCCGATGCCGACATTCTGGTCTCCTGGTCCATCCGCCCGGAACAATTCGCTCTGGCGCGTCGCCTCCGCTGGATTCACTCTCCGGCTGCCGCTGTTCACGCCCTCATGATTCCAGAGGTAATCGCCAGCGACGTTGTGGTGACCAACGCCCGGCAGGTGCACGGCCCGCTGGTGGCCGAGCATACTATGGCTCTGTTGCTGGCGCTGGCAAAGCGCTTGCCCTCCGCTTTTCATTGTCAGCAGCAACATCTCTGGGGACAGCAGCAACTCTGGGACGATCATCCCCGCCCGCGCGAAGTTGCCGGCGCAACCCTTGGCCTCATCGGTCTGGGCAGCATCGGATCCGAAGTCGCGCGCCGCGCTCTGGCTTTCAACATGAACATCCTCGCCATCCGCGAGCACCCGGAAAAAGGAAATAGCCTCCCCCTTAACATTGAGGGCATGACCACAAGTCTGGATGGCGTCATTCGCGACCGTAGGCCTTCGGTTGGCCGAAGGGGGTCGAGGGATCTGGACTTAGACCGTTCTGCAGCCTCCTCGTCCTCTGCGAACTCTGTGTCCTCTGCGTTCCAGCTTTTCGGCCCCACTGATCTCGACCACGTGCTCTCGAAATCTGAGTACGTCGTGCTTGCCGCCCCGCTCACTCCCAAGACTCGCGGCTTAGTCAGCGCCGCCCGGCTCGCGCGCATGCGTCCGGACGCCTCTCTGATCAATGTTTCTCGTGGTGCTCTCGTGGACGAGACCGCGCTCGCCAATGCCCTTCGCAACCGCCACCTCGCAGGCGCTGCCCTCGATGTTTTCGATCGCGAGCCGCTGCCGCCCGACTCTCCCCTCTGGGACGCTCCCAACCTCATCCTTACCCCCCACTCCGCCGCACTCACCGACAGGCTCTGGGACCGCCACTACGCCCTGCTGTCGGAGAACTTGCGCCGTTTCCTCTCCGGCCAAACACTGATCTCGGTTGTGAACAAGCAGACGGGTTATTGATCTTGCTGGACCGTCTTACCCTTCAATCCATTCTGTCTTGTATGTGATAAAGTTTCACCCTGTCTTCATCCTCAGGGACAGCTATGTTGTGGTCTCGCGGCCCATGATCGCTTGATGCTTTTTTGCCCGAAGAACCCTCCCTTACCGCATCTTAAGAATCCAGCAAGTCCCTAGGTGTTCTTATGACAACGACGTCTCTTTCCCCACCTGCCATACGCGAGCGTCGCCAAGTCGTTCGATATACGCTTCTGGTCCTTTTAATAGGAGCGGCCTCGGTGCTGCTCTGGCCCGGGCTGTTGCGGAACCTGCTCTCTGCCAACTACATGCCCCATGGCTTCTGCCTGAACTGGCAGCCCGCCCTGGTGTGGCTGCACGTCAGTTCCGACTTGCTGATTGGCGCATCCTACATCGCCATCTCTGTAACCCTCGCCTGGCTCGTGCACCGTACCCGCCGTGACATCCCGTTCCACTGGATGTTTCTCGCCTTTGGCATCTTCATCGTCGCTTGCGGCGTTACTCACCTTATGGGGGTCGTAACCCTCTGGGATCCGGTGTACTGGCTATCAGGAGAAATCAAGCTGATCACCGCCGTCGCCTCGGTGACCACGGCCCTGATGTTTCCTCCGCTTGTTCCCAAGATCGTGGCCATGCTCAAGTCGGCCCGAACCTCCGAAGAACGCAAGCTGAAACTGGAAGTCGCCAATCGCGAACTGAACGAACTCACGGCCAAGCTGCGCGAGACGGACAGCATCAAGACCGCATTCTTCGCCAACGTCAGCCACGAACTGCGCACTCCTCTGGCCCTTACCCTAGGACGCACCGAAAAGCTCCTTGCCTCCCCCTCTCTCAGCCGCGAGCAACGCCACGAACTTGAGATCGTGCACCGCAGCGCGCGCGTGTTACTCAAGCACGTCAACGATCTCCTCGACGTCTCCAAACTCGAGGCTGGCAAAATGGCGCCGGCCTATTCGCAATTTGACGTCGCCCGGCTGGTACGCCGCGCCGCCGCCAACTTCGAGTCCGCCGCCGCCGACCGTCACATCCGATACACCTATTCCGGACCCGATACTCTGACCGCCGAAATGGATCCCGATAAGGTCGAGCGCATCCTGCTCAACCTACTTTCCAACGCCTTCAAGTTCACGCCCGAAGGTGGACTTGTGCGTTGTGAACTCACCCACAGCAGTGATACCGCCAGCATCACCGTTGCTGATTCGGGTCCTGGGATCCGCGGCGACATGCGGGTTGCTGCCTTCGAACGCTTCCGCCAGGGTGAAACCGGGTTGACCCGTCGCTATGGCGGCACCGGGCTGGGTTTGGCCATCGTCAAGGATTTTGTCGAGCTTCATCGCGGGACAGTGACAATCGGCGATGCCCCTGAAGGTGGCGCCCTGTTTACCGTTCATCTGCCTCTGCACGCTCCCGCCGGCATACCCGTCACTGCTCCTCTGATTCCTCCGCTCAGCGCGGAACCCTCGCAAGTAAGCGAGCAGGCGGCGCAGGCGCTGGACGAACTCCGGTCTGCGGTGGGGCCGACGATGGAGCCGGCCATTGAAGTGGAGCATGACCTCGCATCCACCCCGCTGGTGCTGGTGGTTGAAGACAATGCCGAGATGAACCGCTTCCTAGTCGAGAGCCTGGCCGGCGACTACCGGGTCGCCAACGCCTACGATGGAACCAGCGGTCTGGAAAAGGCCCTGGCCCTGCATCCCGATCTCGTGCTTGCCGACTTAATGATGCCCGGCATGAGCGGCGAGCAACTGCTGCGTGAATTGCGCTCGCGCCCCGGGTTCGACGCGGTACCCGTCATTGTGCTCACCGCCCGGGCCGACCCGCAGCAGCGCGTCGAAGTCTTGCGCCAGGGGGCGCAAGACTACATCATGAAGCCGTTCCCGGTCGAGGAACTGCGCCTCCGCGTCGCTAACCTGACATCTATCAGCCGGACACGTCGGGTGCTCCAACAGGAACTGGCGTCGCAAAACGAAGACGTGCAGGAGCTGGCGGAAGAAGTCAGCTTCCGCAAGCGCCAGTTACACTCCGCTCTGGAAGAGCTGCGGCAGAGCGAGTCCCGTTTTCGCCGCCTCTACGATTCCAGCCTCATCGGTGTGATCAGTGCCGAATTCAGCGGCCTCATCACCGACGCCAACGCAGCCTTCCTCGAGCTGCTCGGCTACAGCCGTGAAGAACTCGTGGCCGGTCAGCTAAATTGGTTCGATCTGAGCACTCCCGAAGGCCGCGCCGCCGACCTGCGCGCCATCGCAGAAGTCCGCAAAACCGGCTCCAGCACCTGGGAGAAGCAATTCATCTGCAAGGATGGGAGGCTCGTCTCCGTGCTGGTGGGCATGGCGACGATGGAGGGTTCCCCCGAAACCATGGTCGGCTTCGTGCTCGACCTGACGCAGCAAAAGCGCGCCGAGGCCCGCGTCACCTTGCAGTATTCGGTCGCGAATGTGCTGGCGCAGTCCGCTGGAATAACCGATGCTGCGCCTCATCTGCTGGAAGCGATTGGATCGCATCTCGGCTGCGACTTTGGCGAGATCTGGATCGTTGACCACTCTCTGCATCTTCTATCGCGCCTTCAGACCTGGCGGGCGTGCAACATCATCGTGCCGGAGTTCGAATCCGGTCTCCGCCAGATTGGGCGGGCGCAACAAGATACACTCCCGGGGTGGGTGTGGGAAACCGCTGCTACCTTCTGGGTCTGCGATTTTCCCAATGCCCATTTCTTCCGATCCGAGATTGCCCGGCGTGAAGGCCTCCAGTCAGCAGTCGCTTTCCCGATTTATCTGAAGGACACCGTGCTCGGCGTGTTCAGCTTCTTCAGCCGCCGTGCCCTGCACAGCGACCCTGACTTGATCCAGACCATCACCGCGATTGGCAGCCAGGTCGGTCAGTTTATCGAGCGCAAGCGCAGTGAACTGGCCCGCTTCGAACTGGCAGCCATTGTGGAATCCTCCGACGATGCCATTTTCTCCAAGACTCTGGACGGCACCATCACTACCTGGAACGCTTCCGCTGAACGCATGTACGGATACAAGAAAGAGGAAATTATTGGCCGTCCCGTGGGGGCGCTCTGCCCGCCCAACCGCCTCAATGAAATCGAGGGAATGCTGGAACGTATCAAGCACGGCCTGCGCGTGCAACACTTCGAAACCGTACGGCTCACCCGAGACGGCCGCACCATAGACGTGGCGGTCACCGCTTCGCCCGTCAAGGACGCCGCTGGAAATATCACTGGCGCGTCCACCATCGCCCGCGATATCACCGAGCAGAAGCGCACCGAAATTGCGCTGCGTAACAGCGAAAAACTGGCCACCGTCGGTCGCATCGCCGCCACGGTTGCGCATGAAATCAATAATCCTCTGGAGGCCGTGTCCAACCTCCTTTACCTGCTCGAAGCCCATGCCCACCTCGGCACGGACGCTCGCCAGTACGTCCTCATGGCCAGCCAGGAAATCGACCGCATCGCCCGTATTGTCAAGCAGACTTTGGGCTTCTATCGCGAGTCCCTCGCTCCCGTGCCCGTCAACCTTCCCCAGTTGCTCGACAATGTCGTCGAACTCTACGCGCGCAAACTCCACAACAACAACATTCATCTTGATAAGCGCTATGGCTATGCCGCCGATGTGCCCGCGTTTCCCGGCGAACTGCGCCAGGTGTTTGCCAACCTGATCGTCAATGCCATGGAGGCCACTCCTCGGGGCGGATTCATCCGCATCCACATCCGCGCTTCTCGCGATTGGGCACGTCCGGAGCGCTGCGGGGTGCGTGTGGTCGTGGCCGATACGGGCAGCGGAATTGATCCCGTGAACCGGAAGCACATCTTCGAACCGTTTTTTACTACCAAGGGAGAACGCGGCACTGGCCTCGGCCTCTGGGTGAGCCACGGTATCGTGCTGAAACACGGCGGCTCCATGCGGCTCCGCAGTTGCGTCACCCCCGGACGTAGTGGGACTGTGTTCTCGGTCTTCCTGCCCAGGGGGCCCGCAGCCACTGAGGGAAAGGACAGCTCATTCAGCACCGCCGCTGAAAGCTACCCTTCGGTACCAGATCTCATCTCCGATCCCGCCGCCGACCCACAGGCAGGGTAGGCGGCGGCAACTGTCAGTCGGCAATTAGCGAACGAGATCACCCGATTTCCCGATCTCCCAATCACCTCCGTGTCCTCTGTGCGAAAGGTTCGTTTTCTGCATTTAAGTTCCCTTCCGGACACGAGTACGAATTTTGTGCTAATTTGGAACTACCCTCGCCGGAGGTGGATGGCGGCGGCGATGGTTATGATGTTGGACTTTGTACCTACATACCAGACCGAGGCTGACTCCTTGCGTTCGGACAAAGTTCCTGTCTGGCTCCGTTACGGCTTGGCGCTGCTCTGCTTTGGCTTGGCGCTATTCCTCACCTGGAATATGCAGTCGATCCGCAGCGGCAGCCCATTCTTGTGGTTCATTGCCGCCGTCGTTATCAGCTCCTGGTTTTGGGGTTCCGGCCCGGCGCTGCTGGTCACCGCAGGTTCGTTTTTCGCTTATCTGTTCACCACCCAGCAGCTCAGTCATCCGATTACCTTCGACACCGTCCTGCGGCTGAGCGTTTTCGTGCTGGTGTGCGGAGTGTCCATCGGGCTGAGCTACAGGCGTCACCTTGCCGAGGAACGCCTACGTTCTCGTGCCCGCCACTTTCGTCGCGTCGTCGAACACACCTCCGATCTCATCACTATTGTGGACGCGGATGGCGTAATTCAATATCAGAGTCCGTCGCTCCATCGCGTACTGGGGTTTGCACCCGCCGAGGTGGTGAGCAAGACCGTTTTCGATTTCGTTGCTCCTGCGGAGATCGCCGCCTTGCGGGAGTTCCTGCAGGGCCGTCCTCATGCCACCGGAGAGATGCCGGCCCTGGAATTTCACTTTCGTACCCGCAACGGGGACTATCGCGTGTTGGAATGCGTCGCGGATGCCGTGCTGGATGATGCCGCCAAATTCGGCATCGTTCTGGCTTCCCGCGACGTAACCGACCGCCGCCGCGCTTCTGAAAATTTCCGTACCCTCGTGGAATCCGCGCCGGACGCCATTGTTGGCGTGGACGAGCGGGGCCGCATCGCTCTCGTCAATTCCCAGGCGGAAAAGATGTTCGGCTACTCCCGCCAGGAACTGCTCGGACAGTCACTGGAAATGCTCGTCCCCGAACGTTTCCGCGAGGCCCACGTGGCGCATCGCAAGGACTTCAACGCCCACCCGGTCATTCGTCCTATGGGCACTCGCGCCACGCTCACCGCCTGCCGCAAAGATGGCACCGAGTTTTCCACCGAAATCAGTCTCAGTCCCATCCAGACCGAAAAGGGCTTGCTGGTCACCAGCATCATTCGCGACATTACCGAGCGTAAGAAGGTCGAAGATGAGCGCGCGCAACTGATCCGGGAACAGGCCGCCCGCGTGGAAGCCGAAGCCGCCCAGCGCCGCTTTCATGATCTCGTTCAGGACCTCGACGCCATCGTCTGGGAAGTGGATTTGCAGAGCTGGATGTTCACGTTCGTCAATAAACGCGCTGAGCAGATGCTCGGATACCCGCTACAAAGGTGGCTGGAATCTCCCGACTTCTGGCTCGAGCACGTTCATCCCGATGATCGCGGCGCGGTGGTGCATCTGCTGCGCTCCGTCACCCGCGAGACTCCGCGTCATTTCGAATACCGCGCCATCGCCGCCGACGGCCGCCAGCTATGGCTGCGCCTTCTCGTCTACGTCGTCCGAGATCCCGACAACCGTCCCCGGCAATTGCGCGGCCTGATGGTGGACATCACCGATCGCAAGCAGGCGGAAGAAACTTTGCGTGTGAGTGAAAAACTCGCCGCTACCGGACGCCTCGCTGCCAGCATCGCACACGAAATCAACAATCCCATAGCGGCCGTCACCAATCTGCTCTATTTGCTGGACGAGCGTTCTGATCTGGACGACGAGGCCAAACGCTATGTACATCTCGCCCAGGAAGAGCTTACGCGTGTGGCCCACATCACTCGCCAGATGCTGGGCTTCTATCGCGACTCTACCTCTCCCGTCCCCGTTAATCTGGCGGAGGTCCTGGAGAACACGCTGGAACTGTTCTCCCACCAGTTCCGGGCGGAAGACGTTCGCGTGCAGAAAGACTTCGACGAAGTCCCGCCGCTTCGCGCTTTTCCTGGAGAAATGCGCCAGGTGTTTTCCAACCTGTTGCTGAATTCCCTGGAAGCGTTGGGCGGCAGCGGAGTCATACGCTTGCGGATCAAGTCCTCCCGCGACTGGCGCGACTTCAGCCGATACGGCATTCGGCTCAGCTTTGCTGACAACGGACACGGGATCCGCCCCGAGCACCTGGAGCACATCTTCGAACCGTTCTTCACTACCAAGGGACAGAACGGCACCGGCCTGGGCTTGTGGGTCAGCTACGGCATCATTGAAAAACACGGCGGGGTGATTCGCGTCCACAGCAGCACGCGCGCGGGCCGCAGCGGAACCGTATTTTGGATCTTCTTCCCGGCCGACACCACCATCGCCACCTCACCGGATTCGCGCGGGCTGACCATCGTGTCCGGAGCTGTCTCCGGCGCGGCCGCTCCTGGCATGAAGCAATCGCCCGCGGCCCAGTCCGCCGTCGCTGCTTCGGCCGCCACCGAAGCCGCCTTCGCCCGCTTCCTCGGCCGCCCCGGCCCGCCCAGGTAGCAGTAATATCGCCCGGCCCGAATGCGGCTCGCAGCACCGCATTTTTCTATGCCACACCTTCGATCTCCTCGCTCAAGGTGCCGACCAACGGCTAACACACTAACGACAGCAACACTCTCCGGCTTACAATGATCGGCGTGCCGAACCGCAAAATGGTGGTGCTCGCAATCTCTTCCCTGCTGCTCATGCACGGGGTTGTTTTCTGGAGCGTGCGCCACGAGATCGCCAGAGGGCGTCCGGATTTCTCCGCCTTTTACACTGCCGGCAAGATCGTCCTCGACGGCAACGCTTCCCGCCTTTATGACTACGAGTTGCAGACGCGCACTCAGCAGCGCGAATTGCCGCACCGGGGCGCCGCGCCCGTAGCCCCCCTGCCCTACATTCATCCACCTTTTGAAGCCCTGATTGACGCCCCGCTGGCGCTGCTGCCCTACCCTGCGGCATTTCTGACGTGGTATGCGGTGATGTTTCTTCTGCTGATATCCGTTCCCCTGTTGCTCATCAGGGAAGAGAGACTGCGCGCTCTGCGTCCCTATCTGCCGTGGACCATTTTGGTTGCCGGCGGATTCCTGCCCGCTTTTGCGTGCCTGCTGCAAGGGCAGGACGCGATCGTTGTCCTGTTCGCGTTCACGCTCTGCTACTTGTGCATGCGCAGGGAAAAGTATCTTCTCGCTGGATGGGCGTTGGCACTGGCCACCATCAAGCCGCATCTGGTGCTGCCGCTGCTGCTGGTGCTGCTTGTCTCCACGCGATGGAGAGTCATTGCTGGCTTCGCCCAAGCTTGCCTGGTGTTGCTGCTGGCTTCCGTAGGACTGGCCGGCTGGCGCGGGTTGCTCAGCTATCCGCGCTTCCTAGCTGCGTTTGATCGTCTTCCAGCGGACGTCGCCGGCGTGCATCCCGACAAGATGGCCAACATCCGCGGCTTGTTGCACCTGCTGTTCAACGAGCGCATTTCTGACAGCACTATCAAAATCGCCGCATTCGCCCTTGGCCTGCTATTGCTCGTTTTTCTACTCCTCGCGTGGAAGACAAAGTCGCAGGAACCCGTTGCCGCCCTGGACCTGAGGTTTGCCCTACTCATTCCGATCTCGCTCCTGACGCCCTACCATATCAACATCCACGATCTGGCCCTGCTTCTCCTACCCGTTTTCCTGACAGCAAATTACCTGAAAGAACGCGACCTCGCGCCTGCTCGCCGATGGGCGCTCGCTGCCTGCACTGTCCTGGTACTTGTGACGCCGTTTACTGCTCGCCCACAACTGATGTTTCTGGCTATGTTCGCTTTCGCGGTGGCTGTGAGCGTTGAAATCCGCATGTTAAAAGAACCCATTCGCCGGGCTAAATCTAGGGCAGCAGTGTAGGAACGAGGGCAACAGCCCGGCGAGGCATCCGTTTCTAAGGCGATTCTCAAGATGACCGAAGGCGAACAGAAAATGCAGACCTCTCGGCTCCCTTTGGCCAACCTGCGGTCGCTCGGGATGACCGTCTTCTTCACATACAGCATTTCAGGAGCTGGCATAATGCAGAAGGAAAGCACTCTTTAACAAAACAAAAAAGCCGCACATTCCGTGCGGCTTCATAACAGTCTTTCCTTAGAGAAGAGATTACGCAACCGGCGCTTCGCTGAGCACCTGTTCGCGCTCTTCGGCAGCCTTCTTTTCCTCAGCGGGCGTGGAAGGCAGCGCCAGCTCCAACACCTCGTCAATCGTCTTAACGTAATGGACGTTGACTCCCTCCAGTTGCTCGGGGGTGATGTCTTCCTCGACGTTCATCCGATTCTCCGCCGGGAAGATCACGTCGCGAACACCGGCGCGCTTGGCGGCCAGAAACTTCTCCTTCACGCCGCCAATCGGCAGCACGTTGCCGCTAAGCGTGATTTCACCGGTCATCCCCAGCAGCGGCCGTACCGGCTTGTCCGTGAACAGCGAGACCAGCGCTGTCACGATCGTGACACCAGCCGACGGCCCGTCCTTGGGGATCGCTCCCGCGGGAACGTGGATGTGCAGGTCGTGCTTGCTGAACACGTCTTCATCAATTCCCAGCAACTTGGCGTTGCTGCGCACCCAGCTCAGTGCCGCCTGCATAGACTCGCGCATTACCTCCTGAATCTGGCCGGTGATCTTGAAGTCGCCCTTGCCTTTCATCTTCGTCGCTTCAACGAAGAGGATGTCGCCACCAGCCGGCGTCCACGCCAGTCCGACGACCACACCGGGACGCTTCGTGCGCTCGGCGATTTCCGTGTCCACGCGGATTTTCATTCCGCCCAGGAACGCGCGCTGCTGGATGACCTCGGGCGTGACCAACAGCTTGTCGGTTTTGCCCTCGGCGATGCGGCGTGCCTGTTTGCGGCAGATCGTGCCGATGTTCCGCTCCAGATTGCGCACGCCTGCTTCGCGCGTGTAGTGCCTGATGATGAACCGTACTGATTCTTCCGTGAACTCGATCTGGTCCTTGCTGATACCGTTTTCATCTATCTGCCGCGGGATCAGGTACTGGAAGGCGATGTGCACCTTCTCCGGTTCCGTGTATCCCTGTAGTTCGATGATCTCCATACGGTCGCGCAGCGGATCCGAGATCGTATCCAGGATGTTCGCCGTGGTGATGAACAGCACCTTGGACAAATCAAACGGCACGTCCAGATAGTTGTCGCGAAACGTGGAGTTCTGCTCGGGATCCAGCGCTTCCAGCAGGGCCGAAGCCGGATCGCCACGAAAGTCGCGGCCTACCTTGTCAATCTCGTCCAGCATGAAGACGGGATCGTTGGTCTCGGCGCGGCGGATGCCCTGTATGATCTGTCCTGGCAATGCGCCGATGTAAGTGCGGCGATGTCCGCGGATTTCGGCTTCATCGTGCACGCCGCCCAGCGACAGCCTCACAAACTTTCGGCCCAGCGCCCGCGCGATCGACTTGCCCAGTGACGTCTTACCGACGCCCGGAGGCCCCACGAAGCACAGGATCGGGCCCTTCATCGTGGGCTTCATCTTGCGGACAGCCAGGTAGTCCAGGATGCGATCTTTGACCTTCTCCAGATCGTAGTGGTCGGCTTCCAGCACTTCGCGCGCCTTGTTGATGTCCACTTCGCCGCCGCTGGACTTGCTCCACGGCAACACCGCCAGCCACTCGATGTAGTTGCGCGTCACCGAATAGTCGGCCGCCATCGGAGACATCTTCGAAAGCCGCCCCAGCTCTTTCAGGGCCTCTTTCTTGACTTCCTCCGGCATGCCGGCTTTTTCGATCTTGTCCTTGAGCTCCTCGGTGTCGCGCGTGGTCTCGTCCTGCTCACCCAGCTCCTTCTGGATAGCCTTCATCTGTTCGCGCAGATAGTACTCGCGTTGCGTCTGCTGCACGCGGTCTTGCACTTCAGATTGGATCTTGTTGCGCAATTGCTGGACTTCCACTTCCTTGGCGAGGTGGTGGTTTATTTTTTCCAGCCGCACGCGCACATCGCTGGTTTCCAAAATTTCCTGCTTGTCTGGCGTAGACAAGGACGGCAGCGAGGAGGCTATGAAGTCCACCAGCCTGCCGGGGTCTTCGATATTTGCGGCTACGGTTGAAAGTTCGTCCGACAAGGTCGGTGATCCCGCCACGATCTGCTGAAACAGCGTCAGCGCGTTGCGCTGCAGCGCTTCTTCTTCCGAAGTCTTTTTCGGCTGGATCTCAGGAATCGATTCCACCACAGCGCGCATGAACGGCGTTTGCTGCGTGTACTCCAGAATGCGTACCCGTTCCAGGCCCTCGGCAAATACGAACAGGCTCTGGTTGGGCATCTTTACGACTTTATGAACAACGGCAAGAGTGCCAATTGCGAAAAGATCTGATGGTTGAGGCGCGTCGACCCGGGCCTCGCGTTGCGCCAGCACCACGATGGTTTTGTCCTCTCCCAAGGAATTGATCAACTGGACAGAGGTTTCGCGGCCCACGGTCAGCGGTAAAACGGCATGGGGAAAAAGAACCGTGTCCCGCACCGGCAGAACGGGCAACGCGCGACTCGTTTGTTCCTCACTCCTGTCGCGGTGCTCTAAGTTGCGGGTTTGATTGGCCATTATGTCTCCTTGAGTGCGTTACACTCAACTTTTGGATGAAGTTCGGCCCATAAAGGATTCAGCCTCCGAGCCCCCCTTACCCCGGGCTCCCCGGCGGCTTCGAAAGCCGCCGGAAAGCTGAGGGCGGGAATTGTACTCCAAGCCCTCAACTGGGGCAAATTCCGGACGTCGCCTTCTCCACTTAGAACCCACAAGCAGGAAACCTGTGTTAGCAGATATTGGGAGAAAATGGAACACGAGGTTCCAATTTGGTCTGCAGCGAGGCTCGCAAGTACAACAGGGAACGGGAAAACGAGAAACAGGTTATCAGGCTGCCGGATACACCCCTAGGACTTTGACAAACTCCGCGATCTCGCCCAAGTGTCCGAGGGCTCTTTGCGCCGCTTCGTCGCGTCCGCGCATGTAGTCCACATAGAACACGTACTCCCACGGACGCCCTCGCATCGGGCGCGACTCAATTTTGCTCAAGTCGATATCGCGTAGCGCAAAGACGCTGAGAGCTTTGAACAGTACCCCGGGCATGTTCTTCAGCGCGAATGCAATGGAAGTCTTGTTCGCTGTGGGCAGCGGGCGGTTGCTCTTGCGGATCAGGAAGAAACGCGTGAAGTTCTGCTTGTCGTCTTCCAGGCCGCGCTGCAGAATGCGCCCGCCGTAGACGGCTGCCGCCTGCTCTCCCGCAATGCCGGCAGCGTCGCGCAACTGGTTGCGCAGAACATGCTTCACGCCGCCTGCAGTATCGTAGAAAGGCACTTCCTCGATCTGCGGATGATCGCGGAAAAAGTCGCGGCACTGCTGCAACGCTACTGGATGCGAAAGGACCCGCCGCACGTCTCGCAGCCTGGTGCCGGGCATGGCGATCAGCGTGTGCGCAATGCGCAGCCGGTATTCCCGCTGGATAAAAACCGGGCGCGACAGCAGCAGATCAAAATGCTCCGCCACCGAACCCGCTAGTGAGTTCTCGATAGGAATTACAGCGGCATCTGCCAACCCGCGCACTACGCGGTCAAAAACTTCCACCGAAACCGGACAAGGGACCACGGAAGCGGACGGCACTAAACGTCGCGCCGCCTCGTGGCTGAACGATCCCAACTCTCCCTGAATAGCAACTTTCATCAATTTGCTTCTTTCTATCCCGACGGGACAATCGCCCAACTCGCGGAAACTTGCAGCGACGCGATTCCCGAGTGAGTCAAACTGCCGGCTCGTCGCATACTGATCAGAACTGCTGATTTTGGCCTACGATTTTACATGCTTGGCGCCCCACACCTGGCCGGTGTTGGAAGATGTAGGTGTCAGCTGGCCTAAGTTGCTGAATACGCACCACTTAAAACGCGCAGTCGCTTGCGATTACCTGCAACCTCGGCCGCCTCAATTGCACCAGACTATGTATCACTAGAACAAGGGATCTGGGCGATGCTGTGGACGGTTTTTGTCGTTCTACTGGTGCTGTGGCTACTCGGAGTGGTCAGCAGCCACCTGTTAGGAGGTTTCGTTCATCTCCTTCTGGCGCTTGCCGTGGCCGCTTTGATTGTGCAACTGCTTATGAATCGCCACGACGTCGCCTAAGTCAAAACTGACCCACCGTTTAAACAATCGAGGACTGCATGGATAACGACAAATTGAAGGGCAAAGGTAAAGACATTACCGGCCGCCTGGAGCGCCAAGTCGGCGAGTGGACCGGCGACGAGGAAGCTCAGGCCGAAGGCGCCAAGAAGCAGGTCGAGGGCAAGGTTCAGAACACCTGGGGCAAGATGAAAGACAAGGCCCGCGATATTCGCGAAGACATCGAACGCAAGGAGAAGGTAGAAGAGGAGGAGAAAATCAAGAGGCCACGCAGGGCAGCGTAGCTCCGCGTGATCACCGCTTAACAAAAGGCATTGCTGCAAAGGGCGTCCGGATGAGGGCGCCTTTTTGCTTTACATCCCGTTGGACTGACCAGAATTACCCTGCTTTCGGATACACTCTGCTGTCGAAAGGACGCGCTCATTCGCATGATATTTCAGCAGCAGATTTCCATCCGCACCAACGGCCACGGCCACATGCATGATTTGACGGATAAGATCGTTGCCGTTGTTGCTGCTTCAGGCATTCGCACCGGCACCGTAAACGTGTTCAACGTGGGCAGCACCGCTGCGGTCGGCACTATTGAGTTCGAACCCGGCCTGCGACGCGACTTGCCCGAAATCCTCGACAAGCTCATGCCGCCGAGCCGCAGCTACGGGCATGAGCAAACCTGGCACGATGGCAACGGCCACTCGCATCTGCAAGCCACGCTGCTCGGGCCATCTCTGAACGTACCCGTAGCGGACGGCAAGCCCTTGCTCGGCACCTGGCAGCAAATCTTTCATTTGGAATGTGACATCCGCGGTCGTCAGCGTACTCTCGTGATCACGGTTATCGGCGAGTGAACCCGTTTCCCGTTACCCGTTTTCCCGTTCTCCGTTTTTTTACAGAAGAATAGAGAGTAGCCCGGCCACCCCGGTCGGGCGCGCGGTGTCCCAATCTGCGCAGCAGATGTGGTGGATGATGGAGCCCGGTTGTTTGCCTGTCGATTATTGATAGACGTGATCCCGAGCGACCGGAGCCCTTCGGTTGGGCGGAGGGACTCGAGAGATCTGCATTTGGGTGGTGCCCCGCATCTCCGCAGCGCCTAGCGTGGCGTGACCTCAATAATCACAGCACCCACCTGATCCAGATAAAACCTCATGCCCGGCGGAACCACGGTCGTGGCGGTGTACTCGGTGATCACCGCAGGACCAGAGTAGCGTCTGCCCTGCCTCAGCTCAGCGCGCTCGTATATGTTCGTACTTACGCGTTTTCCGCCAAAAACTACTTTCGACTGCCGCACCGGCTTGGCCTGCAAACGCCGCGATTGCGTCCTTGTCCCTGCCCTCTGCACAGCAGGTTTGGTCGATATCCGGGCACGCAAACGCAGCGTGACAATCTCTATTTCACCTTCGGGATAACTGTAGCCGTAGCGTCGCTGATGCTCCGCGTGAAATGCGTCGAGAAGTTTGCGCGTGAAAGGCACATTCAGCTCGTAACCCTGGCCGCGGTAGCGCAGATCCGCAGTGCGTTGATAGCTAACAGTTCCGCTCCAGCCCTCCTTGCGAAACTCGCTTTCCGCGGCGCGCCGCAACCGTGCAAACTCAGCCTCGAGATTGGATTCAGCGATGCGGCCTCGGACGCGCACCAGCACCGTCCGCGAGTAATCCCTGACGATATCGCCAACCAGGATCCCATAAGCCGAGAGCACGCCCGGCAGCTCCGGCACGATGACCCGCGGAATGCGGAGCGCCGCAGCCAGTTCACAGGCATGCATACCGCCGGCGCCGCCGAAAGCTACGAGCGTGAAGTCCCGCGGATCGTAGCCGCGCTCGATGGACACAACCCGGATGGCCCGCTCCATGTTGGCGTTCACCACGCGCACCACTCCGGCAGCGAACGCCTCCACGCTCAGACGCGATTTTTGCGGCTCCAGCCAATGGCGCACCACGCGCCGCGTCCTTTCCAAATCCAGACTGAGTTCACCCGCAAGAAAATGGCTGGCCGGCAGACGGCCGAGCAACAGGTTGGCGTCGGTGACCGTCGGCTGCTCGCCACGTCCATAGCAGATTGGACCAGGCTCCGCGCCTGCCGACCCCGGCCCGACGCGCACCGCTCCGGCGGCGTCAAAGCGCGCAATCGAACCGCCACCGGCGCCGACCGTGTGGATCGCCAGCATGGGCACGCGCACCGGCAGTCCGGCAATCTCCCCCTCCGTACTGGCGCGTAACTCACGGTCAACCAGCGCGACGTCCGTGGACGTGCCGCCCATGTCGAAGGAAATGATGCGATCGAATCCGCTACGGCGCGCGGCCGCCGCCGCTCCCACCGTACCGCCCGCCGGCCCGGACAAAACCGTGCGCACCGGTTCGCGTCCCGCCGACGCCAGTGACGTAATCCCGCCGCTGGATTGCATCACGAACACTTTGGGCCGCTTGGCGCTAGCTTTCGCATTCGCAGTCCTCCGCTCCAGGCTCAACAGATAGCGCTGTATGATAGGTTGCAGATACGCGTTCACCACGACCGTGCTGGCGCGCTCGTATTCGCGAAATTCCGGCAAGATTGCGTGCGAAAGCGACAGCGGCACCCGCATCATCCGGCGCAGCGCTGCCGCCACTGCACGCTCGTTGCGCGGATTGGAAAACGAAAACAGTAACGACACTGCAACTGCTTCAGGCCTCTGCCTCGCCACGGCGGCAGCAACTTTGTTGAGTTCGCTCGTACTGGGATGTAGCAGGACCCTGCCCTCACAATTGGTGCGTTCGGGAACGCCAAAGCGCTGCTCGGCGATAACCAGTGGCTCCACACGATCGAAGAACAAATCATAAAGACTCGGGCGCGCCTGCCGTCCGATCTCTATGGCGTCCTCGAACCCTGCCGTGGTGACGAAGGCTACGCGCGCGCCTTTGCGTTCCAGCAAAGTATTGGTGCCGACGGTAGTTCCATGCAGCAACAGCAGCTCTTGGACGGGTTGCGCTGAGTGAGCGCCCATAATTCTGTCCAATGCCGCAATGATCGCACGCGCCGGATCGGAAGGCGTGGAGAACACTTTTAAGACCCGTATGCGACCGCCTTGTTGCCATACGCAGTCGGTGAACGTACCGCCGGTGTCAATAGCGACGCGTAGCGGTGCTTGGCTTTGCTCCCGGCGGGCCATGGCGAGGGATTGTAGCAGCAGAGCCGTTGCCCGTTTTCGCTTTTCCGTTACCCGCATTTGTCACCGGCTGCCGCTCGCGCATCACCTGTCACCTGTTACTGTCTTTCTTCCTTGCTTCCTTCCGCGTCCTCTGCGCCCTCTGCGTTTGGCTTTCCTAGCAACCCGAGCATTACAATCCCGCTGTGCAGTTCACCGTACGCGAATATCGTCCCGCAGATTTTGACGAACTCTGGCGTCTTGACCAGGAATGTTTCGAACCCGGTATTTCCTACACTCGTGCGGAACTGATGCACTACATCCGCCGCCGTGACGCTTTCACCCTCGTGGCCGAGCACGCCGAGCTACCGGAAAGTTCGGCACGGCAGATTGTCGGATTCGTTGTCGCCGAGCGGGACCGGCATTCCCTAGGGCATATCATTACGATTGACATCGGCGGGAAGGCGCGTCGCCACGGACTTGGCTCGCGGCTGATGTCCGCAGCCGAGCAGCGCCTCGTACAGCTTGGCTGCCCGGCTGTCTTCCTGGAAACTGCAGTCAACAATCAGGCTGCTATCGAGTTTTACAAGCGCCTCGGCTACTACGTGATCAAAACTATTCCTCGGTATTACCACAACAAACTGGACGCGCTGGTCATGGCGAAGAAACTCGTCTCCCAGCCGACAACCTGAACGCAAAGGACGCAGAGGTCGCAGAAGGCGCGGAGGTGACGCGCCCTCGGCGTTTGAGCTTTTAACTTCCTCAGGCTGCCTTACGCGCCCCATGCTCCGCAAAGAGCGCAATCATTTCACGGTTGAACGCCGGGATGTCAGACGGTTGGCGGCTACTCACCCAGTTGCGGTCGCGGACCACCTCCCGGTCTTCCCACTGCGCCCCGGCATTGCGAATGTCATCCTGAATGGTGTGATAGCTGGTCATTTTGCGTCCGCGCGTCAGTCCCGCTGAGACCAGCAGCCAGGGCCCGTGACAGATCACGGCGATGGGTTTGCCCTGCTGGTCGAACTTGCGGGCAAACTCCTGCGCCCGTTTGTCCACCCGCAAAGTGTCCGCGTTCAGCGCCCCGCCTGGCAGGAGGAGTGCGTCGTAGTCGTCGGGCTTGGCGTGGTCCAACGTGACATCTACCTTGACTGTATCGGCCTTTTCGTCGTGCTTGAAGCCTTGAATTTTCCCGCCCTTCGGCGCAATTACGAACGTCTTCGCGCCGGCCTCCTCCAGCGCCTTTCTGGGCTCCGTAAGTTCCACTTGCTCAAAGTCATCGGTGGCCACAATGGCAACCCGAATTCCATCCAGATTTTTCGTCGCCATAGGATTCCTTCCTTTCTGCGGCCCGGCCTTGGTGCACTTAACGCATCGCCGGCCGCGACTGAAAGATCGAAAGTGGTTTGTTCGGGAGATTGAGGGTTCTTAGAAGATTAAGATGCCATCGGCCCCACACATGCCGCCGGCCTCGTGCCGTCACGGAGCAACAAGCAGCAAGCAATTAAAGTTCGCAGCACGACAGGAATCCTTCCCTGCTTCGCGTCCTCGGAATGACAACAACCTCTCCTTCGTACAAAGAAAAGCGGTTGCAGCCTCTCACCGGTTTGCGGCTCGCTGCTCGCTTTCTGCCAATTGCCAATCGCTAACGCCAATTGCTTGCTTCCGCTACCGCTTCTCCACCCCCGCTTGCGAGAACAAATCTAAATCCTCGGGAACACCCGCGCGGAGATAAGCTTCTGCCAGATGCCGGCGTATTGCCGCCGCCAATTCGCTCTGCTCGACAGCAGTCTCAGTTTTTCTCGTGGCCCTTTCTGTGCTCCCCTGCGATTCCTTCAGCATCAGCGCTGCCGATTTCAGTACTTCAATGGCTTTGGAGTATTCCCGCCTCCGCAGGTGCACGAGTCCCACCGTGTCCAGCACGGCCGGATTTTTCGGCGCCAGTGAACGCGCCTTCTGAGCCAGCGCCAGTGCCTGATCGAGCCGCCCCTGTTGGGCGTACAACCATGCGAGATTGTTTGCCGCCACTCCGGAGTTCTCGCCTTCCCGCATCGCTGCTTCATATTCTCTTATGCCACGTGACACCTCGTTCCGCTGCTGTGCCGCGAAGCCGGAGAACACTGCCGCCGCCCGGCCGCCAGCCATGGCAGCCGAAGCCGTAGCGGCAGAAGTTTTGCCCACAGCAGCATAGGCTTGTGCCAATGCAGCCGCAGCCGTCGCGCGATGCGGATCCAGTTGCAATGCACGTTGCAAACAGCGTTGTGCGTCACCGTACCAACCGTGCTCGGCGTAAAGCCGGCCGGCGATTTCCATGAGAGTGGCCGACTGCGGCTTGCGCCCGGCAGCAGCCTCCAGCTTGCGCAACATGGGCCGGGTGACAGCACCATGCCGGTACAGCCGCGTCAGTCCGTCTATTGCGGCCGACGAGCGCGGTTCCAGCACGATAGCCTGCTCATACTCGATCAGCGCCTTGGCAAACTGAGACTGCGCTGCGGCAATCTCCGCCAGGATGATGTGCGGGTCCGCTGACCCTTCGTCCACGGCCGCCAGCCGCCGCGCGATCACCGACGCGGACGCGTACTGCTTCTCGCCCGCCAGAGCGCGCGCGAACAGCGCCAACGCGCGCACGTTGGAAGGCTCTTCGCGCACCACGGGAAGAACAAATTGTTCTGCTCCGGCCGCATCCCAGTCGCGCAAGGCCTCCGCCGCCAGCGCCAGCCGTGCGGGAACAAAGGTGGAATCAGCCTCGAAGGCCACCAGCCACTCCCGCCGGGCAGTCAGTGGCTCACCGGCCCGCTGCTTCACAATGCCCAGCACGTAATGAGCGGCAGCCGATTGCGGCGCCAGCCTGACCGCGTAGCTGGCGTGCTTTACGGCGCCTTGAAGGTCGTTTCCCGCAAGCGCGATTTCAGCTTTAAGCACCGCAGCCGTGGCCGGATCAAGATCAGCCCCGAACTGCATCATGTGTTGAGCGGCCGCATTCATGGCCTTGCCAGGATCGCCGCCCCTGCGCGCCGCGTAAGCTTCCTGGATGTCCGCCTCAATGATGCGTGCCGCCAGGGACACGCGATTCTCCGCAACGTGGGATTTGCTTTTGTCCGTCCAAGTCAGGGTGGCTTCGTCCTTGCCTAACTGCAACGCCGGAGACCGCATCGCGAACAGATATCGCTCTAAAGCCTCTGGAATCCGCCCGCTAGTCAATTGGAAGTCAGCGAGGGCCACAGGCAAATCCGGCCGCAGGCCGTCCGCGCGCCGCAAGACCTGTTCCGCCTCCCGGATCCGAGAACTCCGCTGCAGAAACTGCGCCAGACGCAGGTTACTTTCGAAGGAATCCTCAGCGGAGACTGCTTTGCGGTAGTCCGCTTCCGCTGCAGCAGCGTCGCCCGCCTGCTCCTCCATGTGCCCCAAAAAGAGCCATGGCAGCGCGCTTTTCGGTTGCGCATTAGCGGCCGCGCGCAGCACCTTGCGTGCATCGTCGAGGCGGTCTTCGCGGTGATACAGCTCTGCCAGCGCAACGGCTGCCTGGACGTGTTTGGGATCGCTTTGCAGCACGCGTCGGAATGCTGTCTCCGCCAGACTGGGATTACCGAGGGCAGACGCTGCCGCGCCCAACAGCGCCAGCGCTTCCGTGTTTCCGGACGACTGCTGCAAAGCTGCATGTGCCTGTTCACTGGCGCGGTTCGGGGCTCCCCCGGCAAGATAGATTTCCCCCAATTGCAGGTGCGCCGCTACGTTGCTCTCGTCCGCATCTGCTGCTTTTTGAAATGCTGTGAACGCTTCCGAAGGACGGTCCAGGGTCCAAAGACACTCGCCTATGTGGAAATAGGTTTCCGAACGCCAACGCTTGTCATCGGCGGGAACGCGCGACAGCACTTTTTGGAAACCATAAAGCGCAAGCTGCGGCTTTCCCTGCCGCTCCGCACGACGCGCACGTTCATATTCCCATTTGGTGTACGAAGAACAACCCAGGCACACCCCGCTTACCGCAACTGCCAGCAGAAGGACGAAGTTCTTGCGGCGCATGAAAGCTCACGGAAAACGAAAATGACGACGCAACGCGTTGGAGCAGTGTGCGCTCTTGGACGAGGCGCCCACTTTGGGAGATGACCTTTATGGGATTGGCGTTGTAATTGAAACTCGCAGCAGGACTTTCCCCCGGAACTAAAAGAGGAATCCTTGCTCAGCCACCGGCCGGCTTCAAGCGGGACACAGAAAGCATATTCCCTCGACGTCTATACGATGCCAGGGAAGGATGGTGCCAGTTGTGCGTGAGGACTATGCCTTCGGAATGGTGTTCCCGCAGCTCTTACGCCACCGTTCCTTTTAGCTGCCCGCACGCCGCATAGATATCTCGTCCCCGCGGACGGCGCACAAACGCCGGTATACCCGCCCGGATCAGGGTCTGCTGAAACTCCTCTACTCGCGCCTCTGAGGGCGTACAAAAGGGAATTTCGGGCCCGGAATTCAACGCAATCAGGTTGACCTTGGCGCGCACCCCGCGGACTAATCCCGCCAGTTCGCGCGCATTCTCCGGTGTGTCGTTGACGCCGTCCAGCAGCACGTATTCGAACGTGATCCGCTCGCGATTGCGGAGCGGAAACTCGCGCGCTGCCTCTAAGAGAGCCGGCAGATTCCACTTGCGGTTGATGGGCATCAACCGGTTCCGCTGCTCGTCGTTGGACGCGTTGATTGAGATTGCCAGTTTCGGCCGCACAGGTTCCCGTCCGAAATCGCAGATGCGCGGCACGATCCCCGCGGTCGAGACCGTCATGTGCGATTCCGGAATCCCCACGCCTTCCACCAGCAGGCGCACTGCCGCCATGAAATTGTCGTAGTTCAGAAACGGTTCTCCCATGCCCATGAAAACAAGATTGATTCTGGCTGTGTCCGGCGCGACCCCGCGCTCATTCAGCACCGCAATGACTTGCCCGGTGATCTCGCCCGCACTCAAGTTGCGCTTGGCACCAAGCAACGCCGTCATGCAGAACTGGCAATTCACCGCACACCCGACCTGGCTGGAAACACAGATGGTTGCACGATCAAAAGCGCGGCCGGGCGCAGCGAGCTCCGGGTCGGCATCGCTGCCGTCGCCCGCTTCGCCACCATCGCCTTCTGGCATCCATACGGTTTCTACGCTCTCTTCATCGGCGAACAACATCAGGTAGCGGATGGTCCCATCTTGCGACTCGAACTTACGTTGCACTTTCGGCAGTCCTACGCAGAACTGCTGTGACAGCGACTCGCGGAGTTCAACCGGCAGGGTAGTAATCTGCTCCAGCGCTGGAACACGTTGACGATAAAGGGCCTCAAACAACTGCCGACCGCGATAAAGGGGTTGCCCCACCTGCCGCGCCAAATCGGTAAGTTCTTGTAAATCAAGGCCTAATAGTTGTTTTTCTACTGCTTGCGTCATGCATCCAATTACCTGGTTAAGTATTTTAGACCAACGACTCGACCCCGAGAGGACTGCCGCCCAGGCTCCCGCTTCCCGATCAGCGCAGCCCTGACGGGATTAAATGTGCATATCGGGCGCGGTGATACGAACCTGAGCCGCATTCGCTTGTGTGTGTAACAATGGTTACAGGCGGTGTTGGGCTGCATCGCTTTTGGTGCGGGGTCTGCATCGCGTTCCGTTTTCTTGGGCCCACTTCAACCGGCTGAAGCAACCTGCGAGGACGATATGGTTGAGGAAATCCGCGACATCAGGCGTACCGTGCTGCCGAACGGCCTCACCATTATCACCGAGAAGATGCAACATATCCGTTCGGTATCCATCGGCATCTGGGTGAAGACCGGATCCCGCCACGAGGAACCGGAGGTCAATGGCATCACCCATTTTGTTGAGCACATGGTGTTCAAGGGCACCAAGACGCGCTCCGCCGAGGACATTGCCCGCCAGATTGATTCCATCGGCGGCAATATGGACGCCTTCACCGCCAAGGAATGTATCTGCTTCAATGTCAAGGTGCTCGACGAACATCTTCCCACTGCCCTAGAGGTCCTCAGCGACCTGGTTCTGAACCCGGTCTTCGATCATAAGGACATCATCCGCGAGCGCGGCGTCATTCTGGAAGAAATCAAAATGGACGAGGACAGCCCCGACTACCTCGTGCATGAGATCTTCACCCAGAATTTCTGGAAGGACCATCCGCTGGGCAAGCCCATCCTTGGTACAAAGGAAACTGTCCGCCGCTTCGAGCGGCCTATGGTCGTGGATTACTGGACCAGCCGTTTCTGCCCCAGTAATCTGATTGTCGCTGCTGCCGGCCATCTCAATCACCAGCACTTCGTGGACCTCGTGAGCGAGCGTTTCCAGGGCCTGCCCTCCGGTAGCAACGGCTTCCACGACGCACCCCCAAAGACCGTGTCCCGCATCATCATGCGCAACAAGAAGGCGCTGGAGCAGGTTCAGATCTGCGTCGGCGTTCCGTCCTACCCCATTTCGCATGAATCGCGCTACACATGCTATGTGCTGAACACGCTGCTGGGCGGCGGCATGAGCTCGCGCCTGTTCCAGAATGTCCGCGAGCGTCAGGGACTCGTGTACGCCATCTACAGCGAATTGAATCCGTATCGTGACACCGGCTGCTTATCTATCTACGCGGGAACTTCGCGCGAAAGCGCACCTAAAGTGGTGCAGTCCATCATCAATGAGTTTCGCCAGCTTAAGAGCGGCGTTGTGCCGCCCGACGAGCTGCGCCGCGCCAAAGACCAGCTAAAGGGAAGCCTGATGCTCAGTCTGGAATCCAGCACGGCCCGTATGTCGAACCTGGCCCGCCAGGAAATGTACTTTGATCATTTCTCCGACTTGGACGAAATCATCAACCGTATCGAAGCCGTTACCGCCGAAGATCTGATGTCGCTGGCACACAGCTTCTTCCACAGCGACGCCATCGCTGTCACCGTGCTTGGAAACCTGAACGGCCTGAAAATTCCACGCGACCAACTCACCTGCTGACGGCTGCAGCTTTGAGGTGTTAGGTATCAGGTATCAGGAGCCAGGCAGGCTTGCTGTGTACCGGTGAAAGCACCACGCTTTAGCGCTGTGGCTTTGGGGCATCGTCGGATGGGGGCTTCAGCCTCGGCGCAATTTCCACCAAGGCTAGTCTAAAGCCGGTGAGAGTCGGGCCGCTTGGTTCACCGCGCTAAAGCGCGGTGCTTCCACCCACTCAGGTTCACCTAAAATCTCGCCCATCATTGCTGCTGGTACACAGCTACCTTGGTTTCGCTCAAGCCCTAACACCTGGCACCTGAGACCTGACACCCACTTACGAACCAGCCTCGTTACCCATCCCCAAAAGTTGACGAATTTCAGCTCACCCCTTTGACAAATTTTGTCAGTGTTCCTACGATGTACTGAAACATCGCTTATCTTGCCTCCCCAGTCACACATGAAACCACCCGTAAGCTTTTCATCTTGGGAAGGATAGATGCAGTTACCAGGGTAACCACCGGGACGTCAAAGCGTGGCATACAACATGCGGATACACGTGCAGGTCGTCCATGGAGCCAACCCTACTGGACGGAATTTTGAAGAGGAGACTATGAAGAAACAGAAAGGTTTCTCCCTGATCGAGTTGCTGATCGTAGTCGCGATTATTCTGATTATCGCCGCGATCGCCATTCCCAACCTGCTGCGTTCCCGTATGGCAGCTAACGAAGCTTCAGCCGTTGGCTCCGTGCGCACCCTGGCCACAGCCGAAATTACCTATGCAACCACCAGCGGCACCAATACCTTCGTCAACCTCGACGTCCTCGGCTCGCAGGGTCTGGTTGACACAGTGCTGGCCTGTGCAGCGGGTACCGCCATTGGTAGCCCCTGCACGAAGAGCGGCTACAACTTCGGTATTGACGTACCGGGTAATGCCACATTCCTGATCGACGCGCGCCCGCAGACAGTTGGTCAAACAGGCAATCGCGAATTTTGCGCTGCAGAGGATGCTGTCGTTCGTTTCATTAGCCCTGCACCAAACACTACGCCTGCAACCGGGAGCTGCACCAGCGCATCCTCGGCACTGCAGAACTAATTTGAGTTGGCTACGTACCTGGGGGAGGGTACGAGCGCGGGGGAAGACAGGAAGACCGAGTCTTCCCCCTTTTCTTGTCTGGCGATATGAAGGGTGCCATATCAATGCGGGACTCTCGCTCAGCGGCAATCGCGCCTGGTGCAAGCCTCTTCGGCTCCCAGCGTTGCCGGCCCTGGTGGCGCAACCCGGTCCTCTGGATAGTACTGCTCGCCTATGCCATCCGGCTGGCAGTGATCCTGGCACATCACACGTATCTATTCGCTTCCATATTTCCTTCGGTGCAGCACCTGAACGGAGCTTATGGGTTTGAGACCGGCAGCATTGCCGCCGCAGTGGCCCGTGGCGAAGGGTTCAGCTCACCCTTCTACCGGCCCACCGGGCCCACAACCTGGATCGCCCCCGTTTATCCGTACATCTGCGCTGCATTTTTCAAGTTGCTGGGCGGCTTCACTCATACCGCTGCCGTTCTGGTCTTGTGTTTGAACAGTCTGTTCTCGGCGCTTACTGCGGCTGTGATTTACAAGATTGCGGCGCGCATATCCGGTCCCGGGCTCGGCTTGTGGTCAGCTTTCGCCTGGGCGGTGGGGTTCTGGTTCTGGCCCACTTTCGCGCTCTGGGACACCAGTCTTTCGGCCCTGCTGGTAGCTCTGGGAGTTCTGTTTGCGCTGCAGATTGAAGGCGAGGCTTCCTCGAAGAAATGGTTTGGCTTTGGCGCCTTCTGGGGTGTGGCCTTGCTCACCAATCCTGCGCTCCTAACCGTATTTGGGCTCTCCCTGGCATGGCTCTACTACCGTACCCGCCGCCAGCGCCCAGCGAATCTTAGGTCTATTGCGCTTGCCGTTCTGGCCTGCATTGTCGTTATCACCCCTTGGCTGGTTCGCAACCGCATAGTGTTCGGCGAGTTCGTCTTTATTCGCGGAAACTTCGGCTACGAGTTCTATCTCGGCAATCACGCACCCCTACAAAGGTTCGACCCGGTCACAATGCATCCCGCCGGAAATAAGGCGGAGTTTGCGAAATACAAGAGCATGGGGGAGGTAGCCTTCATTGCCGACAAGAAGCGCGAGGCGTTGAACTTCGTCCGCCAGCACCTGAAAGACTTCCTGGTTCTCACTGCCATGCGGATGGTGTGGTTTTGGGACAACACGTCAACGTCATATCTCGCGCGACTGAACTCACCTCCACAAGACCTGCTTCTCTTTATGTACTTTTCTGTACTTGCATTCGTAGGCCTGGGAACCGCTCTTGTCCGCCGGATACCGGCAGCGGGCTTGTTCGCAGTCGTCATGCTTCTCTATCCCTGGCCTTATTACGTGACCTATACGCAGAATCGTTACCGCCACGCGATCGAACCACTGATGGTCATCGTTTCCGCGTATTTCGTTTTGGAAGTGATTCGAGCTGTTCAAGTGAAAATAAACAAGAAAGCTCCGGCAGGACAGCTGAAAGCGAGTAACGCGGTAAGCGCGGCTCGGACGTGCGCTTAGTAGAACAGCACCATGGCAACGACACTAACACTGGAACCACAGGTTGATAGCCCGCAGCAGATGGAGGCTCCAAGGCCCTATCCTGCCCAGAATCGGCTGCGTCGTCTCGCCATTCCGGTACTCCTGCTGAGCATTTACGCGGCTCTTTCTATTTGGTTTATCGGAACGCAGTCGCTCACATACGACGAGCCCGTGCATATGTCGGCGGGGCTTGACGCCTGGGAACTTGATGTCTTCCAGCCTTCAGAGCACCCGCCGCTCGCTCGCGTATGGATGACGATTCCTTTCGCCCCCTATCGTTTCCAGCCCGGAGCATTTATCAAAGACCCTCAAGGCCTAGCGTGGCGAATCCGTCTTCCTATTCTGGTGTTTGGACTGATGCTGGGTGCGCTGGTGTGGGCCATGTGCCAGCGGATGTGGTCGGAATCGGCCGCCAATTTTGCCTTGGCATTATTCGCCTTCTCGCCCGGCCTCATTGCTCACTTTTCGCTCGGCACGACTGACGGCGCCGGCGTGCTGATGATATTTGCAACCGCCTTCCAGTTGGTGCGCTGGCGCCAAAATCCAAGTCGCACGGAAACTTTGGGCCTTGGCATCATCCTTGGCCTTCTGCTGTTGTCGAAGATGTACGCGCCCCCCTACGCCCTCCTCACATTGGGGCTCGTACTGATATTGAAACCCGACAGAATTGCATTCTCTCCCAGACGCTGGAACTGGAAGCCAGCAGCCTGCATGGCGGTGGTTGCTTTCGTGGTGCTTTGGGGAGGCTATCACTTCCACGTCAGCCGCGTATCGGTCCACAACGGACGCATGACGTATCCCGTTAAGTATGTGGGCGACGTGCCCGTAATGCGGATGCCGCCTTTCTGGGAGGGAAGGAGCTTCTTTGTGCCCGCGACAGAATATTTTTCTGGCGTGCTGACCTTATTCAGACACAGCGAGCGCGGCCATGGTCAAAGCTATCTCATGGGACAGGTCGGGCCTAAAGGACGATTGACGTATTTCCCCACGGTCATTTTGCTCAAGTGGCCAACCATCGTGCTGCTGATGGCCGCTGCTGCCGCAATAGTGTTATTCAGGAAACGATTAAAGATTCCGTTTTCTTTCTGGATCATCCTGCTGTTCCCGGCGCTCGCAATCGGGCTCGGGCTGGCAAGCAACATCAACATCGGCGACCGTCACATCCTGCCGGCGTATCCATTTTTGCTTGTGATCGCAGCAGCAGCTTGGCATGCCGCTCGGTCGCGTGCCGGCAGCCCACTTGCCGGCAATAGCTGGAAGAGACAAGCTGCTACTGTGCTGCTGCTGTCAGCCGTCGCTCTGAACGCCGCAGACGCATTCCGCTACGCGCCCGACTTCCTGTCGTATTTCAACGTTTTCATACCGCCGCGAGATGCTTACAAGTATTTGAGCGACAGCAACCTCGATTGGGGACAGGGCCTGATTGCGTTGCGCGAATATCAGGACCAGCATCCCGACGAAAAGCTGCACCTCGCCTACTTTGGATCGGTGCCTCCGGCGTGGTACGGCATTAATGCGGAAAAAATGAAGGCAGGCGACCGTCCAACAGGCACTGTCGTCGTGAGCGCCACCCGTCTGGCCGGGCAATACCAGCGAGATCCCACCGCATTTCACTGGGTCTTGCAGTATCCGCTCAAGACGGTCTTGAACCATACGCTGTATGTGTTTGAAGTCCTTAGGCCTGCGAATTAGTGTCTGGGGACCTGATGGTGGCATTTTGGCACTTGAAATGCAACAACTTAGGTAGACACTCAATGCGCGGAGCTTGGCGCCAAGCTTCAGACGTTGCATTGCCAGTTACCGCAGGTGAACTGTAATGCGGAAAGAGAGTGGGTTTTCGTTAATTGAGCTTCTGATCGTGGTGGCCATCATCCTGGTAATTGCGGCCATTGCGATCCCTAACATGCTGCGCGCCAGAATTGCGGCTAATGAAGCAAACGCCGTCGCGACCATTAGAACCGTTACCTCAGCCCAGCTCATGTACAAGATTCAGTTTCCAGAGGTCGGGTATTCCCCTGATATCGATTCTTTAGGCGGCACGGGGGTGATGGATGCTAGCCATGCAGGAATCCTCCCGAGCACGCTTTCAACACCGCCTTACCAAGCCGGCGGCTACATCTTCTCCACGTCAGGCACACTACAAACATTTGTGGTAACTGCGGTGCCGGCCAACCCCGGCAAAACTGGAGTTCGCAGTTTCTGTACGGATACGCCTGCTGTGATTTACTTCGTCGGTGAAGGCCTTACCTGTACGCCGGGTTCCGGATCCAATGTGTTGCAGTAGGGCAGTCCGTCCGGTTGCGGCCCTCTTGTACAATTAGCTCTGTAACTCCGCTATGGCCGCAATCCAAACATTCTCTCTTCAGAAGACCTACAGTGTTGGTTTCTGGAGGAAGACTTCGCGTCCAGCCCTGAAGTCTCTTACTCTCACCGTCAATGAGGGCGAGATTTTCGGCTACCTGGGGCCGAACGGCGCCGGCAAGACCACCACCCTAAAGCTGCTCATGGGACTGGTCTATCCGACCGCGGGTTCCGCCCGAATTCTCGGCATGGAACTGGACGATCCGGCCATGAAAGCGCAAATCGGCTTCCTGCCCGAGCAGCCCTACTTTTACGATTACCTCACCGCCGGCGAGCTCTTGAACTACTACGCGCAGCTCTCCGATGTTCCTGCCGGCGACCGTGAGCGCCGCATTCAGTCTGTGCTCGCACGGGTAGGCCTGGCCGACGCCGTCCACCTCCAGTTGCGCAAGTTTTCCAAAGGCATGCTGCAGCGCGTCGGTATCGCTCAGGCAATCGTTCATGATCCGAGGATCGTCTTCCTGGACGAGCCCATGTCCGGGCTGGATCCCATCGGCCGGCGTGAAGTCCGCGACCTTATTCAGGATCTCAAGGACGAAGGCAAGACCGTCTTTTTCTCCACCCACATTCTTTCCGACGCCGAAGCTCTCTGCGACCGCGTGGCCGTGCTGCACCAGGGCGAGTTGCGCGGCGTGGGCGTAGTCGCTGATCTCGTGTCACGCGTCAGCGGCAAAGTGGAAGTTCTTTGGGAAGGTTCCGCGGCCATTCCCGCAGTGCAGGCGTTGGCCGAGGAATGTCACATCGCCGGCGAGACCGCTCGCGCCATCGTGCCGGAAGAAAAGCTCAATGCTGTAATCGACCTGCTGCGCCGTCTCGATGTTCGCCTGATCTCGGTGACGCCCGTTCGCAGCACGCTGGAAGACTACTTCGTGGAACGCCTGGGAACCACGGCGGGGGTGCAGTCATGACTGGGATTCGCCCAGCCGCGCTTTCGGCCACAGGAGGATGGAGATGAGCCGTATTGCCGCGATCGCCTTCAACACCTTCCGCGAAGCCGTCCGTGACCGCGTCCTGTACAACCTGATCGTCTTTGCCCTTCTGCTGGTCGGCTCGGCCGTGCTCTTCGGTCAGATTTCCATCGGCATTGAACGCATTGTGCTCGTCAACCTCGGGCTGACCGCCATCTCCATATTCGGGGTCGTGATCGCAATCTTTATCGGGATCGGGCTGGTTTCCAAAGAGATCGAGAAACGCACGCTCTACACCGTTCTGTCCCGCCCAGTGCGCCGCTGGCAGTTCATCGTCGGAAAGTTTTTTGGATTGGCCGGCACGCTCGGCGTAAACACGTTTCTGATGGCCGTTGGTTTCTTTGCCGCTTTGCTGTATGTGGCGCATACTTTTGCCCAAACTGATGCCTGGCTGCTGGTGGCGATCTACTTCATCATGCTGCAGTTCGTTATCCTTACTGCGGTTGCCCTGCTGTTTTCTGCCTTTTCGACTCCGCTGGAATCGGCGGTGCTGACCTTCGCCATCTTTGTCGTAGGGACATTTGCCGAGGACCTGCGCAGCTTTGCTGCCATGGCACATGGCGTAACCAAGTTCCTGGCGACCGCGGTTGCCTACGTAGTTCCTAACTTTGCAGCATTCAACGTGATCTCGAAGGTCGCCCACGAACAGGCGCTGTCGCCCTCGTTGGTCCTTTACAACAGTGCGTATGCGCTGCTCTATACAACTGCCCTCATCGTCGGCGCAGCACTGATTTTCGAGCGCAGGAACTTGAAGTGAGCAAGCGTCGCATAACAACCATCTGCATCGTGCTCCTCGTGCTCTCGATGACGGGCGCGGCACTGGTGTTGCGCCGCATGAACCAACTCCGCGCGGACGCGCCGCTGAAGGAAGTTCTTTATGTCCCTTCGGCCAGGGTTCTCAAGGGCCTTAGCCTCGGCTACAACGGCCTGCTGGCGGACATCTACTGGACTCGCGTCGTCCAGTACTTCGGCTCGCATCACCATGCCAATGATTCCAGGTACGAGCTGCTTGCTCCCCTGCTGGACATCACCACTGAACTGGACCCGCATTTGATTGTCGCCTATCAGTTCGGGGGAACCTTTCTTTCCCAGCCGCCGCCACAAGGCGCGGGCGATCCCGACGCTGCCGCCAGATTGGTCGAGCGCGGCATCCGCTACAACCCAAGCGATTGGCGTCTCTATTACAACCTGGGATTCATCCACTACTGGGAGCGCAAAGACTATGCCGCTGCTGCCGATGCTTTCCTACGCGGCTCCAGGGTGGCCGGTGCTCAGCCCTGGCTGAAGGTGATGGCCGCTGCCATGGCCCAGCACGCTTCCGATATCAACACTGCGCGCTTTCTGTGGACCAAACTTTATGAAACCAGTAACGAAAAATGGCTCCGCGCTAATGCCGTTAATCACCTTGCCGCTCTGCAGGTGGACGAAGACATCACCAACCTTGAAGCGGCTATCCAGAGCTACAGGGAGGAGACGGGTCGTGTCCCTTCCAGCTTGACCCAGCTTCAGGCTGCCGGCTGGCGCGGTCGCGCCGTTGATCCCCTTGGATACCCCTACCGAATCGAATCTGACGGAACTGTGCGCGTGCAGCACCCTGAGGGTTTGCCGTTCATCACCAAGGGCCTCCCCCCGGGACAAGCACCCAACATGCTGGGTCCGGTGCGAATGCAAACATCTCCAGCAGCAGTTCCGCAATCTCATTGAATAATGCGCAAATTTGCACTTTTTCTGTTATTCGCATTTGCAATCGCTGCCTCCGGGCAGGAGGACGTGCGCCAGATCGCACGTCGCGTGGACGATCACTACAACCGGCTGCGAACCATGGAGACCCATTTTGTCGAGAACTATCGTGGAGCGGGAATGACCCGCAGCGAATCCGGCACTCTCTGGCTTAAGCGCCCGGGACGCATGCGCTGGGAATATGAGCAGCCGCGCGAGAAACTGTTCCTCGCGGATGGGCAAACTGCCTGGTTTTACATCCCTGGAGAGCGTCAGGCACGCAAGGCCCCGGTCAAGAAGCTCGATGACCTGCGCTCTCCGCTGGCTTATCTGCTCGGGAAGACCAAACTTGAAAAGGAGTTTGCTGGGCTTTCCCTTGCTCCCGACGTCGCGCCGCTGGCTCCCGGGAACGTTGTGTTGCGGGGGGTGCCGAAAAGCATGGCCGACCGGCTTTCGGAAGTTTTGCTCGAGGTTACACCCGACGGGCGCATTGACCGCATCGTCGCGCATGAAGTGGACGGTTCCACCACCGAATTCCACTTCTCCAACCAGAGGGAAAACGTTTCCATCTCCGACCGGCGCTTTAAGTTTTCTCCCCCGCCGGGAGTGGAAACCATCGAAGCCTCGGAGCTGGGACAGTAACGCTTATGCGCCGGAAACCAACGCGCGAAGCGCGACACGAATTGTAATTGATACCGGGGGAACGCCGGCAAGGAATGACCGAGTTCCGTTAGGGACGGCACACCGACCGGGCTTCGGGACGCGACCTTAACACTATTAGGTATAACGCCTGGTTATAGCTTGGTTTCCGCCAACTTACGCCGGCAAAACTTGTTACACTGATACTTCCAACCGGAGTAGCCTCAGATATTGCATGGCTGAATTTGTAATCAAGATGGCCGATGAGCGCGGCCGCATGCTCCAGCAGGTCGAGAACGCGCGCACGGAAGTCGAACTGCGCGACCGCTATACCCAGCAGGGATTTTACGTCTATTCGGTCAAGCCCCGGAGGCTGCTGGTGGGCGGCGAAATCTCGCTGCCTCGACGGCGCCGTGTCAAGCTGGCGCAGTTCGTAGTCTTCAACCAGCAGTTGGTGACCCTGGTTCGCGCCGGACTGCCCATTCTGAACGCGCTGGATTTGCTGGTAAAACAGCAAAAAGACGACTTCTTCCGCTCCGTGCTGGAAGACGTTCGCGGCCGCGTCAGGGCCGGCGAACTGCTCTCGGAAGCCTTCGAGCACCAGAATGTGTTTCCCAAGATTTACACCACGACTCTGCTGGCTGGGGAAAAGAGCGGGAACCTCGATGAGGTACTGAGCCGGTACGTGCACTTCCAGCGGCTGGCGCTGTCGTTCCGCAAGAAGCTGGTGGCTTCGCTGATCTATCCCGCCATTCTGATTACCCTGGTCACCGCGATGATCATTTTCCTGGTCACTTTCGTGGTGCCCCGCTTTGCCGATCTGTACTCGCAATTGGGAGCGCAGTTGCCTGCTATCACCCAATTCATGCTGGCTTTCGGTCTGGCGGCGCAAAAGTACTTTGTGGTTATTGCCGCTGTTTTCGCACTACTGATTTTTACCCTCTGGCGCTGGACCGGGACACCAGCGGGCGCACGTTATATTGATAGCGTCCGGCTTGCGCTCCCCCTGCTCGGCAGCATATGGCTGAAGTACCAGGTTGCCGTCTTCTCACGCACCATGGCCACCCTGCTGGCTGGGGGCATCCCCCTGGTTGCGGCCTTGGAAACCGCCGGCGCTTCCATGCAGAGCCGGGCGGTAGCGGCCTCGATCGCCAATGCATCCGAAAGCGTGCGCGAAGGGCGCCCTTTGGCGCGCAGCCTTCACGAGGCAGGACATTTTCCAGAGTTGTCCGTCGAAATGATTGAAGTCGGCGAGTCTACGGGCGCTTTGCCGGCCATGTTGACCTCTGCCGCGGAATTCTATGAGGAAGACGTTGAGAACGCGCTCACCGCTGCTCTCTCCCTTATCGAACCGGCAATTCTGATTATCATGGCCACAGTGGTCGGCGCGGTGCTGATCTCGCTCTATCTTCCCATTTTCAAGTTGGGCGCGGGAGGCGTAATTCGCTGACGCGTGTAGTTGCAGCCCGGCTGCAACTTCATAAAAAATTAAGTTGTTGAACTTTATGGCTGACACAAATCAAATCACGACGCCACTGTTCGTAAATGGCGGCAACGGTTCTCAGAATATTCCCATCGGCACACCGGCGGAAGAAGAGGTCCGGGCGCGCGATCTGGCCCGGCGCTATCATTGCGACTTCATTGACCTGCGTGACTTCCGTCTCCAGACCGAACTGTTCCGCAAAGTCCCCGTGGACCTGATGTTCCGCTACAATTTCGTGCCTCTCGCGGAAACCAGCGATGGCCGTCTGGAGATCGCCATCGCCGATCCCAGCCAGCTCATGATGATTGACGAGATCGGGCTGATGCTGGGCAAGCGCATCAAGACCAAGGTCGCGACCCTGTCGCAGATCAGTGAGATTCTGAAGAAGACCGAGCAGTCCCAGCGCGTGCTGGAAGAAGCCAGCGAAGGCTTCACCCTCGACGTAATCCCTGAAGACGAGAGCGGCGACGAAACCATCTCCATCGAGCGGCTCACCGCGGAAAGTGACATCAGCCCCATCATCCGCCTGGTGGACACGACTATTTTCACCGCCCTTCAGCGGCGCGCCAGCGACATTCACATCGAAACCCGCGACGACTCGGTGATGATCAAGTACCGCATTGACGGTGTCCTGCAGCAGGCCATGCAGCCCATTGCCCGCGAGCACCATTCCACCATCATCTCCCGTATCAAGGTGATGAGCGAATTGGACATCGCCGAACGCCGCGTGCCTCAGGACGGCCGTTTCCGCGTCAAGTACAGCGGCCGTGCCATTGACTTCCGCGTCTCGATCATGCCCAGCATCTACGGCGAAGACGCCGTGCTGCGCGTGCTCGACAAAGAGTCGATGAGCGAAAAGTTTCATCGCCTAACCCTTGACGTCGTGGGTTTCGACGACGAGGGCCTGCGGCGCTTCCGGCATTACATTGCCGAACCCTACGGCATGGTGCTCGTCACCGGTCCTACCGGCAGCGGCAAGACCACCACTTTGTACGCCGCTCTGAACGAAATCAAGAGCGACGAAGACAAGATCATCACCATTGAAGACCCGGTCGAGTACCAGATCCGCGGCGTCACCCAGATTCCGGTGAATGAGAAGAAGGGGCTCACGTTCGCTCGCGGATTGCGCTCCATTTTGCGCCACGATCCCGACAAGATCATGGTGGGCGAAATCCGCGACCGCGAGACCGCCGAGATCGCTATTCAGTCGGCGCTCACCGGCCACCTGGTGTTCACTACCGTCCACGCCAACAATGTAGTGGACGTGATCGGCCGCTTTCTGCACATGGGCATCGAGCCCTACAATTTCGTGTCGGCCCTGAACTGCGTGCTGGCCCAGCGGCTGGTGCGCGTAATCTGCAGCTTCTGCAAGAAGAAGGTCTTCTACAGCGACGACGTGCTGGATGCCAGCGGTCTTGACACCAACGTTTGGCGCTCTGTGCCTTTCTACGAGGGTGAGGGCTGCATCGAGTGTGCCGGAACCGGTTTCCGCGGGCGTACCGCAATTCAGGAAATTCTGGATTTGAGCGACCGCGTGCGGGAAATGATTCTCGCCAAGCGGCCCAGCTCAGAGATCCGCAAGGCCGCACGCGAAGAAGGTATGCGATTCTTGCGGGAATCGGCGATAGATAAAGTAAAATCCGGCATAACCACGCTGAAGGAAATTAACAAGGTAACTTTCATCGAAACGATGCGATGAGCACCAATTCGATTTGTCATTCCGAGGACGACGAGCGAAACCGGGGTCCTATGGTCACCAAGAATTCTGACGGAAGTAACGATTCCTCAGAATGACGACCTGAAGTAACCAAACTATGGCTTCCAAACCCCCAAGCCGGCGCATCCACGTAGCCTGCGAATTTTCTCCCGAGCGCGTCGTCGCGGCCCGCGCCGCCGACTCCGGCGACATCGTCGAGCTCTGCACGGCGCAAAATCTTCCCGCCGGCAGTATTGTCCCCAGCCTCACTGGCGACAACGTTGCCAAGCGGGACGAGGTGCGAGATGCCCTGCGCTACTCCCTCGAGGCCCTGGGCAGCCGCAGCCGCGACATCATCGCCGTGCTCCCCGACGCTGCCTGCCGCGTCGCCCTGCTCGATTTCGACTCGCTTCCGGGCAAACCGCAGGAAGCCGAAGGCGTTATTCGTTTCCGTCTCAAGAAATCGCTGCCCTTTGATGTAGATCGCGCGCGTGTTTCCTACCAGGTGCAGAGCGAGAACGGAAAGCTGAATGTGATCGCCACCATCGCCCTCACCTCCGTTATCGAGGAGTACGAATCGGTGTTGCGCGAAGCCGGCTACAACCCCGGTGTGGTGCTGCCCTCCATGCTGGCCGCGCTTGGACAGGTGGATGCTTCTCATCCGACCTTGGTGATCAAGGTGGACGCTCTCACCACCAGCGTCGCCATCGTGGATCGCGATCAGCTACTGCTGACCCGCACTCTGGAAAATCCCGCCGGCATCAATGTTGACGGCGAGCAGCTCGCGGAAGATATTTACCCATCGCTCGTCTTCTTCCAGGATACTTACGGGTTGAAGATTGACACCGTGCTGGTGGGCGGCCTGGCCTCGCTCGATAGGCTTTCTTCCACCCTGCGCGCTCAGGGCGGAATGCGGGTCCAGGAACTGGTGAGTGTCACGCGCTTGCCGATGGCTGCTCCCGGTGCGCCCCGGCCGTTTTTGGCGGGAGTCGTGGGAGCGCTTGTTTCGTAGGTACGTTGCTTACATATGCGTATTGAAATCAATCTTGCTACTCAGCCCTATCAGGACGTACGCCGTCTCCTGATCGGCTGGGGATCGGCTGTAGTCGCCTTGGCAGTGCTCACGGCTGTCCTGCTCTACGCCACCGTCACTCAACTGGCGGCTTGGCATGCGGTCAGGCGCGACATCGCGGAACGGCGCGCCCAGATTGCCGAACAGGACAAAAAGCGGGCCGCAGTCGAAGCTTTTCTCAACCGGCCTGAGAACCGTGACACCCGCGATCGTGGCCGTTTCCTGAATCAACTTATCGCGCGCAAAGAGTTCTCCTGGACGCGGGCCTTTTCGGACCTGGAAAGACTCGTTCCCAACGGCCTCCACGTGGTCGCGCTCCGGCCGGGGCTGACTCCCAATAACGAACTGGAACTGCGGATGAGCGTGGCCACCGGCTCGCGGGACAGTGCCATCGAACTGGTTCGCCGACTGGAGCAGTCACCCCACTTCACCCGCGCACAAGTACTCAGCGAAAGCCTGACTGCCGGCGGGAGCGGCAACCCTGAGTCGGTGGCGTTCGAGATCAGCGCCATCTACATTCCCAGCTTTGCTCAGGAGGTGGCCAGTGGCCGACGTTAGAGAAGTTCGCCGCCTGACCCTGGTGCTGCTTGTGCTGCTGTGCATTGATCTGGTGTGTGCGGCCGTGCTGCTGTCGCCGATCCGGCGCTCTGCCCCAGCGCGCCAGGCTGAGTTGAAGCAACTCTGGAACGAATTGCAGGCCAAGACCCGTGACAGCGTCCCCCTGCAAGGCATCGAGGGCAAAGTCACGCAGGCCAGCAAGGAGATTGCGGATTTCTACAGCGAGCGCTTTCCCTTCAGTTATTCCGAGATCACGGACAATCTGGGGAAGTGCGCCAGTAAAGAGAATATCAAGGTGACGAGCGTGCGCTACCAGGGCAGCGAGGCCGAGGCGCCCAACCTGGAACGCGTCGCAATTACCGCCACCATCGAAGGTAATTACCTGCAGGAAGTGAAGTTTATCAACGCCCTGGAACGCGACAAGATGTTCTTCATCATCAACAGCGTCGCTCTCGGCGGGCAGAAGGATGGCAAGGCCCATCTGGACCTGCAGCTTGAGACTTACAGGAAGACGAAATCGTAAATGAAACTTGGTACCGAGAATCGTACCCGGACCATGATCGCGATCGTGCTGATGCTCATCGCATTAGCGCTGGTATTGCGCATGCTCTTTTCCAGCTCTCCCGCCACTGCCGCGGTGCCGGTGGTGAAGCCTGGAGTGGCTGCCCCTAAACCCCTTCCGCCCAGGCGCACGACACGCAGCGGAGATACAAAGCGCGCAGTCGCTGTGCTTCCGAGCAGTCTCGATCCCAGGCTTCGTATCGAACTGCTGAAGAACAGCGAGGAGGTCAAATACGAGGGTGCGGGCCGCAACATCTTCGCCGAAGGAATGGCGGCCATCCCGGCGGCGCAGGCTCCCGGCCTGCTCGATCAAGCCAAGCAGTTACCTCCGGGTCCACTGAGTCCTCCGTCCGTGCCGTCCCCTCCCGCTATCGCCCTGAAGTTTTATGGCTGGGCCAGCAATCCGGGTGAACCCAAGAAGATATTTCTTGCTAAGGGAGGCGAGGTCTTCGTTGCCAGTGAAGGCGAGGTAATCGCGGGCCGCTATAAGGTCCTGAGGATCAACAAGAATTCCGTAGACGTAGAGGACTTGCTCAGCAACAACCGGCAAAGTATCCCGTTCACAGGATAGAGCGGTCCATGAAACTTGGCAATCTCAGACGGACACGAAACGCAGGCGGCGAGCGCGGATACATCCTGCTCACCCTGGTGTTGTTTTCCGTCCTGATGCTGATTGCCTTGGCGACCGAAGCCCCCAACATGGCCGCCCAAGCACGGCACGAACGCGAGGATGAACTCATCCATCGCGGTGTACAGTATGCCCGAGCCGTCAAGCGCTATTACCGCAAGTTCGGCGCCTATCCCGCCAGCCTGGAACAACTGGAAGAGACCAACAAGATGCGCTTCCTGCGCCGGCGCTACCTGGATCCCTTTACCGGCAAGCCCTTCCGGGCGGTGCGTTATGGCGATCCCGACCTGCCCAGCACGCTGATGAGCGCTGCTCCGGTCCTGCCCGGCGCCTCGACTATTGGTTCACCTTTGGGTACGCCTTTGGGTGCGGGCTCCCAAGTCTCCACGTCTGCGCCCGTTGCCACCTTCTCGGGTAGCGGCGGTTCATTGACCGCTGGGACAAGCTCCGCAGGATCCCGCTCCTACTCCTCCGGATCCCAAGGCGCTTCATCTGCCGGCTCGACTACGACTGCGACTACGGCTTCCACCGAGTCAGGGGGCGTTTCCGGAACCACCGTTGGCGGAGGCCCCATCTTGGGCGTCGCCAGCACCAGCGAAAAGGAAGGTTTCCACGAATTCAACCATAAGCGCCAATACAGTCAGTGGATGTTCATCTACGATCCCACTGCCGATCCCAAGAATCTGATCACTGGCCCGTACAATGGTCCGCCGGCATTCACCCCTGTCAACAATCCCATCAGCATCTTTAGCGCGGCGGGTCGCGGCGAAGGCGAAAGCGGGGGCGGTCGAACCGGTGGAATGCAAGGCGGTGGAGCCCCGGACAGGGGCGGTCGGGGTGCAGGTCCCGGCAATGTAAGAGGCCGTTAGCCGATTTTGATCCCGGGCGCCCCGGCGAATACTCGGAACAAGCGAAAAGCCCCACTTTCCGCGGGGCTTGAACAGGCAAAAACCTGGCTTAGACGTTGAAGGACGATCCGCACCCACAGGTGCTGCGCACATTGGGGTTGTCGAACTTGAAACCTGCGCCTTCCAAGGTCTCAATGTAATCAACCGTAGCGCCCTGCAGATACATGGCGGAGGTGCCGTCCACGAAGACCTTCAAGCCGTCCATTTCAAATACCTTGTCCATCATCCCGGCGCTGTTCTCGAACGACATCGAATAGGAAAATCCCGAGCAGCCGCCACCGACAACGCCCACACGCAAGCCGGCGGGCACAGGGGTTTGCTGCGCCATAATTTCTTTCACTTTCTTGATCGCGTTCGCAGTGAAGGTAACCGGCGCCGTTTTCGTACCTACGTTGGGGGTTGTTGCCATTTTCGGTCTCCTGAACTCTAGAGTTATCAGATTATAACACCATTACTTAGATGGCCCGAACCGGCTACGCGTCGCACTCAATCTGGAAACGCGTAATCTCATTTACCCCCGCAGCCCGGCAAAAATCCTAAGCTTGCCTTCCGAACCGAGCTATAATCCTGTTGCCCCACTTATCGCGACCCGAGATGCGGTTTACCGGGCGCGGGTTGCAGATCTCGCGGGCGAACTGCTCTGGTATCGGAGGTGGCATATGTCTATCATGACTATGCTCCTGATCGTGTGGGCAGCCCTAACGACCGCTCTGGTCATTCTTCTCATCTACCGCAGCACCGTCGCTATGCAGGAAGACGATCAGCTCTTTCTCAGCGACAGCGAAACCAGTTTGCAGCAGGACCAGGCTGCCATTTTGAAGCGGCTGCAGAAACTGCAGCTTCCTGTTCGTCTGCTGGGCGGCGCTTCCGGGCTGCTGATTCTGTTCATCTTTGGGCTGTGGATCTGGCAGGGCCTGAACCAGATGTAATCCCCGGGGTCAGTGCTGGCCCACCCGCGCCCAGATGGCAGCGCGTGAGGACCTGCTTTGTGTCTGCCGGCTCACGGCGCCGTGGCCGCACGCTGCTTGACAATCTCTGTTAGCAGGTCCGGCTTGCCGTTTGCAATTAAATGCGGATACCGGTTTCCGCCGTGATATTCCACCGCATACGTCTTGTAATATTCAGCGTTTTCTATCAATAACTGTAGGGGTTCAGTGTTTGTCTTTGCAGCCCTGAGCGCATCGCGCATGCCTTCCGGGTCCCAGGCGCGGCCATTCACCGCCACCAGCTTCATTCCCGGCATGATTCCCGACTTTTCCACGGGCGACCCAAACACCACGTCCAGAATCCGGCCATCCTCGTTGCTCAACGTCATACCGATCGAGTAGGTGAGATTGGTGAACTTTCTGCGTGCTTCGGTAATCTTCATCAGATCGGAAGGCGTTTCCGTAAACACCAATTTCCAGCCGCTGGCCTCCAGTCCTTCCAAAGGCGCGCGCGGCGACGTGGACCATAGCAGTTCCTGAAAAAACTTGCGCCAGTCGTACGGCGCTACTTGGTTGAGCAGCTTCAACAGATCGTCAAAGGTATAAGTCTTCGGACCCGGCGCCTGTTCCGGATGCAGGCCCGGCGAACCAGCAAAAAGTGGGCAGAAATCATCCAGCGACTTCCGTCCCCCGCTTAGGTTGCGGATCATAGTGTCGGCCGCGAGCCATAGCAGTTCACCTTCATAGTAAAAGTCAACAAACCGGCGCCAATTCGTCCACTCCGGCGAAGCTTCATAGAGGTCCTGCGCGTCCACTGCAGTGTCGATCAGCGGACGCCATGTGCGTCCCGATTGGTATTCCATGCTGGCAGCGGTCAGCGCCAGCAAGTCACGGTACTGCTCGGGGTTCAGGAGCCCGCTGCGTGCCGCCAGCACGTCTCCCCAATACTCCGTCATCCCCTCATAGACCCACAGCAGGTCTCCCTTTTGGGGAGTCATGAAATCAGGCGTAGTCAGGCCTGCAGGCCGCCGATACTTTCCATTCCACGAATGCACATACTCATGCGGCAGCAAGGTCGCCATCAGGAGCGACTGTTGCGGATCCACCAGGCTGCGCTCGCTCGTGCGGCTGTCATTGGACTCGTGGTGTTCCAGTCCGAAGTGCGCGATGTGGTTGCTGAGCGAAAGCAGGAAGTGATAATCGCGGTAGTGCGTCGCCCCCCACAACTTCGTGCTTTCCGCCACCAATTGCCGGAACCGCTGTTGCAGTTGGGGGGACATGTCGAGCGCCGCCGCGCTATCTGCGGCGATATTCATTTCCACCGCCGGCCTGAACCCTGCAGCTGTAAGCGGGACGGCGCGGAAATAACGCCCCATGATCACGGGAGAGTCCACCAGCGTGTAGAGCGTCGCCGGCTGAAATTCCACCGTTTGACCCGCGCGCGACGCAACCGGAAGCGCCGTGCCCGATTGCCATCCCGAAGGCAGTCGCATGCTGGCCCGATACGTGATCTCCTGCGCCGCGTACCCGTCCGGATACAGCAGCACCCAATTCCAGTTCAAAACTGCAAGCTGCGCGCTCGCCGTGCTCCCCGCTGAAAATCCGTGCCGTTCCGCCGGCGACGTGTAGTCGAGCGCCACCGTGAGTTCCTTCACTCCGGCAGGAACAGTCACGTGAATGGCGTACATGTTCACGTCATCGCGCCGCCACTCCAACCGCTGCCCGCCTGCCGTGAACTTCAGGCCCGTCAGGTCGGCGATCGGACCGGTGGGCCCGTGCTCGCCCGGAATCCACTTCGGATACACCAGTGTCAGCGGTCCCGCCTTGACCGGAATCACAAGCGTCGCGTGAAATATTTTTTCTGCTGCGCCGCTGGCATCGACAACCAGGCTGATAGTTCCGGGAAAATGTCGCCCTTGTTGAGCAGGTAGGAAGCCGATAAAAACTAAGACGAACAAGACCAGCGCCAGACCGCGCCGCAGTACATTCATCATCCTCTCCGATCAGGAGGAACACCCGTAGCCATGGTAAATGATGGCGCGAACTGCCGCGATGCGATTTCCTGTGTGCGCAGCGGCTCAGCCCGAAACTAGGCGTGCTTGTCCATAGGACGGAAGAAAATAGCCCACCGCGTGAGTGGTGGGTGTGCTTTGCATCGAAAATTCGAGTCCGTCAGAACGACAGAATTACAGACTACTGAAAGAACGTCGGACACCCCGTACCCGGAGAACCAGAAACTGGAAACCCGAAACCAAGAGCGCCCCACCTTCGCGCCGCCAATTTGGGCGACAGGTGGGAATTTAGACTTCCTACGGCGTCGCCCCCTTATAGAACTCGAATATTTTCGGCGAGACATACTGTTTCGGCAGCCTGAAGCCCTCGGTCCTGGACGCCGCGCGGAATGCGGACGTTTTCCAAGATGCTGCAATCTCCAGCGCCTTGCCCTGTTCCGCAGCACGTTTCTGCAGCGCCGCCTGCAAGCTCAACGCCTGCGCATGCGTGGGATCCAGACTGAGCGCTTCTGCCACCACCTTTTGTGCCTGCACCAGATTTTCCGTCTGCTGTGCCGCCTGGGCCTGGTCGCGCAACACCATGATGCTGCCCCCGCATCAGCGTGGCATCGTGCATCGCGACATCAAATCGGTAGGAAACCGTTTCCCTGCAGGATTCAACAACTCTGTTTTTTGTGTACGGTAAAGTACCACGAATTCCTCGCGTTGCCATTCGAAGTTGTCGCCACTTGCTGCTTTGTCGTTCCGAGCGCAGCGAGGAATCCCTATTGCGCGAGAATGCGTCCTGAGCGAACGCATAAGCACGGGCTCGATGTCAACGAGATTGCTTCGGAAGGGCACGACTATGGGTGAGTTGGCGCGCAAATGAAATGAGCTGGCTTTCACGGAGCACAATTTAACCTGCCTCGGCAAAGGAGGCCCAGGTTCGCTCAGCATGACAACAGGAATCTATTAGAGCAACAAGTAAAAAGGGCAAACCCAGAACTGTTTTGCCCTTGAAACTTGGTGCCGGGAACAGGACTTGAACCTGCACGCCGTTGCCGGCAACGGCTCCTAAGGCCGCCGCGTCTGCCAATTCCGCCATCCCGGCGCGAAATCTATTTTAACCCACTGTGCTGAGCCATTAAGAGCTATCGCTCGGTGCACTCCATCTCCAAATTACCAAATTACACCATTACCCAACTACGAATACTTATGACGAAGAGGGCGCTAGCCCGACGAGGCTTCGTTCCAATAACCAAATCCCCAAATCACTAAATCACCCAGCGCTCCGTTGGCCTTGCCGCAATCAGAGTGCTACCCTACGAAACGACGTTTTCACACGAGCGTGCATATGGCAAATCCAACTCCCAAGATCAAGCTCAACAACAGCGGCGACTATCGCGAAAACTACTCCAACAGCGTACAGGTGCGGGTCAGTGTGTGGGATTTCTTCCTGGTATTCGGCACCATGCAGCAGCAGACGGAAGAAGAAGTAGAAATCCGCAATTTTCAGGGCATTTATCTCAGCCCGCAACAGGCCAAGGCGCTCATGACCGTGCTGGAGCAGAATGTCGTCAGCTATGAAAAGACCTTCGGCGAAATCAAACTCGACCCACGCATGGCCGGCAGCGGTGTCATAAACTGAGTTTCCCATTTCCGGCCCTTTACGGAACCTGTGCTCACCGAACTGGAAACTTGAAACTGGAAATCGTCTTGTGCTCACACCTGCTGATCCCGCACACAACCCCGCGCCGGCTGCGGCCACGGAAAATCGTCTGCCTGTGCCGCCGCTGGCACTGTTTGCGGTGATCTTCACGGCTATCTGGCTGCTGCATGCGCCTCTGCTGCGGCTGCCCTACTTCTGGGACGAGACCGGTTACTTCATTCCCGCGGCACGCGACCTGCTGATCACCGGCAACCCCATTCCCACATCAACCCTCAGCAACGCGCATCCGCCGCTGGTTCCGGCGTGGCTCGCCTTTTGGTGGTGGACCTCCGGTTACACGCCCGCTATCACGCGTACCGCCATGCTGTTGGTCGCCGCCTTTACTCTGCTGGGAGTCTTTCGACTGGCCCGGCAGGTCGCCAACCTGCAAGTCGCTGTCGCCGCCACCCTGCTGACCGCAGTTTTCCCCGTCTCTTTCGCACAAAGCTCTCTGGCGCAACTGGACATGGCCGCCGCGGCATTCACGCTATGGGGATTAAGCTTCTATCTTCGTGACCGCCGCATCCTGGCGATCGTACTTTTCGCACTGGCAGGACTTGCCAAGGAGACCGCGATTGTTGCACCTCTGGCGTTGCTGGTCTGGGAGCGAATTGCGCCACGTCTGCAAGCCCGCAGATCCGAGAAGAGCGGCCCCGATGTTGCCGCTGACAAACTCAATCGTATGCTGCCGTTCGCCGAACCCGGCTGGGGCAAGTCACTGTCGCTGCTGCTGGCCGCCGTCCCACTCGTCGCCTGGCTCGCCTTTCACTACGCCCGCACCGGACATGTCTTCGGCAATCCCGAATTTTTCCGTTACAACGTGCAGGCCACGGCCAATCCCGTGCGCATGCTGCTGGCGGCGCTGCAGCGCCTGTGGCAACTTTTCCTGTATCTCAATATGTTTGTACTGACCGGCGCGGCTGCTCTGGCCATGTTGTACTCGCCCGTTCGCGGAGAACAGCAACAACGTCCGCGCATCGCGATTTCCGTGCAGTTGATCTTTGCCGTCCTGCTGCTGGCTTACGTCGCCATGCTGGCGGTGCTCGGAGGCGCGGTGCTGGCACGCTATCTGCTGCCTGTCTATCCGCTGGTGATAATCGTCTGCGTGTCCACACTGTGGCGCCGCGTTCCCTGGTGGACGGCCGCAATCGCAGTCACCGCACTGGCATTTGCCGCCGGTCTGTTCGTATCGCCTCCATATCGCATTGCGCCGGAAGACAATCTTTCTTACGCCGACTATGTTCGCCTGCATCAGGCGGCCGACGGAATTTTGGCGAAGCATGCACACAAACGCGTGCTCACTGCCTGGCCCGCGTCAGATGAACTGACCAAGCCTTACCTCGGATATGTGCCTCGTCCCGTATCGGTCGTGCGCATCGAAAACTTTTCTGCCCCTGAAATCGAACTGGCCGCACGGCAGCGCGACCAGTATGACTTCGCCCTGCTGTTTTCCACCAAGTACGAGCCCCCGCAAAGATCCTTCGCCAGCCAATGGTGGCAGCACATTCAGGAACGATTCTTTGACTATCACCGCGACCTTCCGCCCGACACCGCCGCCCAACTGCTCGGTGGACGCCTAATTTACCGCCAGCACCGCGGAAGCCAATGGATTGCCATCATCGCCATCGAACACGACACCCTCGCCAAGCGGTGACGGTCGTAGCGCCGGCGTCCACGCCGGCAGTCGTGCGGCCGTCGTCGCCTACACCTGACTGCGAACTGTTTGACCCCCTGCGCTAACGACGTTATCCTGTACCCGAAGTTATCCTGTATACAAAATCCAGATGCAGAAACCGGCCAGCAAACGACCGCATCCCCCGCACGACGGCAAGATTGTCTCCAATGCTCTTTACCAGGAGGTCGCCGGAAGACTGCGTCACCGTATCCTTTCCCACGAACTCGGCCCCGGCACCTGGATTGATGAACAAGCGCTCGCCCAGGCCTACGGCATCAGCCGCACTCCCTTGCGCGAAGCTTTGAAGGTCTTGGCCGGAGAAGGCCTAGTCACTCTGAAGCCGCGCCGCGGTTGCTACGTAGTCAAGATCTCACAGCGCGACGTAGAAGAAATTTTTCCTGTACTGGCGCTTCTCGAAGGCCGCTGCGCTTATGAAGCCGCGGAAAGAATCCGCCCCGATCAACTCCAGCGCCTGGAAGCTCTACACCAGCAACTGGAGCGCCGCACCGCCCAGAAGGACCGGGAGGCGTGCTTTGAAATCAACCAGGAATTCCACCGCACCCTGAATGAACTCGCCGGGAATCGGTGGATGTTGCAGATCATCAACGACCTGCGTAAAGTCATGAAGCTGGTCCGCTATCACTCCCTGCTGCTCGAAGGACGACTCGAGGAATCCCTGGCCGAGCACCGGCGCATCATGGCCGCCATTCGCAAGCACGATCCCGCAGCCGCCGAAGAGTGCATGCGCGCCCACCTTTTGAGCGGTCGCGACGCCATGACCAAGCTCCAATCCCCCAAAGCCGCCGCTGAATCCCGCCGCTAGATAGCTCCACCTCGTCCTGCTCTGACCTGCATCTTGCTATGCGCTTTGGAGGCGTCATCCTGAAGCGCAGCGAAGCGAAACCGGAGCACCTGTTTTTTAGAGCAAAACTAGGGTTGCTGTAGCCCTGTCGGTCGTCCGGGCAAGCATGAACCCTGTGGCGCAGCCGCCCTCGGCTGTGCGAGCGGTTTACACCATCTCTGGTTTCGCTCTAGAAACTGCGCAGATGGAAGGCGCTTGTCAATTAGGCGCGAGCATCGCCGGGTCGTCCGTCAGGACGGCACAACAATCTGCTTGACAAGTCGATAATTTGCGTTCATTATCCATAATACAAAATCCAAATTGATAACCGCACCCTCCGCCTACCTATGTTCGCCCGGCTTGGCTACCGGAGGGTCAGTACTTAGGCCTCAAACTGCGCGCCGTTGCGAACCGGATTTCGTATCAGGGCTCGATTAGAAAAACTTCCTCCGACGAGTGAGCGATTGAGCTTGGTGCCGTTGTTTCAATCGCTCACCTTTTTCTATTTCGACAAACGGCATCACACGAACCGCTCAAACACTTCATTCGACAGCAATCGCCCGCGCGCTGTAAGCCGCACCACTTCTCCGTTCTGCTCCAGCAATTCGGCCGCTTTCAATTCCTCAAGGGTTTCGCGAATTTTGTCTTCAATGCCGTACCTCAACGCAATCCGGCCGAGGTTGATGCCGCGCGTCATCCGCAAGCCCAGGAAAAATTCTTCTTCCCGCGCCGACTGCACAGAAACAGGTGTACGCGTCAAGGCTGCGCCCGCGAGGTAGTTCTCCAGCGAGTCCGGGGTTGCGAATCGCACGGCCTCCAGATCGGCCGCACTCACCGAACAGGGACGCATGCCACCCGCCTCACCCGTTCCGCTTTCTCTGACTTTGCGATCGGCGCCGCTCTGTGCGCGCAAAAGCGCATAGGCGTCACTGGCAGCGTGCAGCATGGAATGCGCATCCACCCCGAAGCCCAGGTACGGCTGCCGTGTCCAATATTTCAGGTTATGACGTGACTCCCTGCCTTCCCCCGCGAAGTTGGAAATCTCATACTGCCGCAGGCCCGCCGCATCCAGGCGTTTGCAGGCCGCCAGATAGAAGTCGGCCGCAACATCCTCATCGGGAACAAAGTGCGCGTGATAGCGCGTGCCGCCCGCGATCAACTCACGCCCGAGCCGCGATTCTTCATCTACTTCGAGCATGTACACGCTGGCGTGCGGCACGCCAAGTCCCAGTAGGTACTCCAGCGACTGCCGCCAGCTTTCCGCCGTCTGGTGGGGCAGGCCTGCAATCAGGTCCACGCTGAGGTTCTCAATCCCGGCCTCGTGCAGCCGCCGTATATCCTCGATAGCAGCGGCGCGCGTGTGCAACCGCCCCACAGCGCGCGCTTCCTCATCTACAAAGGACTGCACGCCCAAGCTGACGCGGTTGACACCGCAGCCAAGCAGCACATCCAGCGTATCGTTTTTCAGCGTGCCGGGAGCACATTCCACCGTAATTTCAGCTTCCGGCGCAACCGTGAAGGTCTGGCGCACCACGGCAAAGATTCGCTTCAGCTCTCCCGCTTCGAGCACGGTGGGCGTGCCGCCGCCCAGATAGATGGAATCGGCAATGGGATCGAACTCGCCTCCCATTTCGCCGGCAGTCTCACGGGCGCGGCTGATATCGGCACAGAGCCTCTCGACATACTTGGCAAACACCAGGCGCGAAAATACACCCGAAGCAAAGTTGCAGTAGCTGCACTTGGTCCGGCAGAAAGGAACGGAGATGTAAATGCCGACGGCCATAGCGTGTACGCAGCCAAGCAACAAGCAATTAGCAATTAGTGCTGTTCAAGAATGCTGTACCCCAAACTTCAGCCGGTGTCATGGTGTCATGCTGAGCGAGCCTCGGTGCTTTACCGAGGCGAGTCGAAGCATCCTTGCGTTCCAGAAAACCACAAGATTCTTCGCTTCGCCGCCGAAAACCACGGCGCGCTCGCTCAGAGTTTGTGACTTTTTTGATTTCGCGTAAATTTCGGTGCTGAAAACAAGCAACTTACGCACGAACAAATCGCCAATCTTCAACAAAATCACGAACTCTCAGGATGACAAACTGCCAACGTGATTGCCAAGCAGTACGTCGGCTGTGGGAATCGCATCCTCCTTGGCGTGCGCTGCTCGCTGCTTATTGCTTTTCCTGCTTCTAGTGTAACGGCAAGCCCGCGTCGCACATCTGATAGTTGTCATATGCACAAGCGCGTGGTGATCACGGGTATGGGCGTGGTTAGTCCAAACGGCATCGGCAACCAGGAGTTCTGCCGGGCCGTTCTGCTGGGCCGAAGCGGCGTCAAACGCATCACCCGCTTCGATCCCGCTGGCCTGCCGGTCCAGATCGCGGGCGAAATCACCGATTTCGACGAACTTGTCTGGGTTGACAAGCACGAGCGCAAGCACGTGTCGCGCGCCGTGCCACTCGCGCTCGCCGCTTCCGCGGAAGCCCTCGCCGACGCCCGTCTCGATCCCGCTTCGATGTCCCTGGACGAGAAGCGCGACATCGGCGTGATCCTCGGCTCCGGCGGCGGGGCACAGGACTTTTCCGAAGAACAGTACCGGCTCTGGCTCACAGGACACACCAGGCAGGTGAGCCTGTTCTCCATCCCCAGCGGCACCATGGGAACGCTGTCCAGCGAAGTCAGCATGCGTTTCGGCTTTCGCGGCTGCAGCCATGTCGTGACCTGCGGTTGCACCTCCTCCACCGATGCCATCGGCTACGCTCTGCTGCAAATCCGGGCGGGAGTGCTGCCCCGCGTGCTGGTCGGAGGTGTGGATTCGCCCCTCGCTCCTGGCATCGTAAAAGGTTTCACGCTGATGAAGATCTTGACTACCTCGTGGAACCACGCGCCGGAGCGCGCCTCGCGGCCCTTCTCCGCCGACCGAGACGGCTTTGTCCTTGCCGAAGGCGCGTGGATGTTCGTGCTGGAAGACCTTGAGCACGCCCGGGCGCGCAACGCCAAAATTCATGCCGAGGTCGCCGGCTACGGATCCACCTGCGAGGCCTTCCATCGCGTGCGCCTGGCCGAGTGCGGCGAAGAACCTGCGCGCGCCATCGCCCTGGCCCTCGATGAAGCCGGCATTACTCCCCCGGACGTGCAGTACGTCAACCTGCATGGCACCTCCACCGTGCTCAACGACCGCATTGAGACCCGCGCGCTCAAACTGGCGCTGGGCGATCACGCAGCGCGCACGCCCATGTCGGCGCTGAAGTCTCAGATCGGACATCCACAAGGCGCGTGCGGTGCTGCCGGTGTTGCCGCCACACTTGTTGCAATGCATCACCAGGAAGTCCCTCCCACCATCAACCTTGAAAAACCCGATCCGGACTGCGATCTGGACTACGTCCCTGAAGCCGGCCGGAAAGTTGCTATCGAGCACGCCATCTGCAACTGCATCGCCTTCGGCTCCAAGAATTCGGCCCTCGTGCTGCGGAGGATTTAGAGGCTTACGGTCTAGCTGCAAGTCTCGCCTGCTGTCATGCTGAGCGAGCCTCGGCCTGCTTAGCCGAGGCGAGTCGAAGCCTGTTGTGCTCCAGGAAAACACAAGATCCTTCGACTCCCGCACCGAAAAGCAGGCGCGCTCGCTCAGGCTGACAACTGCAAACGTCCTTGCGCCTGTGAGAACTCAATTTGCTCTGCCCGAGTGTCCGCTGCCAATTGCTAATTGCCAACTGCCGATTGCCCGCTGCCTCCCGCTTCCTGCTCATCTAAAATAGAACTGAATGCCACACCACCACGGAAGCAAGGGCTACCACGAGGAAGACGTTCTCGGGAAAGCGTACGACAGCCGCCTCATGCGGCGGCTGCTCACCTATCTGCGTCCCTATAAGTGGCAAGTTGTGCTCGCCCTGGCAGCCATCGTACTGAAATCCATCGCCGATGTGCTGGGGCCCATTCTGACTTATGTAGCCATTGACAAGTATCTTGCGCCCCACCCCGCCGTCGAGTTGCACAAGCCGTCGCTGTTCCAGATGCCGCCAGCTGTCCGCACCTTCCTCGACAACACGCTGTCGGCGCAGCCACTGACGGGCATCACTCAGATTGCGGGATTCTACGTCGCGCTGCTCGCCTTCGCCTTCCTGCTGGAATTCACGCAGACGTACTTCATGCAGTGGACCGGCCAAAAGGTCATGTTCGACCTGCGCAGCCAGATCTTCCGTCACCTCCAGCGCATGCACATCGGCTTCTTTGACCGCAATCCCATCGGCCGCCTGGTCACGCGCGTTACCACCGACGTGGACGCGCTGAACGACATGTTCACCTCGGGCGTGGTGGCCATCTTCGAAGACGTGTTCGTGCTCGCCGGCATTGTGGCCATCATGATGAAGATGGACTGGCGGCTGGCGCTGATTGCCTTCTCCGTCATCCCGTTCATCGTCGTGGCCACGCTCGTATTCCGGCAGAAGGTGCGGGATTCCTACCGGCGCATTCGCGTCGCCATTGCGCGGATCAATGCCTACCTCCAGGAGCACGTGACCGGGATGGTGGTGGTGCAGCTTTTCAACCGGGAGAAGCGCGCCTTCCGCCATTTCGAAAAAGTGAACCGCACCCACATGGATGCCTTTAAGGACGCCATTCTGGCCTACGCGCTCTACTATCCCACAGTTGAAATCCTGTCGGCGGTGGCCATCGCGCTGGTGATCTGGTTCGGCGGCGGGCAGGTGATTCGCGGGGTCACCACCATAGGCGTGCTGGTTGCGTTCATCCAATATGCACAGCGGTTTTTCCGCCCCATTCAGGACCTGAGCGAAAAGTACAACATCCTGCAATCCGCTATGGCTTCCAGCGAGCGCATCTTCAAGCTGCTGGACACGCCGCCTGAGATCGTAAGCCCGGCGTCGCCGAAGAAACCCTCCGGCATAGGCCGTATTGAGTTCGACCATGTGTGGTTCACCTACGGGCGGGTTGCCGCAGGCGACCGCGTCGAGGCCACCGGCGAGCCCGACTGGGTGCTGCGCGACGTGACCTTCAGCATCGAACCCGGTCAGAACGTCGCCATCGTTGGCCACACCGGCGCGGGCAAGAGCACCCTGATCTCCCTGCTGCTCCGCTTCTATGACGTGCAGCGCGGCGCCATCCGCATTGACGGCGTGGACGTGCGCGAGATGGACCTGGCGGACCTGCGGCGGCGCTTCGGTGTTGTGCTTCAGGACCCGTTCCTCTTCTCCGGGACGGTGGAGCAGAACATCCGTCTCGGCTCCGCCTGGATCAAGGACATGAAAGTGGAAGAGGCGGCGGAAGAGGTCAATATCGCCGACTTCATCCGTACCCTGCCGGAAGGATTCAAGGAGAAAGTCCGCGAGCGTGGCAGCACGCTTTCCACCGGACAGAAACAGTTGATCTCGTTTGCCCGCGCGCTGGCGCACGACCCCAAGATCCTCGTCCTGGACGAGGCCACCTCCAGCGTAGACACCGAAACCGAGTTCCGCGTCCGCGAAGCCCTGGTGCGCATGGTCGAGGGCCGCACGTCGCTCATCATTGCCCACCGGCTTTCCACCATTCAGAGCGCCGACCGCATCGTCGTGATGCATAAAGGCCGGGTGCGCGAGATGGGCACGCATCAGGAACTGCTCGCGCAACGCGGCATCTACTGGAAGCTCTATCAACTGCAATACAAAGATCAGGAAGTCACCGTCCCCGGCGCAAGCCCGCAAATCGGCGCCAGCGCAGATGACTGAACCGGCAGTCGTTAGTCGCTAGTCGTCAGCCGTCAAATCAGTTTCGTAGAGCGTGTTTCATAAATAGGTTCGGCCTCACATCAGGTACTTATGCGTGAGGTGG
>JBHGAZ010000013.1:0-79665 GCA_041946765.1 Terriglobales bacterium
CCACCTCACGCATAAGTACCTGATGTGAGGCCGAACCTATTTATGAAACACGCTCTAAGTACTTGCCAGCAGCTACCCGGCATGGCAGGGAATTAATCAGCACGCCGGTAACGGTTACAGAAGTCGCGGACGGCGTTGGGGTGGCATTCATGTGTCATGGTGACGTGTTTCGCTGAGATCATTGACGCGAAGAACGGTCTCTTGTCAATTGAGCCGAAGCTGCGGAGCTGGATTTTCGGGGTAGTGGACCTTAGTACCGCGAAATCCGCCGACTATTCCTCTGACGAGTTGCGGGCTATCGCCACCGTGGATGAAGCTCTGAGTTCCATAACCCGGAGCGACGCGACGATCGCGATCGTAGCGCCCGGTGATCTTCAGTTTGGGCTGGCCAGGATGTGGCAGGCGTTTGCGCACGCAATTACGTGGGAAACCATGCATGGTGTTTAAAACTCTGGAAGAGGCGGAGCTATGACTCAGGCAAAGAGTAGCGGCCGGCTAAAACCGGCCGCACCATCCCATCCTTTCGTCACCAACTCACGCATGCCTCTAATTTTCCTTAGATAATCAAAGAGCTGGGCGTCGAATCTCACAGGTGTGAACCCTGCCGTCACACCTGCTATAATCCGGGTTTGCGCACAGTGTAGCGGCACTTTGGCTCGGGTTCGCGAGCGATATTTTCTTATTTCAGGGAAGAGGTTTGTCATGTCTGGCCATTCCAAATGGGCCACCATTAAGCACAAAAAGGGCGCGCTGGATGCCAAGCGCGGCAAGATATTCACGCGCTTGATCAAGGAAATCACCGTAGCCGCAAAATCGGGCGGCGACCCGGACAAGAATCCCCGCCTGCGCACCGCCATCGCCGCGGCCAAGGCCGAGAACATGCCCGCCGACAACATCAAGCGTGCCATTCAGCGCGGAACCGGCGAGTTGCCCGGCGTCACTTACGAAGAATTTAATCTCGAAGGTTACGGACCGGGCGGGGTGGCGCTGCTCATCGAACTTTCCACCGATAACCGCAACCGCACTGTCAGTGAAATCCGCCACATCTTAGGCAGGAATGGCGGGAACATGGGCGAAGCCGGTTCGGTTGCTTGGATGTTCCACAAGAAGGGCAGCATCGTCGTTCCCAAGTCCGCAGCCAAGGAAGACGACCTGCTGAACATCGTGCTTGAGGCCGGGGGGGAAGACCTGCGCGACGATGGCGAAAACTGGGAAATCCTCACCGATCCCAGCGCTTACGAAGCCGTGCTGGGAGCGGTGAAGAAAGCCGGCATTAAACCGGCGCTTTCAGAAATCGCCATGGTGCCGCAGAATTACATCAAGTTGGAGGGCCAGCAGGCCACCACCATGATCCGCCTGGTCGAAGCGCTTGAGGACCACGACGACGTCAACCATGTCTACTCCAACTTCGACATTGACCAAAAGCAGTTGGAGCAAGTGGCGGGGTAGGCAGCAGCAGGAAACAAGCAGCAAATGAGGCGGCGCCGACGGGGCGCCGTTTATATTTGCTATTGTCCACGTGACACTTACCTGTTAATTTTTACCAACTTCATTCCACAGGTGAGCCATGGGGCAATGTTTCCGCGTTGCGGTTTGCAGCCTGATCGTGTGCGTAGTTTCGTCATTAGCAGTCGCACAAGAACTTGGAGCCGGCGCGCTGAAAAAGGGCGCCACTGAAATCAACCTCTGGGTCGGGGGCGGCAGCGGCCTCGGCGAGAGCTCGGATTTCCAGATGCTCAATGCCGGCGTGCGCCTGGGCAAAGTGCTGACCGGATCGCATGGTCCCGGATTCCTGCGCGGCAACCTGGAGTACGCCGCCGACTTGGTCCCTCTTTACCTCTTCGTTCAGGATCGGGTTGTGGCTCCCGGGGCCACGGATCGGCAGACGGTCTATGGCGGGAGCATCTCGCCGCTGATCCTGAAGTGGAATTTCACGAGCGGCAAACGTATTGCACCTTATATTGCCCTTGAAGAGAGCGCGATCTTTACCACGGATGACGTCCCCGCTGGCGACACCTCCACCATCAACTTTGCTTCCGGGTTCGGCTCGGGCCTGCAGTTCTTCCGTGGAGACAATCACGCCCTGAGCTTGTCCGGCCACTTGATGCATATATCCAATGCCAGTATTGGGAACCACAATCCCAGCATTAACATCGCGCTGCAGTTCCGGCTGGGATACCAGTGGTGGAAATAGCTTTACCAGTTCCCGTCTTGGTCCATTAGTGTTGGACTCGTAAGTGGTTGTTATTCAGCGACATACGTGCTCTCCTTTCTTTGGCGAGGATCAGCATGGCTGCGGCTCTTCAGTTGATAGCTGACATTTGGTAACACTTCTGCGAATTTAGCGTTTATTCGGTGGCAACTTTTTTATCTGGCAGTTTAGGAGGCAATGATGGAGGTGTTGGTTGAGCACCTCGGTGCGGTTCAGTTTGTGATCAAGGCGCGGCAGCATACTATCGCGTGCGACCAGCCGCCGGACAACGGTGGTTTTGACGAGGGCATGACACCGCCGGAGCTGTTGCTGGCTTCGCTGGGCTCGTGCGCCGGGTTCTACGCTGCGTACTACTTGAGGAAGAACAATCTTGCAACAGAAGGAACGCGCGTGCGCGTCACGGCAGACAAGGTCAAGAATCCCGCACGCATGGACAATTTTTCGATTCAGGTTGAAGTCCCACGGGAACTCAGCGACGAACACAGGAAGGGAGTGGAGCAGGCAGTTCAACACTGTTTGATCAAGAACACCATGCTTCACCCGCCGCAAATCACGCTGGAAGTTCGCGGCGCTCCGGCGGGCAAGAGTCTGGCAGCAGCGGGTTCATAGGCTCGGTTATGGCAACGAGGCAACATCAAAGCCGGAAATTCGAAATAATAAAAACCTGAAGTCGAAACGGGTGTTTGCGACGGAGGATCGCATGAATATTCAACAGATCAACGATCTCTCGGCTCCTGACGGCTTACGCATACCCGCAATTCAAATTACTCCTGAGTCGCCGCGCAGCGGCTCTGTCTTGCTGCATCCTTACGGCGCCTCCAAAGAACAGATGCTGGGCGTTGCCTTCGAACTCGCAAAGAAGGGCGTTGCAGCGCTCGTGATTGACATTGCCGGGCACGGCGAGAATATGGCCCCCATCGGGACGCGCATCCTGGTGGAAGTCAATGCGGCCGTGGAATACCTGCGCAAAGCCTTTGGCCGGGTTGGATGCGCAGGGCTCAGCATCGGCGGACGCCTGTCGCTGATGTCTACGGCCGATTACATGGTGGCTATGTCTCCGGCCGTGGTGGCGGAAATTTCTACCCAGGGGAAGTGGATGTTCGAGAACTTCCCCAAGCCAGGAGTGCGCGAACCTTATTCCGGATATGTCGCAAAACTGCTTGAGGATCTCGGCCCGGTCAAGAAACACGACCGTCCCTGCCTGTTGCTTTACGCCGAGCGCGACATCCCCATGATCCTGGCGGGCGCGAAAGAACTGAATGCCTTGCTGCCCCGTTCGGAACTGCGCTATGTCACGACGGACTTGCGCCCCGACGTGCAGCACGATGTCGGGCTCATTCGCTACCTGCCCCGCTGGTTCAACCATGAAGAGCTTAAGTTCAATCAGGAGGCGGTCGAAGTTACCTGCCAGTGGCTTGCAGCACGCCAGGCTACCGTTGCCGGCGCATAAGATGTCCCACTCCCTCCCGTAGAGACGTAGGTTGCTACGTCTCTACTTTTTTAGAACGACTAGCGAGAACGAACTAACGACGGCAAACCATGTGCGATGAAGAGCAGGAAATCCAATACCGGACCGTTCCCTACGAATGCCAGTGCGCGACCGGGTACGAGCTTCACCTTGCTGTGCACCCTTTTAATCGCCCGGGGCATGGAGAACACGATTTCCTGTGCGCCTGCGGTTTTCGCTACACGCAGCTGAATCCTGCCGGGTTGGCCGGCAGCGTTGTCTCGTTCCGCCGCAAATAGCTGCTAGATTTCTTGGCAGGGGCGCTAGGTAAAGCCAGAGTTACTGTAGCCTTGCTGGTCGCCAGCACGAACCGTGTGGCACAGCCGCCTCGGCTGTGGGAGCGATAGTTTGGCTCTACGACAGAACCGAGAAAATCGCTCGCAGATCCTGGGCCGTATCGTGTCTGGTACCTTTCCCTTCTTTGTACGCCCTCATCGGTTATTCTTTATTTCTATGGCCACGCTGATCGAATGCGTACCTAATTTTTCCGAGGGACGCGACCGCGCCAAGGTGGACGCGATTGCCGAGGCTATGAAGCTTCCCGGCGTCTACCTGCTGGACCGCGAAATGGATCCCGACCACAACCGCTCTGTCATCACGCTGGTTGGTGATCGTGATTGCATTGCCGAAGCGGTGTTGTGCGGCGTGGGCAAAGCTGCGGAACTGATTGACCTAACGAAACACACGGGAGCGCATCCGCGGATTGGCGCAACCGACGTGGTTCCGTTTGTGCCCATCGAGGGCGTTGCGATCGAAGATTGCGTGGCCATTGCACGCTATGTGGGCGAGCAGATTTGGAAGCGTTTCAAGATTCCCGTGTACCTGTACGAGTTCGCCGCGACTACGCCCGAGCGCCAGAACCTGGAGAACATTCGTCGCGGACAGTTCGAAGGGTTGCGTGAGGAGATTGCCGTCAATCCCGCGCGCAGGCCCGATTTTGGCGATCCCTGTGTCCATCCCACCGCCGGCGCTACAGTTGTAGGCGCGCGCAAGTTCCTGATCGCGTACAACATTTACCTGAATACCCCAGATGTGGAGATTGCGAAAAAAATCGCGAAGGCGGTGCGATTTTCGAGTGGCGGGCTGCGCTATGTGAAGGCGATTGGTGTTCTCGTGCGAGGGCTTGCACAGGTTTCCATGAACCTGACTGACTTCGAGCAGACGCCGGTGGCGCGCGTTTTTGAGTTCGTCAAAAGGGAAGCGGCCCGTTACGGGGTGCTGCCGCTCAGCAGCGAGATAGTCGGGCTGATTCCGAAAAAGGCGCTGGAAGATACAGCCGAGTGGTTCCTGCAGGTGGAGAATTTCGATTCTTCGCTGATCCTGGAGAACCGGTTGGCAGCGGTGATGTCGGGCAAGATGGCTGTGGGAGGTCTTCGTGCCGGTATGGAACCTTTCATCGAGCAGCTTGCTGCGCCCACGCCTACTCCAGGAGGCGGCAGTGCGGCGGCCGCCGTAGCCGCCATGGCCGCTGGTCTCGCTGCCATGGTTGCGAGCAGTTCACGGGAGAAGAAGAATTATCAGCAATACGAGCGCGAACTGAGCGATGCGATTCTCCGTTTGGACCAGTTGCGCGAGCGGTTGAAGTTCGCCATTGACGCTGATGCCGCCGCCTTTGATGCCGTGATGAAGGCCTACAAAGCTGCGAAGACCTCAGCTGATGGAGATGCGGCCGTGAACATCGCTTTAAAGAACGCGGCGCTTGTGCCCCTGGGAGTTGTTGAGTGCGCGCGGGAAGTGGTACAAATTGCAGGCAAACTGAAATCCATCACCAATCCCAGGATGTCGTCGGATTTGCTGACTGCCGAAGCGCTGGCGAACGCTGCCATCCAGGGCGCGCTGGCGAACGTGCAGGTCAACTTGGAGTCGCTGACGGACCCCGAGCTCGCAAAAGACCTCCGCGCCAGGATGGCGGCGTTGGGAGTTCCGGGCGTTTGACGTAGTGCTACGACGGCTGGCCTAGGCCCAACGTAACCTCGGTCTGCGGAAACCTGGTCTGTACGCTGCTGATCAGAGTAGAATAGTCCAAGTCAATTCCAACCCAAGCACCGGAACGAGCATCATCACCTCGTGTCCGCTGAGGTTTCATGAAGCGTTTAGTTCTCGCAAGTATTGTGTTGTTACTCGTCAGCAGTGTGGCTGTGGCTGCACCGCTCGCAACCGCTGCTCGCAGTGTGATTCCCAAAGACGTGCAGCAGATCATCTGCGTTGATTACCGCAGCTTGAAGTCGTCTCCTACCGCGCTGGCGTTGAAAAAGCGCGTGTTGCCTCCCGACATGAGGGATTTCGAGACGGCGCTGCGCGGCCTGGGCATTGACCCGGACAAGGAAGTGGAGTCACTGGTCTTCGTCTCCTTCCGTGTGCCGAAGCAGGGACTGCAGATCATCGGCATCGCCCAAGGGGATTTTCCCACCAAGGCGGTGTTGAAGCGCATGCGCTTGCGGAAGGTCAAAGCTACAAAGCACGGCGACGCGTTGGTCTATCCCGTCAGCACTATGCAGATGAGTTTCCTAGATGATTTCACGATGCTGTTCGGCATTTCCAGCGCCATTCGCAGCGCTCTGGATGTCCAGAATGGCATGGCCGAGAGCGTCAATTCCAATTCCCAGGTATCGGAACTGATCACCGATGCGGATGGCGGGCCCATCTGGAGCGTGCTCGACGCCAGTGGTACGCAGAATCTGGTTCGATCCGCCCTGGGTGATGCCGCCGGCTTGGCCGACTACGAGACCATCAAGAAGCGGTTGCTGGGGGCCCGTTATATTATGGACTTCACCAACGGCGTCAAGTTCGATCTCAATGTCGTTACGTCGGACTCCTGGACGGCCAGTGCCCTTTCCTCGTTGCTCAAAGCGGGTATGATGTACCGCCGCATGAACTCCGCTGGTTCGGAAAAGGCCGTTCTGGAAAACGTCACCGTGGATTCCGACAACGACAAGCTGCAACTGCATTTCAGGTCGGACGATGCCAAGTTCCAGGCGCTGTTGCAGTCCAACCTGTTCGCGGCCATATCGCGATAGTATTTGCCGTCGGCAAAAGCTAAAGGGCACGGTCTCCCGTGCCCTTTAGTCCTTTCAGTGTGCTCCGGCCAACTTATCGTTTCACGATCGGGTTATAGCCATCGCTGAGCAAGCGGGTGCGCATGGCCTCGGCATCCTTGATGTCGGCAAAAGGCCCAACCTGGACGTGGAACAGGTTGTCAGAGGTTGGCGTGATGACGTTCACCTGATAGCTCTTTTTCCGTAGCGCCGACGCAAGCGCCTCAGCGTCCTGCTGCTTGCTCACCGCCGCCACCTGAACGGTGTAGGAAGGCTGAGTAACCGGCCTGGAAGCCTCCGGAGTAGTAACAGGCGCTGGTGTGCTGACGGTAGCAGCCGGCAGTGCAGCCGGAACTGGGTTAGCCGCAGATGCAACCGTTTCCTTCGAGAATGCCAGTTCGTTTGATCCGGCAGGCGGGCAGCCCTCAGGCGTGACGCTACAATCCGGCTTCACTGCAGCGGTTGGCACGGCAGAAGGTTTCGCTGTCGTGGAGGTGGGCGCCGGAGCCGGCAATACTTCGGCAGTGGGCGCGGTCGGCACGGAATTTTTGCCCAATGTGAAGCCCGCGACGAAGAAAAATGCGCAAACGACTACCAGCCCCAGAAAGAATCCCAGCAGCTTGCCAGTTCCCAGAGTGATTTCCCGATCCTCATCAGCCATGGATGTACTCCGGTTTCCAAAACCAGAGTACCACGATTTTCCCAATGGCCTGCAACTGGCAAACAGCAACTGGCAAGGTATTTACGCTGGTTCCTGCTGCTCGCAGTTTCTATGTAACTGGCGGCTTGCCGTCCCCGGCTACCGCCGCCTCGGCGGGACGCTCCAGTAACTTTTGCAATCCGGAAATAATGTCCAGCGGCAACGGGAACACGATTGTGGTGTTCTTCTCCACGCCGATTTCCGTCAGCGTCTGCAGATAGCGAAGCTGTATGGTCACCGGCTCGGTGGCGAGCAGGTGAGCGGCATCCACCAGGCGCTGCGCCGCGGAAAACTCGCCTTCTGCATGAATGATCTTCGAACGTTTCTCACGCTCGGCTTCTGCCTGTTTCGCCATCGCCCGCAGCATTTGCTCAGGCAAGTCAACCTGCTTGACTTCCACCGTGGTGACCTTCACGCCCCACGGATCGGTATGCTGGTCTAGGATTGCCTGCAGCCGCAGGTTAATTTTTTCGCGGTGCGCCAGCAATTCGTCCAATTCCACTTCGCCCAGCACGGAGCGAAGCGTGGTCTGCGCGAACTGTGAAGTCTGATACAGGTAGTTACTGACCTCAACCACGGCGCGCCTCGGATCCACTACCCGCAGGAAGATGACCGCGTTCACCTTCAGAGTGACGTTATCGCGCGTGATGATGTCCTGCGGCGGCACTTCCAGTGCTTCCTGCCGCAGGGATATGCGCATGATGCGGTCCACCGGCGCGAACACCAGCACAATTCCGGGGCCTTTGGGCTGCGGCAGCAAGCGTCCCAGACGGAAGATCACGCCGCGTTCATACTCGTTCAGGATGTTTATGGAACTCCAAAGGTAAAGGACGACTACAGCTATCGGAACAATAATCGGGAGCATCTCGGGCATAAAGGAACCCCGCAAAACTGCCGTCATTACTGCGGCGGATTGTAACAGCTAATGCGCTCTCAGAAAAATGTGTCCCGGTCCCTAAGACTGGTTACGCTCGCTGTGAGTCGAGCGTCTGGTCGCGCTGAACAACCTTTACTGGGTCCACTTGCAGGACCAGGCCCTCGACACTGCGCACCTGTACATGCTCGCCCGCGGCCACTTCGGCGGAGGCCACCGCGTTCCAGATCTCGCCATGAACAAAGATCTTGCCCTCGGGCGTAAGCGGCGTCTGCGCGACGCCAATTTCTCCTATCAATCCCTGAACGCCCGTAGCCACTTTGCTGCGCCTCGCGCGGATCACGAGTCCCACCAGGAATACCGTGATAATGCCAATAGGAATGCTGACCGCCAGCGCCGTCAACAGGTGTACGCGCATTTCGGGGATAGGCGAATCCACCAGCAAGAGCGCGCCGAGGGTCATCGTGGCAATGCCGCCGATGGCGAGCACGCCATGGGCGCCAAGTTTCGCCTCCAGCGCGAACAGTGCGAAGGCGGTCAAGATCAGCACCACTGCGGCCCAGCGGATCGGCAGCAGGTTGAAAGCGAAGACCGCCAGCACAATGAAGATGAAACCCACCACTCCCGGCACTACCGCCCCGGGATGATTGAACTCCGCATACAATGCCAGCGCTCCGATCGCAAGCAGGATGAAGGCGATGTTGGGGTCCATCAGGTAACCGAGGATCTTCTGTTTCAGAGTCATCGGGAATTCGCGCTCGGGCTGCCCCACCAGACTAAGCGTGACCTTTTCCCCATTGAAGAGCGTGATGGTGCGGCCTTGCAGTTGCTCGAACAGGTTCCGGTCGCTGCTGGCAACCACGTCTATCAGCCGGTTGGAGAGGGCTTCCTGGTCGGTAAAAGACTTCGACTCCCGCACTGCGCTCTCGGCGACTTCCACGTTGCGGCCCCGCTTTGAAACGACAGAGCGCATCAGTGCTGCAGAGTCGTTCTCGATCTTTTGTTTCATCACCTCGTCAAGTTTCCCGCCGCCGATGGTGACGGGATGCGCGGCGCCGGTGTTGGTGCCGGGAGCCATGGCCGCGACATCGGCGGATTCCAGAATGAAGAAACCGGCCGAGGCCGCACGACTGCCGCTTGGCGCCACGTAAACAATGACTGGGATCTTCGAAGCGAGGATTTTTTGAATGATGTCGCGAGTAGCCTCGGCGAGTCCGCCCGGGGTGCGCAGTTCGATCAGCAGCGCTTGAGCGTTGGTGCGTTCAGCCTCAGCGATGGCGCGGCCGATGTACTCGTCCGCAATAGGATGGATCACACCATTGATTACGATCTTGACCACGTCCGCGCGCGCCAGCGCGGCGCTGGCCATCATCAGCAGGGCCAGCACGCAATTGCGCAGCAACGTCATGGTTTCTTTTCCGCCATTTTGGCGGCCGCTGTGCGCTTCAGCGCCTGAGCAGCGGCATTGCTAGGCTCCAGCTCCAGTGCCCGGTCCGCGTTGGCGGCGGCCGCTTCTATCTTATTGTCGCGCAAATCCAGGCGCGCCAGCACTACATAAACTTCCGCCGACGGTTGCAGACGCAAGGCGGCAAGCGCCTCGTTGCGCGCGCCGTTCCAGTCCTCATTGTTTTCCAGGATGGTGGCCATGCAGGCGTGCGCGGCCGCATTCGTGGGGTCCAACTGAATGGCCTCTTGCAACTCCAGCGTCGCTTCCGATGCGAAGCCTTGAGCCAGCAACTCGCGGCCATGTTCAACATGATACGACGCATGCGTGCGGGGATCGGTCTTGGCCAGCCGCATTTCGATAGTGTTCTTCAGCTCCAGGGCGAGCTGGCGATAGGAGGTCTCGTCGTAATTGCGCTTCATGCGTTGCAGCGGGACTCGCACGCGTTCCCCGGCGCCAGCGCCTTTGTTTGCAGTAAGCGCTTCCAGAAGCAGCTTGGCTTCGGCATCATTAGGACGCAGGTGCACGGCTTCTTTCAGTTCGCGCGCGGCGCCGGTCGTGTCTCCGGCACGATACAGGGATACGCCAAGGTTGAAGTGATATTCGGGGTCCTTGGGATCAACCTCCACGGCTTTTTGGAAATATTCAATCGCGCTTTTTTTACCGCGGCGCGCTTCCACCACGCCGAGGTTGTTGTACACCTCGGTCAGGGGGAATTGCGACAGCAGAAAATTGAACGCGTTCGCTGCTTTCTCGAAATTGCCAAGATAGTAATAAGAGAGCCCTGCGTAGAAATTAGCTTCGCGCGCGGCCGCATCAGAGCTGGGCACACGCGAGAACCACGAGGCTGCCGAGTCATATTCGCGCGCGGCAAAGTACGTCCTGCCAAGCTCCAGCATCGCCAGCGCGTATGACGGGTTCAGCCGCACCGCTTCCCGCAGTTTCTTAATCCGCTCCGGCCGCGACGTCTCCGTGATGCCGCGGATGTAGTTCTCCAGCGCGTCCAGCCGGATCGGCGCCGACCCGGCCAGAAACTCGGTTCGCGAAACCTCCAGACGGGGATTGATCGTGCGCAGCAGGTCCCATGCCAGCTTTGTCTGGATCTCAATCAGGTTCAACAGCGGGCCCGATTCGCTCTGCTCGGGCGAGAGCCGCAGTCGTTTGACATCCAGCACTTGACCCGTCGCCGTGAACGTCTGTCCATCGAAGTTGTAGCGGCCCAGCACCATGTAGTCCACGTCAATTTGCTCGGCGATGCGGTAGACCGTGGCGCGCGACGCCCGAAGGTTGACGGGTATGCTGGCGCGGTCGAAGGCGTATGCCCGGTCTTCACGCGGGACCACGTACAAACCCGGCGACGCCAGCCGCTGTCCCAGCACCTCCGCGAAGGCCTCGCCTATCCATTCCAGTCCTGGGGCCTTGGAAGCATTTTCAAAAGGCAGCACCAGCATGGTCTGCGAAGATTGCGGGATGCTCTGGGCCAGCGCCACTGTTGCCAGCAGAAGGAAGATTGGCAAGACACGTTTCAAGACACCCCGATTATAGCCTTTCTGCTTGACCGTACTGCGTCTCGTCCGCCCCAATGTGGCCAGCAAACTGGCGTGATGGAAGGGTGCCGCCGTCCGCGGTGGCAGTCCGGCGGGCGTCTCGCGCCCACTTGACCCGAATTCAGGCCACATTACGCGGGGATTCTTCGTCCCCCGGTGGTTCTTTGGCCTCGAATGACGGAAGCGAGGTCTCGTGAGAGGGCATCTCCGCCGTTCCGGTGATCAGCCGCGCGGCGCGTTCGTACGTCAGGTAAGACCAGGCCCAGTTGAACAGCACCAGCAAACGGTTGCGAAAGCCGATCAGGAAATAGATATGTACGAATAGCCACGCCAGCCAGGCCAGGAATCCTGATAGGCGCACCCCTCTGATTTCACCGACTGCGGCCGCACGCCCGATCGTCGCCAGGCTGCCTTTGTCGTGGTACTCGAATGGAAGCCGAGGCAGGCCCTTCAGGTCCCGTGCGATGTTCTTCGCTGCCGCTTGTCCTTCCTGGATCGCCGCAGGAGCCAGGCCGGGGACCGGTTTTCCTTTCACGTCTTTCAGCGCCGCGAGGTCGCCGATAACGAATACCTCGGGGTGCCCGGGCAGGCTCAGATCAGGATTGACCAGGACACGGCCGGCGCGATCCAGCGGGCCTCCAACCAGCGCACCCAGCGGCGAGGCGGACACTCCGGCGGCCCACAACGTAACCGAAGACGACAGGAATTGTTCGCGCGTATTCGCATTCGGCGACTGCCATTTGTACCGTACGCCAGCGGGTTCGACCAAAGTGACCATCGTGCTTGTGCGCACCTCAACTCCCAGGCGCTGTAGCTGGCGTTCCGCGCTACGCGAAAGCTCTTCGGGATACTGCGGCAGCACACGCGTGCCGGCTTCAAGGAGAATTACGCGTGTTCTCGCCGGATCAATGGCGCGAAAATCTTGCGCCAGGGCCACGCGCGCAACCTCAGCGAGAGCGCCGGCCAACTCCACGCCCGTAGGCCCGCCGCCGATCACGACAAAATTTACCTGCTCGTGCTTACCTTCGGTCGCCGCCTGCCGTTCCGCCAATTCGAACGCCAGCAGCACACGACGCCGGATTTCCAGCGCGTCCTCAATTGTCTTCAGCCCCGGGGCGAGCGTCTCCCATTCATCGTGGCCGAAGTAAGAGTCTCCCGCACCCGCAGCGACGATCAGGTAGTCGTAAGGAACGGAAAACGTGGATGTGAGCGCACGACGATGCTCCAAATCAATCCCGGTGACGTTTCCCAGCAGTACTTCGATGTTACGGAAACGGCGGAGCACGGCACGGATGGGTGCGGCGATCTCTCCCGGAGAAAGACCGGCCGTAGCCACCTGGTACAGAAGTGGCTGAAAGGTGTGGTGGTTCTTGCGGTCCACCACCGTCACCTCTACCGGCAAGCGCCCGAGGGCCAGCGCAGCGTACAGGCCACCGAATCCAGCGCCAATGACCACGACTTTCTTCATCCCTCTATTTGATGTTGTCATCCTAACGAGGGACCACGGATCAATAGAACGGAGCAGGCCATCAAGAAATTAGCGACGATCGAAAGTAAGTTGCAGGAGCCAGCCTTGCGCGGGGGCTTCGGTGAGTGGAGACATCTCGCCGGAGTCTATGCACTGGTTCAGGGAGCTTTGTGGACCACGGGTGGCACACAGTTGGTGTTTGCGCTGCTGGCGGCGGCCTGGGTCTTGCTGAGCACCTTTCTCGCAGCGCGTACCCCGCGGCAGTTGGGCATTACCCTCAGCGGCCTGACCCAGTCACTGTGGGTGGTTCCCGCAACGATGTGCGTCGCGGGTCTGCTGATCCTGGGAGGCTGGATGACCGGGAGCCTGCACGACCTGCATGGCCGGCATGCGCCCCTGTGGCACGGGCTGTTGTATCTGGTGTGGGCATTCGTGCAGCAGTTCATGCTGCAATCATTTCTCTTTGTCCGCCTGGAAGCAGTGCTGGGGGACGGCAGGAAGGCGGTTCTGGCGACAGCGCTGTTGTTTTCTGTGGCTCACATTCCTAATGCAGTGCTCGTGGCGGCGACATTCGTGCTCGCGATGGTCGTGACGGAAGTGTTCCGGCGTCATCGAAACTTGTATCCGCTGGCGATTGCGCATGGCCTGCTGGGTTTGGCGCTGGCGGTGTCTCTACCCGACGCGCTTACGCATCACATGCGGGTGGGAATTGCGTACTGGAACTGATACCTGTATCCCGCGAGCACACTTATCAGCGCCGCGCGATGAAAGCAGGAGAGAGACGTAACTGACTTAATTGCAGTGCCTTATTTTCCTTCATGCACATTGACAGGGGCAGGGAAATCGGTCAAAGTAAGCAAATACTTACTCCCATGGCGACGGTTCATCTCAGACCAACTTCACGAGTTACAGGCGAGCATCGGCGGCAGCAGATCCTGACGGTCGCCACAGAACTGTTTGCCGGGCAGGGTTTCAACGGCACCACTACGCGCCACATTGCCGAGCGTGCCGGCGTGAATGAAGCCATTATTTTTCGCCATTTTCCCAGCAAAGAAGATTTGTATTGGGCCGTCATTGAACAGAAGTGCCTGGAGGGACAAGGACAGAGTATCGTCCGCCAACGGCTGGCCGGCGGCGGTTCGCACCAGGAAATTTTTGCCGGAATCGCTCAGGATTTTTTCCGCCTGCGCGAAAACGATTTCACCCTCGGCCGATTGCTGCTCTTCAGCGCCCTGGAGAACCACCGGCTTTCGCACCGTTTCTTCCGGACGCACATCGCAGAGTTGTATGAGGAATTGGCGCAATACATTCGCCGGCAGATCGCAGAGGGCAAATTCCGCAAAGTGGATCCGCTGCTGGCTGCGCGCAGTTTTTGGGGAGTGATTGTTTACCATTTCCTGGTCCAGGAACTGTTTGGCGGAAAGCGGTACCAGAGGCTCGATTCTGGACAGGTAAGCCAGGCACTTGCGGAAATCTGGCTCAAGGGCATGCTTCCGGGAAGGGCGGAGGGACAGGCGGAAAATGGGACCAAGGCAAAACGCGGGTTGCGCAAAGCGGAGAAAGACGGTCCATGAAATGTTCAAGGTTGCTTAGAACGCGCAGCAGTTTTTTGAAGGCGGCCTCGCTCGGTGTGCTGGCCGGAGCCCTGCTGTGGACTGCTGCGTGTACAGGGGGGAAGAAGAACGATCAGGCACAGGCGCCGCGTTCCGCGCCTGTCACGGTTGCCACAGTGGTGCAGAGGGACATGCCGGTACAGATTCATGCTATCGGAAATGTCGAGTCTCCCACGTCGGTCGCAGTGAAGTCCATGGTCAGCGGAGAGATCACGTCCGTCCACTTTAAAGAAGGTCAGGACGTTAAGAAAGGCGCGTTGCTGTTCACACTCGACCGCCGTCCCCTCGAAGCAGAGTTGCGCCGGGCGGAAGCCACCCTTGCCAAAGATATTGCCACCGCTACCAACGCTCGCGTAGATGCCAGGCGGTATGCTGCACTGGCAAGAGAAGGCGTAATTGCTCAACAGCAGGCCGAGCAGATGGAAAGCAGCGCTCGCGCGGACGAGGAACTCGTGCAAGCTGACCGTGCCGCGGTGGAGAATGCGCGCGCGCAGTTGCAGTACACCACCATCTATTCACCTATTACCGGACGTACCGGCAACCTGTCCATTCAACTCGGAAATGTGGTGAAGGCGAACGACACGCCGTCGCTGGTTACCATCAATCAAATCAGCCCCATTTACGTGACTTTCACGATTCCGGAGCAGTTTCTCAGCGAGGTCAAGCGGTACATGGTGCTCCACAAACTTGCGGTGGAAGCCAGTATTCCGAACGATTCCCGGCCGGCGGTGGGAACTCTAACTTTCATTGACAACGCTGTGGACCGCCAGACGGGCACGATCAAGTTAAAAGCTACTTTCGACAATGCCGACCGGCGCTTGTGGCCGGGCCAGTTTGTTAATGTCACCATGACTCTGACCACGCAACCCAACGCCATCGTTGTTCCCGCACAAGCGGTGCAGACAGGGCAGCAGGGCACATACGTTTTTGTAGTGAAAGCCGACAACACGGCCGAGTCGCGCCCGGTCAAGGTTGCCCGGACCATCGCAGGTCAGTCGGTTGTGGAAAGCGGAGTCCAGCCCGGGGACCGAGTAGTTACCGATGGCCAGCTTCGGCTGGTTCCAGGGGCCAAGGTTGAAATTCGTAACGGCAGCACTTCCAACGCGGAAGCGTCTGGCAGCCAGGGCACGCAGTCATGAGCATTGCCGAGCTTTTTATCAAGCGACCGGTGATGACCACCCTGGTCATGCTGGCCATCCTCTTTTTCGGCATCATGGGCTATCGCATGTTGCCGGTCAGCGACCTGCCTAACGTAGATTTTCCTACGATTCTGGTGACGGCCACCTTGCCGGGCGCGAACGCCGAGACCATGGCCTCGGCCGTGGCCATGCCTCTGGAAAAGCAGTTCTCGACCATCGCTGGCCTGGATCAGATGACTTCGACCAGCACCCTAGGCGTGACCAATATCACCCTGACCTTCAACCTGAGCCGCAATCTCGACGCCGCCGCTCAGGACGTGCAGTCGATGATCTCAAAGGCGGGCAAGGACTTGCCCCCGAACATGCCCTCACCGCCGTTCTTCCAGAAAGTGAACCCGGCGGACCAGCCGGTCTTGTATTTGGCGTTGAGTTCTCCGACCCTGCCGCTCTCCGAGGTGGACGAGTACGCTGAAAACAGGATCGCGCAACAAGTCTCCATGATCAGCGGCGTCGCGCAGGTGCAGGTTTTCGGTTCCCAGAAGTATGCCGTGCGCGTGCAGCTTGACCCCAAGGCGCTGGCCAGCAGTCAGATCGGTATTGACGAAGTCGGTAATGCCATTGCCACTGGAAACGTGAACCTGCCTGTCGGCACGCTGGACGGCGCGCACCAGGCATATACGTTGCAAGCCAACGGTCAGCTCTTCAAGGCCGCTGATTACGGACCCGTCATTGTGGCCTATCGTAACGGTGCGCCCGTGCGACTGAGCCAAATCGGTCGCGTATACGACAGCGTCGAGAACAACAAGATCGCCAGTTGGTACGGCAATCCCAAAGGCCGGGAACGCGCTATTGTGCTGGCTATTCAGCGTCAGCCCGGCACCAACACCGTCGAGGTGGTCGACTCGATCAAGCGAATGCTGCCCACCTTCCGTGCGCAGATGCCCGGTTCAGTGAAGTTGGACATCCTGTATGACCGCTCCGTCTCCATCCGCGAGTCGGTAAACGACGTCAAGTTCACGCTGTTCTTGGCGCTGATGCTGGTCATTCTGGTCATCTTCCTGTTCCTGCGGAACCTGTCCGCTACCGTGATTCCCAGCCTGGCGTTGCCGTTTTCTCTTGTGGCAACCTTCGCGGTGATGTACCTGCTCGGCTACTCGCTCGACAACTTGTCCCTGATGGCATTAACGCTGTCGGTCGGCTTCGTGGTGGACGATGCCATCGTGATGCTGGAAAACATCGTGCGCCACATGGAAATGGGCGAGCGGCCGATGCAGGCGGCGCTGCGCGGTTCACGCGAAATTGGTTTCACCATCGTTTCCATGACCCTGTCGCTGGCCGCGGTGTTTATTCCCGTGCTTTTCATGGGCGGAATCCTCGGACGCCTGCTGCACGAATTTGCGGTGACCATTGGCGTGGCCATCCTGGTCTCTGGCTTCGTTTCCCTGAGCCTGACCCCCATGATGTGCAGCCGCTTCCTGCGCCCGCCCAGGGAAGAGCATCACGGCCGCCTGTATCAGGCTTCGGAGCGCGTCTTCGATGGCATGTTGCGAGGTTACGAATGGAGCCTGAAGAAGGTCATCAAGCATCGCGCCACCACGATGCTTGTTTCCGGCATCGTGCTCGTTGCCACCCTGTTCTTATTCGTAGTGATTCCGAAAGGATTCCTCCCTAACGAAGATCAGGGCAGCATATTTATCTTCACCGAAGCGCAGCAGGGGATCTCGTTCGACGGCATGAAGCAGCATCAGCGCGAGCTGATGGACATCGTGCAAAAGAATCCCTACATGTCGAATTACATGTCCACGGTGGGCAGCCCTACGCAGAATGCTGGACGCATCTTCATCCGCATGAAGCCGCGCGACGAGCGCCCGCATGTGGAGCGCATCATCCAGGATTTGCGGCCGTTGCTGTCCAAGGTACCCGGTATCAACGCTTTCGCGCAGGTGCTGCCGCCTATCCGCATCGGCGGCCAGCTTACTAAAAGCCAGTACCAGTTCACCTTGCAGAGTCCCGATACTGAGGAGTTGTATAAGTACGCTCCCATGCTGGAATCCAAGATGCGCGCCATGCCCGGCCTCCAGGACGTGACCAGCGATCTCCAGATCAAGAATCCGCAGGTGAACGTCTCTATAGACCGCGACAAGGCTTCCGCCCTGGGCCTTACCGCCGACCAGATCGAGAACGCCCTATACTCGGCCTACGGTTCGCGGCAGGTTTCCACGATCTATGCCCCCAACAACTCGTACCAGGTGATCGTCGAGCTTGAAGACCAGTATAAGGACGATCCCAACGCGCTCTCGATGTTGTATGTGCGTTCCCCGGTTACCAACCAGATGGTGCCGCTGAATACGGTAGCGACGATTACCAAGAGCGTAGGTCCGCTGACCGTTAATCACCTCGGTCAATTGCCGGCGGTAACCCTGTCATTCAACCTGAAATCCGGCTTCGCGCTGGGCGATGCCGTTAACGAGGTCAACACAGCGGCACGGCAGATTCTGCCCCAGTCCATTCAGACCAGCTTCCAGGGCACCGCGCAGGCGTTTGAGTCTTCTTTCCGCGGCCTGGGCTGGCTGCTCGTGATGGCCATTCTGGTCATCTATATCGTGCTGGGAATCCTGTACGAGAGCTTCATCCACCCCATTACGATTCTTTCCGGCTTGCCCGCCGCAGGTTTTGGCGCTCTGCTCACGCTGATGTTCTTCCGCTTGCCGTTCTGGCCTCTGGAATGGCGGGTCAGCGACTTGAATATTTACGGATTTGTCGGGCTGATCATGCTGGTTGGCATCGTGAAAAAGAACGCTATCATGATGATCGACTTCGCGCTGGACGCGCAGCGGAACCAGGGCAAATCGCCGGCCGACGCCATCTACGAAGGTTGTCTCGTGCGCTTCCGCCCGATCATGATGACCACGATGGCAGCGTTAATGGGCACGCTTCCCATCGCGCTCGGCTTCGGCGCCGGCGCCGAATCGCGGCGACCGCTCGGCCTTGCGGTGGTCGGAGGCCTGCTCTTCTCGCAACTGCTGACGCTTTACATCACCCCCGTGTTCTACACCTACATGGAGAGCATGCAGCAATGGTTCCGCAGACGCTTGGCTAGGAAGACGGAGCCAGAGCCCGAGGAGATCGAAGTTCCTTCCGTCCTGATGGAGGACTCGCGCAGCTCATAGTTCCTCTTCAAGCTGCTCCGCCTCGGTTAGCTGCCTTCAACCTAAAGCTAAAGACGGATTTCCACCGATTCGTCTGATTCAGAATTCGTGGAAATCCGTGTTTTGAATTTCTAGATCAGTTTTGTAAATACTGTGGGCCTTGATTGGCTTTGAAGGGGCGCGGCTTTCAGCCGCGCCGTAAAGCATCGAAATTGATTTCGGTTTTAGCCGCTGGGGAATTTTGTGGGCTACACCAAACCTGAATCGCTCCAAGCCAGCGGCAGCGAAGTCCGGCAAAAAATAAAAAAGCCCGCGAAGAAAGATCTCCGCAGGCAATCGGGACCCAGAAAGAAATCTAACGCGTATCGATGGCGAAGCCCAGAATGACGTCCACATCAACCGGCTGATCCCCACGCAGTACTGGGCGGAAGCGCCAATTTTCCAGTGCGGTTACGATGGCCGTGCTCGTTCCGGGGCGGGCTGCGTCCAGCACGCGTATATTCGTCAGCGCGCCCGTCTGGTCCAGAATGCAGGAAAGCAGAAGGCGCGACCGCGGCACCCCGGGCAAATCCGCCTTTATAATCTCGGGCGGCATCAGGTCTTGCTCGAAGTTGGTCTGCGAGACAGCCCGTTCCGCATATTGCAGCACTGCGGGGCCTAGCTGCGTTTCCATGTAAATGGTGTACACTTTCGCTCCTCTAAAGTGGAAGGAGCCGTACGCAGGAAGGGCACCGCCGGACCTTGCAGTCGCGATGATGGTTATCGGAGGCCTGCCCCGCGAATCCGTATTCCCGCGCGACCAGCCGGAGGAATCCTCTGGGGTGGTGAAACCAGGAAGTGTGACGTTGCCGCCAATCACCGTAAGGCCCGGTATTGGACTGCCTTTGCCAGATCCGGATCCGCCCGGTCCGGGATAGGGCGAGATGCCGGCACGCAAAGCTCCCTTGCCTAGGCCGGTACCGGAAGTTCCGGCGCCGGAACCGCTGCCATGATCGCTGCTTCCAGGGCCGGTGCCCCTTCCGATCCCCGTACCGCCGCCGCTACCGCCGTAACCAGGCTGAGTGCCACCGGCAGGGGACATCGCGATAGCCCCCTCTCCGCTGCCGCCAGGCGCGCCGACCTTGCTCCCGGGATTGCTGGAAATAACCACTCCCGCCCCGCCGCCACCCGTTCCTGAACCGGTGGAGCGTAGCGACGCTCCCGAGCCCTTCATTGAATTGCCTGCCAGCCCGTTTGCGCCCACCCCGGCGTTTGCCATAGGCGCAACTGCCAAGCCACCTCCGATTCCTTCCAGCGCGCCCATTGGGCTTCCAGTCAGCGCCTGGCCCCCGGGTTGCACCGCAGGGGGAAGCGCATCCTGCTTTGCGCCAAATCCGGGGATTCCCCTGGATGTCAAACCAGCGGTGGACAGATCAGCCGGAGGCGCTACAGCTACAGCCAGGGGCAGCTGCAATGCGGTTGTCGAAGTCACGTTTCCGGCAGGTGCTGAAACCGGCGGGGGCAGGACGTCTTGCGTACCGATTGCAGGCATTTTCAGTCCCGCGACTTCCCGCTTCGCTTGCGGGGCAGCCTGGACTGCACCTGCTGCTAATTGCGGAGTCGCCATCAGCTTGGCACGCTTAACGTTTGGCGCGGCTGGTATAGCTGGCGGCGTTGGCAAAAGGTTGGCGGCCGCCATCAATGACCGCATTCCCGCCGCAGGCGCTGGGCCGGGATCACCGGCCGCTATCGTCAACAGATTCGCTACGGGTTCATTGGTGCGGGGAAGTTTGAGCCGCGGCGCATCCACGATTGCGCTGACAAGCTTGGTGCTGCCGCGCGCGATGCGGATGGTTTGCGTCGGGTGATAAAGTTCGCGTCCGCCGGAAAGGCCGCTCTCTCCCATTCGGGCGCCGCCGACATCGTTCATCTGAGGCAGTTCGTTCCCGGAGTAATAAATTACCTGGTACTGTAATTCCGGTGTGGGCGTGGGAAACAAGTTCAGTTGGGCTACCCGCAGGGGCATAAATAGCAGGCATAAAAGGGCGGCAAGGTGCAGCAGTGCGGAAGTAAATGTCCCGGGGCCTGCCCGTATTCCCACCGTACATTCGCCAGCCAGCCGCCGCTCGGAGCGAGCTAGCGCCGGCCTCAGCGCGCTCGTGAAACTGTCCCAAGGCCGCTCCCACCGCACCAGCAGAGAAGGACCGCCGTGGAAACTGGTATACGGCATACATCCCAGTGCCGGCCCCAGGTTTGTCACAAAACTACGCCAGCGGGGCTCCCATTCGATCAGCAACCGTGGGGCCAAGGTCGGCTTAATTGGCTCGCCGTCCCTTGGCAGATACTCAGGAATTGCGCTCATGCAGCCGCGCCTTTTTCCGTGGTGCTCTTAAACGTGAGCTCGATTTGGTCCCCGACTCTCGTTCCCGAATCCCACACCGTGTGCCATGGCAGCTCCAGCACGGTCGCCGAATCCATCCGCACCGGCGCGAAGTGCCATGGCTTGAGGTTTTCTTCGACATGCACCACCACGTGATTGCTGTCGAGATACACGATGTCTATTGGGAATCGCATGGCCCAGGTGTGGACGCCGTGGCAGGGGATTATCCAGAGTCCCTGCCCAAAGCCGAAGTCCGACGGACTAGTCGCCATGAGTCCTAGAAAGCGTGTCCAATGAGTATCGGCAACCTTCACTTGTGTCGCCAGGAACGTTTGCCGGGTTCGATTGAACGCGTACCCTGTTCGTGGATGTCGCGCCATATAACTCCTACGCTCGCGGCGATACAGTATCGCCGCCAGAATTACCATGCCGCCTACAACGATCGCGAGTGCTTCACCGTATGTCATCTACTGCAACGCCGGTAGCAGATTTCGAATGAGCTGGATAAACGCCGGTCCGAGACTCACGATGAACATGGACGGAAACACAAAGAACACCAGCACCGGGACCATTTTGATGGTGGTCTTCGCCGCCTGTTCTTCAGCGCGCTGCCGCCGCTCCGTGCGCATCGCGTCCGAGTGGATACGCAATGCCTGGCCAATGCTGGTGCCGAAGCGGTCAGTCTGGATGAGCACCGCGACCAGGGCGCGCACGTCATCCACGCCGGTGCGGGTTGCCAGGTTTCGCAGGGCCTCTGCTCTTGGCTTGCCCGCTCTCATCTCCAGATGGACCAGGTTTAGTTCATCGCTGAGCTCCGGGTGCGCATACCGGAGGTCTTCGCCGACGCGATGCAGTGCGCTGTCCAACCCAAGGCCTGCCTCGACGCAGATGACGCACAGGTCGAGAGCGTCTGCAAGTGACAGCCGGATTCTCTGCTGCCGGTTCCGGATCATCCGCTTCAGGACAAAACGGGGCAGCACGTATGCAAAAAGTAAGCCGGCAACCAGCAGAAGCGGTTTGCGCGCCGCCAGGCCGGTGAACACAAACAACCCCACCATGAAAAACGCCAGCAGAATCCGCAGCCCGAAGTAATACGTCAGATGGCGCGATTCCCGGTACCCGGCCATCACCAGCAAAGAGCGAGTCCGCGAAATCTCGGTTGGTGACGGTGGCAATACTTTGGCCAGAGGATCAATGACTTTCTGCTCGAATTTTTCCTCCAGGCGAGGTTTGCTCACCTGCTGCCGTGGGCCTACAAGCGAGCGCAGGCGGAAACCGATTACCGATGATGGAGCAAACGCGGCGGCGCTGAGTGCGAACACCGCCGTAGCCATCGTGCAAAACAGCAGGATCAACAGAGCAGTGGCCATGGCATTACACCTGAATATTGACGATCCGGCGGATCATGAAAAATCCAATAGTTTGCAGCACGACGCCGATAGCGATCAGGATGTGCCCAATCGGATCTGTGAACAGCACAAGGATGAAAGCGCGGTTGACGAACATCAGCAGCACTATCAACCCCGGGGGCAGCGCCAGAAGGATCATCATCGTCAGCCGTCCCTGAGCGGTGTAAACCCGCACCTGGCGCAGAATCTTGAAGCGCTCGCGAATGACGTACGAGAGCTTATCCAGGATTTCGGCCAAGTTTCCGCCGGTTTCCCGCTGCAACATCACTGCTGTGACGAAGAACTTTACGTCCATGATCGGCATGCGGTCCGCCAAGTTCAGCAGGGCGTCGCGGATCGGCAACCCGAACTTTTGCTCCTCAAATAGCTTGCGGAATTCTCCCGAGACCGGCTCCGACAGTTCGTTGGCAATCAGTTCCAAAGACGTCGTAAACGCATGCCCCGCACGTACTGCGCGCGCGAGCAACTCGATGGCTTCGGGGAAAAACTCTTCGAACTTGTGGAATCTTTGTGCGCGGCGGAAGGAAACATAGGTGAAAGGCAGAATCGCCCCGATTACGCCGAAGCACAGGGCAATCGCCAGGCTACGGGACCATAGTTGTGCGATTAGCCCCAGAACCCCACCGCAGCAGGCACACTGTAGGAGGAACTTGCCCGCGCGCGTCTTCATGTCTGCCTGCAACAGGTATCGTTGCAGCCGCGAAATGCGCGCGGACTTTGCCAGCATTTTGTTAAGCGCCGGGATTTCGCTCAGCAGTTCATCGCGCAGCAACGCCAATTCTTCGCTGGGCTGGCGTTGCGCCGCCTCCGCCACCGAACTCAGGCGGTCGTGGAGGACACGGGCCGTATCGCGCCTTTGGTCAATAAACCAAACCACGAGAAAGACCCCGCTCGCGATCAGCACAAACAGCAGCAATGTCAGAAGCAGCAGCATGGTTTTCTCCTCGCGCCGTTCCTTAGACCTCCAATGCGTATTCGAACAATGACGGCTTCAGGCGATAGCCGGCGGCTCCGAGCCGGTCGGAGAACTTGGGACGTATGCCGGTAGCCTTGAAGGCACCGCGCACCTGTCCCTGCTCGGTCAGACCGCGCCTCTCGAAGACGAAAATGTCCTGCATGGTGATCTGCTCACCTTCCATGCCGGCCAGCTCCGAGATGCTGATGATTTTTCTTGTGCCATCGGCCAGACGCGCTATCTGCACAATGGCATGAATAGCGGAGGCGATCTGCTGTCGTACCGCCCGCTCCGGAATATTCAGGTTTGCCATCGAAACCATGTTCTCGACACGGGAGATCGCATCGCGGGGGGTGTTGGCGTGGATGGTAGTCAGCGAACCTTCATGGCCGGTGTTCATGGCCTGGAGCATGTCAAATGCTTCCTCGCCACGCACTTCGCCCACGATTATGCGGTCGGGACGCATACGCAGCGAGTTGATCACCAGTTGGCGCTGCCGTACCGCGCCTTTGCCTTCGATGTTCGGCGGGCGCGTTTCCAGCCGCACCACGTGCTCCTGGCGCAACTGCAATTCCGCCGCATCCTCGATGGTCACTATCCGTTCCGAGTTGGGGATATATCCCGAAAGCACATTCAGCAGCGTCGTTTTGCCGGCGCCGGTTCCGCCCGAGATAAGGATGTTGAGCTTGCCTTTTACCATGTACGACAACAACTCCAGCATCGGCTCGGCAATACTCTTGTTCTCGATCAGATTGGCTGCGGTCAGGGGGTCACGGCCGAAACGGCGAATGGACAGACACGGTCCATCCAACGCCAGCGGGGGAATGATAGCGTTCACGCGCGAGCCATCCGGCAGGCGCGCGTCCACCATCGGCGAGGATTCATCCACTCGCCGCCCGACGCGCGACACGATCCGGTCTATGATCTGCATCAGGTGTCCGTCGTCTTTGAATGTCAGCGCGGTCGGTTCCAGCCTGCCGGCGCGTTCAATGAACACCTGGTTATAGCGGTTGACGAGGATATCGGAAATGGTCGGGTCCTTCAAAAGCGGTTCCAGCGGGCCGAGCCCGAAGATTTCATCCAGAATCTCGCGCGCCAGACGCTCTCGTTCCGCGAAGCTGAGTGGCACCGCTTCCGCGCCGATGACGGAACGGATTACATTCAGCACTTCGTCACGGGCCGCCGGTCCCGGCGTGCGTCCAAGCTTTTCAAGGTTGAGCCGATCCAGGATCTTACGATGCAGGTCAGCTTTGACCTGCTGATAATCGCTTCCGGCTTTGTCCACTGCCTGAAGGTATGACATGCTCGCTCCTATGCTCGCTCTGCCGTCCTGAACAATGACCAGCTACGGCGCTTGGCGTCCCCTTCAGCTTCCGTCAGGGCAGCTGCCAGCCCTACGAAGCACCGCGCGATCTCCGAGTGGTTCTGCTGAATGACGGGGATGCCGCGATCGATAGCCGAAGAAACCGCAGGAAATTGGTTCGGAATTTTCCAGAAAAGCTTGGTGGAGGTGGCTGTCTCCACGTCCGATTCGCTGAAACCGGAGATTTTGCGAAAACGGTTCAACACCAGGCGCACGCGTTCTCCGCTGCCGCTTTCACTCAAATACTCACGCACTCGCGCCGCGCTCCACAGGGAGGCGACGTCGGTGTGCGCTACCAGCATCACCAGGTCGGACAAGTCACAAATCACACGTGTACACGCGTCCAGCCGGGAGGAGGCGTCCACCACGACGCAACGGTAGCGATTGACAAGCACGTCGAACAGGCGTGCAAACTCGCCCGGGCTCGGTTCCGCAAACGGCGTTGTCGTCCCGGCCAGCACGTGCATTCCGTTATCATGCTGCGCCATAAAAGTGTCCAGCAGCGAATCGTCCAGCCGATGCAGATTGTGGATCGCATCCAGCACCGAAAACGATGGCCTCAGGTTCAAGTGCAGGGCGGCGTGACCGAGCGGAGCCAGATCCACCAGCGCTACGTTGCCGACGGTAGACTGCAACGCCAGCGCGGTGTTCACAGCAATGGTCGTGGCCCCGTTGCCTCCCTTGGCGTTTATGACCGTAAACACGCGTCCGCGCTGCGCGTCGGTCTTAGACTTTCGCTGTGCCGCCGTCAGCCGGACAAAGGCCTCCAGCAGGGCAGTGGTACTGGTGGGTCGCTCCATATACTCGCGCGCGCCGGACCGCATCGCGCTCACGATGTTCTGCGGCTGCGACATGTCGCCAATGACAAAAATCACGGATTTCGGTACTTCCAGGTGCAGCAGTTCGATGGCCCGCAACGCCACCGCAGGATTGGCCGCGGGCATGTCAAGAATCAAAACGTCAGGCCGCAGATCGTGGATGCGTCGCAGCATCGGGTCCGTGGAGCCTACGGGAAATCCGCTGAAGCTGTGTGCGGTGCGCGCCACTGTGGTCGCGTCCACCTGCATGCGGAGTACGGTCCGTTGTTCCTCGTCAACCGCCAAAATCGCTACTGTCAGCTCTGCCATTGGTCCACACCTTCCCTCGGCGTCACGGATTTTGTATCAGCCGTATGGGCACGGGCTGAGCGGCTGACGCAGCACCACCGGGCGTGCCGGCAGCACGGCATGGGGTCGCGCCAAGGAAATACGCCCGAACGCTTTGTTGGCTACTGTCCCAAGACGAAAAAAACATGCTCACAAAGCCGACAATGCTTACCCTCTGGCCGTGATATCCAGGGGTTATAATTTCCGCGCAATTGTTCCACACGGGTACCAGCGCCACTTGCTCACTCTTGTAGACCCTCAGACTGTCAATGCCGTCTTTGAAGTAGTAGAACTGCTTGTTTTCATCGAACCCGCCGAATGTGTCCGGAGTAGGTCCGGTGAGGATGTCCACACCCTGGCCCGTCGGTCCCACCATATTCCCCGTTTCCAAGGGAAAGCTGTTTCCGCATGCCACAGTGGGTGAAACCGTGCCGCTGGCGCACTCATTAAGACAGTTTCCCAGGGTGCACCTGTATGTGGAGGCGCCGGAGCTTGAGTTAAGCAGCTCGCCAAAATCGATCGAATAGTACTGGCTTGGAGCCAGAGCGCTCGCTGGCCTTATTGGCCGGATACTCAGTTGCGGAGCCGAATAGACAGGGGTCATATAGGTCGTTTCATAAGACGTCGTGTACCAGTTACTGAGCGGATGGTCAGGGTCATTTGAATCGAAAATGACGTGGCCGTTATCGCATGCATCCTTAGGCCGCTCGCCGGTCGCCAGGATCGTATTGGGCAGGAATATTGGTTTGACGCACTGCGAACTGCCTGCTGACGGACCTGCTTCTGCGGTTGCCCTGGCGGCAACGTTCGAACTCGTCCAACCGGCGACACGGGCAAAATACAGGCTGATAGCTGAAGCGGTGTTGCTCGTCGGAACCGTGACCGTGACGCGCTGGTTCGCCACGTCCACGTTCACGTCCGCTGCGGTGATATTTACTGTCTTTCCCAGGATCTTGTTTTGCGCCGCCGACATAATGGCGGCATCCTGCGCGCTGGCGGTTTTTTGCTCGGGCGTGGCTAGCGGGGACGAGTTGGCGAATATCCAAGCTCCCGCCAAAGCTGCGGAATCGGCGGCATGCTGTGCGCTTGTCCGGGCGGTATACAAGATCCCCAAGTCCACCGCCAGCGAAGCAACCGCAAATAGCACGACGATGAACAGCGCCAGCATTGGCAACGTAAGGCCGCGGGCGCCGTGCTGCCTTCTTGACGTTGATTTAAACTGCCTCATAGCACTTACCTCAAAGATCCCATGCTGCTATCAACCAGCAGGCAATATGTCTGATTGAATCCGAGCGGCAGCCCGCAACCGCCGCTCGGCTCTTAATCCATTACTTCGCTCCGCCTTCCGGTTTGGCCGGTCCCGCCGGCTCGAGGAACTTGTCTGGGAAGTTCGGCAGAGGAGGCGGTGTGGTAGACGGCTGGATACGATGCGCCGTCACCAGGACCATCAGTTCGCCCGTTGATTTGCTCTTGCTCTCACTCCGGAACAGATATCCGAGAATTGGGATATCACCCAAACCCGGGATTTTGTTCTTAAGAGTTGTGAGCCGCTTGTCGAGCAGGCCGGCGATTACGAAGCTTTGTCCGTTCTGAAGTTCAAGTTCGGTTTCGGCGCGCCGCGTACTCAGCGCGGGCACAAAGAACCCGCTACCCGGCACCGCCAGTCCGTTCGTGAAGTCCAACGCGCTGACTTCCGGCGCTACCTTCAGGTGGATATTGCCGTTCGGCATGATCAGCGGCGTAAACTTCAGGCGAACACCAAACTCCTTGAACTGAATGGTGACAGCATTTCCGCTTGTGCCCGGCTGCACGACTGGGAAGGGAAACTCGCCGCCGGCCAGGAAACTTGCTTCCTTCCCATTGAGCGCGATCAGGTTCGGTTCAGCCAGAATCTGAAGGACGTTCTGTTGTTGTAAAGCTTTCAGCACTGCCCCCAATCGAATGTCTGGACGATAGACAAATATGTTTAGAGGATCGTTGATGGTCTGGTTGCTAGTGATCCTTTCGAGAGCACCCGTCGTTGGGTTCCGCAGGCCCTGTGCCGGAGGAAAGGGAATGTCTCGAACCTGCTGCGGTTGGAATCCGCCAAACTGTTGGGTCGAAATTGTTCCAATGGTGCTGGCCGCTCCCGTTGAAAAGATGTTGAGGCCCAGTTGAGTAGCACGCAGGCGATCGAGCGAGGCAAATTTCACCTCGAGCAACACTTCGTGCGCGCCTACCGGACCATACGTCAGCACATTAACTACGTTCTTCGAGAAAGCTCCGGCAATGGCGCCGACGCGTTCGGCGTCTTCCTTCGTGGCTACGTGACCAGCCAGCACGAGGGCATTGCGCGACGGCTCAACTGTGATCTTTTCGTCCGGAAAAAGGTGGTTGATCTGCTGTTGGGCCGCGGTTACGTCAACATCCACCCGCAGATCGAAGCTGCGGGAGCGCTCCTGCTCGTCCCAAAGAATCAGTGATACCTCCCCTGGAGCGCGTCCGTGCACGAGCACCTGTGTAGGAGTGACGACCAAGGCATCGGCAATACCCGGGTCCGTAACCGAGACCCTCCGCAAGCGGTCGGTAGTGGTGATCAGGAGCGACTTGCCCACCATCACCCGCAAGGGCGCGGAAGTCTGGGCCTCATTGCGACCGGGGCCGGGCTCCGAAACCTGCGCCGGAGCTTGCTGCGTCTGAGGGACGGCGGATGTACTGGCGGCCGGGGACTGCGGGGCCGCCGCTACCGCCGTCGGGTTAGCTGCGTTTTGGCCGGCTGCCATGGCGGGCGTTGACTGCTGTGCCGCTCCGGTTTCCGGCGAGCTCTGCGCCGCTAGCGGGAGGCTGAGCGCCACCGCGATTGCAACGCACAGGGGAACAACTTTCGCAAGCACTCGCATCGATCTTCTCTCCATCTATCCAACCAGGTTTCACAGCGCTAGAACTTCGCCAGGTCCCGCTTCTCGCCGCGAATCATTTCCACGATGTAGGGCGCCGGCGGGGCAGCCGGCCGGACAGCTTTGGCGAAGTGGGTCATTGCCTGCGGCCGCTGCGGCCTTGCCGACACCGCGCCTCCCGGCTGGATCCGGTACAACTCGACGTTCTTCAACTGCGGAATGACTGGCTTGTCGGTATCCAGCGGGTTCCGCAACGCCAACTGAATGCGGCCTTCCTGGCTTGCCATGATCAGCTTCTGTGCGTCATCCGGATCGACCATGAGCGTGATCACTGTGACCTGTTGGGCCTCGCCCTGTTGGTTCTTCTGCAGCTTCTGGCCGGCTGCCAGCACCTGAACGTTTTCCAGCACGGTCGTGGTTATCGGTTCCGTACTTTCTTTCGGTTGCCCGGTCAGTACCACGTCCACGCGAGTTCCTGGAGTAACGAAACCCGCAACCGCAATAACATCGTTGACCTTGACGGAAACGGCGCGCATACCCGGTGGCACCAGCGACGGCAATCCGGCGCCGGCGGCTTCTGCCGCCAGCTTGCTCGCCAGCACCAGCTCACCCTTGCTCATCGGTACGACCACGCCGCGGCCCACCACATCCGCCGTATTGCGGTACACGCCCGGAGGCAGATCCGTCTCCAGCATCTTCATCAATCGCAGATCCTTCTCTTCCAGCTTTGTCCCGACCGGAATGTCGGTCGCAGCGGCAACCACGGTCGTGGTTGTCACCCGGCTGCTGGCCATGGAAACGCGCAGAACACGGTAAATCGAGAAGCTCACAAATCCGGCTAACGCGAGCGCCACGATCCCGATCATCACAAGCCGATTGCGATTCATCACTCCCTCCTCAGCCCCACCGTGCCATGCGCGGCGGAAGCCCTAAAAAGCCCTAAAGATTGCGAAACTCAGCCGTCGCGCTGAGCGTAACCGTGTTCGGTATCCCGAGCAGTCGCGGCATGTAGTGCAATGCGTAATTGCACGTAACCGATATGCGGGACGTGTAGATGTACACCCCCGTCGACGTCAGCACCCACACGGGCTGGATAATTACCACCGTTGCCGAGGGACACATGGAGCTCGACCCTGTGTAGGTGTAGGAATTAGCGTCTAGCCCATACGCGGGGGCGGCGGCCACGGTTTCCGTTGGCACTGCACAAGGACTGGACAGAGTACCGTTGCAGAGAAAACTCACATTATTTGTCCAGCCATACGCCATCATGTCGCGCACAGTGTCGTCTGCCGTCATGGTTCCACTGAAAGTTGTATTAGAAGCAAAGCGCGCGCCCTCGCGCGCTATGTTGTTCAGCACCTGATGGGCGCGAATTACTCCAGCCCCCTCCGTGACCAGCAGCACCAAAAAAAGCAGCAAGGGCAGCGCGACGGCAAACTCGGCCACTTGCGTGCCCCGCTCTTTGCTCCGGCTCGGATCAGTTGTTAACTTCATCGCGCATCCTTGCTTCCGAATGGATGTTGATCGTCCCGAAATTCCTGAAAAAGAGAAACTGGTAAGGTGCCCTTACCGCCACGGCGGTGAAATTTGTGTCAAGACCGTTCACTCTCGTGCAGTACCTCGAAGGTGTACGACAGGCGGGTGCAACTGCAGAAAAAATCTCTTTGCCGCCAATGGACACTCCGCAGTCATTCTGATTGGCGTAGCTGCACACGTAGGTGGTTGCGTTGTTCACGCCATTGCTGGCCAAGTACGTCTGCACCTTTGCCTGAATATCTGACTCGCTGGGAGTTCCAATTGACCAACCCGCTGGAACCACAAAGCTTCCCGGACAGGACGCGCCCGACATTGCCGAGCACGGTGCAACAGCATACCGCGCCCCCTCGCGCGCGGCATTTGTAACGTTCTGATAGATGTTGTAACAGCGCCCGAACTCGATGATCCCCATCAGGAACGTGAAGAGCAAAATCAGCACCAGGGCCGCTTCCGCGATGGTCGCGCCGCATTCCGATTTGCCGCTTCTCGTCATAGCTTGATTACGGCCAGTAAAGTGCCCAATGCCACCGCTACGCCAAACGGCGCCCGCAGCATGGCTGGGTTGCTTACGTTAATGACCGGGTGCGGCTGTAAGCCCCTGGAGCCCAGTCCCTGAATGATTGCGCCCGTATTCCGGATCGTCTGGCGAAAGCGCCCCTGCTTTACGGCTTGAATCAACGCAATCGCTCCAGCCACGAGGATTGCCACTTCCATGGCCAGAATCCATGCTTTCAGGCCGAGCATCGCGCCCAGCGCAGTGATCAGTTTCACATCGCCACCGCCGATCGCCCCCAGGCGGAAAAAGGCGATTCCTGCGATAAACCCGATTAAGCTGGCGAGTGCGGCTGCCAGAAAGCCGCCGTGCCAGAGATGAAATGCCAACCCCGCAATGAGGCCGGCGACAGTTAGAGCTCGTGGAATTTTCCTCCAACGAAGGTCTCCAATCGCTGCCGACAACACGAATGCGAGAACCACGGCATCCCAGGTTGAAAGGTGAACCATTCCGGTACCCGATGTGGCGAAGCGTATTTCTCCCTTTACGATGGAGCGGCAGGAAGGTGGCACCCCGCCTGCCGCACCGAACCACTATCTGGCCTGGCTTGGAGCCTGCGAGTGACCTTACACGCCCCCGAGCACGCTGGCTGCCTTAGAGAAAACAGTGTTCGCATTGGTGCCGATCGCCGACACCGTAGCAATAACGATGACCAGAATGACCGCCAACATCAGTGCGTACTCGGCGATATCCTGCCCCTCATCGTTAATCCACAAATTGCGAAGAATGTCTGTCATAAGTCGTCTCCTATCCCGTATTGAGCGCCCATCGCTCGTCTGGCTCCTCTATTTGCAATCCAGCGTGCATTCCCGCCAATTGCTGATAATTTGTTAGCACCTGCTCTTTCAGGGACTTAGCGCAACTGCGCAGGTTGCTGCACATTGCCACTGTCCAAGTAATGAGACACGAGCCGCACGCGGCTGCTACGGCTGGGTGACACCTCTGGACCGCCACGGGGACCTTTCCAGCCCGAAAGCGGTCACATTTCTCTGGGGCGCAGAATTTCGGACGGATGAGGACCAGAACGGGAAATCGAGAGCGGGCAACCGGGAGTTAGGGTCCGATCACTTCACGTTTGTGGCCACAAAAACAGCGGCCACTTTGTCCTGATATACAAGCTGGAAACCAGGATCACTGCGAAGAACCCGGCTCAGTGGAAGCCGTAGGTTGGCAATGACCACCTTTGCGGCAAGTAACTCCTTATCATCAGCCACCGCGCTGCTTGCGGTCCAAGTCCTGTAAGAGCGCAGGATACGCTCATCTCCATGAACGTTGGTGCGGCCGTCCATGCTCACGGGAAGCTCGGGCAACGCCCAGATCAGATATCCGCCCCAATCGAAGTCGTTGTAGAGCGGCCCGTTCAGTTTGTGATCTGCCACGTATTTTGCTGCGTTTACGGGATAGTTGCTTTCCACTACGGCTTGCAGTTCGCGCTCGGACAGGTGGCGCGACCATACAGTTATCGCAGCCAGGACCACAACGGTCGCTGCAATCGCCGCCCACTGACCCCTGCTGGTCCTGTAACTGCTTCGTTTTGTTGGCTCGGTATATGACGAGATGATACCCACGGCAACGATGATCACGAGCCATACGTCTCGCGCCATACGAAAGGAAACCGCTGCCGAGACCGCCAGCAAAAGCATGTTGAACGGCATCAGGTTGCGCCGCCACGCCAGGGCAAAGACCCCCGCCATGGCCAGAGTCAACACCAGATAGTCGGCTATGTTCCGAAACTGAGGAGCATGAAACTCCGTGACTAGAGCCAAATCTCGCGACTGTGCCCCCAAGTCGAAGATAACCTTGTAGATCTTCACCGTGTAAGGACTTACCAGCGTGGCAAGCATGCAGGCAGCCAGCACCAGCCACATGCGCCTGGGCGGAGCCGACGACGGTGAAGCGGATCCCGCCAGCGGAAACAATCGTGTCACGGCGGGTTCCATCGCTGCCAGCCCAAGAACCAAAAGCCCGTATACGAATTGCACGTGAATGTTGGCCCAGACGGCGAAAATGAAGGGCAAGAGCCAAAGCCCCCGAACATCACTACCTTCTCGTGCCTTCAGCAGGATATGCAGTTCCATCGTCAGGAACAGGATCGTAAGAAGCCAGGGCCTGGGCGCCAGCATGGGGATCATCGCCAGCAGGGCCGAACTGGTGAGCGCAAATGACTTCCACGGCGTCATATCCACGCGTCGCGCCAACGCTAACAGCGCCAGCGTGATTGCAAAACAAGCTGCGAGCTGCACATAAAGAATTCCCATAAGGCCGAAGCCACGATAGAAGCCGTAGAGCGCAACTTCGAACAACCAACTGTATGGCACCCATGGCTTTCCTGCGCCGAAGACGGAAAACGGGTCGGTGCTCGGAATCGTACGATGCTCTACGATCCACTGCCCGGTTCGCAAATGCCACCAAACGTCGGGATCACCAACGACATTCGCCTTTAACGAGAAGAAAACAGGGATGAAAAACAGCAATATGAGAAATGCGCAGGAGCGGAAGTTTTTCTCAAAACTTCGGCCAGCAGAAACCTGGGGTGGGCGGACATCGGCCTGAATTGATGTCTGGCTCGGCGTCAGTACCGCATTTTGGCTCTTGCCCATCGTTTCCCGTGTCAGATCTGGTCGAACTACAACCGTCCTCGCCTTCCAAGGCCCTTCACTTGCTATGCAATTCAAACGGCAGTAGCGGATGCCTCCTCGCTGATTCCGTATCATTGGAATCAGCAACTTAGGCGCGGGGGTGCTTTGTCTGCCCGGCCACTGTCCTGAGTCTGCGACACCCCTGACCGCATGGCGGCGCACAGGGGCGACACTTGGAATTAAGCCCTATGCGAGCTGAGTCCACAACTTCCGGCCCTAACGTGGCTACACCCTATGTGAGGCCCACCGGTATTGCTGCACCGCAGAGTACCAGTCGCCAGCTTGAATGGATTGCGCTTCTGGTCGCACTTATTGCTGTCTTCAGCATGTGGTATTACGTCCACAATGTGCTCATTCCCTACCAGCAAGCCGATGCGGTTCGCACCGCGCAGCCTCGCGGCAACCAGTCGGATCTTTATCCTGCCTGGCTGGCTAGTCGTGAACTGCTCGTGCACGGACGTGATCCCTATAGTCTTGAGGTCACCTTGGACATCCAGCGGGGATACTGGGGCCGAACTCTTGACCGGCCCAGCGATCCCAAAGACCAGGCGCGCTTCGCGTATCCGCTATACGTGGCGTTCTTGCTGGCGCCAGCCGTCCTGGGCAGCTTTCATACGGTGCCGGCGTTGCTGGTTGCGACGCTCCTGGCAGGATTGGCAGCAGCATTGGTGCGTGGACAGTGTTGCGCCCACCGTGTTTGCGCCATCGGCGATATTGTTTACGCTCGTGTTATCTGGGTTTTCTCTTACAACCCACCGCAGAGTAGGTCGTCAGAGTACGTGAAAGCGCGGGCAAAATCTGCCTGAATTGCAGCGCGGATGAGGAGAGCGAATGAGCAAGGGTGCTGCTGCTTTTACAATTGACCAGCAGGCGCCCACGACTGCACGCCAACTGGCTCCTGCTCAACGCTGGCGAGTTCATGCAATCTTCTTACTTGCCTTTGCTTTTTGTGCAGCGTATGCCTACATGCATCTAGAAACTGGATGGGTGTGCTCGGATGATGGTAGCCTTGCGCAAACTGCATATCGCGTACTGAAAGGCCAACTCCCGCACCGCGATTTCAGCGAAATCTACACCGGTGGACTCGGCTACATCCACGCGACGGGGTACAGGCTGTTTGGCGTCAATCTCGTCGCGTTACGAATGACTTTGTTTGTTTTCTTCTTAGGTTGGCTCCCCTCCGTTTTCTATATTGCCTCCCGCCTAGCTTCCCCGCTAGCCGCGGCGGGTGTAATGGTATTGGCTGCCGTTTGGACTATCCCAACGTATCCGGCGGCAATGCCGTCTTGGTACAACCTCTTCTTTGCAATGTTTGGGATTGCGGCACTGTTGCGATATCTGGACGTGGGGACGCAGCGATGGTTGTTCCTGGCTGGCATATGCGGAGGGATATCGTTCCTTATTAAGATCATCGGGCTGTATTACGTCGCTGGCGTACTACTGTTTCTGCTTTTTCGGGAACAGCACCTGAGTACTGGCAACGATACCCGACAGCACCGCTCTCCGTTCCTGTATCGCGTGTTCATGACAGTGGGGCTTTCAGTGTTCACGGCCGTCCTCGTGTTCATGATCCACAAAAGGCCGGATGAAGCTTACTTCTTAGTTCCAGCCGTCGCCCTCGCGGCAGTTCTCTTGTTGCGCGAGCGACGTACTCAACCGGTCGGCTCCAAAACACGCTTCCGTAACTTCTTCCACATGGCGGGCCCGTTTGGCGCAGGAATAACCGTTCCAGTTACCCTATTCTTGTTGCCCTACTATATGTCTGGTTCCCTGAGAAGTTTCTGGGAGGGCGTCGTTTCAGCCGGAGTTGTCCGCGCCCAGTCTATGGGCCTGGGCCATCCTTTTCCAACGCTATTTCTGCTATACGCATTACCGCTTCTGGCACTGCTTACGCTGGCGACTTATGGCAAGGGTTCGCCACTTTCAGCACAATGTTTCGTTGCCGTTTTTTTGGCGGGATATCTGCTCTTCGCTGTTAAGAACTACGTAGCTACCCTTGTGACGTTTTATGCCGCACAGGAGCTGATACCAGCAGTGGTGTTATTTGGTACGGCCATTTTGGTAATGAAACCGAAATTTGCTGAGCGCTTCTCAGAAAAGCGCCAGCAGCAACTCATGTTGATTATTGCCGTTGCGTCATTGTGCAGCCTCGTTCAGATTCCCTTTTCCGCTCCGATCTACTTCTGCTACTGCGCCCCGCTGACGGTACTGGCGATTTTGGCGGTAGTCTCGACGCGGAAAATGCCAGGCGGCCCATATGTGCTTGCCGCTCTCCTAGCGTTCTATATTGGGTTCGGGATACTGAAAATTGTGCCCAGCGAAATTTATCACACTGGCATTGAGTCACCGCTTGACACGAATGAGCCCCTACGACTGTCCTCGTCTGGAGGACTGAAAGTTGCTAAACCTTGGATCTATGAAGAGCTTATCAGCACCGTACAACAGCATTCCCGAAGTGGACTGTTACTTGCAGGCCCGAATTCTCCGGAGGTCTATTTTCTGTCAGGACTGCGCAATCCCACTCGCGAAGATTACGGCATGCCCTTTCCTGCTGCAATTCACAACGAGAGCGTGAACGTCATTGTGGTAAACGAATCTCCTTTCTTTGGACCGCGGTTGTCACCTGCGGGCGCAAAGGAACTCTCAATCCGATTTCCTAATTCCAGGCATATCGGTGACTACTGGGTCTTGTGGCGCCCGTAAACACGCTATCCTTCTGTGGCTCTGAATCCCGTTTACATTATGGTTGTCGAGAGATCTAGGAGGTTAGTGGCATCGCCCGCGCAAACAGAATCGCCGTTCCATCATCATAGATAGTCTTCCAGTCACCGGCGGCTTTGAGTGTGTTCGCGAGAGGAGAATCCGGCCGCAGGAGCACCCAATTGACTTTGTTCTTGTCCAGCACGTCGCGCCAGCCATAGCCCACATGCGTCAGCTTTAGATACTCCCGTACTGATTTCTCGCCGTACAGATCGTGCCGGTCATCGAACATGACGCGCACATTCGGATACAGCCGGTAAATCAGGTACCCGCTCCACTCGTCCGGAGCGAAAAAATGAGTAGAGATATCGTGCGAGGCCATGTATTCGGCTGCGTGCACCGGCATCTGCTTCTCGTCGAAGTACAGCGACAGCAAGGGAGCCTGTGCATCCGCTTTTCGTGTGTTCGGAGAAATAAGCTTCTGTCCAGAAGCCCGATGTCCGCTGATCCCGATTGCAACCACCAGGGCTAAAACCACCGCCGCCAGCAGATGGGAGTTGAAGCGAAGCTCCATCGCCTTCATGCGCGCTGAAAATGTCTCCAGCTTGGAAGCCAGTCCACGTAGCCAGCAAGTCACATTGCTTTGATCTGGCACATTTCGAATCGCGGTTCCGAGAATAGGTGCGATGGTAAGCGTGATCAGTATGGACCCGATTGGAACGTTGCGCGCTGCGTATAGACCGATCCAGGTTGCGAAAGCGAGCGTCAACACATCAGCGGCGCTCACTTTGCTGACACTGACGCTCAGCGCCAGCAGCATGAGTACCAGCAATGCCGCAAAGCACTTTACCTGTAGCAGGTGGAAATTCGGTGACAAGAACTCCATGATGTTATCCATCAGGAAGCTGCTGCTCAGGTACTCGTAAAGGTGCATATACAGCCGGTATCCGTACGGGTTCACGACACTTGCCGCTACCGAGAGCGGCAGCAGCATCCCAAGGCGCCGCACGCGTCCCGTGGCACGGCTGCGGCTCTCCGGGCACGACGTCGTGCACCAGGTCCAAACATTTCCAGCCAGGTACAGGCCGAGCAGGGCGAATCCGACCAGAAATCCCCCGTGCAGATTTGTCCACAACACCGTCAGCGGAAGCAGTATCCACACGTGTTTGCGCTCGCCACGCTGAAACGACCTCAGCGTTTGAGCCCAGATCAGCGTGAACAGCCAGCTCAGCACGTGAGGCCGCGCAAGAAAATGGACAGAAGCGGCTGCACCCGACAGCAGCGTCAAACTCAGCGCCACCAGCAGGTTTCCGCTTGATTTCAAGGCCAACCGGAAGAGCAGCGCCAGAGTGAGCGCGATAACCACTCCGCTGAAGATCACTACCCCATTCAGTCCGTCGACAGAATGAACGCTGCTGATGACCAGGTCATACAGCCATTCCCACGCAAACCACGGCTGGCCGACCATGGTGTAGGAAAAGTAATCGGTGTGTGGGACCGAACGCGTAGCCAGGATGTGCTCGCCATTGCGGATGTGCCAGCCAATGTCAGCATCGCTGAGGAGCTGCGGTCCCCAGATGCCGAAAGTCAAAGCGCAGACCAGCGCCACAAACACGATATCGCTGATGGACGGCATCACCAGCCGCGCCCACAGCGGCTCTTCCTGCTGCGGTGCTACGCTCGCGATTGCCCCACCTGAAGCTTCCGGCGATATGGTCGGCACATGGGCGCTCTCAGCCATGGGTTCCATTTAACGGCATGAGGGACGAAAAACCAAGCAACAGCTTTGGGGGAGAATGCCTGCACAGCAACTTTGCTAATCGCTGTTCTGACGCTCAGGTACGGGAATATGGAGTTCGTCAATCAGGCGGTGCAGCGAAGAACGGGCGATCCCCAGAGTGCGTGCAGCCTGCAGCTTGTTGTTCCCGTGATCACATAGGACGCGCTGGATCAGGCGCCGCTTGAAGTTGCGGACTTCATCCTCAAACGAGCATCCGATGCAATTCTGGTCTTCCCAGGCGGCAAACTGCGAAGGCAGGTGTTCCATCAGGATTTCCGGCCCGTCGCAGATCACTACCGCGCGCTCGATCACGTTCTGCAACTCGCGGATGTTGCCGGGCCAGGAATATTCCTGTAGCGCCGCCATTGCCGCCGAACAGATTCGCCGTCCCGGACGCTTATGCTTTTCGCTGTAGCCTTGGAGGAAAGAATGCGCCAGCAGGGCGATGTCGTCCCGGCGCTCGCGCAACGGCGGCAGGTTCAGCTCAATCGTATTCAGGCGGTAATAAAGATCGGCGCGGAAAGTGGCCGCTCTTACCAGTTCCTGAAGAGTGCGGTTCGTAGCACAGATAACGCGCGCTTCCATGGGCCGCGGCTGGTTGCTTCCCAGCCTTTCAAAGCTGCGTTCTTGCAAGACCCGCAGCAGCTTTACCTGCAATCCCGGCGACAGTTCACCGATTTCATCCAGGAAGATGGTGCCCCGCTCGGCCGCCTCAAATCGCCCCCGCCGGGCCGCGGCCGCACCCGTGAAGGCGCCTTTCTCATGCCCAAACAGTTCCGCTTCAATGAGCGTCTCCGGCAGTGACGAGCAGGCCACCGCCACGAACGGCTGCCGTGCGCGCTGGCTCGCCTGATGGATGGCCCGCGCCAGCAACTCCTTACCGGTACCGGTTTCACCCGTGATCAGCACCGTGGCGTCCGTGGACGCTACCTTCGACGCCAGTGTGAAGATGGCGCGCATCTTTTGGTCGGAGCCGACTATGGACATGAAGTCGCCCAGTTCACGGCCGGAAAAACGCAGCCTTTGCAACTCGCGGTTCATGTCATGGAATTGGGAGGCGCGGCGCAGAATGTGGCGCAACTCCTCCATCGAGCCGGACTCGACGAAATGGTCCATGCTTCCTGCCATCATGGCCGTGCGCACCATCTGCCGGTCCGAGGTGGGCAAAAAAGCTATCACCGGCACGCCGGCAGGATTGCGCACGATTTTCTGTAACTGGGCTAGGCGCGTCTGGTATTCGGGATGTTCCTGGGCAGGAAGGCCGAAGATAATTACATCGCAGGCGGTTAGGTGCTCACGGTCTTCGAGTGAGCTGGGAATAAGAGCAAACTCGCTGCCCAGCTTCTCAGCCAGGATGGCGAAGAACTCCGCCCTCGCATCAACGAAGTGGCATTTCATTCCCGAACCTCAGACATGAGCACGAACATGCAATCTGCGTTCCGTTTTGTTACATCGGCCCGATTCGATACTATTTTCAGCTACTTACGTTGGGGAAAATAATACCCATCCTCCTTGATCTCCCCTAAATTCCGCTCTGCGGGTAGTCAAGTTGGTACTCGGAATCCAACTCTGGATACGCCGGGACATTCTGGATGGAACGTGGCTGGTTTTTCCACAGCTTGGTTCGCCAGCGAAAACCAGTCCTTCTCAGGAAAAATCAGCCGCAACAATCTTAGTGTTGCTGTCCACGAAAGAAAATAGATGTAGAACCTTAAGTGTAATTTCTCAGTTCCAATTTGAATCTTTCTGGAAGGAGCTATTTCACCTCTAAGTCCGTTCTCTAGCGGGGAGTTACAGCAACATTGCGGCGTCCAGGCGAAAAAAGCTTCCAGTCCCACGGGAAAAAATGGTGAAAAACGGCTGCAGTGGATCTGATCGCCTTGGTTAAGCCGTAGCTGCTGCGGCCCGCGTCTCCGCAAGCGCGCCTGTGGTCGGCAGAAAGACGGAAAAGACTGTACCGGTCCGGTGAGGGTGGACACTGCTTCGAAAGGTGATGGTTCCACCGTATTTCTGCACGATCTCGCGCGATACCCAAAGTCCCAGCCCCGTGCCATTGGCGGCCTTGGTGCTGAAAAAAGGTTCGAACACCTGTCCTTGGTGTTCGGGCCGGATGCCCATTCCGTTGTCGCCCACGACCACACGAATGCCCTCGGCATGCCGCCAGCGATCACGGCAATGAAAGACATGCAGCCGAATTCTTCCCCCGCTGCCGACGGCATCTATGGCGTTGACGATCAAGTTCGAAAAGACCTGGCGCAGCTCGCCGCCGATCGCATTGATGTCGCCGTCGCAATCAATCTTCTTCGTGATAGTGATATTGCTTGCGCGGATTTTGGGCGCGTAGAGCTGCAACGTTTCGTCCAGCAAGGCCGCTACGCAGACCGCCTCTGGCTTAGAACTGTTCCGGACGAAAGCCAGCGACTGCCTGACAATCTGGTTTACGCGCGCCAGCTCGTGCTCCGCCATCTGCAGGTAGTGACGGGAGGTGGAATCCAAACTGCGCCGGCTCAGCAAATAGAGGATGTTGGTGACTGCTTCCAGGGGATTATTCACCTCGTGTGCGATAGTCGCGGCGAGTCTGCCCACGCTGGCGAGTTTTTCGGCCGTGCGTAACGCTTCTTCCGTGCGCTTGCGCTCTCGCCGGATAGTCACTTCTTGCAGTTCACGCTGGATCGCGGGTGCCAGCCGCGTGAGGTTGTTCTTCATCAGATAGTCATGGGCGCCGGCACGCATGGCCGCCACCGCCGTCTCTTCTCCGATGGCGCCGGAAACAACGATGAAAGGAATGTCCCTCTCGTATTTCCTTACAGTGGCCAGCGCGGCCAGCGCGCTGAAGCGAGGCATCACATAGTCGCAGATAATCAGGTCCCAGGAGTCGGTTTCCAGCGCTGCACGCAGTTGCTCTTGCGTGTCCACGCGCTCGAAAACCAGGTCGTAGCCGGCGCTCGTGAGGTGACGCCGCAACAACAGGCTGTCGTCCTCAGAATCTTCAATATTCAGCAGGCGAAGTTTCTTACTCATGGAACCCAGGCTGGTATGCGGTGCAACATGATATCCCGAGTTGCTGGATTTCTCTACCTGAGTGTGAACTTTTCCTTCTGATGCACATGCCCAAAGTGAAACCTGCATCGCCGATGCGAGGGTAGGCAACTGCTCAGCGTCATTAAACGTCATGTTTATAGCTGCTGACCGAGGATAACGCTGATGAAACTGCCTTTACGACTCTTGCAGGCAGGGATCTTGTTTATGGTTTTAACGCTGTGCGCTTTTGCCCAGTGGAGAGAATTACCCAAAACTGGTTCTCCGACTGAAATGCTTCCTGATCGCACCACCCTGGTGGGCCAGGCCGGTCTCGGGCCGCTGATTACCGCCAAGCTCGTGGACGAACATCGCAACGCCAAGCAGAGGCGTGCCGCCGTCGAGGTGCAGACCGCAGGAGTCGAGTTGGTCACCCCCGGCGCGAAGCTGCCGCCAAAGCTTTACTACGCTCACATCCGATACCGCCTCGATGACGGCCCGGTCATCAGCACGACTTCGAAGCGATGGGTCTTTGAAAACCTTGCCCCCGGAGAACATCGCATACAAGCCGCTCTTGCCGCTACGGACAACAAGCCCATGGGCAAACCGGCAACCCTGAAAGTGCACATTCCCTAAGGAGGACCACATGCACGGGCGCAGCCAGCGCAAAAGCCGAGCCGATCGTGCATTACGGCTTTGGCGCAACCGTTGGCGCACTCTACGGCGGTACAGCCGAATTGCTTCCCGCCGTAAAATGCGCAGTGGGCCTGCCTTTCGGGGCCGCGCTCTTTGTCGGCGCCGATGAAATTGCCGTACCCAGGCTTGGTCTCTCCAAGTCTTTCAACGCGTATCCATTGAGCGCTCACGCGCAGGCATTGGCTTCACACTTTGTCTACAGCATGACCGCGGAGCTGGTGCGACGTGCCGTCCGCCGTGTGTTGTAACGAGACAAAATAAGACGTTTCCCGTTTCACCGCCCCTCGTTGCCCGGGCATCCCGCAGGAAACGGAAAAACTCATCTGTAGAGACGTAGCTTGCTACGTCTCTCAGAACGCCGAACTTAGCATCGAACTTTTGTCGCAACGCATCAACTGATGGTGCGCTGTAGCGTTTTTCCGCCAGCGATGCTGACTTGGAGGTAAGAGATGCAGCGTGATCAGCGAATGCGTAGTTCGGGGGCGGCCGTTGCGCGGCCCATTCCCGGCATTTCGGAAGAACTGGTGCAACACTATCAGACCGTCCGGCAGACCACCGAATCCATTTGCGCTCCGCTGACGGCGGATGACCAGATGGTGCAGTCCACGCCGGAAGCCAGTCCCGCCAAGTGGCATCAGGCACATACCACCTGGTTTTTCGAGACCTTCATTCTCACTCCGCACCTGAGGGGCTATCGCCCCTTCGATCCGCAGTATCGTTACCTGTTTAATTCGTATTACAAGCAGCTCGGCGCGCACCCCTTGCGCACCACGCGTGCATTCTTCTCCCGTCCGACCCTCGATGAAGTCCGCAAGTATCGCTGTCATGTTGACGACAACATGCTGCGCCTGCTGGAGGGAGATGTCACCGAGATTGCGCCACTGATCACGCTCGGCCTGAACCACGAGCAGCAGCATCAGGAATTGATCCTCACGGACATTAAGCATGCGTTCGCCAGTCAGCCCTTGCAGCCAGCATACGTGACCCGTCCCGTGGAACATCCTTCATCTGACGGCGCGCCCTTGCGCTGGTTCAGCTTTGACGGCGGTAATTTTGAGATCGGCCACGGTGGCGGCGATTTCTGTTTCGACAACGAAACACCGCGTCATCAGGTCTATTTGAATGAGTTTCAACTCGCCTCCCGGCCCGTAACCAACGCCGAGTACATGGAATTTATGTCGGACAACGGCTATGCACGCCCGGAACTGTGGCTCTCAGACGGGTGGGACACCGTCCTGGCGCAACGCTGGGAAGCGCCGCTCTACTGGGAGAACTGCGACGGAAGCTGGCTCACTTACACGCTCGGCGGCATGCATGAGGTGCATCCGCACGAACCTGTTTGCCACATCAGCTATTATGAAGCCGACGCTTATGCGCGTTGGGCCGGCGCCCGCCTGCCGAGCGAAGCCGAATGGGAGCTGTCCGCCAGCGAAGTTGCAGTGGCCGGCAATTTCCTGGACGACGGCCGTTTCCATCCTGCTGCCGCCAAGTCCGGCGCAGCCCGGGACGTCTTTCAGCAGCTCTTCGGTGACGTGTGGGAATGGACTGCCAGTCCCTATATGGCGTATCCCGGCTTCCATCCGGCTGCGGGCGTTCTTGGCGAATACAACGGCAAATTCATGTGCAACCAGATGGTTCTGCGCGGAGGCTCTTGTGTCACGCCGCGCTCTCACATCCGCGCCACTTATCGCAACTTCTTCCCGCCGCAAGCGCGCTGGCAGTTTAGCGGATTGCGTCTGGCCAAATGAGTGTTCTGCTTTCCACTGCGGCCCTGCCTGAAATTGCCGAAGACGTGCGCATCGGCCTGACCAGCTCGCCCAAATGGCTTTCGTCGCGCCTTTTCTATGACGCAACAGGTTCGGCCCTCTTCGAACAGATCACCAGGGTTCCGGAATACTATCTGACGCGCACCGAGCGCCAGATTCTCACTTCCAACGCGAAAGCCATCGCTCTTCACGCGGGCACGAACCTCACCCTAGTGGAACTGGGCGCGGGGACGGCAGAGAAGACCCGCATCCTGATCGCATCCCTGTTGCGTCGCCAGTTGCGACTCGATTACTATCCCGTGGACGTTTGTCGCGACGCCCTCCAAGTCGCCACTCAATCCCTGACCGCACAATTTCCAAGCCTGCGCGTGCGTCCGATGGTAGCGGATTATTGCTGCGGACTTAACGAACTGGATCGCGTCCCCGGGCGCAAACTGGTCCTTTATCTCGGCTCTAGCATTGGCAACTTTGAACCTCCGGCTGCGGCGGCACTGTTATGCAATGTGAGAGCATCACTGCGTCCCGGCGACGCTCTCCTGCTGGGGGCGGACATGGTAAAACCCACCACGGTTCTACTGCCCGCGTACAACGATGCCCAGGGCGTTACCGCCCGGTTTAATAAGAACTTGCTTGTTCGCACCAATCGTGAACTCGGCGCTGACTTCGACCCGAAAAAGTTCCGCCATCTGGTCCGCTGGAACTCGTCATCGTCGCGGATCGAAATGCATCTCCGCAGCCTTTGCGAGCAAAGGGTCTCGATCGCTGCTCTTGGTCTGCAAGTCAGGTTCGCGCCGGGAGAGACGATCCATACCGAGAACAGCTACAAATACACCGCTGCCATGCTGCGCTCGATTTTGCGGCAAGGCGGTTTTGCACTTGAGCGTACGTGGATGGATGAGCGGCGCTGGTTCAGCCTCTGCCTGGCGCGCGTGCCCTAAATCTTGGCTCCGGGTTCATCTCGCCTGCACTCTAGCACTCGGCCTTGTAGCGCGGGCGCCCTCGCCGGCGAAAGTCTGTCAAAAAGGTGTCACATCCATCGTAACGCCGGCTTTCTCGCCGACAGTCGTGCGGGCATCCTTGCACGCGTTCCAGGCTGTCGCGAAGGTGTCATCCCGAGCGACCGGAGTGCAGCGGAGGGAGTCGAGGGGCATGCATTTCATGACCGGAAGCCCTCGCGCATCGTCCGATTTTCTGTCAGTGGCGTCCCTTGACGCACAATCTTGCCTCCCTGAAAACGCCTCTCTCCACCAGCCGCCTCTGAGCCGTTTACGTCCTTAGTCACAAGGACTTAGATGCTCATCGGACCGGTTTTCGGATACCGCGCAGAGCCGCAAGTCATACCTTGCTGTGACGCACGTCACTGAGACCTGTAGCGCGCTACTGGTAAACGAACACTCACACGGTGGGGTGACACGGGGCGGGATCCAACCATCGGCTCAGCTTTGTGCAATTCTGCTCTGTCGTGCGTTACCTTGCCCGAACGTTTTGCGCGTTCGCAGGGTCTCTACCGGTTGGGGTGAAGCGCCGCGCTGGCACGGGCAGCCACATCGCGCCAGATAAAGGCGCGCTCGGCGCTCCATTCGCGGGCGGGTGCTGAGGGAAAACATGGATAGCACGCACGAACGGCGTTGGTTCTGGGCAACGCTGGTTCTGTCCAGCATAAGCATCGTCGCGGTCGTGTTCGCGTTTTGGGAGCTGGTGGAAAACCATTACTTCCGCGAAATGGACTACGTGTCCCTGCACTACCTCTATATCAGTCGTAGCATTGCGTCTTCCTTGCTGCTGGCGATCTGGGCAGCCTGGTACGTTTTGCGCCAGCGCCAGGCCAGCGAAGATAAGTTGCGCCGCTCGCGCGAACACTATCGCGGTCTTTTGCACGCTTCTCCTGGCGCTGTCATTCTGTTCGACGACGACTTGCTGGTATCGGAGTGGAACACCGCCGCGGAGCACCTTTACGGTTACTCCCGCAGCGAAGTTCGTCGCCAATCCTTGCCTACGGTTCCACAGGAAAAACAAGCCGAACTGCACAGCTTGATGCGTCGCGTGCAAGAGGATGGCGAAACCATTCTCGATGTTGAGACCCTGCGCCGGCACAAGGACGGGACCGTCTTCGACGTGCAACTCAGCCTGCTTCCGTTCCGTGAAAGCGACGGCACGCAGTGCTACATGGAAGTCACTTCCGACATCCGCGAAAAAGTGCGCCTGCGGCGCACCTTGCTTGAAGTCGAGAAGCTCACCAGCATGGGAAAGATGGCGGCCGGGACGGCACATCACCTCAACACACCTTTGGCAGCCATGCTGTTGCGGGTTCAAATGATGCGCGAGCGCGCCCGTGACAATGGTCTGGCACGCGACCTCGAGCAGTTCGAGAAAAGTCTCGTGCAGTGCCAGCAGTTCGTGCGCCGTCTGCTCGACTTCAGCCGTCGTCCGCTGGCTCGCAAACAGCTCGAGGACGTGTCCAGCATTCTCGAAGCCGTTGCCGGCTTTTTAGCGCCTACGCTGATGGCCAGGAAGGTCGAACTTTCCATGGGCCTCAATTTGCTTAGCGGCCAGATGATGATGTGCGACCGCAATCAACTGGAGTCGCTCTTCATCATTCTCATCAGCAACGCCATTGACGCCATGCCGGACGGCGGTAAGGTCCGCGTCTATTGCCGTCAGAGCGCGCCCGACGAGATGGAGATTGTCATTGCCGATAATGGCTGCGGCATCGCTGCCGCCGACCTGAAAAAACTTTTTGAGCCGTTCTTCACCACCAAGCCAACGGGGAAGGGAACGGGACTAGGCCTCGCAATTGCCAAGAACATCGTGCAGGAGCACGGCGGTTCAATTCGCCTGGAAAGCACGCCCGGCTCTGGCACCAGCGCCATTGTGGCGTTGCCTTTGTGCCATCGGCTTGCCGCGTGCGTTGGGGACGGACCATGAGTCAAGCTGCGGTGATTTCAGCGCCATGCGGCATTCTGGTCGTGGATGATGATGCCGGTCTGGCCGGTACACTCAAGGACTTCCTGGAGCATGATGGCTATGCCGTTGAAGTCGCGCTTTCGGCGGCGGAAGCTATCAGCCTGCTTGAGCAGAACTCTAACCTGAGCATGGCCCTGATTGATCTTGTCATGCCCATGACCGACGGTCTTGCGCTCATGGAGCAGTTACACAAGCGCAATCCCGATCTGCCCGTGGTCATCATGACCGGTTTCGGGACTATCGAAACCGCGGTGGAAGCCATCAAGCGCGGCGCCGAGGATTACCTCACTAAACCTTTCGACCGCGAAGCTGTACGCAAGAAAGTGGGGCGTTTGATGGAAGTGTTCGAGTTGCGCCGCCGCGTGGCCCAGCTCGAGTCCAATCTGCAGGACCGGCGCACCGCCTTTGAACATCTGGTCTACGTTTCGCGTCCCATGCAGCGCGTCATCGAACGTGCGCAAGCCGTCGCCACGACCGAAGCTTCCGTGCTGTTGTTGGGCGAAACCGGTACCGGCAAGGAGATGTTGGCGCGCGCCATTCACGCCGCTAGCCGCCGCGCCGCCGCTCCCTTCGTGGCTATCAACTGTGGCGCGTTGCCCCGCGAACTGGTGGAAAGTGAGTTGTTCGGCGTACGCCGTGGCGCCTTTACTGGCGCTTACGCCGACACCCCCGGCGTCTTTGTGGCCGCCGGCCGGGGAACGGTCTTTCTGGATGAAATCGGCGAGATGCCAAAGGAGGCGCAGGTAAAACTTCTGCGCGTTCTTCAGGAGGGCGAACTGCGTCCTGTGGGCAGCGCCAAACCGGTGCAGGTAGATGTGCGCGTCATTTCCGCCACCAATCGCCCGTTGAACAGTCTCCGCTCGGAGTTCCTGCGCGAAGACCTGTACTTCCGCATCGCTACCGTCGTGATCGAAATCCCGCCATTGCGCGAGCGGCCGGAAGATGTGCTTGTGCTGGCACAGCACTTTGCCGCGCGCCTGTCCGATCAGTACGGCCGCCAGATTGTGTTGAACCGTGGCGCCCTGGAGTTGCTGCTCAAATATCCCTTCCCGGGGAACGTCAGAGAATTGGAAAATCTACTGGAAAGCGCCACTGCTCTGTCGCGTGACAATCCCCAGTTGATCACGGAGAAAGATTTGAAGCCGTTGCTCACTCATGCGCTGGCTCATCCGGTCCCCAGCGCTGTGGCCGAGCAGCCGCTGGCAATTGAGGACTTGGAGCGCATTGCGGTGGAACGCGCCCTGCGCTTGTGCGACGGCAATCGCACTCGCGCTGCGCGCCTGCTGGGCATCTCGCGTGACACGCTATATCGCCGCCTCAAGGAAGGGAAGCAAGGAGCATAGGTGAACTCGAAACGCGAATTCATAACTTGGGCGGGACTGGCATTGGCGGGATTGCTGTTGCTGACGGGCATCCTTATCTGGCAGCACAAGACTACGGTCGTGCGCGGCGCTATATATCTTTCCACCGACCCTGCTGCGGGCAGCGAGGTCTTCAACCAGAAGGGCTGCGCTACCTGTCACGAAGCCTCAGGCTCAGGCGGGCTCCTGGTTTCTGCTCCGGGCAAACGTCCTTCGCGCACCAGCCTTCCCAAGCTCGTCAGTGCCATGTGGAACCACGCTCCCCGCATGTGGGAGCGCATGCGGGCTGAGAACCTCACGTATCCGGAGCTGAGCTACGAAGAGACCGCACAACTGGTCTCTTATCTGTACATGACCGGGTACGTTGACGAAATCGGCGATCCCGACAAGGGGGAGGCCCTGTTCCGTTCCAAGAAGTGCCTGCGCTGTCACGCCATTCGCGGCATTGGTGGCAATCGCGGACCCGATCTAAGTACCTCCGAGGGCGTAACTACTCCCATGGCCTGGATCCAGATCATGTGGAACCACGGCTCTGAAATGGAAACAGGCCTGCAGCAAATCGGGCTCGCTTGGCCCAGCTTCCAGGAAGACGAACTGCGCGACCTCTATGCCTATGTGCGCCAGGTCAGCAAACAGCCTGTGCATCGCATCGAGATGTCTTCTGCCGATCCGGAAAACGGCTGGAAGGTTTTCCAGCGCAAGGGCTGCATGTCGTGCCACTCACTGAACGAATCCAGCGAAGGTCACATCGGACCGGACCTGGGCCCCGACGCCGATCTGCCGCCGACTTTCTTCCGTTTCGGCGAACTGATGCTGAATCACTTTCCTACCATGCGCCGGGTCATGAAATCCAAGGGTACCCCCCCGCCCACGTTTCAAGGCAAGGAAATGGCAGACGTGGTGGCGTTCGTCTATAGCTTGCGTTATCTGGAGCCAGGTGGCTCACCCCATGTGGGACAGAGTGTCTTTAGCTGGCGGGGCTGCAGCCGCTGTCACGGGGACCGGGCCGAAGGCACAAAATATGGGCCGGCCCTGCGTGGCCGCGGTCAGAGCTTTACCGCCATACGCCTCGCGACCATCCTGTGGCGCCACGGCGCCAAGATGTACCAGGAAAGCCAGAAACTCCACCAGGGCTGGCCGGAACTCAAACCAAGCGATGTCGGTGACCTGCTGGCGTTCTTGAACTTTCCCATTGAGAAGTGAAGTGCAGAAGTGAAGTTTGAAGTCAGGAGTCGCTGTTCCCAGAAGGTGGCAAAACTCACCGGGATCTCTGCGTTCTCTGCGACCTTCACGTCCTCCGCGTTCAGGGCTTTGTCCGAAAATCGGACGCCGCCTGATTATCGGACAGTGGCACCCCCGGACAGCGCTCAATCATACCTTTCTGTCTCGCTAGTAACTAACACAGCGCAAAGGGGATACTCGTTATCCACAGCTTATCTTTCCGCTGGCTGTCAGCGTGCCTTACGAAAGGTCAACTGCGCGTTAGTGTGCGCCTGGGGGAGGATGGCGAATGAGCGACACGGAGACCAGATCGATCCTTCGACGGATTGATCTGTTGGCTGTGGTCGGTTTTACGGGACTGGCGGTTGGCGCAGCCCTATTCAAGTTCGGGGCGGATTACGTGCCCTCGTGGCTGGCATGGTTGGTTGCTCCGCTGCTCTGGTACGCGGGTGTGGGCATGCTGGTGGGTTGGGCCTGCGGTCGGATGTTCAGTATGGGCCGTCGTCGTGCGACCGTTTCAGACCCCGATGCGCCCAAGCCGCGCTCGCGGTTCGTCAGCAATTTTGTGGAACATGATTTTGAGTTCGACAAGGCTAAGGAGACAGCGTAAATAACGGGCTACCTATGTTGGTGAAGGACGAACGTTCTGCTTATCTACAGCCGAAGCCCTCGGAGGAGCCATCGCATCCTGCCCGTCGGCGCTTTATGCAAGTGCTGCTGGGCGGCGGCCTAGTGGCCTCTGCGGTTTCGTTTCTCTACCCCGTGTTCCGGTACCTGATTCCACCTCCTTCTACGGATCGTGGAGCAGGCACCGTCGCCGCGGCCAAAGTCAATGAACTGAAACCCAACAGCGCCAAGATCTTCCGCTTTGGCAGCAAGCCGGGACTGCTCATCCGCACGGCTGACGGCCAGTACAAGGCCCTGGCAGCCACTTGTACGCATTTGAGCTGCACGGTGCAGTACCGAGATGATCTGAAGCAGGTCTGGTGTGCCTGTCACAACGGCATGTATGACCTGTCTGGGCGCAACATCTCTGGGCCACCTCCGCGTCCCCTGGACAGCTACGAGGTCCACACCAGCGGCGAAGACATTGTCGTCAGCAAGAAGGCGGAGGGCTAGCCATGGCTTCGGTTGGAACGCGCGTTCACGATTGGCTTGACGAGCGGCTGGATCTGCAGGAGCTCTCTTATCCGCTCCGCAAGAAAGCTGTTCCCCTGCACAAACTGTCGTTCTGGTATTTCCTCGGCGGCATGACGCTGTTTCTTTTTCTGATCCAGGTTTGTACCGGCATTCTGCTGCTGCTGTACTACCGTCCCAGCGCCAATGAGGCCTACGAGAGCGTTCAGTACATCACCACCCAGGTCCGGTTTGGCTGGCTGGTGCGCAACATCCATTCCTGGTCGGCGAACTTGATGATCCTGTTTGCCTTTGCGCACATGTTCAGCGTTGTCTTTTTGCGCGCCTATCGCAAGCCGCGGGAACTGACCTGGATCACCGGCATGCTGCTGTTGTTCCTCGCCCTTGGGTTCGGCTTTAGCGGATACCTGCTGCCCTGGAACGCGCTGGCCTTCTTTGCGACAAAGGTCGGCACTGACATCACCGGCCAACTGCCTGTTGTTGGTCACTGGATGATGGTCTTCCTGCGCGGTGGTGAGGAAGTCACCGGCGCGACTTTGGGACGCTTTTTCGGCTTCCACGTGGCGGTGCTGCCCGGCATCGCAACCACGCTGCTGATGGTACACCTGCTGCTGGTACAGCGCTTTGGAATCAGCGTTCCTCCCAGCGTGCAGTCTACTTGGAGTGACCGTCCGTCCGCTCGCGCGGAAATGAAGTTCTTTCCCAATTTCCTGCTGCGCGAGCTGATGGCCTGGTACATCGCCCTGGGCGCCTTGGGTGCGCTCTCGGCGCTCCGGCCCTGGGAACTGGGCGTGAAGGCAGATCCCTTTGCCGCTGCTCCCGCAGGCATTAAACCGGAGTGGTACTTCCTCTTCATGTTCCAGACCCTGAAGTTGATTCCTGCCAAGGTGCTGTTCATCGACGGGGAACTGCTGGGGGTGATCGGCTTTGGCGTCGCCGGCCTTATCTGGCTGCTGCTGCCTTTCCTGGACAAACCCGGGCGCAAGCACGCGGAAGCAATCGTAACCGGCGTGGGCGTATTCGCCCTCTCTTACATCGCGGTGTTTACCGTTTACGGGTACGTGGCGAAATGAGAACAGCACGCAGATTGGACAGACAGCCTTTTGCGGATGGATTCAACCGGTGGCTCGAACTGGCCGCCCTCATCTGCCTGCTCGTACTGGCTGGACTGGTTAACACCAGCCAGGCGGAAACAAAGAACACATGCATAGATTGCCACACCAGCATGGATGGCAATTTGAAGGTCACCAGTGATCAGTACTCGCAGGACGTCCATGCGCAGAAGGGATTCACCTGCGCTGCCTGCCACGGCGGCGACCCCGCCGATGAATCCCCCGACGCCATGAGCCCTAAGAAGGGCTTCCGCGGACATATTGACCGCAAGCAGGTTCCGCAGGTCTGTGCCAAGTGTCACAGCGATGCCAATTTCATGCGCAATTACAACCCCTCGATGCGCACGGACCAGTACAGCCAATACCAGACCAGCGTCCACGGCAAGAAGCTTGCGGGTGGCGACAACAATGTTGCCGTCTGCACCGATTGTCACGGGCTGCACGGCATTCGTCCTCCCAGCGATCCGCGTTCGAAGGTGCATCCGCTGAAAATTGCGGAGACCTGCTCTACGTGCCATTCGAACCGTGAGAAGATGAAGGCGTACAACATCAAGACCGACCAGTTTGCTGGCTACAGCGTCAGTGTCCACCATGAAGCGATGACGGTGCGTGGCGACCTGAGTGCGCCTACCTGCACTACCTGCCACGGCAACCATGGCGCCACTCCTCCGGGCATAGCATCGGTCGAAAATGTCTGCTCTACGTGCCACGTCTTCCAGCAGCAGCTCTTCGATAAGAGTCCGCACAAGGCGGCATTCACGGCTATGGGGCAGCCGGGCTGCGTCACCTGCCACAGCAATCATCGCATCGTGCATCCTTCGGATGCCATGGTCGGCGGCGGCAAGGATGCAGTCTGCACCAACTGTCACTCGTCCGGAGACGCGGGCTTTGTTGCGGCCGAAAAAATGCGTGAAGGGCTGAAGAAGCTTGGCGACGCCATTGACGCTTCCGAAGCCCTGCTTGACAAGGCTGAGAACGGCGGCATGGAAGTCAGCGAATCGAAACTGGAGTTGGTTTCAGCGCGCGACAGCCTTACCAAGGCGCGCGTGACGCTGCACTCCTTTGATCCCGCCCAGGTTGATGCCGACCTGAAGAAAGGGATGGACGTTGCCGGCAAAACCCACAAAGCGGGACTGGACGCATTGCATGAGCGTGACCAGCGCCGTCTGGGCTTGGGCGCTTCACTGATCGCCATCATGGCGGTCTTGGTCGGCCTGAAGTTAGCCATCAAAGAAGTCGAGAACGGCAAGAAGAAGAACGAAAAGTTTGAAGATTACCAAGGCTAAATCTACCCTGCTCAATAACCTTGATGACCCGGCACGCAAGTGCCGGGTTTCTGTTTAGGCTGCTACGCGGACACAGAGATCCCATTCGATTCCAACTACAAGGCAGCGCGAGTTACAATGCCTGCATTGTGGGGGCAGTCAGTATTCCAGATTCAGGGGGCATTGTGGCTTACGAGAATATTTTGTTCACTACAGAAGGTCGCGTGGGAGTGGTTACGCTCAATCGGCCGAACAAGCGCAACGCCCTTTCCCTGGAAACCATGCTCGAGTTGATCCGCTGCTTCGATGAGATCGGCAACAACCGCGAGCTCCGTGCCGTTATCCTGGCCGCCAATGGCAAAGTGTTTTCTTCCGGTCATGACCTGAGTGAAATGGTCGGGCGCGATATCACCGTCTATCGTCGCATCTTCGACGTCTGCACCCAACTGATGGAAAAAATCCAATCCATCCCGCAGCCGGTGATTGCTCAAGTGCAGGGCATTGCCACGGCCGCTGGATGCCAGTTGGTTGCCACCTGCGATCTTGCCATTGCGGTTGAGGAAGCTGCTTTTGCCACGCCCGGCGTAAAGATTGGCTTGTTTTGCACCACGCCGATGGTGGCGCTCAGCCGCGCCATCGGACGCAAACGCGCGCTTCAGATGCTGCTAACCGGCGAGATGATTCCGGCCGCCACCGCCATGGATTGGGGCCTGGTCAACATGGTTGTTCCCGCTGCCCAGTTGCAAGACGAGACTCGCAAGCTGGCCAACAAGATCGCCGAAGCCAGTCCGCTGACCGTCGCCATCGGCAAGCAGGCGTACTACACGCAGATTGATCTCGATCAGCCCAAGGCCTACGCCTACGCCAAAGAAGTGATGAGCCTGAACAACATGGCCGCCGACGCGCAGGAAGGCATCTCCGCATTCCTCGGCAAGCGCACCGCCTGCTGGGCAGGGAAGTAGCCTGTCGTTAATCGTTAGTGGTTGACGGCGTGAAGCCCGGGAGAGTTGTGTTCAAAGTAGTGTCGGCCCGGCTTCAGCGGGGCCGTCCGATCCCAAAGACGTTGGGCTTGCCCCTGAAGGAGCCTAGGTCATTAGCGAGTTCTGCGAACGACCACCAACTAACGACCACCCACCCACGATTGACCACTGGCCACTGAGCACTGCTTTCTCTCGCATTCCCCACCACAATTGCAGTACGATTTGTAAGCGTCTACTTACTCGCCGGCCTCCGGCCACGCTAGCAGCCGGGCGACGGCAGTGGCTACCCTTCATGCGCAAATTTATTGCTTTTCTAATCGCTTTTATTCTGATTATCGGGATCGTCGGCCTGCGCGTCTGGTCGCGGCGCACGGACGAGGTGCGGCTCGCGTATCCGCCCATCATGGCCAGCCTGCCCGTGTTCGTTGCGGAGGATCAGAATCTTTTCTCCAAGGCGGGTATTCGCGCGCAGGCCATCTCCTTCAGCAGCAGCAACGACATGGTCAATGCCTTGATTGCCGGCCAGGTGGACTTGTTGCCCGCCGTTTCTCTGGTCCCTCTGATCCATCTGGAGATCCAGCATCCCGGCTCAGTTCGCATCTTCTCGCACAGCAAGATGCGTCCGCAGAACTCGACCTATCGCATCGTAGTGAAGAGCAACTCTCCAATCGTCACCCTGAAAGACTTACAGGGCAAGAAGCTGGGTGTGTTCCCCGGAACCTCGGCTACGCGCATGCTCAGCGCCTTTCTGCAAAAGAACGGTGTTGACCCGCAGCAGGTCGTCTTCGTGCAACTGCCGCCCTCGGCGCAGGTCTCCAGCCTGGAATCCGGCGCTATTGACGCCCTGTTTGCCTACGACCCGCTAACCCTCACCGCTCCCCCGGGGCAGTACCGGGCGCTGTCGAATTCCGTTTATGCCGAACTGATTGATCCGTGTCCGTTGGGCGTATCGGTCGTCTCGCGGGATTTTGAGCGGCGGCGTCCGCGTGCGGCCGCCAAGGCCGTCGGCGTCGTTCAGTTGGGCATTGCCTACATGGCTGCCCATCCCGATGAAGTCAAAGCTCTGCTGCCCAAATTTACCAAAATGGCGCCTGAAGTGGCGGCACGCGTCAATGTGAGCGACATCACCCTCTCCAATGACATTGATGTTGCCAGCTTACAGCGCTTCATTGATCTGCTGTACGATATTGGCGAGATTCGGGAGAGAATTGATGCCCGCAGACTCGTTGACCGTACTAATTAGGGATTCCCGCCCCTCCGAGAACGCCGTCGTGAGGATGCACGGAATCCACTTCGCCTACTGTACGGATCTCGTCCACGGGGCATCAGTGACAAAAACCGAAAATGGGGCAAAGCTCTACACCGGCTTCAACCTGGAGATCGAGCAGGGCACGATTCTCGCTCTGATGGGTGCCAGCGGTTCGGGCAAGAGCACGCTGGGCAAGATCATGGCCGGCATCATCCGTCCCACCGCCGGTCGCATTGACTGGTCGCCGCAATTCAAGAAGCGCTCAGACGTGGTCTACATAGACCAGCAGCCCATGAATAGCGTGTTTCCCTGGCAGAGCGTCCGCCGCAATCTCGAGTATCCGTTGGAAAAGCTCGGCTGGGCGGACGAGGAAGCCCGCGCCCGCATTGCCTACCTCGTTTCCCTGTTTCGGCTGGAGGCTGTGCTGGACGCGTTTCCGGCGCACATCTCCGGCGGCGAATTGCAGCGGCTGGCTCTGGCGCGGTGCTTGTCCTGGAAGCCGGAATTGGTGATTCTGGATGAGCCTTTTTCCGCGCTCGACGGCAAAATCAAAGCCGACATCATCGCCGCGCTGCACGAACTGGCCGCCAGCGACCGCATGACCCTGGTGCTCATCACCCACAACATTTCCGATGCGCTTGCCATCGGGACGCGCTGCATTGTCATCGGCGAGCGTCCTGTGCGGATCATCTCCGACCTTGAGTTCACTTCCACCTATCCGCGTGAAGAAGGCGGGATGGATTACGAAAAAATGCAGCAGGCGCTAATCAGCGGAATTCGCCATGGCCTTGTTTAGGAAACACACGCGCATCTGGGGGCCGGTCGTGCTCCTGCTGCTGCTCTGGTCGGCGATCAGCAGCCTCGGCCTCATTGATCCTATCGTGCTGCCGGCGCCCTGGAGCGTGGTCGCGGCATTCCCGCGAATGATGCATGAGCGTCTACTGGGAGACGTGAGTCTTACTCTCGCCCGCGTGCTGGGTGCTCTGGTGATCGCCTGCGTTTTCGGCGTGCCTCTCGGGTTGCTGCTCGGCTACAAGAAACGCTTCTATCAGATGGTGGAAGGGCCGTTGCACGCCTTACGCTCGATTCCAGCCTCGGCCCTGTTTCCGCTGTTCCTCATCATCGTCGGCGTGGGCGAAAGCTCGATCGTAGCGCTGGCCGCCTATCCCAGCCTGCTGGTGATCCTCGTGAACTCGGTAACTGGTGCGGCTCTGGCGAATAAGCGGCGGCTGTATCAGGCACGCCTGTTTGAACTCGGCGCCGTGGACACGGTCATCGAAGTTCTCTTCTACGAAGCCTTGCCCAACATCTTCGACGGTATCCGCACCGCGGTATCGTATTCCCTCGTGCTGGTCGTGGCTGTCGAGATGTTCGTAGGACTCGGCGAACGCGGCCTGGGCCGTGGCATCTACGAATATCAGTCCACCTATCGCATTCCGGAAACCTATGGCGCCATCATCATCGCCGGTACAATCGGTATCCTTCTGAACCTGATCGTCACCCAGCTCCAGAACCGCATGCTCCGCTGGCTGCCCAACGTGCACGACTAGTCTAGCCCGCGAAGCGGGCGTACGAAGATCTTGCCCAGGATCGCCCAATTCCGGCGCAGAGGCTGAGGAGCCTGAGAACCCTCAATGCCCGGCGTAAAAAGAGAAATACGCCTCCTCGCCCACCCATTCGGCGATATGGGCGCGGTGCTCCTCGATTTGGTGGAACCCGGCGTCGAACTCATACGCCACCACGCGCGCGTCCTGCGCGTCGAAGTAGCGCATCACGTAATGTCCATCGCAGCTTTGCACGTCAATGGGCTTGGCGTCGTCGAACTCGAGCCCGAGTTGCGACATCAGCGCCGCCAGATCGTACTCGGCGCCGTTCAGCACCAGGGTTTGGCCGCCGCAGCCCAGCGGGCCGAAGCGGCTTTCCATCAGCGCGCGACCATGCAGTCTAGCCATTGCCTCGAATCATACCCGACCGGGCGGCAACGTCAAAAATCTTCTCCCGGTACCAGCGGACAGCGGAATGGGACGCCCTTCATGGAGTCGAAGTAAGCGTCCTCCCCGATCCACGCGGATATGTGCGCGCGGTACTCGACAATGAAATTGAAGCTGGCGTCGAACTCGTGCGCCACCACGCGCTGGTCCTGGCCGTCGTAGTACCGGAGCACAAAATAGTTCTCGTTCACCTTGATCATGTCAAACGTGCGCACGTCATCGAGCGCCAGGTCCAGGCGCACCAGCAGCGCGGGAATGTCGTATTCGCCATCCCCGATCATCATGGTCTGCACGCCTTTCGCCAGTGGAGCATACCGCTCGATGGCCGCTCTGCCTGTCAATTCACTGGACATATTTCACCGTGGGTCTATTTCGCTTGTCCGCCTGCTGCGGCGGCGGTTTTCGGACGCTTAAAGATGAGATGTACGCCCACCGTGCCGAACGCAATTCCATCCTTGTTGGGCGCAATCAGGGGAGAAGTGCCCACCAGCTCCCAGCCTTCTGCACCTGAGTCGTTGATCCACTGGTCGAGGCTGCTTATCATCCTGCCGTCTTCCAGTTGGTTGAAGAATTCCACGCGATCAAAATATTCCCACTGCATCCTCTGTCGCTCTCCTTCGGTTTGGAATGCCCACGTGTTTCGTCTGCCGGACCTCAAGCAGGTTGTTTCACCGGCTGATGTTCGGCCAGCCAGCGCGCCGTCACCGCCATTACGTGCTGGTTGAATTTCAACTCGCCGTGATTGAACCAGCGCGGCAGATAGCGGATCAATCCATTCTCATGCTGTACGTCTGGACGCAAGTCGTACCTGATGTATTCGATTTCCGACTGCGGCAGAGTGCGCTGCAGTTCTGCGGCTCCCTCAAGAATCATGGGGATGTCGCGCTCCGCGTAGAGCAGCAGGCACGGCTTTTCGTGCCGCATGACCGGCCCCAGTTGCTGCAGCAATTCATTCACGTAACCTGCATAAGGTTCGCGCACCGCCGGGCTGGGAAAGTTTTCAAACATCCATTTTCCCTGGGGCGAGATCTCCGCCACCACCGCCGGTGAAATTGCCACCATGCAGTCGGCCGACGACATCAGCGCGAGTCGTCCTCCCAGGCTGATCCCGCTACACGACACCGATCCGTAGCTCCGCACGTACGCGATGGCGGATTCCATTTCGTCCAGCAATGCTTTGGGACCAAGCGCAAATTGGTTTTCGCCGTGACCGCAGTTGTCAATCGCCAGGGCAGCTATACCGCGCTCCGCCAGCGCCAGCGCCACCCCCAGCATCTGCTCCTTGCTGCCGCCGTAAGGATGCAGCAACACCGCGCCTCCGCAAGAAAGCGTGGGGGCGAGCATCAGGGCAGGGATAGGATGGCCGTCGGACGCTGCCAGATCGCGAACACGTTGCAGGTTCATTCTCTTGATTTGCTGTCGCCGAAACCGCTCCACCCCACAATGGCGCGGTTCCGTGGATTTTACCGCACGCCTGCGGCAATTGCGAATACGATGTTCACGGAGTGACCTCTTCCAGCCACCGCAGGATGCGGTCCGACAACTCGGTCTCTTCGCCCCGGAACTGATGCGTTGCTCCCTCTACAAACAGAACGTCCACTCGGCCTGCGCTAGTTGCTGCTTTTTTCAACCGCTCGGCAATATCCGGCGCAATCAGCTTGTCCGCTTTGCCCTGGATGATGAGCACGGGATTTTTCACTTTCGCCAGGTTCTCATAGGGATCAGAGCGCGCCTCCGGTCCCCGCAAGCTCAGCAGATAACGCGGCGTGTACAGCGCTTTTCCCAGCGGCCCCAGGTCCACGAGCATCAATTCTTCTTTCTTGCGGCCGGAGGACTTCAATTTCAGAGCCTGGTCGACCGTAGCCTGCGCCTTCTCGCGCCCGAACTGCCAGACATTCCACTCGAACAGGTTTCCTGGCCCGGAGACCAGCACCGTCGCGGCGATATGCGGGTCACCCGTCGCGGCCTGATAGTAAAGGACACGATTTGTCCCCATGCTCTGCCCCAGCAGCGCAACCCGCGTCGCTCCCTGATCGCGGAGATATTTGACCCCTGCGGCGATGTCATACTTGTTGTCCGTGAAGTCGGAAGTCTTTGGCCCGAGGTCGTGATCGCGCATGTTAAGCGCCAGAGCTGTGTACCCCTGCGCGGCAGCCGCCTGGGACAGGGCAGGGAAGTAACCCCCATAAAAATTTCCGCCAAAGCCGTGCACCAGCAACAACGCGGTGCTGCGAGGCTTGGCCGCGCGGTACACAATCCCGTCCACTTGGACGTCATCGGTAGTGAGCCTGACCTGCTGGACAGTTTGGGCTGCGGCTGCCAGCGTGAGCAGCGCCAGCAGCGGAAGTGCTTTGCGCATTGCCGTCATCGCGACACGCCTGCAACAGCGGCGCTTAACTGGTTGCCATCGCCTGTTTGACCTTCGCTTCGGCTTCAGCCAGCCTGGCGCGCAATTCCTTGTCGCGCTGCCAGCGTGCGGTGACATCCTGAATGGTAGCGGCGGCCCCGAGAACTTTCCCATCTTCGCCGCGTAAGAGGGCAATATTGAATTCGATCGAGATCCGGCGCCCGTCTTTCGTCAGTGCCGGCACCGCGAGCACGTCATGACCATACTTGGTCACGCCGGTCTCCATCACCCTGGCATAGCCTTCCCAGTGCTTGGGCCGGTGCTTTTCCGGGATGATCATATCCATGGACTGGCCTACGGCCTCCGCTGCGGACCAGCCAAACATGCGTTCTGCACCCGAGTTCCACAGTCGCATGATGCCTTTCGCATCGGCGTAAATGATGCCAATCGGACTCTTTTCCACGATCTCCTGGCAGAGCCATTCGCGAGTAGGATTCTCGGCCATGCATACACCTCCGAAATATATCGGGCTTCGATCTATTTATACCACTCAGCGAGTTGTTTTCGGCTACTTCCGCAGGTCAGGTTGCCGTTTGGGCGATACAACGAAGGCGGATGCCGTTATTTGTCTGTTTGCCTGCGGGAGTAACAACGAGGAAGACTGCCGGTTGCGCCGGCGTTTCTGCTCGAAGGTTCCCGTAGCGGAAACGCCGGCGGCCGGCGATCAGGCGGGCGGCAAGTATGCACGCGCCTGTTTATTTAGCTGCGCCCTTGGCGGCTTCCTGCTGCTTCAATACACGACGCAGCAATTTGCCCGTGGGGGTGCGAGGCAACTGGTCTATGAAGGCGATTTCGCGAGGCAGTTTGTACGTGGCGACCTTTCCCTTGAGGAACTCGATCAGTTCCTCGGCAGTCGCATTGGCGCCCGCCTTGAGCACCACAAACGCCTTGGCGATCTGGCCGCGGACTTCATCCGGTACGCCGATTACGCCCACTTCCTGCACGGCCGGATGCTCCGCCAGCTCGACTTCAATTTCCTCAGGCCCGATGCGATAGCCCGAACTCTTGATGATGTCGTCTTCGCGGCTGACAAACCAGAAATAGCCGTCTTCGTCCACGTAAACGAAATCACCTGCCCGGTTCCATCCGTCCTTGGAACAGACGTTGCGCTGTTTCGCTTCGTCGTGCCAATAAACGGTGCCGGTCGGACCACGCACTTGGAAACGCCCGATCGTCCCCGGCGGCACGACCTGGTCGTCCTCATTGACCACTCGGCATTCGTACCCGGGTACCGCCTGGCCGAACGATCCGGCTTTCGCCTTTTCGTTCACCACGTTGGAGACGAACACGTACATCATCTCCGTCGTGCCCAGGCCTTCAAAGATCGGGATGTCGAATTTTTCCTCCCAGGCATAATACGTCTGCGCCGTCAGGCTTTCGCCGCCGCCGGTGCAGATGCGCAGGCTGCTCAGGTCGTACTTATGTTGGGCATCAGGCACCTGGAGCATCTTCCGGTACGCGGTGGGAGCCAGCGTCAGGATCGAGATCTTATGCTTCTGGATGGTTTCGAACGTCTTCTCGGGATCGAACTTTGCGATCAGCGAAGCAGTCGCGCCGAAGCGGAAGGGAATCGTGCAGTAGGTCGAGTACCCGGCGCCGAACGCCAGCGGCGCGGTTCCGCCGATAACGTCCGTCTCCTTGACCTTCCAGCCGTACTTGCCGAAACCGTCTGGGACGATCAGGGTCTCTTCCACAAAATGCACCGTGCCCTTGGGCTTGCCGGTGGTGCCGGAGGTGTACAGCAGGATCCCGACATCCATCCGCTTCCGCTTCACCGGCTCCAGGGTGGGCCCGCCCGACTGGAGCACTTCCGCATAGGGCAACAAGCCTTTCGACTTGTGCTCCGCCGCGTCTCCGCCGATCACAATGATGTGTTTAACGGTTTTCAATTGGTCCCGCGCAGCCTCCAGCTCGCCCAGCAACGGCGCGGCCACAATGACCACTACCGCCTCGCAATCGTTGGCGATATGGGGGATTTCACTGCGCGAAAACAAAGGTGAAGTGGGGACGACGACCGCCCCCAACTTCAAAATAGCAAAGTTCGAGACCAGCGCCGGCGGGATGTTCGGCGTGCGCAGCATGACGCGGTCGCCTGCCTTCACTCCCAGGGAACGCAGAGCGTTTCCCATTTTGTTCACCTGCGCCTGCAGTTGGGCGTAGGTGATGCGCTGGTCCTCGAACAGAATTGCCGCTTTGTCTCCACGGCCCGCCGCCACTTGCTTATCCAGCAGTTCTTCCGTAGGGTTGAACTCGTCCGGATAGTTGGCGAACTCGGGCAGCGTGTAGATCCGCTGCGGCCACAATTCACGGGGAGGTAAATGATCTGCCATAGTTACAGGTCTCTCTTACTTTCCCGCCGCTGCTGCGCCCTCAGAGAGCGCGTCTTCCAAGGCCGTTTCGCACTTGATCAAGCCGCGCTTGGCGTCGTTGCGGGGGAAAGCCATCATCGGGTACCGGTCGCCTTCGAACACCAAGACCGCTGGAACATTGGTGCCGAAGTCGTCTGCCAGGGCGCCCTTGAACCCGAATACCGGCCGTACGCTGGCATCCGGGCCGCTGACGCTCTTGTGATAGATGGGGAACCGGTCTTTGATGCCGGCCACATCGATCGCTTTCGCGTCTACGCCCTTGGCTTGCAGTTGTTTGACGAGACTCAATGCCTTGTTCACGTCGCAAGGGAAAGTCTCGGCGGGTTTATGGGCCGAGCTGTAATAGAACTCATAACGCTTCGGTCCCTTGGCCGCGCTCGCGCTCGCAGCAGACTTGGCAGCAGCAGGATCAGGCGGTACGTACGCCTTACCGCTGTCCTCGAACACCTCACACTGCGTCCAGGTGTTCATGAGCGGAATTGCCAGTGTGAAAGGCCACTCGCGCTTCATGCACTTGCCCAGGTACGCCCTTTGAATGTTGGTGTCGAGCGCCGGGCGCATATGCTTGCAGCGAACGCACAGGCTAGCTTCATTATAGTGTGCCATCTCGCTCCTCCTATTTCGCTCCGGCAACCATGAATTTGGGTTTGCTGCCGACGAGATCTTCTTTCTTCAGCGGCTTGCCGCTGAGGGGAGTTCCTTTGATATTGCGCTCCAGCGGAATCGGACGGCATACCGAATCCTTGCGAGCACGCGGTGCAGGACGGGTCAACCCCGGCCCGGAAATCGGCTCGTGTCCACGCTCGGCAAACCCGGGCAGCAGATCCGCTTTTCCAGTGGTCGGAGTCGGCGCTCCCTGAGGAATTCCGTTCACGACTTTGATCTTGTACACCTGTGCGCAGCCGGCGCACTTGGTGGTCCCATCAAAATTCCAGAACGGATACGGGTCCAGGTAATTCTTTACTTGGCACTTTGTACATGTAAGTAGCATAGTCGTCTCCGCTCAGATGCACTCCTGTTCTTCAAGTCGCTTGATCTCCTCCGGGCTCAAACCGCACAGTTTCCCGAGGATCATCTCGTTGTCGGCGCCGACCGGCTTGAGGGCCCACTTATGCCGCGGCGGCGTGGCCGACAACTTGTATCCCGGACCCTGGTGCAGGATTTCGCCGTAGGTAGGATCGTCCAGCCAGCGGACCGCACCGCGCTCCTGCCAGTGAGGATTGTTGATCACTTCCTTGCTGTTCAGGACAGGCTGATTGAGGATGTCGATCCCGTCCAGAATCGAAGCGACCTGTTCCTTGGTCTTGTCCGACGCCCACTTTTCGAGCAGTCCGTAGATCTCGATCTGAGCGTTAGGCTGCACGCGATCGACGGCCTTTGCGTACTTACTGGCGATATCACCGTTGCCCATGACCTTTGCCAGGCGGGCGAAGGCATCGTCCTTGTACGCGCTGATCAAGATGTAGCCTTCCTCGGCCTCCTGCGGGTTCTCCGAATTCGGGTACGAGGATTTGCCGCACTTGATGATGCCGTGCACGCAGAGCTGGGTGTCCCAGTTGCCCCAACGTTCACGGGTGATGCCGGTCTTGCCGTACAGCGGCAGAGCGTACTCCAACTGCCGGGTCACGCCGTGCACCTGGGAGTACTCGGTGAACGTGCCCTGGCCCGTCTTTTCGCGATACAGCAATGCCGCCAGCACCTGCACCGCACCCATCATGCCGCCCCAGTAGTCGGCCAGCCAGATGGTGTGCTTGGAGGGGGCACCCCCCTTGAACTCGGGGTGACCGGTCATGCCGAAGTTGCCGCCCTGCGCCTGGCCCAGAATGTCGTACGACGCGCGTACGCGTCCCGGACCGAAGCCGCCGAAGCCGCCCAGCCAGCAGTAAATCAGCCGCGGGTTGACCTGGCTCAACTGCCGATAGCCGATGCCCCAGCGGTCGAACGTGCCAGGACGATAGTTCTCGACGAAGATATCGCTCTTTGCCACTAGTTTCTTCAAGATGGCCTGAGCTTCGGGACGATGGAAATCGAGCGAGAGGAAGTACTCGTTCGGGTTCGCGCCCACGAAACCGAGACCGGTGCCGCGCTCCGGTACCCAGCGCGAGAGCGGATACAGGAAGGGCTCGTTAAACGGAGTGGTGTGCCGCATAGCTTCACCACGCCGCGGGGCCTCGATCTTGATGACCTCAGCTCCGAGTTCGGCAAAGTACGACGCGCAGGAGGGGCCCAAAATGTACTGCGTGCAGGACAGCACGCGCAGTCCCTTCAGGGCTTCTGGCTTGGAGAACTCGGTCTTGGGGTTGAATACAGTCTTACAAAAGTCTTCGAAACTGAGCTTGTTTAAAGGTGTCGTCGCCATTCCAGTTCTCCTGCGTCAGATGACGCCAGCCTCCTTCAGTCGCGTGAAGTCTGCAGTCGTGAATCCGAGCAGCCGACGGTAAACGTCCTGGTTGTCGTAGCCCACCGGACGCCCCAGCCACTTCAACCGTCCCGGAGTTCTGTGTTGCAGGAACGGGGTGGTACCGTATAGGACCTTGCCATAATGCGGCGACTCGGTCATGGCCACATGCCCGCGATACTTGAAGTGCGGGAATTCGGCCACTTCGTTTACGTACTGCACACCGCCGGATGCCACCTGCTGCTTCGACAGTTTGGCTTCGGCTTCGCTGCGGGAGTTGTCCTTCAGCCATTCGCACAGCAGCGTGTACGTCTTGATCTGCTGGTTCATGGCCAAGCGGTCGGCCACTTCGCGCAGGTGCGGATCGCCCAGGATTTCTTCCTCGGCCGCGGGCTGTTCGTCACCGACCACACGCCAGATGCGGTACCACAAACGGTCGTGGCCGCCGCCCACCATCATGTACCCGTCTTTGCAAGGATTGACGGCGTAAATGTTGATGGCCAGGTCCCAGTTGCCGAAGCGCGGACGGATGCTGCCATCCATCGAGTGCCACGCCCAGCTATAGTCCAGAATGCGGATGACGGCTTCCGCGCCGGTGGCTTCCACAAACTGCCCTTCGCCGGAAACCGTGTCGCGATAATAGACTGCCGCTAGGATTCCGATGGCCGCCTCGGTTCCACCTACGTGGTCGCACATCCACAGTGCGGAACGCAGCGGCGTGCCGCCGAATTCCTTGGGGTCCCCGGTTCCATGCACAAAGCCGCATGCTGCTTGCGCGGTCGGGTCCAAATTGCCTTCTTTGTCCTTACCCGGTCCCCACTGGCCTTTCTGTCCGACCCAGCAATACACCAGGCGAGGATTGATCTCCTTCAACTGGCGATAGCCAATTCCGAGAGAATCCCACTTGCCCGGAGGCGCGTTTTCGATGATGACGTCGGAATGGACCGCCATCTGCTTCAGAATCTCGCGTCCCTGCTCGGTTTCGACATTGAGCGTCACCGACTGCTTGTTGCGGCACTCGTGCAAATACTGCGGGCCGCACTCTTCGCCGCTCTCTTTGTCTTTGAACATGTACTCACGGCGGCCAAACGGGGTCAGCTTGCGCAGAGGATCGCCACCCGGCGGCTCAACCATGATCACCTCGGCGCCCAGCTCCGACAGCATGGATGAGCACCAGTGGCCGATCATCATGTTGGTGGTGCAGTCCAGAACGCGCAGACCCTCCAGCGCTTCCGGTTTTTCTGCGTTGTGTTCCTGGCGCAGGATTGATTCCAGGAACATGGGATAGTCCTTGGCCTGATCACTCAGCCCGGCATATACCTCCTCAGGCTTGAGGATAGGTATTGCCGGCCAAGGAAGAACTTTTCCTTCTACCATGTTTATTGCCTCCTAATGCGCCCGTCGGATTGTGGAACAAGCGAAAATCCGTCAGGGGACCTATCGCAGTTTCGGTTTCTTCAAGCCAACCCTCACGCTTGTCGAAACCCCTAGCTGTCGCCGAAGGCGCACAAATGCGAACGACTGTCTTGCGCCTGTGGCGGGTCAGCCAATACGTCGGCTCCCTTTGGCATGCAACAAAAGACTTACCGCGCGGTACAACTGGCGGTGCCAAAGTTGAGGTTTAAGGCGTAAATGGTTCCCACATCTGGGCGGGCATTTTCTTTTGCCCAGCGTTGTGAGTCTGTGATGTCCGTCACATTTTATCGTGATTTTTTGTGCCGGCTGGGAAACCAGCTAAGCTGCTGATTCTATTCTCGCCTGCCCGCATCGGAATTGCTGCCCGGCCGCCAGTCCGCGCTTCGTTTACCGCGATTTGTGACGTATGTCACTTATTTCCCTTGAAAAAATGACCGTTTAGGGCTTTTTCACTGTTTCGTTTTCTGTGCTGCCAACCCTTTGCGGATGTACGACATAGTCCCAAAATGGGAGAAAAAGCTTTAGCTCGCCCGAGAGCTACTTGTATTGCCGCTGTCCGAGACTGCGACACATAGGCGCAACGCCTTAGCTGCACTGTCGTGCTCGCAATTGTGCTTGCGGAACTCAATTAAGTTGGAATTCTTAGTAAACGCAGGAACTGCTTGTCGGCTTCGGTGAGCTGGAGTTGCACCTCGCCACATTCGTCTTCCGCAAACGCCTGATGCATGCCGGGGCGCACCCGCACCACGGTGACGGTCTGCAACGATTCATCGAACAGCACAGTATCGTCCGCGGACGCGCCTCTCTGTTCCAGCCATGTTAGCAGCGCTCGCAACTCGCGAACTTTCATCTGCTCACCCCCGCGCCGCTCATGCTGGCCGAATTGTTTATGTCAGTCTGTGACGCCAATCACAAGCGGCCTGAAAAAATCCCGAGCTTTCGCCCGGGATGCTGAGTGAACTTTGTTCTTGTCGTGCGGCTTACTAAAATTCTGCGTGCTGCGCGTGGACAGTTCCGTCACAGCCCAAGGTATGCGCGCCGCACTTCGTCCATATTGGCGACTTTTTGCGACTCGCCCTCGATCGGCACCCGCCCTTCCGCGAAAACATATGCCTGATCGCTGAGCGCGAGGGCGACGTGCACATTTTGTTCCACCAGCACGATGGTGAGTCCTTGCTGCTTCAGCGTCTTCAACGTGCGGAATAGTTGCTGTGCCAGGACCGGGGCCAGACCCAGCGAGAGTTCGTCTATCATCAGCACCACCGGCTCCTGCATGAGGCCGCGCCCCGTCGCCAGCATCTGCTGCTCGCCCCCGGAAAGAGTGGATGATTTCTGAGTGCGCCGTTCCTTCAACCGCGGAAACAGATCATAGACCCGGTCCAGGTTCTTCTTTGTGTTCTTGCGCGCGCGCGACGAGTACGCGCCCATTTCCAGGTTTTCTTCCACCGACATATCGGGGAAAAGCTGGCGTCCTTCAGGCACCAGCACCAGCCCGCGCGACGCTTTCGCGTGCGGCGGCAACTTGGTGACATCTTCTCCATTGAGAAGAATGCGGCCGCCCCACGGGTGCACGCTACCCATGATGGTGCGCAGCGTGGTGGTCTTGCCGGCCCCATTAGCGCCGATCATGGTCGTCAGTTGTGCCGGCTTCACCTTCAGGGAAATTCCCCAGAGTACTTGCACCTCGCCGTACCCAGATTCTAGGTTTTCGACTTCTAGAACGGCGTCCATTAGCGCTTCTCCATAAGTTTTTCTGCGATGTCGGGATCACCCAGGTAAGCTTCGATCACTTGCGGATCATGCGACACTTCTTCAGGACGCCCCTCGGCCAGTTTCTTGCCGAAATTCAGCACCACGATGCGGTCGGAAAGATTCATGATGGCCTGCATGACGTGCTCGATCATGAACACCGAGATCCCGCTTTCCCGGATTTTCCGAATCAAGTCGATCATCTGGGTGATTTCGGTGGGGTTCAGGCCGGCCAGCACTTCGTCCAGCAAGAGCAGCTTGGGTTTGGCGGCCAGGGCGCGCGCAATTTCCAGCCGCTTCTTGGCAGAGATGGTGAGAGAGCGGGCCAGCGTCTGGGAGCGGTCCGCCATGCCGACACGCTCCAGCACTTCGCGGGCAACTTCGCGCGCGGCCGTCAGTCCCAGGTACTCGCGCCCGAAGCACGCGCCCACGGTGACGTTATCCAGCACGCTCATAGCGTTCAGCGGCTTTACGATCTGGTGAGTGCGCGCCACGCCCATGTGCACGATCTTGTCGGGCGACAGCCCGGTAATATCAGTGCCGTTGAACCTGATCTTGCCTTGCGAGGGTTTGTACACGCCATTGACCACGTTGAACAGCGTGGTCTTGCCGGCGCCGTTAGGGCCGATCAATCCCAGGATTTCGCCCTCATTGATAGAGAAGGTGACATCGGCAACCGCCAGCAGACCGCCAAACCGTTTGCTTACGCTCTGTACTTCGAGTATGGGTGTCATTCCACCACCTCCCGCGAGCGTGGCAGCAGGCGGTAGAGCCAGCCGATCAGGCCGCCGGGCGCGAACAGGATTACGATCAGCAGCAGCCCTCCAGCAATCACCAGGTGGAAGCTCGACAGTCGGGGCGAAGTCAGCAGGTAGGAGCGAAGTTGCTCGTAGAGCCCTGCACCCAGGGCCGCGCCCACCACTGTACCCTGGCCGCCCAGCATCATCATGACAATGGCTTCGATCGAAAGCGTCAACTCGAAAGCCACCGAAGGATCAATCATCCCATTCTTATAGAACATCAACGCTCCGGCTACGGCCGGCAGGAATGCGGAAACGCTGTAGATGATGGCTTTGTACACGGTGGCATTTACGCCCAGCACCACTGCTGCGTCCTCATCCTCGCGGATCGCGAAGAGCCCCAGTCCATACTTGGAATCTTTGATGCCCAGGCTGAGAATCAGAGATAAAGCCATGACTACGATTATCAGGATGTAGGTAACCCAGAGCGCGTGGATTGGTCCGCCCATCTTCTGATAAGCGTCAAAAGGAACGTACAGTCCAGTGGCGCGTCCCCACGGTTCGAAGTTGGAAACGAACGCCTGCACCGCCATAAGGACGCCGATCGTCGCCAGTGCGAAATAAGCGCCGCGCAAGCGCAGGATGGCCAGCCCGAAAAGCAGCGCGAACAGGCTCACCGCCACCCCGGCTATGATTGCCGAAAGCACCAGGTTCCACCCGCGCACGGTAGAGAGGTATAGCCCTACGTACCCCCCCAACCCGAAGAAAATGATGTTGCCGAAATTTACGTATCCTGTGTAGCCAATCACCAGGTTCAAATTGCTGGCCAGGATGATGGAGACCGCTATCAGGATGAGATTTTCGCGCAACAGCACGTTGTCGCCCTGGAGCGGCAGGAAAACAAATATACCGGCGACAACAAGAATGGCCCAGAAGAGTGGTCTTCGGAAAACGATCACGCTGTGGCCCTCCCGAAAAGTCCCTTTGGGAAAACAACCAGCACTACCACGAACAGCGCGAATTCGATCACCGGTATCCAGCTCACAGCAATAAAGGGAGCCACCGCCCCTTCCAGCAGGCCGAGCAGCACTCCGGCCCCCAGGGCGCCAAGTGGCTTACCGAGCCCGGCAAGGACCGTAACCACGAAACTCTTCAACTCGTAGATTCCGCCGGAGAGAATGGTGAACGGGAACAGCGTGGAAACCAGTGCTCCCGAAGCTGCCGCCAGCGCTATTCCGATGCCGAACGCGATGGTGAGCACAGCCGTCGAGGAAATGCCCATCAACTCCGCCGCCTCGCGATTATCGGAGACGGCGCGAATTGCTTTCCCGGGACGGGTGCGGTACAGAAAAAGTTCCAAGGCCAGCGCGATCACCACTGCCGCGATCGCCGCGGCAATGTGGTTGCCCGGAAACGTGTAGGCCCCCACTGTGATCCCCGGCAGGTTGAAGTTGACGTTATATGGACTCGTGCTCCACAGCGTGGTGCCGATGCCGATGACCATCATGTTCACCGCGAACGTTGAAAGCAAGCTCATCAGCGAGCTGCGGCCGATCACCCAGTGCACCGCCATCCAGTAAACGATCACACCCAGGATCAGCCCTCCCAGCACCACCGGCAGCAACAAAACATATGCGTTGGTCGCGATAATGTTGAACAGCAGATACATGCCGAACATGCCCAGCGCGATCATGGCACCGTGGGTGAGATTGATGACATCCATTACTCCCCAGATCAGACTCAGTCCCATTGCCGCCAAGCCATACACCGAACCGACGAGCAGGCCGTCAATCATTGAGGCCAGAATGCCAGACATATCTCACCCTCTGTGCCGTGAATTGCAGCGTGGCCACCCTTCGGCAGCCACTGCTGGTAATGCTTATCCGAAAAAGCCCGGTGCAGGAGCCAGCTTACCGCATGGGATATTTCAAATTGGCGCTCTTGTAGGCCAATGGCCAAACCACTTCCTTTACCATCTTTCCCGACTTGTCCTTCTGCCACTGCGCCAGCACCATGCTATGGCCGATCTGCAGGCCGTGTTCCCCCGGCGTGGTCGCAAACTTCGTCTTTCCGTAGAACGTTGTTGCGTCGGTTGCGTTCAGCGCTTCCGTGACCTTATTCGTGTCAATACTGCCCGCCTGTTCGATAGCGTGCTGAAGGATCAAACCTGCAGCGTAGCCACCGGCGGATTCATAGCTCGGTTCGGCATTGAACTTGGCGCGGTAATCCTTGTCAAACTGTGCTACCGTCGGGCCGAACTGCGGTTTCACCGACACCTGAGGTTCCCACTGCGAGGGCACAGTCACACCCAGTCCGGCGTCGCCGAGTTCCACCCACTGCGGGCTATCAGGAGCCACCAGGATGGTGACCATTTTCAGCGCAGACTTGCGGGAGTAGAGTTGCCGCGCCAGGGTCGAACCGTCGGCGTAGTGGCCGCCACCCAGCAGCACCGTGGCTTTCGACGCGGTCACTTTGTCGAGGATGGGACCGAAGTCGGTCGTGCCCTTTGCGTACGCCTCACTGAACACTATCTTCAATCCCTGCTGTTGCGCATACTCCTTCGCCGGGGCCGCCACGGCCGACGAGAACGGATCGTCTTCCCACACGAACGCGACCGCAGCTTTCGGGTCCTTGGCTTTCAAGGCGTCAATGGCAACCTTCAAATATTGGTTGGCTGGCGCAAACATCTGGAACAGATGTCTGTTGCCCAGTTTGTAGGTCTTTTCTTCCGCCGCGCCCGTGGTCAACATTATCTTTCCATATTGTTCGGTAACGACTGCGGCCGTAGCGGTAAGTCCGGACGAATAGGGGCTGAACAGAAAGTCAGCCTTGTCCTGCAGGATCAGGCGCGAATACAACTGCTGTACCCGCTGTGACTTCGATTCGTCGTCATAGTGCACCAGTTGTACCTTATAGGCCTTGCCCCCGGCCTTTATGCCGCCGGCGGCATTTACCTGGTCGCGCCATAGTTCAAATCCGCGGGCCTGTTCCACAGAATCTACGGTCAGTTTGCCCGTGTTAGACATCGTGTAGCCCACAGTAATGGTCTGGGCGAAACCAGATGTAAGCAAGAGCCCCAATATCACGAGTACAAGCAAACTTACTCGCCTCATGCCGAAGCCTCCTTCATTAAGTTAAGTCCCCAGATGTTGCATTTTAGGGCGGGTATTCCATTCTGCACAACTTTCAGCAATGATTTCGCAGTATGACTTGGCCTTCGGCTGTTCCTTATCGGTCCAACACTTTGCCGTTCCATGCATCAGGTCCGCTGCGGCACTGCAAGAGTATTCCGCAACTCTACTTCAGCACGGGACATGGCTGGGGGGAATGGAGGAGTCAGTGAGCGGCCAAATAGCCTTGGAACCGGTCACCAGGCAGACTAAGTGGCAGGGAAGCCAGCCGCTTAAACCTTTTCACATGGAGGACACAGGCGCTAAAACCTTTCACCACAGATCACATGCGCCTGCGGCGCACCACCGAGCACGGAAATCGCGCTCGCAAGTCATTGAACCGACGTGCCAGACATCGCTATTTCCATGGCAGAGGACACGGAGGAACGCAGCCGCGAAGCGGGCTGGGTCAAGGACCCTTTCACCGAGATGACATGTGCCTTCGGCGCACGCCAAGAACCCAAATTGATGGGATCTGCGTTCATCTGTGTTAATCAGCGGCCCAAAGCCTTTTCAGACACACGGGACACGGAGGAATCAAATATTCAAAATTCGAAAATCGAAATTGGTCAGATTCCCAGTCTTTCCTTCAACTTCTTGAAGAACCTGCGGCTCACCGGCACGGTCGCGCCAGATTTCATTTTGATTTCCGCCAGCAGATTATCGTGCACCAGGATCTCGTCCACCTGATCCAGATTTACCAGGTACTGTTTGTGGGCCCGCAGCAGGTTGGTCTTGTTTTCCAGCACCTTCAGCGTAAGCTCGGTAAAAAACTGTCCCTTCGGACAGACAACGTAAACTCCCGCCATATCCGACCGCACATATTCCACCTCGGAAATCCCGATCAGCTTGATGCGGTTGGTCATCACGCATGGGATATTGCGGATTTCCGGCGTCGCGTATACGGGGTGGTTTCCCTTGCCATCGCTCTCTTTCAGCTTGCGCACAGTCTTTGCCAGACGATGCTTCTCCACTGGCTTGACCAGGTAATCCAGCGCATTCTCCTCAAAAGCTTTGACTGCGTAGGCGTCATAGGCAGTGACAAAGACGACGTGAGGCATGATCTCGGGATCAATCATGCTTAGCAGTTCAAACCCGCTGACTGCGGGCATGTGGATATCCAGAAAAAGAACATCAGGCGCTTCTGCCCGGATTTCCCGCAACGCCTCCACAGCATTACTGCAACTGCGCACGACCTCGAACTCTCCAGTCTCCGCCAGCAGCGCAGCCAGTTCCTCGCGCGCATGCAGTTCGTCGTCTATGATCAGGCCCCGAATCATGTGCGGCATCCCTCCGCCGGCATGCGGATCGTCACCCGCGTCAATTCATTGGGCACACAAGTGACGCTTGTTCCGTACGCGCTTCCCATCAGGTTTTTAATGCGCCTGTCCACCAGGGTGATGCCCAACCCGTCGTTCGCGCGGTTGGCTTCGCTGAATGTCCCAGCATTGTCCTCAATCTCGATAATTGCCAGTCCATTCTGGCGATAGGCACGGATCCTCGCCACACCCTGGTCGAGCATGTTGGATATGCCATGCTTCACCGCATTTTCGATCAGCGGCTGCAAGGTGAAGGTGGGCAACCTCAGCTCCAGAAGCTCAGGATCAATATCCATCTCCACCACCAGGCGGTCTTCGAACCGCGCCTTTTCTATTTTCAGATACGAGCTTACGTGATCGAGTTCCTGCTGAAGTGTAGAGACGTCCTCACTGCGCTTCAGGTTCTTGCGGAAGAAATTGGAAAGGTGGATCAGCAACTCGCGCGCCCGGCCCGCATCCTTGCGGATTATCGCAATGATCGTGTTCAGCGTGTTGAACAGGAAGTGGGGATTGATCTGCGCGTGTATCAGCTTCAGTTCCGACATCATCAACAGGTTCTTTTGCTGCTGATAACGTGAAACCAGCAACTGGTTCGAGAGCAGGCTGGTGATCCCCTCACCCAGCGTCTTGTTGATATTCAGGAACGACTTGTTCTTGGGTTCGTACAGCCGGATGGTGCCAATCACGTCATTATCTACTTGCAGCGGAATAATCAGTACCGACCCGAGAGGACAGTCCTGCGCATGAGGACAGACGAAATGCTCCCGGGCGCCGTCAATGAAGATTACCTGCTTCTCGTCCACCGCGCGCCGGGTCAAGCCTTCGGTGGGGATAGGAATGCCCGGAAGGTGATGGTCCGAGCCGTAGCCGACAAAAGCCAGCACCTTTTCCTTGTCGGTGATGGCAACGGCGCCCACGCCCGTTTCCTCATGGATGGTCTTCGCCAGTTCCACTGACGTTCCCTGGTTGAATCCTTTTTCCAGGCTGCTCAGGGTGCGCTCGGCGATGTGGAATGCCTTGGCGATTTCCCGGCTCTGTTCTTCCGATTGCACTCGCTGGGTAATATCGTTGATGACCAGGACTGCGCCCGTCCTTCCCTCGGGGGCACTGACCGGCATCAGCGAAAAATCAAAAATGCCGCGCGGTTTTTCCAGAGATTGCGACCACTTGACCGGCTGTTGCTCCACCAGTGCTGCCACATCGGGCCACGAGCTGGGTCGTGACCCGGCGATGCCCAGGATCACCTCGTACCCGTACTGCCCCTGCGTGGAGCTTCCGAACCAGGCCTCGGCAGTCTGGTTGGCCCGAACGATACGGCCCTGGGCATCCAGTATCACCACGGCCTCGCGCACTGAATCGAAGGTGCGCTCCCAGTCAGCGGCGGAGCGCTGCAACGATCCCAGGGTGGCGTCGAGCTTGGTTGCGAGTTGCAGGAAAGCAGCCGCCAGCAATCCGATCTCGTCTCGCGAACGGATGCCGCGCAAATTATCGAGGACGGAATGAGCTGCCCCGGAAGCCGGATGAATTTCCTTCTTCTCCAGTTCAGCGCTGATCTGCGATGCCGCGCGTTCCAACTGTTGCAGCGGACGCGACACGCGGCGTATGGCCACCGTCCCGATCACGATCACCAGCAGAATAGCCAGCCCGGAAACAGACAGCGCCCGCGCGCGAGCTTCCTTGATGGGCGCGTAGGCCTCCCGCTGCGTCACCTGCACGCCGACGATCCAGCCAGTGTTGGGCACATCCCTGACTGCCAGCAGCATGGGCACGCCGACCGAATTTACCGTCTCATCCGCGCCTTGATAACCTTCAATGGCGGCTTCAAGCACGCGGTTCTTGCCGCTTTCTACATAGGTCATCTGGCGGGCGTCATCCGGGTGCAGAATCAGCCGGCGGGACCGGTCGAAGACATACAGGTAGCCGGTCTTGCCGAAAGTCTGCCGGCGATAACTGCCCAACGCTTCCTGCAAATCTACCGAGCAGCCCAGCACGGCAACGATCTGCCCCTTCGCGTCTCGCACCGGCGCCGTAAACGTCAGCACGGGCAGGCCTGTACGCGTAGATTTGTAGGGCTTGCTCACTACGCCACGCTTTTCCAGCATGGTCCGTTGAAAATATTCGCGGAAGGCAAAGGACTGTCCGCGCAATTCCGGATGCACCGGGTAATCGGCCAAAAACTTTCCATTCTTGTCCAGAATGAACAAGCCCAGCCCGAAGACAGGGAACCGCTCAGACATTTGCTTCAGATGAGTTTCGACTTCATCCATCCGGCCACTGAGCACCGTCCCGGCCGGAACTGTCGCGGAGATCACATTGGCGGCGGTCTGGCCTCCCTCAACGAACGAGCCGATTCCGTAGGCCGCTATCCTGGCCTCGCCGTCTACCCCCTCGAAGATGGCTTGTTTGAGCGAATCCTCATGGTAGTGCAGCAAAAGCAGGCACGCCGCCACCAGCGCCGTTGACACAACGGCCGCCAGCAGTGCGGTTGTCTTGCTGCCCAGACTCATGGAAGACCTCGAAAACCTATAGCTTACATCAGATTCTCTCACCGTCGGACGTCGGGTGCCCCATCCTGAGCGCAGCGAAGGGTGGGGATTTCCCGTCGGCAGGCGAGCTATTCTTGTCGTGCGGCGACCTAACCCTCAGTCGGCCAACCTTTTTTCACCCCGCAATTGACCATATTGTGAATTTCTGCATCTGAACTGCCTAAAGCAGGCGGGTTCCTGCGCAATTCCGAAAAGCGCCCAAGTTGACCAGGTGCGCTTCCAAAGATCACCCGTGCTGCTGGGGATGAAAAGTCTGCATTGCGCACGCATCTGCACGGAGAAGCGTCCGTGGTCTTCCTGGGCTTTGTAAGGAGGAGTCTGATGGCTAAGAAAGCGTCGAGCAAGAAAGGAATCACGCGACGCGAGTTTGTAAAAGTCACTGGAATGGCCGCAGCCGGAGCCGGGGCGCTTGGCTTGTTCGGGAAAGCGCCAGCCTTCGCGCAGGAGCGCTCGCTTCATTTTCTGCTCTGGAAAAACTTCTCCCCGCCCGCCGATGTCGAGATCGTGCGCCAAGGGGAAGAGTGGGGCAAGCAGAACAAGGTCAAAGTCAGGATCGAACAGATCAACGCCAACGACATCCCGGCCCGGGCCGCGGCCAGCATCGAGAGCAAGCAAGGGCCCGACATCATCCAGTTCTTCCACAACTGGCAGAACCAGTACGCGGCCTCGCTGGTGGACGTCACCGATATCGCCACCGCGCTGGAATCAAAATATGGCGGCTACATTGATTACTGCAAGGCGGACGCTGTGCTCAGTGGCAGGTTCACCGCCATCCCCCACACCGTCGTCCCGAACATCTATGTAGTGCGCAAATCCTACATCAATGCTGCCGGCACGACTGTCTGGCCCAAAACCTGGGACGAGCTCCGCACGCAAGGCAAAAAGTGGAAGGCCGCGGGACATCCTATCGGCCAGACGGTGGGCCACACCTTCGGCGATGCCGTTGACTTTGCCTATCCTTATTTATGGAGCTACGGCGGTGCCGAACGCGACGAGAAGGGCAAAGTCACCATCAATAGCAAGCAGACCCTCGAGGCCCTGAAGTCCTTCAAGGCACTATGGGACGATGCCATGGACCCCGCAGGCGCCGGCTGGGACGACTCTGCCAACAACCGCGCCTTCCTGGCAGGCTCCATCAGCGCCACCAATAATGCGCCCAGCATATATCTGACGGCTAGCAATCAGGTCCTGCTCGACCAGAAAGGGCAGCCGCTTGTGAACGACATCATGCATGTCGCCAATCCTGCGGGCCCAGCCGGCATTTACCACTATCATTACAGCCAGCAGCTCGCGATCCCGAAGTATTCAAAGAACGTTGATGTTGCTAAAGAGTTTCTCCGCTGGCTCATGGACGAGAAGCAATACGCGCAGTATTTGCGTCGTGCCCAGGCCTATCAAGCCTCACCCCTCAAGCATTACTTGAAGGACGCCATGTGGGACATGTATCCCGCTCTGAAACCTTACCGGGACCATCTCCTGGAGGCAAAGAACGTCGGCTGGAAAGGGCCCGCGGACGCCAGTGCTGCCCGGGTAGTGCAGAACTACGTGATCATTGACATGCTCGCCAATGTGGCCACCGGCAAAATGACTCCGCAGGATTCTATGACTTGGGCCGAACGCGAACTCAAGACCATGTACGGCGCTTGAACTTGTGAGCTCTTGAGGGGCGCGGCACGTTGCGCGCCCAGCTTGATCGATCCTCAGGCTGGTTCTAGGGCCGGCGCGGCTTTTTGGCCGCGCCGGTTCGATTCCGCATCCAAGCTGCTTTAGCAGGCCGAGGGCGCAGGTGCGCAAGCTACAAAACACGGAACAGATCGGAACGAGCACGCAACCCCGTCCCGGGCAGCTCACCGTCATTCCCACCCGGAGAAGGGAAAAGGCCGCTCTGCCTTTGCTGGAGCGGCCGAACGTGCTTGCCTACGTGCTGCTGCTTCCCGCGGCGTTCATCATTTTCTTCTTCGTGGCCTATCCCTTTGCCTGGGGCGTGTGGATGAGCCTCACCGACAAGCAGATCGGAATGCCCTGGTCGCGTGTGCATTTCATCGGCTTGGAAAACTACAGAAACCTGGTGACCAAGGACGGTATTTTCTGGAACACCGTCCGAAACAGTTTCCTCTACACCGGGATCGCAACCATAGTGAAATGGGTGCTGGGCATCTGGTTGGCGCTCTTGCTAAACCGCATGATCCGTTTTGCGCGCATCGTGCGCGCCGCCGTTCTGCTCCCCTGGATCGTGCCTACGGTGCTCAGTTCAATTGCCTTCCTCTGGATCTTTGATCCCGATTTCAGCGTAATCAATTGGACGCTGAGGCAGTTCTACGCCTGGATGGGGTGGGGATATTTCCGTGGCCCACTCTGGCTGGGAGACCCGAACCTGGCCCTGGCCTCGGTCACGTTTGTAAATATCTGGCGCGGCACTCCCTTTTACGCCATCTGTTTTCTCGCCGGCTTGCAGACGATCAACCCTGAACTCTACGAGGCGGCGCTGATTGACGGCGCCAGCGCCTGGCAGCGTTTCAGATCTGTGACCCTGCCCGGGATTATGCCGGTCATGATCGTGGTCCTCGTCTTTTCCATTGTCGTAACCTTTTCCGATTTCCAGATCGTCTACGTACTCACCCGTGGCGGGCCGGCGAACAGCACGCACCTGTTTGCCACTTACGCCTATCAGGTAGCGATGATCGGATCGCATTTGGGTCTGGGAGCCGCAGTTTCACTTTTCATGTTTCCGGTATTGGCGCTGGTCATTATTTTCCAGCTTATCTATATCCGGCGGGAGCAGGACTAAATGGCGAGCTTCGCGGTCGGTGAGACCTTCGCAAGACGGATGGCCTTCTACCACATCCCCCTGTTCCTTTTTGTCCTTTTTGCGCTTTTCCCCTTTTACTGGATGTTTGTGACCTCTGTTAAATCAACGCAGGAAACCTACAACGTTCAGGTCAATCCGTATGTCCCGGTCGCCTGTTCCACCACGGTGGCTGAGCAGGTCCGCACACTCCGCTTCGACGGCGAAGCGATCATGGACAACTGCTTTTACCACTGGCGGGTGCTGCTCAGGGACACCCTCTTCCTGCGCTGGCTGGCTAATAGTCTTTTCGTCGCCATCCTCTCTACGGCGGTCTCCCTCTTCGCCGGGATCACGGCGGCCTACGCTTTGGCGCGACTTAATTTTCGAGGCGCGAATACATTCGGGGTGCTTATCTTCATCACCTACCTGGTGCCGCCGACGCTGCTTTTTATTCCGCTATCAGACGTCATCGGCGATCTGCCCTTTCTGCACGTTAACCTGCTGAACTCGCCGTGGGCCCTGGTTGTTGCCTATCCGACTTTCCTGGTACCCTTCTGCACCTGGCTTCTGACCGGCTACTTCCGCAGTATTCCCAAGGAACTGGAAGAAGCCGCCATGATTGACGGCGCTACCCGGATCCAGGCGATGTTTAAAGTTGTGCTTCCCCTGGCGTTGCCCGGAGTGCTGTCGGCAGGCATGTTCGCCTTTACCTTGTCGGCCAATGAATTTCTTTATGCCCTGATCTTTATTTATGACGCCGCCAACAAGACTGTGCCCGTGGGAGTCGTCAGCGAACTGATCAAAGGCGACGTTTTCTATTGGGGAGAACTGATGTCGGGCGCCTTGCTGGGCTCCGTCCCGGTGGCGCTGATCTATTCCTTCTTCGTCGAACATTACGTGGCGGGCATGACCGGCGCAGTCAAAGGTTGAGATGATCTCGCGATCGGATGACCGGATGATCTCTCGTCGCCAAGGGTGCGGCCCGCGCAGCGGACGTAACGCTGGCAGCCACCTCGGAAGGTGGGTAAGCTGAGAGGTTTTTAATGAAAGCACTTCGCAGCTACAGAACGTTGTTGGCCATCGCAATACTTCTGGCTGGAGTCTATGCCTGCAGCAAAAAGCAGGAAGAGGGAAGCTCGGGTACAAAACCAGTTCGAACCGGCGAAACCGCCATCTCCGGGACCATCACCCTGGATCCGTCCCTGAAAGATAAGGTCGGCCAGAACCCCCTCTTGCTGATTTTCGCCTCGACCTCCTCCGATCCCTCCCGGCCCGCCTTAGTGGTCAAAAGGGAAGTAGCTGTGAATTTCCCGTTGGAGTACAAGATCACACCCGCCGATATCGTTCTGGTGGGCTCGCCTTTCCGCGGCGACATGTATGTCAGCGCGCGCATTGATCCGGCCGGCATGGTGGGCCCGCCGCGCGCGGGCACCTTCGGCGGCAGCTATCCCGGCAACCCCGTCCCCGTGGGCTCCAGCAAGGTGGACATCGTCATAAACAAAGCGTACTGAGCGGCGGATTTTCAAGCACCCAACACTGACCTAAAAGAGGTGGGTGGTGGCTGGCCCACCCTTTCGCCCGGTTTTGGCGAAGGGTGGGAAGATTTCGAGCCAATCACAGCAACTCCTGATACCACATACACTTCCGCTTTTCCGGACAGATTAATCCCTCGCCCTCCCTGCATGCCTTGCTTAAGTGCTTTAGATATGTCCTTATCTATAGCTCTTAGTAATTGTCAAGAACTTTATTTTTGCTGTGGCAAATTCTTTCCCTTCAACTACATCGGCCTTTCCCTTTCACTCCGCCAGCGGGGTTCTTTCACCCGATCTGCTACTCTGGAATTGGGCCCGGAGATGGTGGTCACATAGCCGTCCGAACTCCGGAGACTCCCGCTGCGGCCCTTCTATCTAGCGGATAACCGGCGCCGCACCCCGCTACTGAGGGTGCCCCACATCTCGCGCAGCGAGATGTGGGATACGAATCACCTTTCGCCAAAAGAG
>JBHGAZ010000014.1:0-73979 GCA_041946765.1 Terriglobales bacterium
GCGATCCGCGAAGGCGGCCGCACCGTGGGCGCAGGCACAATTTCGGAGATTTTGGCGTAGCAGGAAGAACAGGTGACAGGTGACAGGTAGCAGGTAGTCACACGGCACGCAGTCGGAGCCTGCAACCTGACGCCTGAAACTTGAGACCTGATTTGGCGGCATGCAAGCAGCCGCAAGTTCTTTGAGGAAACGACGTGATCGGAAAAGAAAGAATTCGAATTCGGCTGAAGGCTTACGACTACCGCGTGCTCGACCAGTCCACCGGCGAGATCGTGGAAACGGCGCGGCGCACGGGAGCGCAGATTGCGGGTCCGATCCCTCTGCCCACTGTCAAGAATAAGTACACGGTGCTGCGCTCTCCGCACGTGGACAAGAAGTCGCGCGAACAGTTTGAGATCCGCACCCACAAGCGCCTGCTCGACATACTGGAGCCGACGCAGCAGACGGTGGACGCGCTGATGAAGCTCGACCTCCCCGCCGGCGTGGACGTGGAGATCAAGGCCTTCGGCAAGGAACACAAATAGGTTTCAGGTCACAGGTTCCAGGTTTCCGGTGATTTTCCCTGACACCTGAGGACCTGATCCCTGACGCCTGATAACAAAGCTTCCGTGGTCAACGACCCCCGGAAAGATGCAATCGCCGGACAGGGAGCAGAGTTCATCCCCAGTCCGCCAAAGAGGGCGGACCGAGGATCCCGCAGAAGGGAAAAGGCAATGGCAGTCACAGGAATTCTGGGCAAGAAAGTGGGTATGACGCAGTTGTTCGACAGCAAGGGCGACGTGCGTCCGTGTACCGTGCTGCAGGCGGGTCCGTGCGTGGTCACGCAGCGCAAGAACGTGACTACGGACGGCTACGATGCGGCGCAGATCGGGCTGGTGGAGTTCGTCAAGGAATCCCGGTTGAACAAGCCCATGAAGGGGCACTTCGGGAAGAACAATCTGCCTCCAATGAAGTTTGTGCACGAGGTGGCCATCGAGCTTCCGGCGGCGGGACAACCGTCAGCCGACGGCGACGGCACCAAAGTCGGAGACCGCGTGCTGGTGGACATCTTCGAAGGCGAAAAGTTTGTGGACGTCACCGGCACGAGCAAGGGACGCGGCTTTGCGGGGGTGGTCAAACGGCACCACTTCCGTGGCGGCGCAGCTTCGCACGGTTCGATGTTCCAGATTCCGGGCTCGATCGGGTCTTCGGCGTTTCCCTCGCGCGTGTTTAAAGGTATGCGTATGTCAGGACATATGGGCACTGCGCGCGTGACCGTTCGCAACCTGCGCATTCTGGGCGTTGATAAAGACGAGAACCTGCTGGTGGTGGAAGGAGCGATACCCGGTCCGGAAGGCGGATACGTGGTGATTAGCAAGGCGAAGAAGCCGCCGAGAGAGCGGCGTGGCTTCTCCGGTTTGGGTACGGTGGACCCGCTGAAAGCCTCCAAGCGGGCGCAGAAGAAAAAATAGCTGTTAGCTAACAGCCATTAGCTATCAGCTGGTGGCTGCGCGGGCAGCATGGTTGAACGAGTGCAAAGAACGAAGCCGCGGCCGAGGCCACAAGGGCTAAGAGCTAACGGCTAAAAGCTAAGAGCTGATATGGCAACGATTGATGTGCTCAATCTGAGCGGCGAAAAGGTCGGCACGCTGGAGCTGGCCGAGGAAGTCTTCGGCGCGGTCAATGAAGACCTGCTGTGGGAAGCAGTCAAGCACTACCAGGCGGGTCAGCGCGCGGGTACGCATGCCACCAAGAACCGCAAGCTGGTGTCCGGCGCGGGCAAGAAGCTGTGGCGGCAAAAAGGAACGGGACGCGCCCGCGTGGGCTCCATTCGCTCGCCACTGTGGCGGCACGGCGGGACGGTACACGGGCCGCAGCCGCGCTCGTACGACTACGCGTTTCCGCGGAAAAAGCTGCTGGGCGCGCTGCGCTCGGCGCTGGCAGCGAAGCTTAGCGACGGCAAGCTGATGGTGGTCGAGAACTTTGAACTGGCCGAGCCCAAGACCAAGGCCCTGCGTAAGGCGCTGGACGTATTGAAAGTCAACGGCAGCGCGTTGATGGTGGAAGCCGCCAAGGTCGAGAACCGCAATCTGGAGCTGAGCTCCCGCAACTTGGAAGGCATCGAGCTGGTGCGCGGCAACGAAGTGCATCCGTACCATCTGCTGCGGTACCAGAGCGCGGTGTTCTCGCGCCCGGCCCTGGAGAAGCTGCAGGATTCGCTGAGGGCGTCGGCGCCGAAGCGCAACCACCCCAGCGCGCCCAAAGGCAGGCGCGCCGGGGGCCCCGGAAAAACCGCGGAGGTGGCGTAATGAAATCGGCTTACCAGATCATTCGCAAGCCGGTCATCACCGAAAAGGGCCTGGGCGTAAAGGAAACCGAGCAGACGCTGGTTTTCCAGGTGGCCGCCAAGGCGACCAAGAACGAGATCAAGGAAGCGGTGCAGTCCATTTTCAAAGTGAAGGTGGACTCCGTGCGCACGGCCATTTTCGTGGGGAAGGAACGCCGCCGTGGGAAGTTTAGCGGCTACCGTCCCGACTGGAAGAAGGCATACGTGCGCCTGAAGGCGGGCGAAAAAATGCCTGAGTACGCACAGAACCTGTAAACGAGACTTTAGCCGTTAGCTGGTAGCTGTTAGCTATGGCTAGTAGCGCGGCGGGCAGTATGGGTGACGCGCCACCCGCGAACAGAGCCGAAGCACAAGCCATCAGGCAAAGGCTAACGGCTAAAAGCTAAGAGCTGATTATGGCAATCAAGACTTACAGACCGGTTACCCCGACGCTGCGATTCAAGACCACTCTGGTCACCGACGAAATTACCACCGACCGGCCCCATAAGCCGCTGGTGGAGAGCAAGCAGCGCACCGGCGGTCGCCGCAATTCGGGCGACATCACGAGCTGGTGGCGCGGCGGCGGGCATAAGCGCAAGCTGCGCCTGATTGATTTCAAGCGGGAGAAGACGGGCGTGCCCGCGACGGTGGTGTCCATTGAGTACGACCCCAACCGCTCCGCCCGCATCGCGCTGCTCAGCTATGCCGACGGCGAGAAGCGCTACATCCTGCAGCCCAATGGGCTGAAGGTCGGGCAGAAAGTGGTCAGCGGGCCGGAAGCCGACATCCTGGTGGGGAATGCGCTGCCGTTGCGCAATATCCCGCCCGGAACGACGGTGCATAACGTTGAGCTGCGTCCGGGAAAGGGTGCGCAGATGGCGCGTTCGGCGGGGGCGCAGGCGCAACTGGTTGCCAAGGAAGGCGACTACGCGCTCCTCAAGCTGCCCTCGGGTGAAACCCGCAAGGTGCTGATGGACTGCATGGCGACCATCGGCCAGGTGGGCAACACGGACCACGAGAATGTGGACATCGGCAAAGCCGGACGGACACGCTGGCTGGGCAAGCGGCCGCACAACCGCGGTGTAGCGATGAACCCGGTGGATCATCCTCATGGCGGCGGCGAAGGCAAGACCAGCGGCGGACGTCATCCGGTCACGCCCTGGGGACAACCCACGCGGGGCTACAAGACGCGGAATAACAAGCGGACTGACCAGTTCATCGTGAACCGGAGAGGTAAGTAGCGAGTTCGGACAGCGTTCAGATCCCACATCTGCTGCGCAGATGTGGGGCCCCCGTAGGGCTCGCTCAGGATGACGACGTTTGAAGGCGCCGTGGCGCCCAGATCGTTGGGCCTGCCCGCAAAAGAGGCGGGCATCAGGGTGACACGCGGAACTGAGTACTGAGAACCGAGAACTGAGAACAGACTTTATGGCACGGTCAACAAAAAAAGGTCCATTCGTCGACAGCCACCTGCTGGTGAAGGTCGAGGGGATGAACCAGCGCAATGAAAAGAAGGTGATTCGCACCTGGTCGCGCCGCTCCACGATTGTTCCGGAGATGGTGGGTCATACGGTCGCCGTCCACAATGGCAAGAAGTTCATCCCGGTCTACATCACGGAGAACATGGTGGGGCACAAGCTGGGCGAGTTCAGCTTCACCCGCTCGTTCAAGGGGCACTCGGTGAAGGCGGCCACGGAAACCGCAGCCAAGCCGGCGCCGGGTCGCGGGTAAGGAGTGGCGAGGATGCCAGAGACACAGATACCTGAGTTTCGAGCCGAATCGCGATTCGTGCGGGTTTCGCCGCAGAAGGCGCGGCTGGTGCTGGATCTCATTAAGGGGCAGCGCGTGGAAGAAGCGCTGAACACGCTGGCGTTCACCAAGAAGCGGGTGGCGGAGAAGGTGCACAAGCTGCTGCGCTCGGCCGTGGAGAACGCCAATTATCTGAGCACGGAAAAGGGCGTCGAGGTTGACGTGGACAACCTGTACGTCAAACGCGCCGTGGCCAACGACGGGCCGCGCATGAAGCGTATCCGTCCAGCGCCCCAGGGCCGCGCGTACCGCTACCAGCGGCGCATGTCCCATATTGAGATCGCGCTGGCGGAGAAAGCGCGCCCCGAGGGCAAAGCTGCCGCCCCGCCTGCTAAGGGCAAGGCGAAAAAGGCGCCTGCCAGAGAGACTGCCGCGAAGAAGACTGCGGCGAAGAAGAAATAGGCGCGGGATTCCACATCTGCTGCGCAGATGTGGGGCACCCTGCGTGAATCGCCGCGCAGCTTAGGTCCTTCGACTAGAGCGCCAACAACAGGCGGGCTCGCTCAGGATGACCCGCTGAGGGTTGAAGTGGCTGTGAAACAGAAGGGTTTTGCTGATAGCTGACGGCTGATGGCTGACAGCTAAAAGAGAGGGACGATGGGACAGAAGGTCCATCCATACGGATTCCGCCTGGGCTACACCAAGCCCTGGAAGTCGCGCTGGTTCGTGGAGCGCGATTATGACAAGCTGCTGCTGGAAGACGTGAAGCTGAAGAACCAGCTCAAAGACAAGCTGAAGTCGGCGGGCGTCAGCTCGATCGAAATCGAGCGTCCGGGCAACAAGCTGCGCATCATCATCCGCACCGCGAGGCCAGGAATCATCATTGGCCGCAAGGGCGCGGAGATTGACAAGCTGAAGCAGGAAATCCAGAAGCGCACGAACCGCGACGTGTACATAGATATCCAGGAAGTGCACAAGCCGGAACTGGACGCGCAACTGGTGGGCGAATCCATTGCGCTGCAACTGGAAAAGCGCGTGGGCTTCCGGCGCGCCATGCGCAAGTCGGTGGACTCGGCGCTGCGCTTCGGCTGCAAGGGAATCAAGGTGCGTGTCAGCGGCCGCTTGAACGGGCACGAAATCGCGCGCTCTGAATGGTACTTGCAGGGCCGTCTGCCGCTGCACACGCTGCGGGCGGACATTGACTACGGCTTTGCCGAGGCCAAGACGACCTATGGCGTCATTGGCGTGAAATGCTGGATCTATCGCGGCGAGATTTTGCCCACGAAGAAGCGCGAAGGGCAGGCAGCCGCGGCATTTTAGCCGTCATCCCTGAGCCATCAGCCGTCAGGCGGGCCGGGGGAGTGGCGGAGCAGAGCGGCGGATGTAGAGACGTAGCTTGCTACATCTCACAAAACAAGCATTGCCGGAGACGTTGCAAGCAACGTCTCTACACGAGAACTCGTTATGTTAATGCCCAAGAAAGTTAAGTACCGCAAGCAACAGCGTGGCCGCATGGCCGGGAAGGCGTGGCGCGGTTCCGAGCTGTCGTTCGGGGACTTCGGCCTGAAGGCGTTGGAGTGCGGCTACGTGACCGACCGCCAGATCGAGGCCAGCCGCGTGGCCATGACCCGTTTCATCAAGCGCGGCGGCAAGATCTGGCTGCGCCTGTTCCCCGACAAGCCGGTCACCAAGAAACCCGCCGAGACCCGTATGGGCAAAGGCAAGGGTGCTCCGGACCACTGGGTTGCGGTGGTGCGGCCGGGCAAGATCCTGTTCGAGATGGAAGGCGTTTCCGTCAGCGATGCCCAGGAAGCCATGCGCCTGGCGTCGCACAAGCTGCCGCTGAAGACGCGTTTTGTGCAGCGCGACGGAACGCATTGATCAGCCGTCAGCCATCAGTGTTCAGCCGTCAGGAACGGCTGCTCTGAAAACTGAACCTGAGAACTGAGAACTAGTTTATGGATGCAGAAAAAATCAGAAACCTGACCGACGATGAGCTCAAGCACCAGGAGCGCGAGCTCAACGACCAGCTCTTCCGCCTGAAGTTCCAGCTCAACATGGGACAGACGGAGAGCCTGAAGAAGATCCAAGGCCTGCGCCGGGATATTGCCCGCGTCAAGACCATTGCGCGGCAGCGCCAGCTCGCAGGGGAGAAACAGTAATGGCAGAAGCGACCGCCAACACAGCTTCCAAACGCAAGATCCAGATCGGCTACGTGGTGTCCACGAAGATGAACAAGACGATCGTGGTCCAGGTCACACGCCAGAAGGCCCACTCCATGTACCGCCGGGTGGTGTCGCGTTCGAAGAAGTTCTACGCGCACGATGAGCAGAACACGGCCCACGTCGGCGATGTGGTCAAGATCGAGGAGACCCGGCCGTTGTCCAAACTGAAGCGCTGGCGCCTGCTGGAGGTCCTCCGCCGCGCCGCACTGGTCCCGGGCGCCGAGGCACTGGCGCCGGAAGAGGAGGCAAAGGCGTAAGCAAGCGCCTTTCGCTCAGGAAGACATAAGCAAGGTGTAGAGAGGGATACAGCTATGGCAGTGATGATGAGGACCATGCTGGACGTGGCCGACAACTCGGGGGCGCGGAAGCTGCAAATGATCTTGCCGCTGGGCGGCCATACCGGTCTGAGCGCGGGGTTGGGCGATGTGGTCACGGCGGCGGTGAAGGAAGCCTCGCCGGACGGGACTGCGAAGAAGGGCACGGTGGTGAAGGCGGTAATCGTACGCACGCGCAAGGAGCATCGTCGCCGCGACGGCACTTACATCCGTTTCGACCAGAATGCGGCCGTGCTGATCAACGAAGCCGGCGAACCGGTGGGCACGCGCGTCTTTGGTCCCGTGGCCCGCGAACTGCGCGAGAAGAAGTTTTTGAAGATCGTCTCGCTTGCTCCGGAAGTGCTGTGAATCGGGTGATCAGGTGTTTTACTTAGCGCGCGTAGCGCGCAAAAGAGTTTAGCCTCGGGCGTAAGCTCGGGGTGGCGAGCGCGAATAGGACCCAGCCCGCGAAGCGGGCGCAAGAATGGGAAAGGTTTTGAACATGGCTACGGCAACAGCAACAGGTGCTCATAAGCGAGTTGATATCCGGCGCAACGACAACGTGCGGGTGATCAGCGGCCGCGACAAGGGTAAAGAAGGGCGCGTGCTGCGCGTCTTTCCTGACGAAGGGAAGGTGCTGGTCGAGCACATCATGATGTCCAAGAAGCACGTGCGGCCCAACCCGCAGCGGCATGTGAAAGGCGGTATAGCCGAGCAGGAAAGCCGCATATCGCTGTCCAACGTGATGCTGGTATGCGGAAGCTGCGGGCCGGTCCGCGTGGGGCACGAAATGCGCGGCGAACGCAAGGTGCGGGTCTGCAAGAAGTGCGGCACGACGCTGGAGAAATAGCTTCCGGCTCCTAGGTCTCGGCTGTTGGCTCGTCAGTGCCCCATGGCCGAGGGACGATAGCCAATTGACGACCTCACGAACCGGTCAACTTGCTCTGGCTAAGAGCTAGCCCGAAACCGTGAGAGAAGGTAAAGCAGACTGAAATGGCGAAGGACGAAAAGGAACAACCGAAAAAAGCGAAGGGCGGGGAGGCCAAGCCTCAGTCCAAAGGCAAGGGCGGCAAGGCTGAAGCCAAAGCGGAAGCGGCAGAAAAGCCGACAGGGCGTCCGCAGGCCAATGTGAAGGGTCACGCGCGCCTGCGCCAGCGTTTCGACAAAGAAGTGGCGCCTGCGCTGATGAAGGAATTCGAACTCAAGAATCCTATGGCGGTGCCCCGGTTGCACAAAGTGGTAGTCAACATGGGGGTGGGCGAGGCCACGCAGAACGCCAAACTGCTGGATCCGGCGGCGACCGAACTAGGCCAGATCACGGGGCAGAAGCCGGTCATCACCAAGGCGAAGAAGTCCATCGCCGCCTTCAAAGTGCGTGAAGGCATGCCGATTGGCGTCATGGTGACCCTGCGCGGCGACCGCATGTACGAATTTTTGGACCGGCTGATGAATGTGGCCCTGCCGCGCGTGCGTGACTTCCGCGGAGTCTCGACCAAGTCGTTCGACGGCCGCGGCAATTACACCCTCGGCTTGCGCGATCAGTTGATCTTTCCGGAGATTGACTACGCCAAGGTGGAAAAGACCAAGGGCATGAATGTCACCATCGTGACCACGGCGAAGACTGACGACCAGGCCCGGGCGCTGCTGAAGCATTTGGGCATGCCATTCAGACCGTAGTGGTCAGTGGTCAACGGTGGTCAGTGGTCAACAGAAAACAGATTTGCAAGCTAAGAGCAAAAGGCTAAGAGCTAAGAATGGCGAGAACATCACATAGAGCCAAGGCGATAAAGAAGCCCAAGTTTTCCACGCAGCAGCACAACCGCTGCCGCATCTGCGGACGTCCCCGCGGGTATTTGCGCAAGTTTGGTATTTGCCGCTTGTGCTTCCGCGGGCTGGCGCTGCGGGGCGAAATTCCGGGCGTTTCCAAGTCGTCGTGGTAGAAAAATTCTGTTTCGCGTTGCCGGTTTTTCGTTTCCCGTTGCGGAGCGCTCATGGCGGGAAACGGGGACGGAAACGCGAAACGGTGGCATTGCCGCTGGTTCTCCGGCTCTGCCGGAGCGAACGGGCAAAGGAGAAGGAACGAATGAGTTTGACCGATCCGGTCGCAGATTTTCTGGCGCGCATTCGCAATGCGATCAGCGCCCGGCACCAGAAGGTGGACATCCCGTCCAGCAAGCTCAAGTTGGAGATGGCCCGCATTCTGAAAGAAGAAGGATATATCTCCAACTACAAGGTCACGGACGAGGGCGGCCACAAAGTCCTGCGCGTGTACCTGAAGTATGGCGCCCACAACGAGGCGGCGATTTCGACGCTGCAGCGGGTGTCGCGCCCGGGGTGCCGCGTGTACGTGCGGCGCAGCGAGATTCCGCGCGTACTCGGCGGGTTGGGAATCAATATCCTGACCACCCCGCGCGGGGTGATGACGGGACGCCAGGCGCGCAAGGAAGGCGTGGGCGGCGAAATCCTGTGCGAAGTGTCCTAAGCCGGTTGCCAGTGGCCAGTGGTCAGTTGCCGGCAGGGTGACAGCAAAGGCCGCGAGGCGGGCAGAGAATCCAGGCAGGCCGTCAATCTAGCTGATGGCTGATTGCTGAGAGCTGAGAGCTTATTTATGTCAAGAATTGGTAAGAAACCGATCGCGGTCCCCAAGGGCGTCAAAGTGGAGATCCACGGAAACCTCGTGACCGTACAGGGACCCAAAGGCAAACTGGTAACAACGATTCCCGCGGGCGTGAAAATGGAACAGCGCGACGGTCATCTGGTCGCGTTGCGCGACGATGATTCCAAGGCCGCTTTGCACGGACTCGTGCGCGCCCTGGTCAACAACGCCGTCGAAGGTGTCACCAAGGGCTGGACCCGGGAACTGGAAATCGTGGGTATCGGCTACCGCGCCGAAATGAAGGGCAAAGGGACAGTGGTATTCAGCCTAGGGTACTCGCATCCTATCGAGTATCCGCTGCCCAGCGGCATCGAAGTGGCCATTGATCCCAAGCAGACGAGGTTGACTATCAGCGGTATTGACCGGCAGAAGGTCGGGCAGGTTGCAGCCGAAATGCGCGCCCTGCGTCCTCCGGATCCCTATAAGAACAAGGGCGTCCGTTATGTCGGTGAGAAACTGAAGAAGAAGGTTGGCAAGACGGGAGCGAAATAGTGGAAATTGGGCAATCGGGTAATCGGGAAATCCGGTGATCGCGAATTCCGTGGTCAGAAAGTTTGAAATTAGCCGATTACAAGTTTGCCCGGTTACCCGATCAGAGCGCCTCCCCGGTACGGAAACCCGGGACAAAGGACTGAAGAGATGATTGCAAAGGCTTCAAAGAACCAGACGCGACAGAGGGTGCACAGCCGCATCCGCAAACAGTTGGCGGGGACGGCGGAGCGTCCACGGCTGAACGTGTACCGCTCGCTCAATCAGCTTTACGTGCAGGTTATTGACGACGCGGCCGGCAGGACGCTGTTGTCGGCGAGCACGCTGGAAGGGCGCGAGAGGGGCTCGAAGAAGACCGGCGGCAACCTGGCTTCGGCCAAGGAGCTGGGCCGCGTGGTAGCGGAGCGGGCCAAGGCCAAGGGCATCACCAAGGTGGTGTTTGATCGCGGCGGTTACCTGTACCACGGACGCGTCAAGGCGCTGGCCGATGCGGCGCGCGAGGCGGGACTGCAATTTTAGGCGTCAGCCGATAGTTGTCGGCCATGAGCGGCCGGCGACTGATCGCAACGACCAAGGATTAACGACCAACGACGAGAGAGAGAAATGGCAACTGCAAACAAAAAGCTCGACGCCGGTAATTTTCAGTTGAAGGACCAGGTGGTCGCGATCAACCGCGTCACCAAGGTGGTCAAAGGCGGCAAGAACCTGTCGTTTGCCGCGCTGGTGGTAGTAGGGGATCCCGCGTCCGCGGTGGTTGGCTACGGTTCGGGCAAGGCGAAGGAAGTTCCGCAGGCAATCCGCAAGGGCATCGAGTCGGCGAAAAAGAACCTGGTGAAAGTGCATCTTACCCAGACTTCCATCCCGCATACCGTACTTGGCCGTTACGGCAGCGGCATGGTGCTGCTGAAGCCCGCGCCGGAAGGAACCGGCGTGATCGCCGGCGGGGCGGTGCGCGCGGTCATGACTTCAGCCGGAGTGCAGAACGTGCTGACCAAGTCCATTGGCACTACCAACCCGCATAATGTGGTCAAGGCGACATTCGACGCACTCAAGAAATTACGCGACCGCAACGAAGTGGCAGCGATGCGCGGCAAGACTGTGGAGGAGTTGTAGCCATGGCCAAGGCAGACAAAGGTACCATTCAAATCAAATGGGTACGCTCAGCCATCGCGGCGCCGCTCAAACACAAGCTGGTGATCAAAGGTCTGGGCTTCACTCGTCTCAACCAGGTGATTGAGCGCGAAGACACGCCTTCCATCCGCGGTATGGTGAAGAAGGTTCCGCACTTGGTGAAGATTGTCGAGGCGGGCAAGTAGTTGTGTGGCGCAGCCGCCCTCGGCTGGGCAGCACAGGCGAGGGCGCCTGTGCCACACGGTCAAAAACAGAGCTTAAGAGCTGATTTATGAATCTTTCGACATTGCGAGCACCAAAGAAGTCTTCGGAAAAGCGCAAGCGCGTGGGCCGTGGTATGGGTTCGGGCATGGGCAAAACCTCAACGCGCGGACATAAGGGCCAGCGCTCGCGCAGCGGTTCGCGCATGCTGCGTGGCTTTGAAGGCGGCCAGATGCCGCTACACCGCCGCATGCCCAAGCGCGGTTTCGTGAACATTTTCCGCACCGAGTACGCGGTGGTGAACCTGGACAAGCTGGCCGTTCTGGGGCAGACGGAGATCACTCCGGAGGTGCTGCACAAGGCCGGCCTCGTGGGTAAAAATGAATTAGTAAAGGTACTGGGCGACGGCGAACTGCAGGGCGCTATTACCGTGCGCGCGCACAAGTTCTCGAAATCGGCCCAGGAGAAAATCAGTAAGGCGGGCGGCAAGGCGGAGGTCATCGAAACGCCAAAGGCGCCGCAAGGCAAGCCCGCGCCGAAGAAGGAAGCGGCGAAATAGGGTGTGGCGCAGCTGCCGGTGGCTGCGCATGCACAGGCGAGGGCGCCTGTGCCACACAGTTAAGTCACATTTGTAACCGCCGGGGCAGTTGGGTGGGACTGAACAGCTGATAACTGGCAACTGAGAGCTGGGTTTTTATGCTTGAAAAGCTGGCCAATATTTTCCGCGTACCGGACCTGCGCAAGCGCATTATCTTCACACTGGCGCTGCTGGCCGTGTACCGCCTGGGCGGGCATATACCGACGCCGGGCATCAATGCTGACCTGCTGCAGCAGTTCTTTCAGCAGAATCAGGGCACGTTTCTGGGGTTCGTGGACCTGTTCAGCGGCGGACAGTTGCGCCGGCTGACCATCTTTGCCTTGGGCATCATGCCTTACATCACTGCCTCCATTATTCTGCAACTGCTGACGGTGGTCTATGAGCCACTGGCCAAGCTGCAGAAGGAAGGCGAGCTGGGACGAAAGAAGATCACCCAGTGGACCCGCTACCTGACGCTGCTGCTCAGCGCTGTGCAGTCGCTGGGCATCGCCATCACGTTGGAGCGGTCCACGGTTTCCGGCGGTACCGCGTTTGTCACCAATCCCGGCGTCGGCTTTGTGCTCATGACCGTGCTGACCCTGACCACGGGCAGTGTCTTCATCATGTGGCTGGGCGAGCAGATCACCGAGCGTGGCATTGGCAACGGCATGTCGTTGCTGATCTTTGCCGGCATCGTGGTGGGCTTGCCACGCGGCATCGTAGATCTGGTGGACAAGGCGCGCACGGCTGCCTGGGGCGCGTTCACCGTTCCCGCCATGATCATCCTTCTGGTGGTGATGGTGCTGGTTGTGGCTTTCATTGTCTATGTGGAACGCAGCGAGCGGCGAATTCCAGTGCAGTACGCGAAGCGGGTGGTTGGACGCAAGATCATGGGCGGACAGTCCACGCATCTGCCGCTGCGGGTGAACTCCGGTGGAGTGATGCCGGTGATCTTTGCCTCGTCGGTGCTGACGCTGCCGCAGACGGCCGGGTTCCTGTTCCAGAACAACCGGTACTTTAAGCCCTTGCTGGACGCGCTCCGCTGGGGCGAGCCGCTGTACACGTTCCTGTATGCGGTGGGAATCATTTTCTTCGCCTACTTCTATGTGTCCATTGTCTTCAACCCCAAAGAGGTTGCGGACAACATGCGCAAGTACGGCGGGTTTATCCCGGGCATCCGCCCCGGCCAGCGCACGGCGGACCACATCAACGAGATCCTGACCCGCATCACCCTGGTGGGTGCTCTGTACCTGATCATCATCAGCTTCATTCCCGAATGGATGATTACGGGTATCCACCTGAACCACCTGCCCGGGGCGGTGGGCGCGTTCTTCGAGCGCTTGCCAACGTGGGTGACCAACGGCCTGGGCGTGAACTTTTATTTCGGCGGCACGTCGCTGCTGATCGTGGTGGGCGTGGCCATGGACACGGTTACGCAAATTGAGGCGCAACTGATCATGCGCCACTACGAGGGGTTTTCGCCCCGCAGCGGACGCATTCGCGGCCGCCGCAACTGGGCGTAAAAAAGCAGTTTCAAGTTTAGAGTTTCCAGTTGAAGTTGTGCTGCGAAACCGAAACTTGAAAGATGAAAGAAAAGCTTTCTGGGCAGTTTTTGTCATGCTGAGCGAGCCTGGGCTGGTTCTGCCCAGGCGAGTCGAAGCATCTTGCGTTAGGTTAAGGCAACCGCAAGATCCTTCGACTCGCGGCCGCACACAACAGCGGCCCTCGCTCAGGATGACAATCAGCCGGACAGCTCGAAACTGGAACTTGAAACTGGAAACTGGGTTTTGCGGGCCTTTCGAAATTCAAACTGAACTATTTTCGTCGGGGGCGATAGATGGCACAGGCAGCACCGAAGGCAGACGCTAAGACAAGAAAAGTTGGCCCAATCATTCTGTTGGGGGCCCCGGGGGCGGGCAAAGGCACGCAGGCTAAGAAGATTGTGGAAACGTACAACATTCCGCAGATCTCGACGGGAGACATTCTGCGCGCCAACGTCGCTCAGGGGACCGAGTTGGGCAAGCAGGCAAAGACGATCATGGAACGCGGGGAACTGGTTCCGGACAAGCTGGTGTGCGACATGGTGGCCAACCGCCTGATGGAGAAGGATTGCGCGCGCGGATTCATCCTGGACGGATTTCCCCGCACCGTGGCTCAGGCGGAGTGGCTGGACGGGTTTCTGAACGGCGCCGCATTGAAAGGGCAGCAATGTGCAGCGCTGCCGCCGCTTGTGATCGAGATTGCGGTCAGTTATGATCAGTTGTTGAAACGGCTCACCGGTCGCCGCTCCTGTCCCACCTGCGGACGCATCTATAACATCTACTTCCAGCCTACCCGCGTCCCGGACGTTTGTGACGCCGATGGCTCCAAGCTGCTGACCCGGAAAGATGACAGCGAAGAAGTGATTTCGGAACGTCTGAAAGCTTACGAGCGGCAGACGTTGCCCCTGACCGAGTATTACAAGGGGAAGGGACGCTTGCAGGTGCTGAACGGCGATCGCGATCCGGACACGGTTACTGCCGAGACGCTGAACGCGATTGAGCATGGCCATAGTTTGTAAGTCGCCGGCCGAAATAGAGAAGATGCGCCAAAGCGGGCGCATCGTCCGCCAGGTGCTGGACGCGGTGAAAGCCGCAGTCGCTCCCGGCGTGACCACCATGGATTTGGAACGGCTCGCGGAAAAAACCATCCGTGAGCTAGGTTCCAAGCCGGCGTTTAAGGGCTATTACGATTATCCCTGCGTGCTTTGCACGTCGGTGAACCAGGAAATCGTGCACGGCATTCCTTCGGACAGACGGGTGCTGCACGACGGGGATGTGGTTTCCATTGACTGCGGCGTCGTCCTGAACGGCTACTACGGAGACGCCGCCATCACGGTTCCGGTCGGCAATCATGTTGCCCCGGAAGTCCGGAAACTGCTGGAGGTCACAGAGACGTCCCTGTATCGCGGCATCGAAGCCGCACGGGTAGGCAACACCGTGGGCGATGTCGGAGCCGCTGTGCAGGAGCTGGTGGAAGCCAATGGCTTCAGCGTAGTGCGCGAGTTTGTCGGACACGGCATCGGGACGCGGCTGCACGAAGACCCGCAGGTGCCCAATTACGGTGTCCGCGGGCATGGGCCACGGTTGCGGCAGGGAATGGTGCTGGCCATCGAGCCGATGGTGAATGCCGGCAAAGCCGGCGCACGGCTGCTGGACGACAAGTGGACCGCGGTCACCGAAGACGGCAGCTATAGCGCGCATTTTGAACACTGCGTGGCCGTAACCGAAGATGGGCCGCTGATCCTGACGCAGTAAGGCGCCGCGGGCAGGCTGAAACTGAGAATTGAGAACGAACAAAGAACGAACACAAAGGAGTACATGAGCAAGGAAGACGCGATCGAAGTCATGGCAACGGTAATCGAACCACTGCCCAACGCAATGTTTAAGGTGGAACTGGAGAACAAGCATCAGGTGTTGGCGCACGTCTCCGGCAAAATGCGCAAGAACTTCATCCGAATTCTTCCGGGTGACAGGGTCGCGGTGGAGCTATCGCCATACGACCTCACCCGCGGCCGCATCGTGTACCGGTACAAATAAAGGCAGGGCTTGGTTTCCGTCTGGAAACCGCCACCGGAAACTGGGAACTGAGACATGAAAGTACGAGCTTCGGTCAAGAAAATTTGCGACAAGTGCAAGGTCATCCGCCGCCACGGCGTGGTGCGTGTGATCTGCGAGAACTCAAAACATAAGCAGCGTCAGGGCTAGGTCGGGAAGAGCGGCCAGGGGGCCGCAGCGAAACTGGCAACTGACAACTGAGAACTGGGGTTTACATGGCACGTATTGCAGGTGTCGATCTGCCGCGAAATAAGCACGCGCGCATTGCGCTGACCCATATTTATGGCATCGGCCAGCCGCGCGCACAGAAAATTCTGGCAGCGGCGGGCGTGGACGGCGAGAAGAAGGTGCAGGACCTGAACGAGGAAGAAGTCAACCGCATCCGCCAGGTCATTGAAACCGAAGGGGGCGTGGAAGGCGACCTACGCAAGGACGTCTCCATGCACATCAAACGGCTGATCGAAATTGGCTCGTATCGGGGCTTCCGGCATCGCCGCAATCTGCCCGTCCGCGGACAGCGCACGCACACCAATGCGCGCACCCGCAAAGGACCGCGCAAGGGAACTGTGGCACAGAAGAAGAAGTCCACGGCGAAGACATAGCAGGGGCTGGTGCGAACTGAAGCTGAGAACTACAAACTGAGAACTGAGAACTGACACATGGCTAAAGCAGCAGGCGGCGCAGGCGCGCCGGAGAAAAAAGGCAAGAAGAAACAGTTCAAGCGCAAGGAACGCAAGAACATTCCTTTCGGGATCGCGCATATACAAGCGTCCTTCAACAACACGCTGGTGACGATCTCGGACCAGGAAGGCAAGGTGGTGTCCTGGAAGAGCTCGGGTTCGCTGGGCTTCCGCGGATCGCGTAAGGGCACGCCTTTTGCCGCGCAGCAGGCGGCGATGAACGCGGCCAATATGGCCCGCGACCACGGCATGCGCTCGGTGGAAGTGCGCGTCAGCGGTCCCGGATCGGGGCGTGAATCTGCCATCCGCGCCTTGGCGGCCGCTGGCCTGGAAGTCCGCTCCATACGCGACGTTACGCCGGTTCCGCACAACGGCTGCCGTCCACCCAAGCGCCGCCGAGTGTAAGAATTGAGTGATTGAGTGATTTGGCGATTGAGTCATTGAGCCTCTTAGGCTCGCGAGTCATTTGCAGCTTACAAATCATCAAATCACAAACGACCAACAATCGGGACGAAGGGACGCCAATCCTGTAAACCGATTTTATAAGGAGAAGAAATTTGGCACGTTACAAAGATGCAGTCTGTCGCTTGTGCCGCCGCGAGGGCATGAAATTGTTCCTCAAGGGAGCCAAGTGCTTTACCGATAAATGTCCGGTCGAAAAGCGTAATTTCGCTCCTGGACAGCATGGGAAAGATCGTCGGGCGAAGATCGTTGGCTATGGTCTGCAACTGCGCGAAAAGCAAAAGACCAAGCGCATGTACTTCACCTTGGAAAACCAGTTCCGCAACTACTTTGAAAAGGCCGCGCGCAAGCCGGGTGTCACCGGCGAATTGCTCTTGCAGCAACTCGAGCGCCGCCTCGACAATGTGGTTTATCGGCTGGGCTTCGGCATTTCCCGGCGCCAGGCGCGCCAGCTCGTGCGTCACGGGCATGTGGAAGTCAACGGCCAGAAGGTGAACATTCCTTCATACGAGGTCAAGGCTGGGGACGAAGTAGCAATCCGGGAAGGCAGCCGTAAGCTATCCATCCTGGAAGCGGCGAAGGAGTTTGCCAGTCATCAGCCTGCGCCGACCTGGCTGGAAGTGGACCGCGATAACTACAAGGGGCGCGTGCTCGCGTTGCCGAAGCGCGAAGATATCAACATCCCGGTCAACGAACAGTTGATCGTGGAACTGTACAGTAAGTAAACATGATTGGGCCCAATTCCGATCGCCCGAGCAGCCATGCAGCGTGAACCCGCCATTTGGGCCGGCGGGTTGCTGTCGTGAGCCACAGGGCCGGGAGGAGAAGTGAAATGATGCTCTGGAAAGGTTTCCAGAAACCCAAGCGTCTGGCGGTTGATACCGAGACGCTCACCGACAAATACGGGCGCTTCTGGGCGCAGCCGTTTGAACGCGGCTTTGGCACCACCATCGGCAATGCGTTGCGGCGCGTGCTGCTGTCGTCCATCGAAGGCGCTGCCGTCACCGCTGTGAAGATCGAGGGAGTGCTGCACGAGTTCCAGTCCATTCCCGGGGTGGTCGAGGACGCTACCGACATCATCCTCAACCTGAAGCAGATTCCGTTCAAGCTGAACGGCGAAGGCCCCAAGGCCATTTATCTGCGCGCCGATCAGCCAGGCGTGGTCACCAGCGGCATGATCGAAGCCGATGCAGACGTGGAGGTATTGGACAAGGACGTCTACATCGCAACCGTTAGTGAAGGCGGCAAGCTGGACATGGAAATGCGGCTCAAGCGCGGCCGCGGTTACGTTTCCGCCGATAAGAACTTTGACGAGGACCTCGGCCTCGGTTTCATCCCCATTGATTCCGTGCATTCGCCGGTGCGCAAGTGCAACTACACCGTGGAAGCGGCGCGTCTGGGGCAGATCACGGACTACGACAAGCTCACGCTGGAAGTCTGGACCAACGGCAGCGTGGTTCCGGCCGACGCCATCGGCTTGGCCGCCAAGCTGCTGAAGGACCATATGAACATCTTCGTCAACTTTGAAGAGGAGATGGAAACGGCGGTGGTGGGCGAAGACCGCAAACCGGAAATCCGCAACGAGAACCTCAACCGGTCGGTCGAAGAGCTGGAGCTTTCGGTGCGCAGCTACAACTGCCTGAAGAACGCGAATATTCAGACCATCGGCGAGCTGGTACAGAAGACCGAAGCGGAGATGCTGAAGACCAAGAATTTCGGCCGCAAGTCGCTGAACGAAATCAAGGAAATACTGAGCAGCATGGGCCTGAGCCTGGGCATGAAGATTGACGAGCACGGCAACGCCGTGCCCTCGGCGCAAAGCCAGATGCCCAGCACGGCCACGCCGGCCTACAGCTTCGGCGGAGACGGCGAGCACGATTAAGCAGTTCTCAGTATCAGTTCTCAGTTCTCAGTTTCGGTAGCGCTGAGGGTGAGGACAGAACTGAGAATTTACGCGGGGAAAGAATTTTATGTTCTCAGTCGCTGGAACTGGGAACAGATCACTCCGGTTCCGACGACTGAGAACCGAGAACTGAGAACTAATACAATGCGTCATCGTGTAGCAGGATGGAAACTGGGACGAAACACCGAGCACCGGCGCGCGCTGCTGCGCAACCTGGTGACCTCGCTGATTATGGAAGAGCGTCTGGAAACGACGCTGACGAAGGCAAAAGCCATGCGCCCGCACGTCGAGAAGATGATCACGCTCGGCAAGCGCGGTGACGTGGCCGCGCGCCGCCAGGCTGCGGGCTATCTGATGACCCGCGAAGCCGTGGACAAGCTGTTCAACACCATCTCCCCGCGCATGGGCGACCGCAATGGCGGTTTCCTGCGCATTATTCACGGCGGCTTCCGCAAGGGTGATGGCGGCGAAATTGCCTTCATCGAACTGATCGGCAGCGAGAAGTTGCAGGCCGAAAAGCGCAAGAAGCGCGCTGAATCCCGCAAGAAGCGCGCCGAAGAAACCCGCAAGGCCATGGAACAGGCCCAGGCCGAACAGGGCGGCGGCGAAGCGGAAGGCGGCGAGAAGAAAGAGTAGCGGCTTCCGTAGAGCCGAAGCTTGCTTGCTACGTCTCTCAAATTTCAACAATAAAAAGCGCATCTGCCCGGCGGGTGCGCTTTGCTTTTATTACTGCATGAACCCCAGGCGAAATAAATTTACAGTTCCGTGCAGCTACGAATGTATTTGAGTTTATCTTCCCCAGCCCCTGAAAGTCCTGCTCCTTCAGGCGGCCTTCCCTCAAGAGTTGAGCAAACACCATCGGAAGGGCTGAGTATCTATAGTCGTACTTGCTATCTATCTCCTTGCGCGACTTGGTCAGATAGTCTTGCAAATCCCAGAGTTGTTCCGGTCGCACGATCTTGGCGGCCATCTTCTTGACTGTCCTGATCACGTGCTCAAATTCCTGCTGTAGTGCCTTTTGGAATGCCGTTCTGGCAATCATCTTCTCTTGCGGGCTTCAGTTCAGGTCGCGCAACATCATTTCCGTAATCGCCCTTCTTCGTTTTGAAGTGATCGCCCGTACGCACGGATGGCTTCCCGCTGGGCGGAGTTGAGTCCCAGGAACTCCAAGCCGTACCAGAATCCCCTGGAATACTTGACGACCGCGCTCAGGTTGAGGCGCGCGCGGGCAGTGGGCAGTTTGAAATTCAACACAACCTCCTGCCCGACTTTCAAATGCGCCGAGATAGTAGCGCCCAGCCCGCCTTCTCCTATGTCCAGACACCATGCCAAAAACGTCTCGCCCTCTGCCGTAGAAACGTCCAGCGGGCCTTCAATGGGGAACCGCTCAAACTTGCGGTAATCGCCGGGCCAGTAGTTGCGTGCGGCAGAAGACGTGATCATGAGTACCTGATTTTGCACCCGCCCGGATGCGGCGGTCAATCACATCTAGCGCGGGCGCCTCGCCCGCGAATCTGCTTCGTTTAGCTGCCATAACAAGGCATTTGTAAAATGGGTACGGAAGCCATGCCTGATAATCCGACCACAACCACCACCCCGGCAGCTCGCGGTCTAACAGGCAATGTGCGAGTGTTCGGCGCCACGTCATTTTTCAACGACACCGCCAGCGAGATGGCCTACTGGATACTGCCGGGGTTTTTGACTTCGATCGGAGCTGGTCCGGCGGCGTTGGGATTGATTGAGGGCATTGCAGAGAGCGTGGCTTCATTCGGCAAGCTGGGCAGCGGGTATCTGAGCGATCGCCTGGAGCGCCGCAAGCCGCTGGTAGTAGCGGGATACACGGTCGCCAATGCAGTAAAGCCGGTGCTCGCTGTGGCTACGGCCTGGTGGCAGGTACTGTTGATCCGCTTTGCCGACCGTTTTTCTAAAGGCGTGCGCGGCGCGCCCCGCGACGTCATGCTCGCCGAATCGGTGCAGAAGGGCAGCATCGGCTCGGCCTTCGGGCTGCTGCAGGCGATGGATTCGGCGGGTGCCATTGCCGGCCCGCTGATTGCCCTGTTGATCCTAGCGCACTACGGATTTCGCGCTGTGTTCTGGGCGGCGGCGGTTCCCGGCCTGATCAGCATTCTCATCGTGGCACTGGGCGCAAGAGAGACCCGCAAAACTAGAGCCAAGATTACAGCCCAAGCTCGCCGCGGCTTGATTTCGGAAATGTCAGTACTTCCGGCGGGTTTCTCCCGCACGTTTTACTACGTGCTCGGTGCGGTGACGCTGTTTTCGATCGGCAATTCCAGCGACATGTTTCTCGTACTGCGGGCGCAAAATATTGGGATTTTACCGCGCCATGCGCCGCTGCTGGGACTGGTATTCAACTTCACCTATACCGTGCTGTCCTGGCCGGCGGGGAAGCTGAGTGATTGGGTAGGACATGGCTTTGAGGGATATCGGCGTCGCCCACGCCATGTGATTGTTGCTGTGGGATTCGCAGTTTTTGCGGTGGTGTATGCGGTGTTTGCGGGGACGCCATCGCAAGGTCTGGTATGGGGGATGATGGCGCTCTACGGCGTGTATTATGCGCTGACGAATCCGGTGTTGCGCGCCATAGTGGCCGATAGCACGCCGGCGGAATCGCGCGGCCGCGCCTTCGGCGTCTATTACTTTGTCACCAGCATCGCCACGCTGGCCGCCAGTATCCTTGCCGGCCAGCTCTGGAAGCATTTCGGCCCGCAAGTTCCCTTTTATCTTTCGTCTATCCTGGCGCTGGTTGCCGCCCTGCTGCTGGTAGCCACGGCCCAGCAGCAAGCTCACCACTAAGTACTGCGTACTCTAATCCGCAGCCTGGGCTTTGTGCTGTGGCGCGCGGCTGCGGCGCAATCGAAGTATGAGCAGCACTGTGGCCTGCATGCAGAGTGCGCCGAACATATCCAGTACGACATCGCGTACGACGCCTGTACGGGAAGGTAGGAAGCTCTGATGGAACTCGTCCAGCGCTGCCACCGCCACCGTGAGCGTGATTGCGATCAGGGCCCAGCGCCGTAGCGCACGAATAGACGTTTCCCCGAAACTGAAGCTGAGGTGTAGTGCACGCAGGAAAAGCAGGCTGAGGACCGCGTAACCGATGAAGTGCCCTACTTTGCGGAGCACTGCGTTGATCAGTTCCAGAAGATGGGGGTCCACGTGTCCGAACAGGGTGGCAGCGATGGAATAAAGAAATTTTCCGGTGTGCGCGGAGGAGAGGGTATCCGTAGACTCCAGCGCGATGAGGCCGGTCCAGAGCACCACCGGAGCCCATGACCGCAGTACGTGTTTGGTGGTGCTTCGCATTAGTACACAATACTCAGTACGCAGTTCTCAGTAGTATGGTCATCCGCCTTCCACCACTGCAGCATGCAATTTCTTAGATGCGCGCTGACACTCTCGCCCGAGCAACTAAGTTCCAAACCTCTAAGTACTGCGGACTGACCACTGACTACTGGTTCACTCCACGTTGTAGTTGGGAGCTTCGCGGGTGATGATCACGTCGTGCACATGGCTCTCCCGCAGGCCAGCGCCGCTGATGCGGACGAAGCGCGATTTCTGCTGCAGGTCGGGGATGTTGGCCGCGCCGCAGTAGCCCATGCCCGAACGCAACCCACCGACGAGTTGATGCACGATCATGGCCAGCGTGCCGCGGTAGGGAACTCGGCCTTCAATGCCCTCGGGGACAAATTTGGCCAGACGGTTGGCTTCGGCCTCATCGGTGCGCATGCCAATGGAAGCCTCGCCGGCATCGCCCGTGCTCTGGAAGTAGCGCTCGCCGGATCCGGCAGACATTGCGGAAAGCGAGCCCATGCCGCGGTACGACTTGAATGAGCGCCCCTGGTAAAGGATGGTTTCGCCCGGGCTTTCGTCGGTGCCGGCGAACAGCGAGCCGATCATGACCACGCTGGCGCCGGCAGCCAGAGCCTTGGTCACGTCGCCTGAGTACTTGATTCCGCCGTCGGCGATCACCGGAATTCCCGCATCTTTGGTGGCGCGATAGGCCTCCGCGATGGCACTGATCTGCGGCACGCCCACTCCGGTCACGATGCGTGTGGTGCAGATTGAGCCGGGTCCGATGCCGACCTTGACGGCGTCAGCGCCGCCGCGGGCCAGCTCACACGCGCCGTCGAACGTAGCTATGTTGCCGGCTAGCACCCCAACTTCCGGCAGCTTGGCCTTAATGGTCTTTAGCGCCTGCAACACGAAGTTGTGATGTCCATGGGCACTGTCAATGGCGAGCACGTCCACTTTCGCTTTCACCAGCTCCTGGGCGCGTTCCAGGAAATCACCCGTGGCTCCAATAGCAGCGCCGACGCGCAGCCTGCCTTGCTTGTCCTTGCAGGCATTCGGGTATTTCAGCTTCTTCTGGATGTCCTTGACGGTGATCAGGCCCTTCAGCGTGTACTTATCATCCACTACCAGCAGCTTTTCGACGCGGTGCTCGTGCAGGATTTTCTCGGCTTCTTCCAGCGTGGTGCCGACGGGCACAGTGATGAGGTTTTCCTTCGTCATCACTTTGCTGATGGGGATGTCGGTTCGTGTTTCGAAGCGCAGGTCGCGGTTGGTCAGGATTCCGACGAGCTTCTTATTTTTTGTGATGGGCACGCCGGAGATGCGGTAGCGGCGCATGACTTCGAGCGCGTCGGCGATTTTGTCGTCCGGCGACATGGTAATGGGGTCCACAATCATGCCGCTTTCCGAGCGCTTCACCTTGTCCACCTCGCCGGCCTGCTGCTCGATGTTCATGTTGCGGTGAATGATTCCCATGCCGCCCTGCTGGGCCAGCGCGATCGCCATGCGCGACTCGGTTACGGTATCCATGGCGGCGCTGATGATGGGAATATTCAGGACGATGTCGCGCGTGAGCCGCGTGTGCGTGGCCACTGTGGCCGGTGTGACTTCTGACTTGGACGGCAGCAGCAACACGTCATCGAAGGTAAGCGCCTCAGGCACCGGAAAATGAATCATGTGGTCTCTCTTTTTCGCAAGGAGGGTTACTCTATTCTAGAGAGGCAGAACGGGATAGGCAAACGCAGGGCTTCGCAGTTAACTACCGGACGAAGAGCGCAGCTCCGGAATCCATTTTATCTCCGGATCATCTAATTGTTTGACGGACTTAGGGCTCGCCGGCAGCTGCCAGGCTGGTTGTTTTTGGCCGATGGGTGGCGTATAGTACTATTTCGAGTCGTTGTGTCGTATCGGTGGTTGGCGAAGTAGACCGGTGGGCGCGAGCCCACTTTTTGTTTGAACTTACGTGAGCATGGCTGCGGACCTGGAGCGGATTCGCGAAATTGTCGAGCGGGTGGCGGGCAGCAGCGGGCTGGAAGTTGTTGATGTGGAGCTTCGTGGCGGCGGGAAAGCCCGCATGCTGCGGATTTTCATAGACAAGCCCGGCGGGGTGACGCACGAAGACTGTGCCAACCTGAGCCGCGAAGTGGGCACGATCTTCGACGTGGAAGATGTAATACCAGGCGGCCCCTATACGCTGGAGGTTTCTTCGCCCGGCTTGGACCGGAAGCTGGTGCGGGCAGCCGACTACCAGCGCTTTGCCGGAAGCAAGGTGAAGTTGACCACTCGGGAGCCCGTGGAAGGCAGCCGCCATTTTGAAGGACGGCTGCAAGGTTTGCGCGACGGACGGATTACGCTCGAAGTGCAAGCGCGGAAAAAGGCGCCGGCCGTGAAACTCGAAATTGAACTGGCCAACGTGGAAAAGGCCAACCTGGTGCCGGAAATCTAGCCATTGGCCACTGATAACTGCTTTAGGACGAATGTATGGCAAGCGATCTGTATAACGTGATTGACGCCCTCAGCCGCGAGAAGGGCATTGACCCGCAAATTGTGGTCAGCGCGGTGGAAGACGCCATTGTTGTGGCTACGCGGAAATATTACAAGACGCAGGAAAATCTGCGCGCGGAGCTGAACAAGGATACCGGGCAGATCCTGGCATACGCCGTCAAGGCAGTGGTGGCGACGCCTGAAGAGGTACAGGACCCAAATCTTCAGATCACGGTGGATGATGCGCGCCGCATTAATCCGCAAGCCGAGGTCGGTGGCGAGCTGCGCATCTTCAAACCGACTGACGTGCTGGGACGCATCGCGGCACAGCTCGCCAAGCAAGTCCTCTTCCAGAAAGTGCGTGAAGCTGAGCGCGACACCGTCTACAACGAATACATCGGGCGCGTGGGCGAAATCGTAAATGCGACGGTGAAGCGCGTAGAAGGGCCGGACATCATTTTCGATATCGGCAAGGCGGAAGCGCGCTGCCCGCGTAAGGAGCAGTCGCGGCTGGAGTCGTTTGCCGTGGGCGAGCGCGTCCGGGTTGTGATCCTTAGAGTGGAGAAGGCGGCCAAGGGGCCGCAGGTGATTGTCTCCCGCGCTGCGCCGGAGCTGGTGCAGCATCTGTTCCAGACGGAAGTGCCGGAAATCTATGACGGCACGGTGCAGATTCGGGCCATTGCGCGCGAAGCCGGCGAGCGCACCAAGATTGCGGTCGTGTCCAAAGACAAAGATGTGGACGCGGTGGGCGCTTGCGTGGGCATGAAGGGAATGCGGGTGCAGTCCATCATTCGTGAACTGCGCGGGGAAAAGATTGACATCATCGAATATCACGAAGACCCGGTCAGCTTCGCGGAAAAGGCGCTGCAACCGGCCAAGGTGAGCCGTGTAACCGTGATTGATCCCGCCGACAAGCACCTGGAAGTGATCGTGGATGACACTCAGTTGTCGCTTGCCATCGGCAAGAAAGGCCAGAACGTCCGCCTGGCGGCCAAACTGCTTGGGTGGAAGATAGATATCAAGAGCGAAGAAGAGAAGCGCCAGGAAGTCGAGCAGCAGATGAGCGCGCTAGTGACTTCTACGGCGACGCCTTTGGAGCAAGTGCCCGATCTGGGTGAGAGCGTCACCGAGAAACTGATGGCCGCCGGGGTGACGACCGTGGAGGCACTGGCCGATATGACTCCGGAGCAGCTTGAGGCCATACCGGGCATCGGTCCCAAGACGGTGGAAAAAATCAGCATTGCGGTAAATAATTACTTTTCCAGATTGGAATCAGGCGAGGCGTCGTCGCCGGGTGAGCCGGGGCAGAGTCCCAGCGACACGGTGGAGCAGCCGGACGAGCCGTTGGGCGAAACCGAAGTGTCTCCGCTCCCGCCAGAGTTGGATGTCAAAGGTGGACCGGTCGGAGAGCCCGGAACCGCCGAACGGACGACTGGAGATGCCACCGCCGAGGATACTGCCGGCGAACGCGCCCCCACGGAAGCACAAGAGCTGTTGGAGACGGAACAGGCCAGTGAGGGCATTGTGGAGCGGGCGGTGGAAGAAACCCCTCCTGCCGATGAGACCGAGGTGAACACGCACGGCACTCATCCGCACGAAAAGGATGTTCCGCCGGAAAAGCAGTAAGGCAGTTTCAAGTTTTCGGTTTCGAGTTTTCGTGAAGCTTGCAAACTGTCGAACAAACAATATTTGTGTTCAAGAATGAAGCTAACTGGGAACTCGAAACTAGAAACTCGAAACTAGAAACTACAAACTGGTCTAACGAGGTTTGCTATGAACGGCTAAAGGAATTTTGGAGGAAATAGAGGGCGGATGCAGCAGAAGATTCGAATTAACGATTTAGCCAGGGAGTTGGAAGTCAAGAGCAAGGCGATTCTGGATGTACTTCCTTCCGTCGGCATTACCGAGAAGAAAACCCATTCCAGTTCGCTGGAAGCCGAAGAGGCCGAGAAGGTACGCGCCCATTTCCGCGCCGAAGCGGAAGCTGCCGGCCAGAGCAGTACCGCGCGTCCTGCGCGTCCCGGAACACGGGTCGAAGCCGACGAGATCAAGACCAAGATAGACTTGTCGCACATTGCCAAGCCAGGCGATGTCTTGCGGGCGATCACTCAGCGGGCAGCAACGCCTTCGGCTCCGAAGGCCACCGCTGTGCCGCCGCGCGCTCCTGCGCCTGCGCCCCCGGCTCCGCCGACTCCCCCTGCCCTTGCCGTTCCACCGAGCAAGCCGGTAGCGCCACCGCAAGCTGCTGCGAGTTCTCAGGTTGCCGAAACTGAACCGGCAGCCGCGCCTCCTCCGCCGCGGATTATTGTGCCGCAGCCCCGGCAGGCGCCTTCGATTGTTGCTCCGCCGCCCGTGGAGCACAGGCCCGAGCCCCCAGCGGAAGTGAAATCTGAGCCCAAGGCTCCTGCTGAAGAAACTCCTACACCACCGGCAACCGTACCGCCGGCCTCTGTTCCACCTGCTGCCCCGATGCGCACCGCACCCGTGGCGCCGCCGGAGAAAGTGGAAGAGCCAGTTATTACTCCTAGAATTTCGCCACCGCCGGGAAGACCGGCGGCTCCCGTAGCGAGCGCTCCGAGCGCTCCGAGTGCTCCGTCTGCCACGGCGCATCCGCCGCAGCCCAAGGCGCCGGTTCCACCGCAGCGCCGTGTGATCGTGCCGCAGACCGGCCCGCGCCCTGTATACCAAGCTCCGCCGCCACGCCCGGCGGCTCCGCCCAGCGTCAGCGCCAGTGCGGGCACGCCGCGTCCTGCTCCGGGACGCCCGGTACCGGGCCAGCCGATCTTCCAACGGCCGCGTCCGGCAGCGCCGGGAGCGCGTCCGCCGTTGCGTCCCGGAGAGCGCCGTCCGATGCATCCGACGCGGCAGTCGCCTACGGGAGCACCACGTCCGCTGGGAGTTGGGCCGGGAGCGCCGGCTGGTCCGCCAACAACTCAGCGTCCTGGCGCCCGTCCGGGTGCGCCTGCACGGCGTCCGGGACAGCGTTACGTTCCCCGCGGGGTAAAAGAAGGCCCGATGAAGGGCTTCGTGCCGCCGCCGCGATTGTCCCTGTCGAATGAGCCGCTGCCGATCACGCGCGAGATCACCATCACGGAGGGCATCAGTGTCAAAGATTTGGCCGAAATGCTCGGCGTGCGAGCCAAGGACGTGATTGCGCGTCTGCTGGCGCGCGGCGTTTTTGCCACCATCAATCAGACGCTCGACGCCAACCTGGCTACGGAGATGGCCAAGCAGTTCGGCGCCAGCACGAACGTCATTACCTTCGAAGAACAGGCAGCCAAGGAGGGCGCGGCAGAAGCCGCTACCGGCGTCACCGAAGGCGAGCAGCTTGCGCCGCGTCCGCCGGTGGTCACGATCATGGGTCATGTGGACCACGGCAAAACGACGCTGCTGGATGCCATTCGGCACGCCAATGTTGCTGCCGGCGAGGTTGGCGGCATCACCCAGCACATCGGCGCCTACAAGGTGCAGATCCAGGATCCCAATTCTCCCGCGTACGGCCGCGAGATCGTTTTCCTGGATACGCCCGGTCACGAGGCCTTCACGCGCATGCGCGCTCGCGGCGCTAAGGCGACCGATATCGTTGTGCTGGTCGTCGCCGCTGACGACGGTGTGATGCCACAGACGCTGGAAGCCATTGACCACGCTCACGCCGCCGATGTTCCCATCATCGTGGCGGTCAACAAGATTGATAAGCCGAATGCTCTTCCTGATCGCGTGAAGAAACAGCTCGCCGATCGCGGATTGATGCCGGAAGAGTGGGGCGGCAATACGGTCTTCGTGGATGTTTCCGCCAAGCAGAAGACCAACCTGAACCTGCTGATGGAAATGATCTGCCTGGTTGCCGACCTGAAAGAGCTGAAGGCCAATCCGGAGCGCTCGGCGACAGGCACGGTGCTGGAAGCCAAGCTCGACCGCGGCCGCGGTCCTGTGGCCACGGTGCTGGTGCAGAACGGCACGCTGCACAATGGCGACAACTTTGTCGTCGGCAACGTGTATGGCAAGATCCGCGCCATGTTTGACGATCGCGGCAACGCGCTGGAGGCAGCGCCGCCATCCACTCCAGTGGAGGTGCTCGGATTGGAAGGCCTGCCGCAGGCCGGCGATCAGTTCGTTGTGGTGGTTGACCGCGATAAGGCGCGCGGCATCGCCGAATACCGCGAGCAGAAAGCGCGCGAGGCGCAGCTTGCCAAGAGCTCCCGTGTTTCGCTCGATAAGCTGGCTGAGGACCTGAAGAGCGCCGGTGTGAAGGAACTCAACATCATCCTGAAGGGCGATGTGCAGGGCTCGGTGGAGGTGCTCAGCGATCTGCTGACGAAGATGTCTACCGAGAAGGTCAAGATCAAGATCCTGCACAGCGGTGTTGGCGCCATCACCGAAACCGACGTGCTGCTGGCGACGGCGGCCAATGCGATCATCATCGGCTTCAACGTGCGGCCGGAGCGAAAAGCGCAGGAGCTGGCCGAACAGGAGAAGGTGGACATCCGCCTGCACTCCATCATTTACGAGTTGCAGGACGAAATCAAACGCGCCCAGCAGGGACTGCTCGAGCCCGTCATCAAGGAAACTTACCTTGGCCGTGCCGAAGTGCGCGACACGTTCCGGATTCCGAAGGTCGGCACCGTGGCCGGCTGCTACGTGCAGGACGGCACGCTCAAGCGCGACGCCGAAGTTCGCCTGCTGCGCGACAACGTGGTCGTGTTCAAGGGCAAGATCGGCTCGCTGCGGCGCTTCAAAGACGATGTCAACGAGGTCCGCAACGGTATGGAGTGCGGTATCGCGATCCAGAACTACGGCGACGTGAAGGTGGGCGATGTCATTGAGGCCTTCCAGACCGAGCAGGTGGCCGCCGAAGTCGGAGCGTAAAGACCGTCGGCAGTGGCCGACGGTCAGGGATTTGGTTGGTGGCCATTGTTGCTTTTGATCCGGAAATCGGGAAATCGCGTAATCTGAGCCGGCCGGATATTCCGAAGCCGGCAGAGTTCGAAATCAATCACCCGATCACCCGATTACCAGATTACCCGATTGAATGATTGCCTTCCTCACCCTTGAGCTTCGCATCGAGTCTGCGCAGTCGCTGAAAGACAAGCGGCAGGTGGTGCGCAGTTTGAAAGACCGGCTGCGGGCGCACTTTAATGTTGCCGTCAGCGAACTGGACCACACCGATCTGTGGCAGCGCGCCACTATTGGCGTGGTCAGTATTTCCGATTCCCGCAACTACCTGGAAGGCCTGATGCACAACGTGGAGCGCGAAGCAGTCCGCATCTGCAACAACAATGGCGGCGAAGTGGCGGACTCGTTTGTCGAGTTCTTGGAGTGACGCGCGCGTTTTGTAATTGGGTAATTTGGTAATTTCGTAATTTGGCAATTGAAATTTCGCAGTGGCAATTGAAATTTCGCAGCGTCCCAATTCTAATCAATTACCCAATTACCAAATCAAACTAACTGGCCACTGACAATTGGTTTTATGCAGCACGGCGGAGCCAAACATCATCGCGAGCGCATGACAGAGGCGTTGCGCGACGAGATCAGCACCATCCTGGAAGGCGAGTTGGGCGACCCGCGTATCGGGCTCGTCAGTGTGACCGAGGCGCAGCTTTCGCCCGACGGCCGCACCGTTCGCGTCTTCGTTTCCGTCGAGGGCGATGGCGACGAAGCCGTTTGCACCATGGAAGGATTGTCGGCGGCACGCAACTTCATCCGCCGTGAACTGGCCTCGCGACTGCGTCTGCGCCAGCCTCCAGAAGTCTTCTTTCAATTGGACAATTCCAGCCAGTACGGCGCCCGTATCGAAGAGCTCCTGAAGCGTATTCACAAACGTGGCGGCTGATGGTCAGCAGGTCGGCGTTGGTTGAGTGCGCCTGGATTTTGTGCTTTTTCCGGAACACAAGATGCTTCGACTCGCCTCGGCAAAACCGGCCGAGGCTCAGCATGACAGCAGTTAGGGTTTTACGAAATACAGCAGTCTTACGGTGTGTCATGACGAGCGGAGCGAGGCATCTGTTTTTCTGAATTATGGGAAAGCAATGCCCGTCTGGCTGCAGCTTTCCTGGTCATCACACGCGAACGAATTTGCTGGCCCCCACACTGGCCTGCGCGGCGCTTCGCCGGATTTGAAATGCAATCCGTGTAGGTCCGTGTTCCGGTTCTTTGCTGCACCCGCTAGCTTTTCCAGTTGGCGTATCGCCCCACTGCTGGTAATTTATTCGGTTCGCTTTGCGGGCGAGGTGCACGTTCCGGGGCGCCCCGCTTAGCTGCATCCGGGCGGTAGACGCAATATGCTGAAGCAGGTCCTCAACAACATCGAGCAGCGCCGCCGATTTGTGCTGACCTCACACGCGCGGCCGGATGGCGACGCTATCGGCTCGGTGCTGGCTTGCTCGCAGATCCTCCGCAAGATGGGCAAGCAAACGGAAGTGATCCTGTACGATGCGGTCCCTGCCATTTACCGCGAGCTGCCCTTTGCCGATTCCGTGGTGCAGTCGCCGCAAGTTCCCAACGGGTACGATGCCGCCATCATCCTGGAATGCGACAGTATCCAGCGCACCGCGCTTCAGGGACTCGAAGGACCATTTCTCATCAACATTGACCACCACCTGAGCGGGCGTCCGTTCGCCCACATCAATTGGATTGATCCCAACGCCTGCGCCACGGCCGAGCTGATCTTCCGCCTGGCGCGCGAAGCCGGGGTGACCATCTCTCCCGAGATCGCCACTTGCCTGTACACGGCAGTGGTCACCGACACCGGAGCCTTCGGCTATGCGGGCACGAACGCCAGCACCTTCGCGCTGGCACGCGAACTCGTGCTGTGCGGCGCCGATCCCGTCAAGATCGCGCAGGACGTTTACTTTTCCACTCCAACAGCCAAGATGCGGCTGCTGGGCGCGGCGCTTTCCCGCCTGCATCGCGAAGGCAATCTCACCTGGATGTACGTCACGCGTACTGATATGGAGCGCTGCGGCGCTCTGGACGAAGATTGCGAGGGTCTGGCCAACTACGCTTTAGGCATTGTAGGCGTGGAGGTTGCAGTCTTCTTCCGCGAACTGGCGGACCGGCGGCGCTGGCGCGTGAGCCTGCGCAGCAAAGGTGCCGTCAATGTTGCCGATGTCGCCGCGCGTTTCGGCGGGGGCGGACATCATTGCGCCAGCGGGTTCTCCCTGCCAGGACCGCTTTCCGTGGCCTCCGAGCGCGTGCTCGCGCAGTTAAGGCTCAGCGGTAAGCTGACGATTCATTAGCGGCCAGCAGACAGCAATCAGCAGTCAGCCATCAGCACTCGGCAATCAGCGAATGGCGGCCGAATGCTGATGGCTGACGGCTGACTGCTGACGGCTCTGCTACACTCAGCCCAATGCCTCCTGACAATACTGGGAGCCGTTCACTGGCGACTGATCTGCTCGTTTTGACGGGCTTTTGCGCTTTCCTGTTTTTTTTCGGGTTGGCGAGCTTCGGCTTGGTCGGCGCCGACGAGCCGCGCTATGCGCAGATTGCGCGCGAAATGCTGGCCCGGCGCGATTGGGTCACTCCGGTGCTGTACGGCAAAGCGTGGCTGGAAAAGCCCGTGCTTTATTACTGGGAGGCGATGCTGTCGTATAGCATCTTGGGAGTGAGTGACTGGGCGGCGCGGCTGCCCTCGGCCTTCGATGCCAGCGCTATGGTGTTCGCCATTTATTTTTTCGCACGCCGCTTTCGTCCCGGGGCCGAAATCAATGCCGCCCTGATTGCGGCTTCCTCCGCCGGAGTCATTGGCTTTGCCCGTGGCGCTTCCACTGATATGCCACTGACCGCGGCGTTCACTATCGGGATCCTGTTTTGGATGGCATGGTACTTCAGCGCTCCCTTCGAAGGGACACCAGCCGGACTTAGGAGCAGATCCTCCGCGTCGAGATTGTGGCTGGCGGGGTTCTATCTGTTCATGGCGCTGGGGACGCTGGCGAAGGGGCCAGTGGCGCCGTTTCTGGCCGCGCTGATCATCGTGGTATTCGCGGCGATGCGCCGCGATTGGCGGCTGATCGCGCGCACTTTGTGGTTGCCCGGCATTCTGTTATTTCTGGCAGTGGCGCTGCCCTGGTATATCGCGGTGCAACGCAGCACCGGAGTTTTCTTCCGGGAATTCTTCCTTGAGCACAACCTGGCGCGCTTCGGCACGAACATTTATCGCCATCCGCAGCCCTTCTGGTTTTACATTGTTGTGGTCTTGCCGATTGGTCTTGTTCCCTGGACGGTGCTGGCGTTTTCGGCTTTTGTCGAGGCTGTGCGCCGCACGATCCGCAGGTTACGTTCTGCCCATAGTTACGCAGCAGAGGACGAATCCGCGGACGAGGGTGGCGCGGGGCTCAGCTTGTTCCTACTGCTGTGGGGTGCTCTGCCGGTAATCTTCTTTTCTTTTTCCGGCTCCAAGCTTCCGGGCTACATCGTGCCGTCACTTCCCGCGTTCGCAATCCTGGCGGCGGACTATGTGCGCCGGAAATTGCAGAAAGCCGACAGGATCAACCGAACTGTGCTCCTGCTCCATTCTCTGGTCGCGAGCGCGCTGCTGGGAGGCGCGCTGCTGACGCAATACTTTGTAGCGCACGTACATCCTCCGGTGCAGGCTATCGTGCTGGCAGCGACCGCCACAATGGTAATGTTTGTCGCTATGTTCTTGACCCTGCGCAGGCAGGGGCTAAAGCTAGTGCGGTTGGCTACTCTGACGCCGGTCATAGTGGGGCTTGCTTTCACTCTCCGGGTCAGCGGACCGACACTGGATGCCTATCTGTCCGCCCGGCCAGTCGTTCGGGAGGTAAACCGCATTGACCAGCACAAAGCCACGGTGGCGGGGTTCAACATCAGCCGGGAGACTGAATATGGATTGGCGTTCTATCGTAACCGGCCCGTTCCACGTTACGAGCGCAATGAGATTCCCACGGAAGACCACCTGTTGATCACGCGCGCAGGATCTGAGAAAGATGCCGCAACCCTGCTGCCCGGCTGGCGGCTGGCGAACGTGGGCGAATTTGCGCCGCAACGGCTGGAATTTGACTGGATTTGGTCCCATTCCTTGCCGGGGGCTAATCCCTCTCCCGGGCACTAGCATCGTATTAGCTGCCGGTATACCGGAGGTTTACCTGAGGGGCAAGGGAAGGGTAGACTCATTTTCCGTGTTCAGGCCTGGCGCTCAAGCGCGAACGGGCTGCGGCGCGGGGTTGCCAGCACGCAGGTGGCTCGCACAGCCAAGGGCGGCTGTGCCACACACCACCGGGCTTACAGCAACTCTGGTTATGCTGTAAGGCGGTCGAATCGAGTTCACGTATGGCCCTAGCAGCGCGCGGATTCAACGTGGAGATCCTGGATCTCAGGCACTTCTCATCGTCCGACCTGCATCACCTGATGGAGCAGGAGATGCAGGTGTGGTCGCGGCTGCTGGCATGGGATTATCGCAGCTCGGCGGAGATGATCCTGCGCTACGTGGATTCCAGAATTCTGCCCGGATATGCTGCCGTGGAGCACGGGCGCGTCTCCGGCTACTCGTTCTTTGTATACGAGGGCAGCAAGGGCGTGATTGGAGATTTATTCGTCGCGCCCAACGGTGGGCCCGCAGCTGAAAGGGCGATCGAGCAGAAACTGCTGCGGCACGTGATTGACACTCTGCAGCAGTCGCCGGGCATCCACCGCGTGGAGGCGCAACTGCTGGTGCACGAGGCGGGACGCCTGGCCGAGCCTTTCCTGCGCCAGGACTTTCTCCGCTATCCCCGGCTGTTCATGGCGCAGCCGTTGAGCGGTCCCGAAGCTGTGCCCGAGCTTCAAATTTCCGTCCCATCCGATATCGAACTGCGCCGCTGGAGTGAGCAGGAATACCAGGCAGCGGCGAACGTGATCACCGAGTCCTACCGCGGCCACGTGGATTCGCAAATCAACGACCAGTACCGCAGCGTGACCGGTTCGCTGCGTTTCCTGAACAATATCGTGCGTTTTCCCGGGTGTGGCATCTTTGATGCCGCTTCTTCGTTTGTGGCCGTGCACAGGCTCACGCGGGCTACGGTAGGGGTGATACTTTGCTCGCGCGTGAAAGACGATGTGGGACACGTTACCCAGGTGTGCGTCGTTCCCGACCAGCGCGGCAGAAAGATCGGCGAGGCGCTGCTCGCTGCTACTGCCGCCGAATTGCGGCGCAGGAATTGCGCCCTGCTCACCTTGACGGTAACAGAAGCCAACCGCAGCGCCGTCGAGCTGTATAAGCACCTCGGCTACCGCATCTGGCGCGTGTTCGACGCATTTGTGTGGGAAGGATGAACACAGCCATCAGCAATCAGCAGTCACCATTCAGTCTTGAGGTGTAGGGCGGCGCCCCGCCCGCCACCCCACGAAGCCCGGCCGAGAAGCCGGGCTGCATCGTTTGAAGACGCACGCTCTTTCGCATGCTGGGGTGTAGACGCGAAGGACCTGTTTTTTCGGAAGGGAATAAAGCAGGTCCTTCGGCTCCGCTTCGCTCCGCCCCAGGGTGACGCCTATACAGAGCGGGATACATCAAAATGAAACTGCTCTAGTTACCCAGAAATTAATGCCTGCCTAGGTTCAATACAATTCCACCGGAATAACGGAAATGATTCTGGTTAGTGTCGAAGAAATTCGTGCGCGTCCAATCCAGTTGTGCGAAGCGTACACTGAAGGTGTCGCCCAGCGCATAATCAACACCGCCTCCGAGGGCCATGGCCCAGGAGGTGTCGCTGTCGCTCAACCCAAGTGACCCCAGGCTGAACCCCAGCACGTTGGGGCTCACCTTGATATGTCCAGCGCCAAACAGCGCATGCGCAAAGGGCCGCAGCTTGCCGGTCCGAAGACCGACCTGAGGGCCGAAGAGGAACGTGTAGTTGCTCACATCAGCACTGGCCAGCGAACCGGGAAGCCCGATGCCGCCGAAACCGATTGTGGGTGAGCCATAATGGCCGGCGAAGTCTGCGGTTATTCCAAAAAAGCGGTTGAAGTTGCCGGTCAGCGAAGCGTTCCAGCCATTCAAATTTGCCGAATCAGGCGTGACGTCAATACCCAAAACGCTGAAGCGGGGCTGAAAACGCATATAAGAATAACCGCCGAAGATCTCGGCTTTTGGCGTTCCCTCCTGCGCCAAGCTGACGCCGGCCAATAGCAGCACACAGAGAAATAAGCGAGCAGCTTTTGCCACCTTCCACCTCCTAGTGCAAGGATTCGGTCACACAGAAGCCGTCTGCCGCGATATTCAGTTGGAGACAGCTCAACGCTCTGGCCCTGAAGGTTTGTTGACGTTTTCCAGAACAGTGTTGGCTGCGAGCGACTACCGGAGATTAACCGAAAATTCAGCCTGTTGGACGCGCTTCAAGCGCTACGCCACGGTAACACAGCATACACCAGCATACGTTCCGAAGACAAAAGCCCCCATCGTTAAATGCGGCTCAAGGGCCGATAGCCGATAGCGAATCGCCAATTGCTAGTGCTTTATCAGCCACATCGCCCAGCCGGCGACGATCACGCCGCCGACGAACAGGCTGAAGCAGTACAGGCCGTAGCGAACCATGTCGCGCATAGTCGTGCGCTGGGTGATGCCGAAAACAATCGAGGCGAAGAGTCCGAACAACAAAGCAGCGGTGAAGTGGGAAAACTCGAGGGTGGTGTTCATTGAGTTATTTCTTTTTCCCGATGGCGATGTGGTACGCGTCCACAGCGCAAATAATGTTCAGCAGGCCGGCAGCGATAATGTATTTGGTGCCGTAATCGGCGGTGGCGCGATAGATGGCGCCTTGACCCCAGCCCAAAGCATGGCTCACGACATACAGCCCGCCGGCGCCGACGTCACCGATGAATCCCAGGATGTCCAGAAGATCGCCAGTGTTGGGGCTGTAGATCTTGCCCTGCATGAGTACCCCGAGCACAAACATGGCGACCACGGAGATCATCAGCAGCACGCCGCGAATCCAGCGTTTCTGAATGAGGTGACCGGCGCCAGGAATCAGCCATCCCACTGCCGGCGCGACGACGGACATGACACTGAAGGTCTGCGGCTGCGGCTCGCGCTGAGCGCGCGGCGCAGGCGGCGCTTTGGTTTTGGTGGTCGGAGGCATTAAATAATTACGATCTCCCGCTGAATTTTTCCCGTGACTTCGGCCGAGCTGTCGCGCACCAGCACGTCCACTTCGCTGCGCACTCCGAACTCCGGCAGGTAAATGCCAGGTTCCACGGAGAAGCAGGAGTTGGGAATGATTTCGCGCTCGTCCCGGGTTTCCAGATTGTCCATATTAGCGCCGTTGCCGTGCACTTCGGTACCAATCGAATGCCCGGTACGATGCACAAAATAACGGCCGAAGCCATGCCGCTCGATGTGGTCGCGCACGGCTTTGTCTACTTCCCAGCCGGCGATGCGGCGGCCGGAGGAGACAGCGTCTGTCACCACCTGAACGCCGCAATCACGCGCGCCGCGCACAACCTCGAAGACTTCGCGCTGCCGCTCGGACGGCGCCTCGCCCACGAACCCCGTCCATGTGATGTCGTAGTAAACGGCGCCGGGCGTCTTTTTTTTCGCCCAGATGTCGAGCAGCACGAAATCTCCTTTGCGGATCGGCGCCGACGCTCCAGCGCGCGGCTCGTAATGCGGGTTGCCGCTGTTGGCATTGACGGCGACAATCGGCGGATCATCGGTTACCAGGTCCTCGCGCGCAAACGCTTCCAGGATCCACTGCTGCATCTCGTGTTCGTGCGTGCCCCCGCTGCGCACACGCCGTCCGATCTCCTGGAATCCGGCGGCGGTAATGGCGTCCACCGCTTTGGCCGCGGCAAAGTGGCTTTCGATTTGCGACGGCGTCCAGGTGGCTTCGAATTGCGCCACCAGATCGCCGGAGGAGACCACGTTGACGTCGAAGCTTCGCACTAGCTCAACCGTACCTGCATCCACCAGTCCGATGTACGGGATCAGGTTGTTGGGCGAATACTGCATCGCCACGGTCTTGTGCGGCGCCAGTATCGCCTTCAGATTGGCCGCCAGTTCTTCGTACGACGAGTACACGCGTTTGCTGCCGGGGAGCCCGTCCAGGTGCCCAGCCTCAATACGATGGACTAGCTTCGCCGGTTCACCGTGCGCCGGCACCACGTAGAACCAACGTCGCGTCACCATCAGGTTCTGCGGCAGGCCGAGTACGCGATAAGCAATGGGATCGCGATGATGGTGGTCGTAAAAGAGCCACGCATCCATGCGACGCCGGCTGAGCCCAGACTGAATTTCCTTCAGGTCCATGACCGAACATCTATTGTAAATGACGCTGGAGCCCGGCTGCCGATGTGCCGGCGAGGACGCCGGCGTTACCCGTCCAGTCTTACGCGAGTTCCCGTCGCAGAGCGCTGATGGTGTCTTCCAGGCGCGCAGCCTCCAGTTCCAGCTTGCGCACGCTCTCCGAGCCGGAAATCCTGGCCGCTTGCTGCGCGAACGGTTCACGGAATTGCGGCCGGTGCTCAAACATCATTTCTTTCAGCGATTCGATCTGGAGTTTGACGTCACGGATGGCCTTCTGCTGCTCGAGCAGAGTTTCAAAAAGAATAACTACGGTCTGATTGTCGAGTTCCATTAGTTCTCCTGGATGATTGATACGGCCACGGATTAACACGGATGTCCACGGATTCTCTCTTCATCGCATCCGTGTGGCACAGCCGCCCTCGGCTGTGCGGGGTGTTCCGTCTGAATCCGCACCTCATGAAGCCGAGTGTGCCACACGTGCGACGCGACTCCCCAGCACGCGCTCGCGGACATCTGGGGCAAGTGTTTCACAGGCGGTGCGCAGTACGCGACGCGGCGCGCGGTCGCGAATGCTGATCAAGTAACTGAGGCCCGGTCCAGGGTTTGCCTTGACGGTCTCGCGCAACAGCCAGCCGAGTCCTTTTTGCACCATATCATCTTCGTCCCGCAGCAGAAAGTTAGAGAGCCGGACGATGTCTTCCATCATGATGTGCCGCCGGGCAGCGCGAATCAGCCCAACGCAGGCGGCACGGCGATGCCATCGGTCCGGCGATTTCGCCCAGCGAAATACTTGGCTGAACCGCTTCGGCTCTGCCGCGATCATCGGACTAATCAGAAAATATACCAGCGCGTCGTGGTCGGCCCAACTGCTGGCGCGATCCAGCCAGCTCTCCAGCAGCTTGAACTCACGCACGCCGAACTGCTCGATGGATTTCTCCAATAGGTAGACGGCGAAGACTTTCTCTTCCAGCACGCGCCCGCGAAAAAGTCTGTCGGCAACCGCAAGCAGAAAATCAAACCCGGCGTTGTTCAATATGGCGCGGCGCACACGCACCGCGACTTTGCGCAATTCCGCCGTGTACCAGCCGCGCGACTTGATTTCTTCTTTGAAAAACCGCTGGACCTCTTCACTGTGCGGAGCCGAGCCGCCGTCCCGCAACAGGCGGCGAACGTGGGCAGCAATGTGAGCTGGAGACTTCATAGCAGATCAGGTATCAGGTAACAGGCCACAGGTTACAGATAGGCGCAGCTAAGGCGACACCTGCAACTTAGCCTGACACCTTCAATTATTCTCCCAATGCCTGGGCTCGCGGATGCGCTTCCGCCGAGCGCACAGCACGATCATAAATCCACAGCAGCAGCGCGGTCGCAACGCCTACGGCAATGACAGCCCACCAAATCCGTTCAGGTTGGTGCTTTACCTCGCCGAAGTAGTGAAGCAGCAGACCTCCGAACCAGCCGCCAATCAGCGATCCAATCCCGATGGGCAGGAACGCGAAGCCCATGTACGTTCCCTGCTGGCCCGGTGGCGCCAGCCGCGAAATGTATTCGTAATAACGCGGCGACTGGGTGATCTCGCCGAGCGAAACGACCACGAGCGTAACAACCACCATCGGCGCCGTGGGGCGGGCAATCAGGACCAGCCAGGCCAGACCGGAGATTAGCGTGCCCAGCGTGACCGCGCGAAATGCGGGAACCTTCCGCGTAAGCAAGCTGACAATCATTTGCAGGGAGATGACAGTCAATGGCCCCGATACAAGCAGCAGTTCCGTGTCGGCGCTTGGGTTGATGTACTTATGAACGTACAGGGGCAGGACAATGAATTCCTGCCAAAACACGACCCAGTAGCCGGAAAAGATCACCAAGAACAGCATGAATCGCGGATTGGAGATGACCGCCAGGAAATTGCGTGCCGTCTGGCCGAGACTGGCGGTCTGAGCCTCGCCGGAGCGGCGCGGCTCCTTGAACAGCAGCACCACAGCAAAGAACATCAGGAACACACTCAGCGACGCCACGCGAAACACGTTTTCAACGCGCAGGTTCTGGTGGACCCACGAAGCGACGAACGGTCCGGCCGCTCCGCCTACATTTACCAGCGTGTAATAAATCGAGTAACCAATGGAGCGGACGTTTTCCTTCGAAGCTCTCGCCGTAGTGCCCACCACGCACGGCTTCACCAGTGCGATGCCCAGCGCGGGCAGCGCCAGCACAACGCTCACCAGCGCCGAGAGCGGCACTGCGGCGCGCACCGGCTCCAGCCACGGCGCGCGCAGAGAACCCAGCAGGAAGTAAGAGCAAGTGAGGATCAGATAGGCGAGAGAAAGCGAGCGGCGGAAACCCATGCGGTCGGCCAGCGCGCCGCCGAACGCCGCCAGAAACCATACCAGTCCGCCAAACAGGCCGGTGAGACTGCCGGCTTGGGCCACGGGGAATTGCAGGCTCTCGTGCAGATACCGCGCCAGGGACGCAAACGCCGCATAGTACGACAGGCGCTCAAACAATTCACTGATATTGGCGACCCAGAACGGACGCTCGAAGCCCGTGCGTATCTCCTCCCAGCGCTGCCCCAAGCTCAACGTTTTCTCCTCAACTGCATCTGCTCCTTAACTCTTCGCCGCCTGCAACCGCTGTTCTACATGGGCCGCGTCCAAGCCGGTAACGCGGATGACTTTCTGCCGGCTGTTTCGCCCGGCAACAATGGTCACGCAGGAACGGGACACGCCCAGGATCTCCGCCAGGAACTTGATGCAGGCGTCGTTTGCCTTGCCTTCAACGGGAGGTGCAAGCAAGGCCAGCTTCAGAGCGTCGCCAACCTCTCCCGTGATGGCATTCTTGCGCGCGCGCGGATGAATCTTAACGCTGAAGGTGACGCCGGCAGAGGTGTTGCGGAAGGGAATCACTGGCCGGGCCTCTTGCCGAAAATTGCCGTGCCCACGCGCACGCAGGTGGAGCCTTCTTCGATGGCGATTTCGAAGTCGTGAGACATGCCCATCGAGAGCACGTCCAGCCCGACACAGAGCAGTTTTCGTCCGGCCAGGTCATCCCGGATCTGGCGCAGCATGCGGAAGTAAGGCCGCGCACCTTCAGCATCGGGAGTGAACGGCGGGATCGCCATCAGGCCGCGTATTTCAAGGTGATCCAGCCGTGGCGCGGCTTGCAGGATTTCCTCCAGCTCGCGCGAGCACGGCGGCACGCCGCTCTTCTGCTGCTCACCTCCGACGTTGACTTCGATCAGCACAGGCAGCCGCTTGCCGCGTTTGGCAGCGGCGTCGTTGAGTCGCTGGGCGAGGTGCAGCCGGTCCAGTGAATCAACGCCGTCGAATAATTCTGCAGCGCGGGTTGATTTGTTGCTCTGCAGATGTCCGATCAGATGGAACTCGGCATCGGTGAGGTCAGCAAGATCTTCGAATTTCTCCGCGAATTCCTGGACGCGGTTTTCGCCGAACAGCCGCTGCCCGGCGGCATAGGCCTCGCGAATACGTTCTGGGGGAAACGTCTTGGTGACGGCCATGAGTGCGACGTCATCTGCTTTCCGGTTTACCCGGGCGGCAGCGCGCGCGATGCGGGCGCGAACGTCGGCAAGATTCTGCGCAATGGACATCAGCCGCAGATTAAACCAGATGGACGCAGATGTACAAAAGCACGGAACACAACCCAGCGCAGAGACGCAGAGACCCAGTCGCGCAGCAACGATATTCTGCAGTCCGCCACGGCAGTGGTGGGGAGATGAGAAATGCGCTCAGAGTCGCGCAGCGACGACACTGAAAACCATACCTGAACGCCATCGTCTTGTTGTGCCGTCCTTACGGGACTCGATTTCTTATTCGCTCGCGTACCCACCACTCCCGTGGTGGGCTAATGAGTGCCGCCGCTGCGCGGCTGCATCAATGATTACCGCACTGCGGACGAGCGAAACCTGTAACCTGTAACCTGCTTTACTTCTTTCCCGGCTCCACGGTGTCCAGCGGTTTGCGGGCAAAATGATAGAGCGATCCTGCCAGCGCAATAAACGTGACCACTGCAATCACTGCGCCCAGCCCGGGCGACTTATCCAGCACGTGCAGGGTAAGCGCGTTCTCTTTGATTTTGCCGGTACTTTCGGCCAGCTTCAGCGCCACTCCCAGCAGGCCGACGATGCCGCCGGCTGCAATCAACCCGCTCGCGTACAGCGAGCCGGGGCTGACTTCGCTTTCCTCCGGTGTCTCACCCGCTCTGCGCGCCGCGCGTTCGATCAGCCAGCGCGTCACCCCTCCTGCGAAAATGGCCATAGTTGTGGCGATAGAGAGGTAGGAACCGACTGCAAATGAGAGCGACCGTATTCCCAGCAGCTCAACCGCGATCACGACAAACACACCCAGCAGCACCAGCCGCCAAGGCAGTTTTTGGCTGAGGATACCGTTAATCACGGTGGACATCAGGCGGGCTTGCGGTGCGGCGGCGCGCTCGCTGCCGATCCCCTGAACCCACTGCACCTGTATCTGTCCGCTGGCGGGATTGTAGAGATATTTGCCGTCAGGAAGCACGGGCGAGCCCAGTGCGTTTAGCACAACCAGACTCCTGCCGGGCAACTGCTCCGTTTGTCCGGTGGCGCGAGCCACGGTTATCTCGCCGCGGCCGAAAGCGCCCTCGCTGGCGACGCCTGCAGGCAGATTGTTGATGTCCACGGGAAAGTTCATCTCGCGAAAGGTTTCCAGGCCGCGATTCATGCCGATCAGCGTGATTCCCACCGCGAAAACAGAGGCAAGCACTCCCACCAGCAGCGCCGCTTGCTGTCTGCGTGGGGTAGCGCCCACGAGAAAACCAGTCTTGAGGTCCTGGGAGGTGTTACCCGCGTTCGCCGACGCAATACAGACTACACCACCGATGGAAATCGCGAGTGCCCCAAAGGCCGGGGCGCGCCAGCCCAGCGTGAAAAAGACGGCCGTGGTGGCCATCAGGGTGGCAATCGTCATACCGGAGATAGGATTGGCTGAGCTGCCGATCAATCCCACGATACGCGACGACACGGTCACGAAGAGGAACCCGAAAACTACAACGAAGATGGCCGCCAGCAGGTTCGCCGAAAGGGAGGTGTAAGCGCCCGGGACCGGCTTGAAGGTGAGCATGGCCCACATGGCGATCAGCAGCACTACCGAGCCGCCAATCGTCCAGGCATTGCTCAAGTCGTTTTCCGTACGGACGCGCGCGACTTGCTCGCCGGCAGCGCTTTTAGCGCCACCTTTCAGCGCGGCAATGATTGTGGGAATGGTCTTGGCCAACGTGATTACACCGGCGGCAGCAACCGCTCCCGCCCCCATCGGGCGAATGTAGGCGGCCCAGATCGCATCGGGGGACATCTGCGAAATCGGGATGGTGCCCGGATACAGCGGCTGTGGTAGTGCCGACCCGAAGAACTTGATGGCCGGCATCAGCACCAGCCACGAGAACACCCCACCCGCAAAAATCACTCCGGCCACGCGCGGGCCGATGATGTAGCCCACACCGAGATATTCCGAGGTCGTATTCGCACGGAAGGATCCTCCCGGCAGCCACTTGGGATTGTAGGTCGGTGTGCTGGGCCAAAGGGAGAACAGGTTTTCGTTCTGGAAGAGCGTGTAGACGCCGCCCAGCCCAAGTCCCCAGAACACGCGGCTGGCGAACGAACCGCCGCGGTCACCGGCGATCAGCACGTCCGCGCAGGCCGTTCCTTCCGGATATGTCAGCGCGCCGTGTTCTTTAACGATGAGCTGCCGGCGCAGCGGGATCATGAAAAACACTCCCAGCCATCCACCGATCAAGGCCAGCAGGAAGATGCGCGAGTATTCCAGCGAAAATCCCAGGAAGATGAGCGCAGGCAAAGTGAAAATCACGCCCGCGGCAATGGACTCGCCCGCCGACCCGGTGGTCTGCACTATGTTGTTTTCCAGGATCGTGGACCGCCCGAAAGCGCGCAGAATGCTGATAGACAACACCGCAATCGGGATCGAAGCCGACACGGTGAGCCCGGCACGCAGTCCCACATACACAGTCACCGCGCCGAACAGGATGCCGAAGAACGCTCCCAGCAGCACAGCGCGGGGCGTAAATTCCGGCATCACGGTTTCCGGGGCAACGTAGGGTTGGTGCTTAGGCGGCTCGCCAGTGGCGGGAGGGGCCGTTTGAGTACTCATGAATGCTCCTCGTCTCGTATGCCGTTATATATGCTAAGCGGGAAACCGCGCAAATCGCAGCACGAGAGAATGTTGGTACAAAAAACGACCCACATCTGCTGCGCAGATTGTGGGGCGCCCAGCAACGAGCAGGGCCGAAACCGGCACGGGCGATTGCTCTTGCCCGGCAAGCTGGTTATACTTGATGCAATCTTTCAGCCCCGGCGATGGGGCGAAAGTGTGAGGAGAAACGTCTTCAGCAGTAGCGGAGACCTAACTCGCGGCCCGAGCAGAGCCCCAGACGGTGAGCGACGGGTTTGTATTGCCTCTGTGCTCGGTGCTGTTGCTGAAAGCCTTTTTGCTGTCGTTTTCCCCTCCAATTGCCGTTTCTGCAACGTTCCCCTGCTAAAAATTACGCGTATTCCGGTCTGCGATAGCTGCCTGGACTCCATCCGCGCCCTGGACGAACCAGTGTGCAGCGTTTGTGGAGAGCGTTTGCTCAGTCCGCAGTTGCAGGACGCAGAGGCGCGCTGCGGGGCATGCCGCCGCCTGGAACCGCCCTACGCGCGGGCCATGGCCTACGGCGGCTATGAAGGCGGCCTGCGCGACCTCATCCATCTGTTGAAATATGAAGAGGTGCGGCCGGCCGCGAACCTGCTGGGCCGCATGCTGGGCGAGGTCATTCTTTCGCTGCTGGCGCAGTCGCCAGCGACGGAGCCTTTGGTGGTCCCTGTCCCGCTACACGCCAGTAAGCTGCGGCAGCGGGGCTTCAACCAGTCTGAAATGATCGCCCGGGCGGCCGTTGCCTATGTAAATGCGCGACCAGCGACTGAGTGCGCCTTGCCGGTCGTCCTGAATACGACGGCATTGGTACGGCAACGCGCCACCAATTCGCAGACCGGTCTGACACGACATCAGCGCCGCCAGAACGTGCGCGGGGCGTTCCAGGTGGTTCGTTCCAACGAGATTTGCGGGCGGGATATCCTACTCGTCGACGATGTTTTCACCACAGGTACAACGGTTTCCGAATGTGCTCGCATGCTGCGGCGGGCGGGCGCAACAAAGGTCTGGGTGGCGACTGTAGCGCGAGTTCTGCGGCCCGAAGCTACCCATGCCGTTGAAGGTCAGAGTAGTGTATTTGGAGATCTAAATGCGCCGCTTGTGAAGGCGGCGCACGCGTAACCATGTCTGGGAAGCACAATCCGGCCCACAAGGCGCCCATCAGCGCGTCTAGCATGTTGGCGCCCCACCCCGGCAATGGGTGGTCGGCCATGCACGCTCCTGTGCTCGTGCTGAATGCTTCCTACGAGCCCATTAATGTGTGCGCAGCCCGCCGCGCTATCGTGCTGGTGCTGAAGGGCGTTGCCATGACCGAAGAGGTCAATGGGCACTTTTTACACTCGGCGCGACTGGCGATTCGGATTCCGTCAGTTATCCGGCTACTGGAGTACCGGCGTATCCCGCGGCAGACGCGGGCGCTCTCGCGCAAGAACATCCTTCTCCGCGACCGCAATACCTGCCAGTACTGTGGCACGGTGCTGCCTTCCAGCGAACTTACCCTCGATCATGTAGTGCCGCGCTCGCGCGGAGGACTGTCCACCTGGGAAAACCTGGTCGCCTGCTGTCATGTCTGCAATCGCAAGAAGGGCAATCAGCTTCCCGTGGAAGCTAACATGAAGCTGCTGCGCGAACCGCGCGCCTTCAGCCTGCACACCAGCCGGCACATCATGCGTCTGATGGGACACTCCGACAGCAAGTGGCGGAAGTACCTCTTCTACTAAGTCATCGGTCATCCGTTTCCGGTTTCCTGCGTTGCCAAACGTGGGTATCGAAGTGCTCAATTCAGGTGCTCACAATGCTGAAGCCCCTGTCCGCCTGCTGTAACCGCTGTGTTAACAGCACATAAGCCAACACCCTGCCGGGCCACGGTGGAATCCAAACTGCAAAACCTTTCAGTAGTTCATTCATACCTGAGCCGGGATTCGTGGTGCGCGCTTTCCCAGTCGATCACGGCAATCGGAGAACAAATGGCGGAAAACGTAATGGACCAGATTGTCGCGGACCTGAGGGCTTCCGCGACCCAGTATTACCCGGAACGCGGAGAGCTTCGAAACGTCAGAATCGTTGGCCATACGCCCAAAACTGACCATTACATCTATGACGTGGTGATTGATTTTTCCGGGGGCAGCGAGCGGCTTGCGGCCAAGGTTTACCGTGCCAGCAAGTGCGGCCCCCAGGGGGCGCGCGGGTTGGCGCGCAAGGAATTTGAAAATCTGCAGGGGGTTTTCAGCATTTTCCAGAAAAAGAAACTTACCGGTGTGCCGCGTCCCATCGGCGATTTCTCAGAAATCGGTGCGGTGGTAACGGAGAAATTCTGCGGTCTCCCGTTGCAGTCCATCATCATGAAAGCGGCGTTGCTGCCGGGCTATGCTGATCGCGGCACGCTGAAACTCGGGGCCCGCAAGACCGGCGAGTGGCTGCGCAGCTTTCATCGTGTGACAGCGGACATGCCCGAGCCATTCGATCCCGGCGCTCTCATTGAAGAACTGGAAAAGCTCTGCGCAAGCTGCAGGGGAGAAGGTCTTGACGATCAGGCCATCGCCACGATTCTCGCCGGCACCAAGTCCATCCTGGGGCGTAGCCGCAAGACATTGCCATGCTCGGCGGTGTTGAACGATTTCACGCCGCTCAACGTGATCGTGGGGGAGCCCGGAATCGGCATCTCCGATTACGCCCGCATGAGCCCCCGCGGAACCTCGTTCCACGATGTGGCGCAATTTCTGGCCGCAGTCGAAGCCCTGGAAAAATATCCATTCTGCAACCGCATCATCACCAGCCAGGTGCAGGAGGAGTTCCTTTCCGCATACGGCGCGAATGGCGCGGACCAGGCAATCCTGCGCGTGTTCAAAATGCGCGCCCTGCTGACCATGTTCGCGCAGGGCCGCACAGTCAAGGACAGCGCCCTGCGCAAGAAGGTAATGTGGGCCACCGTGATGAAACGCTTCATCCAGCAGGCCGCACAACGCTCGCTAGCCCCGGCAGCGTAAAGGCGGTTTCCAGTTTTCTGGTCTCCCGCGCTGAGTTGTCATTCCGAGCGTTCGCAGATGCGAACGCAAGGAATCCCTATTTCCACTGCAGTTCTCGAATTAGCATGGATTTTCCTCGTTCCGAATTTGTAGTGCTCTCTGTTTGGGAGAATGCTCCCGCGTCGCATTGCTGTGTTAAAATTTTCGTTTCGTACTGCGCACGCTGAACGCACATGGTGCTATCCAAAGAATACGTGGGTTACCTGGCCCGCGAGATCACCAAGAAACTGATTGAAGGCGAGTTCATCGCGACCGCGGAGCGCGCTGCCGTCAATGACTGCATCCACACTGCTCTGCTGGAGGAGCTGGGGGTTGAGGACCGCATCAACGACGAAGTCCGGCTCATCCTGGACACCTATGCCGAAGAAATGCGCAAGACCGGCGCCAATTACCAGGAGATGTTCAAGAAGGTGAAGAACGAGCTGGTGCGCAAATATAAGGCGGTGTTATGAGAATCGCGCCGGAAAAAAGCGAACCCTACCGCCTGAGCCGCGAGAAGATCAACAAGCTGGCCCACGCCGTCGCCGACGCTCTGGCCAACACCAAGCAGGTGGATTTTCTTGAGGACCGCAACAGCATCCGGCTGGAAGTGAAACGCATACTCGAGGAACTGCTCAAGGAAGAAGCCAAGATTGACGCTGCCGCCCGGCAGAAGATCGAAAGCCAGAGACGCACGATCCTGGAAGGCACCCAGGAGTGGGACATCCTCTACCGCAAATACTACAGCGAAGAAGTCAAGAAGCTGGGGATTTAGCGCCCTGTCCAGCAACTCCGCTGTCGATTTTTAATCGCTGCTGTCGCTCACTTCGTCCACTGATCCACCCACCCATTCACGGTCGCATACCATAACCGGCTGTTCTGCGGTTTCAGCACCCAATGTCCTTCGTCGGGGAAGTAGAGCATTTTGGAGGGGACCCTCAGGCGCTGCAGGGCAGTGAACAGTTGAAATCCCTGGCTGACGTCAACGCGGTAATCGAGTTGCCCATGCACCACCAGCGTTGGCGTTTTGAAATTCGGGGCGGCGCGCTCCGGGCTCCATTTTTCGTACATGGCCCGGTTCGTCCACGGCGTGCCACGGAACTCCCATTCGGGAAACCAAAGCTCTTCCGTTGAGCCGTACATGGACACCAGCTCAAAGGCCCCATCGTGCGACACCAGGCACTTGAAGCGTTGCGAGTGGCCGAGTATCCAGTTGACCATGTAGCCGCCGAAACTGGCCCCCAGCGCGCATTCCCGATCTTTGTCAATGTAGGGAAACGCTTTTTCGGCGTAATCCAGGCCGTGCATTAAATCCAGAAAGGCGCGCCCGCCCCAGTCCCCGTTGATTTCGTCAATGAACTTCTGCCCGTAGCCAGTCGAGCCGCGCGCATTCACCATGATGACAACATAACCGTCAGCGGCAAGCAGTTCGGCGTTCCAACGGTAAGACCATTGGTCTCCCCATGCGCCTTGCGGACCGCCGTGGATGAGAAACTTCACAGGATATTTCTTCTTGAAATCAAATTCCGGCGGCTTGACGATAAATCCCTGCACTTTCGCCTTCTGCGCGCCCGTGAACCAGAATGACTCCAGTGGCTGCATGCGGACTTGGGCAAGCACAGCGTCGTTCAGGTGCGAGAGTTGGACGAGGGAGCCCGCAGCGGCTCGAGGCCCGGCAGGCAGATTCAGTTTATAGATTTCATTCGGCGCCTGCACCGACATGCGCGTGAACAGCAACGTGGCGCCGACAGGGGAGATCGTCAGGTTGTCACAATAGCCGCGTGTGACCGGCTGCACGTCATTGCCATTGATGCTGACCCGGTAAATCGGCGACTCGCCGCCGTCTTCCGCGCTAAAGTACAGGGCCTTGGAATCCGCCGCCCACACAAACGATCCCACCCAGCGATCGAAATCTTCAGTGAGGTCGCGGATCGCGCCGCTCTTGCGGTCGTAGATCACCAGGCGAAAGCGGTCGCTTTCATAGCCTGCGCGCTCCTGCATGCGCCACGCGATCCACTTTCCATCGGGCGAATACAGCGGCGTTAAGTCACTCCCCGGACTGGTGCTGATCTTCCTGGGCGGCCCACCGGCAACCGGAACGATGAAAATTTCATTATTGGTGCTGGTGGCGTCTACCTCGTCCACGTTGCTGGTGAAGGCGACTTCCTGCCCGTCGGGAGAAAACGCGTACATGTCCTGACCGCCGAGCGAAAACGGCGGCGCGTCATGATCTCCGGGAGTCAGGTCGCGCGCGACGCCGCCGTCGGCGGGAACCACAAAGATGTGCGTGCGCTTGCCATGCGTGTAAGTGGACCAGTGGCGATACAGCAGGCGCGTGAAGATGCTGGCCTTCACCGGAGAAAGTTTGCGCTCCTCTTTGCGCTTTCGATTGCAGGCGTCGTCCGGGCAGTCGGGATAAACCTCAGAGGTGAAAAGGATGGTCTCGCCATCCGGTGACCACAGAGCCCCGGAGGCTTCTGTGGAGATACTGGTAATCTTGCGCGGCGCGCCCAGGGTGCGCGTCTGCGCGTCGAAGTCGGCCGCCCAGATCTGCGATCCGCCATCGCGCGAGGAAGTGAATAGTATCTCCTTGCCATCAGGCGACCAGCGTGGACGGTCCTCGCCCGGCCCGCCCGGCAACAGCCTCTGCGCTTCACCTCCCGCCGTGGGTACGATCCACAAGTGCGGCTTGCGCGTATTCTCGCTGAGGTTCACGTCTACCGCGCTGAACACAACCCAGTTGCCGTCAGGGGAAACCAGCGGTTCGTTGACGCGCTTCAGCGCCATCATGTCTTCGAAGGTGAAGGAACGCTTCAAGCCTGCTTCGCTCGGCTTGGCAGCGGGCGCTGCGACGGTTTGACTCCAAGTGGGGGAAGAGCACAAGACTGCAAACAGCAGAACACGGCGGAGCATAGCGCCTCCTGCTTAGCAGGTGACAGGTAAGACGTAACAGGTATCAGGTATCAGGTATCAGTACACCTGCGGGGGTTGCATCACGCAAGCGCTTCTTATGGATCGTGTCATAACGAGGAGGGCGTCAGCCCGACGAGGCATCTGCCTTTCGGCCGCTGCAAAGGCAGATGCCTCGGCTCTCCCGAACCACATCTGCCAAATCCGGGCCGATGTGGGGCACCAATTGTCACCCCGTTGCCCGTCACCTGTTACCTGTTACCTGTCACCCGAAAGCAGTGTATATGCTCCCGCGCAGACGACGCGAACAGAAACGGGCCTTCCCCGCCGGGAAGGCCGTTCTTCATAGCAAGTTATTTGGTTGGGATTATTTGTTGGCGGTCAGACGATCGTAGATCAGGCCCGCAGCGCCGCCGCTCAGCGCTCCGATGGCGGCTCCCTTGCCGCCGCCGGCAATCGCGCCAATGGCCGCACCCGTGCCGGCTGATCCGGCAACGATCAGCGCCGATTTGCCGGTCGAGCGGTGGTGCCGAACCGGTTCGCCGTAGCTGTCGCGCGTGGTAGTTGCAGTCGCGCGTGGCGCGCTGGCACGGCGTGTGACCGTCGAGCGGCGCTGTAACTGCGGAGTGTCGCCGTTGCCGGTTTGTGACGCCGCCTGCGCGCTGTCGCTCTGGTTAGGACCGGTGTAAACGGCCGACTGCATACCTTCCATCGGCGAAGTCGGATTCATCAATCGCGGTGCAACGTACATCGCGATTGCCGAAACCGCCAGCGTTGTGATCAGCGAGGTCACTACCGCTGTTCGTACCAAACTGGACTTCATGCTCCCCCCTTCCTTAGCGTTTTTCTCCTTGCTTGCAGGAAAAACTTTCTACTTCAATCATCAAGGTGAAGCACCGCACGTGCCAAAGCCCAAATGGCTGGTATGTAAGTGTTTACTTACTTATGACGTCGGGGAGGATGTAATTCCTACGTGAAAGAGATGGAAAGCTTTTCGCAGTGCGAGTTCTTGATTACAAACTTTTACAATTCTGTTGCAGACCGACTACATCTGAGATGTGGTGTTGGGCGCCCTCGCCCGCCATCCGAAGTGTAATCGCTTCGTTCAGGGTACGGTCGCTCGGCATCACGCCAGCTTGTATACCTGAGCCTTTAGTCTGACCGCTAAGCGCTTACAATTCTTCCAGCTGTTGCAGCGCCCAGCGCGCATGCTCGGCGACGGTCTCATCGGGATCCTGCGCTAATTTCTCCAGTGCCGGCACGAAACGACGGTCGCTGCTGTTGCCCATGGCCACCGCCGCATTGCGCCGCAGGCCCGAGCGTTTGGCGCGCTTGATTGCCGAACCGCGAAACTGATTGCTGAATTCCTCAGCCCCAAGCTCGGCCAGCCATTGCAGCGCTGGATTGACCAGGCGGTCACGCGGCTGGAACTCCTCAGCGGTGGTGATGGGGGCGCGCCGGTTCCATGGGCACACGTCCTGGCAGATGTCGCACCCGAACACGTGCCGGCCAATCTGCGCTCGCAAGTCCTCGGGGATCTCGCCGCGTTTCTCAATCGTGAGATACGAGATGCAGCGTTGCGCATCCAGTTCGTAGGGCGCAACGATTGCGTCTGTAGGGCAGGCTTCAAGGCAGCGCGTACACGATCCGCAGCGGTCGGGCGCGGGAAGATCGGGTTCCAGTTCGAGCGAGGTGAGGATCACGCCCAAAAACAGCCACGATCCAAGCCGCTGATTGATGATGCACGTGTTCTTCCCCAGCCACCCGATGCCGGCATAGCGCGCATACACGCGCTCGACGAGAGGTCCCGTATCCACGTAGCAGCGCGTTTCCATCCCAGGTTCGTGAGCCGCCTCGCGAACCTCTGCCTCGAGTTGCCGGAGGGCGTTCAGCAGGACATCGTGGTAGTCCCGCTGGCTCCACGCGTAACGAGAAATCCAGCCGTGCTCCGGTTCGTGGAACTCGATGGAATACGGCGGCGCGGTGTTGTAATTTTTGGCGCAGACAATTACAGATTTCGCCCACGGAGCCACTCGCCGCAGGGAAGCGCGCTTCAGTTCGCCGTTTTCATCGCGCGCCTCCAGATAGCGCATGTCGCCGGCGCGTCCTGCGGCCAGCCATTGAGAAAAATAGTCCAGCTCAGGAAATGCGCGGACGGGAGCAATGCCGGCCGCATCGAAGCAAAGTTCGGCCGCGGTCCGCTTGATGAGTTCGGTAATGGCTGTGAAGGTCGGCACCGTGTTTCATTAATTTCGCACGCTGACTGGCCGGCTACCGCACATAATCGGAATTCGTAAATCGAAAATCGTAAATTGTTCGGCTTATTCTTCCTGCGCCTCCGGCCGTCCGGAAGCGGACAAGAATGCGCCCCCTAGCAGCAGCAGTCCGGAAATGAACGCCCAGAACATCAGCGTCACGGAAAGATAGAACGGGCCATAGACTTCCTGAAAGTTCAACCAAGGCAGCGCCAGGATGTAGGCGTACTTGGCGATCTCCTGGAGGATGCCAACGATAATGGCGGTGGGCAGCACCGAGCGTGCCGGGACTTTGCCGTTGGGCAGTACCCAATAGATAAGAAAGAAAATTGTGATGCTGGCCAGGATCGCGAAAAATTTCATCACCGCCAAGCCGGCACTTTGAAAAACGGCCACCACGTGTCCGAAAAACATGGTCTTCAGCAAGTATTGATTGCCGGCGGTTAAAGCGACAGAAAGCAGCGCCAGCACCCCGCAGCCGAACGCCAGGCCCAGCGAGATCAATTGGTTCCGCACGTAAGAGCGATTCTTGGCGAATCCCCACACCTTGTTCAGTGCCACCTCCAGAGGCAGAAAAACACCCGTCGAGGTCACCAGCAGGATCAGCAGCGACACGATCTGGACGCCCCGGCGCTCGCTCACCAAAACCTTTAAGTTGCGTACGATAAATTCCTGTCCCGCAGGCAAATAGGACCGGAGCAGTTGCAGAATGACCTCATACATCTGCTGCGAGTGGAAGACGCGGCGAATTAGCGTCATCAGCAGCACCATGAAGGGGAAGAATGACAGGATAGCGTTGGCCGCCACCGAGAAAGCGAAGGTATGCACTTCCGTCTGCAACAAGTACTTCGCTGTGGGCAGCGCGCGTCGCCGCAGGCGGTGCGCCGCGGTTTCGACGAATCCGGTCGGGCGTCGCCGGGGGCGATCCGCGGCAGTGGCCGTCGCCTCGCGGTTAGCGTCGAGGTGCATCCCGGTTGTACTCGGCATGAAGCTTCATGGTATCAAAGCTGGCGTTGGCGGCGGGGCTGATTAACAGAAATCTACCCTGTGCGCTCCAGATTCCCGATCCGGGAGGCCAGCAAGTGATGTTTTATCCACCAGTTGCGAGGTTTTTCTTGCTCCCCACGTGAGTTCCTGCATATTATGGCGTCGCTCCCTGATCGTACGGGTGGAGCGTCTGGCCAGGCAAGGGCCGGCGGGTTCGGTGGATGTTTTCGTATTTGCAGTTTTGCGGTTACGCAGAGAGATTCGGGCTCCGGAGCTGTGATTCAACGCGCGCCCATACGCGTGTGAGCACAAGGCTCGGGAGCCCATACTATTTGCACACCATCTGCAGATCCCAACAGGAACCCTTGTCTCTCCTCCAGGTACATTCCATGGGCGAAGTGCACAAAGACGAACGCACCGGGAATTGCACTCGGGGGGAATTGCAAGTCATTTAAGCAGAGGCGAAAGGAGTCAGTTGTGAGAGAGAAGGGCACGGTGAAGTGGTTCAACGGCGCCAAGGGTTACGGCTTCATCCAACGTTCGACGGGGGAAGACGTATTCGTTCATTTTTCCGCGATCCAGGAGAACGGTTATCGCACTCTTAATGAAGGCGAACTGGTGGAATTCGACCTTTTGAAGGGGCCGAAGGGCTACCAGGCCGCCAACGTTGTCCGCAACGTCTAGAGTTCACGGCCGTGCGACGCCGCTAACCGACGATGTCGCGTGGCCGACAGTTAGACCAAATTGGTCCCTCCCGGTCCGCCGGGAGGGTTTTTATTTCTTCATCTTGCCCTTAGCCTGCACCGGCGCATTTGCGAAAGCGCTATCATTAGATGGAACCGCAACTGCAGAATCCATTTCGCATCTAACTGTAAGCAGGACCTCAGGACATAACGATGAAGACAGCAATCTTTAATCGGCCGGTTGCGCTGATACTGGCGCTGCTGACTATTATGCCCCCGGCGTTGCGGGCGCAAGAGGGGCCTCTAATTCCTAATAGACCCAAGGGGATCACCCCGGAGGAGATCATCCAGAAGTTCGCTGCGAAGGAAAAGGAATTCAAGCTGGCGCGCGAGCAGTACACCTACCGTCAGAAGGTCAAAATCGAAACTCTCGACGGCGACACCGTTGACGGCACTTACGAGATGACATTCGATGTGCTGTTCGACGACCAGGGCCGGCGCACCCAGCAGGTCGTATATGCCCCGCAGTCAACCCTGAGGAAGATCAGCGTCACCCGGGAGGACTTGGACGATATCGAAAACCGCCTCCCGTTCGTCCTCACCAGCGATGAAGTCCCCGAGTACAACATCACTTACATCGGCCAGCAGCGCCAGGACGAACTGGACACCTATGTCTTTGATATTGCTCCCAAGATTATCGAAAAGAGTAAGCGCTACTTCCAGGGGCGCATTTGGGTGGACAACCAGGATTTCCAGATCGTCAAGACCAAAGGCAAAACCGTCCCCGACATCCGCAACAAGAGCGGCGAAAACCTCTTTCCCTCGTTTACCACCTGGCGCGAGCAGATAGACGGCCGCTATTGGTTCCCGACCTATACCCGGGCTGAAGACACTCTGCATTTCAAAGCCGGTGACGTGCGCATCCGCGAAATCATTCGGTACACGAACTACAAGCGCTTCGGTTCCAACGTCAAGATCACTTACGAAGGTCAGGAAGTAAAAAGAGAAAAACCAGGCGATCAGCGCGGCCAGCAGAACCCTCCACCTCCCAAATAACGTTTCCCATTGAACGTGGCCCCGTTTTTCCCGTTCTGCGTTTCATGCTTCTTGCCTGCAGATCGCAAGAGAATTGTCTTGCTGGGTAACGGGTACGAGCGAACGGGAAACGGGAAACGTGTTTTCATGCAACTGGATTGCGCCGAGTTTCCTCTGAGGGAGTATGATGTGCATCTGGGGGAGGATTTCGCCGGGAGTGCTTGGCCCGGCGAACCGCAGATTAGAGCCATGGAAGCAGACGACCTTACCAGCCTCAAAGATGACATGACCGCCTTCATCGAAGGTCATGGGTTGCGGCGTTTTCGCGGCTACGTGAATGAGGACGTCAGCAGCGTCATGTGGGACCCGGGGAACAATCCTGATAGCTGGAAAGACTTTGTCGAAGTAGCGAAAGCTTCCGGGGCCACTTTCCTGACCATGAACGATGTCGTCCTGCAGCGCGAGGACCTCGATTTCCTGGTGGAACGGCTGCGCAATGGCAACTACACCAGTGACGAGGACATTGAAGAGGCTCGCTGGCTGCGCGCTTACGTTGGCCGGACCGGTTTCGTGCAGCTGGGCTGGCCTTATCAGGGCGTTATGTTCCTTTACGAGGTCTCGAACGAGTGGTACGACCGCTACCAGCGGCTCATGGATCTGGCCGAGGAATGCGGCGGTATCACCATTGACGAGCCTGACGACGACGATCGTTAGCCCGTGCGCTGGACACTGCGGTCCCGCTGCCCTGAAGATGAATCGCGGATAACCCGCTTGGCGGAAGAAGCCCGGGTTTCAGCCGTCTTGGCTCGACTTCTGGCCAACCGCGGCATCCGTACCGCCTACGAGGCCCAGCGTTTCCTGTCTCCCGAATTTGTTCACCTGCACTCCCCCTATCAGATGCTGGGCATGAAGGCGGCCGCCGAACGCTTGCGCGCCGCCATCGCACGCCAGGAAAACATCCTTATCTACGGCGATTACGACGTGGACGGCACCACCGCGGTCGTCATCCTCAAGACTGCCATCGAGCTATGCGGTGGCGTGGCGGACTACCACATTCCGCACCGCCTTCGCGAAGGCTACGGCATGAAAGATGAGGTCATCGAGCGTGCCGCCGCCCAGGGCGTGCGCCTGATCATCAGTGTGGATACCGGCATCCGCGCCTTCGCCGCGGGCCAAACGACGCGGCGCCTCGGATTGGACCTGATTGTCACCGACCATCATCTGCCGCAGGCCGAGGGCGTACCGCAGGCTTTGGCGGTGCTCAACCCCAATCAGACGGGATGCAATTATCCCTGCAAGGACCTGTGCGGTGCCGGCGTCGCTTTCAAATTGGCCCAGGCATTGCTGGAACACGCGGGTCGCGCGCGCCTGCTGCCCTCCTTTCTGAAAGTCGTGGCCATTGCCACCATTGCCGATGCCGTGCCGCTCATGGGCGAGAATCGCGTTTTTGCCAAACTCGGATTGGAAGGGTTGCGGTCGCCCGTGAACCCCGGGCTGAAGGCTCTCCTGGAAGTTTCCGCTTTAGCCGGCAACGGCCGTGCCCTCACCGCTGGCGATGTGGCGTTCCGCCTGGCTCCTCGCCTCAACGCCGCCGGGCGCATGGACGTGGCCAAGGACGTTATCGATTTGTTCTCTGTCCGCGACCCGGCCCAGGCGCGCGAGATCGCTGCCCGGCTGAATCAGCTCAATGCCGATCGTCAGCAGGAAGAGCAGCGCATCGTGGCGGAAATCCAGGCACGACTGGACGCCGACCCCGATCTGCGCGACGCCTGGTGCATCGTGGTGGATGGCGAAGCCTGGCACAAAGGGGTAATCGGCATCGCTGCTACCCGCATTGTCGAGCGCTACTGCCGTCCCGCGCTGGTGATCACCCGTGAAGGCACGGACGCTCAAGGCTCGGGCCGCAGCATCCAAGCTTTTCATTTGCTGGAGGCCCTGGAGTCCTGCGCGCATCTTTTCACGCGCTTCGGCGGACATGCCTACGCTGCCGGCTTTGCTCTTCCCGCCGAGCATATCCCCGAATTGCGCAGCCGGCTGAACGCGTGGGCGCGCACGCGCCTGACCCCGGACGATCTGCTGCCGGCCCTAAGCTACGAAGCCGAACTCCGGCTGGACGAGGTCACGCCGCAGTTATTCAGCTCCCTGCGACGCCTGGAGCCCTTCGGGATGGGCAATCCCCAACCGGTGTTTGCCGCGCGCAACCTTCGCCTCTTGGCGCCGCCGCGCGTGATGAAAGAAAAACATGTGAAGCTGCGCGTTCGTCACGCGGACTCGACTGGTGTTTCGGGCCGCGTCGCCGTTCCGCGTGTCTTCGATGCCATGGGCTGGCGCATGGCGGAACGCGTTCAGCAGGACGGTATCCTCGCCGGCGATGTCCTCGACCTCGCCTTTGTCATCGAAGAAAACTCCCACCCCGATTTTGGCGGGCTTCAGCTCTCCATCTGCGATATCGTGAAAAGCGAGACGAGCAGCAAGCAGCAAGCTGCAAACAAGTAGCATTCAGCAGCCAGCATTCAGCTCTCAGCATTCAGCACACAGTACTCAGCACCTCAGCGTTCTCCTTTGGTCGCGTCATGACGAGAGGGCGGCAGCCCTGAACGCTGACTGCTCGATGCTGAATGCTCTGCTGTGGTGCAATATAATCGCATTAGCTCTATGGTTCGTGACGGTATCTATTACGCGCTCGGAATGCTGGTGGTGGCCGCATTTGTCGCTTGGCTGGCGGCGCCTGTATGGGCGTTTGTGCCACTGCTCTTGGGAGCGTTCTTTCTCTGGTTCTTCCGCGATCCCGAGCGGGTGATTCCCTCGGCTGCGGGCGCGGTGGTGTCCCCGGCAGACGGCAAAGTCACGGGCATCAACACGGTTGCCTTGAACGGCACGCCGCACACCCGCGTCAGCATTTTCCTGAGTGTCTTTGATGTGCATGTGAACCGTTCTCCCATCGGTGGCGTCATCAAGGCAGTCGAGTACCGGCGCGGCAAGTTTCGCAACGCCATGGGCGCCATCTCGGCCGAGGAGAACGAGCAGAACATTGTGACCGTGGAAGGTGAGGGCCAAAGCGTGATTTTCAAGCAGATTGCGGGCTTGCTGGCGCGCCGCATTGTCTTCACTAAGAGCGTTGGACAGACAGTGGCGCGCGGAGAGCGGGTTGGCCTTATCAAATTTGGGTCGCGAGTGGATGTAATCTTTTCGCCGGAAGCGGCTTTGCAGGTTAAGATAGGCGACCGCGTGCGCGGTGGGACGAGCGTGCTGGCACAGTACAGTCGAGCAGGTGGAGCGCCCTGCGCGACTGGTGAAGATGTCGTTGGGATCCATTTCGGAGACAGTTGATGGCCCTTCATCTACACATGCGACGCAGCGACGACCGGCCCATCGAGCGCAGGCGTCTCCGCAAAGGCATGTACCTGCTACCCTCGCTTTTCACCTGTCTGAATATCGCGGCGGGTTACTACGCCATCAGCCAGAGCATCCAGGGTAGCGTCGCGGATCCCCGCCACTTCGACCTGGCCGCCATCGCCATCGGCATTGCCGTCTTGTTCGACGGTCTGGACGGACGCATCGCACGCATGACCCGGACCACCAGCGATTTCGGGCGTGAACTCGACTCCCTCGCCGATGTTGTCACTTTCGGGGTGGCGCCCGCGTTGCTGGCTTGGGCGTGGGGGTTCCGCATGCTGCCGCTGATGCCGGCATCCCCGGAGCTGCGCACCCGCATCGTGCACTTCGGAGCTATCGCCACCTTCCTCTTCCTGGTTGCAGGAGCGGCGCGCCTGGCGCGGTTCAACATCCAGTTGAACCCGCAGCCCTCCAACCCGGGACGTCCGGGCAGAAAGTACTTTGTGGGCATGCCAATCCCTGCGGGCGCGGGCATTGTCGCTGCGGTGGTGCACTTCTCTGGCGGGCAACCGCTTGCCTACTGGTGGGAAGCGGCGATTTTCCTGGTGTTTTTGATTGCCCTGGCCTTCCTGATGGTCAGCACCTGGCGTTTTTACAGCTTCAAGGACATTGACCTGCGCCGCCGCCATCCTTTCCGTCTCATTGTGCTGATTGGCGCGCTGATCGCGGGAATTTACTTCTTCTCGCAGTGGGTTTTGTTCATCCTGGCGCTGGTCTATATGCTTTCCGGTGTAGTGGCGCGGTTATTCTATGTGGTGCGTCGCCGGGGCGCGCCACCCCCGTCGCCGCCAACCTATAAGGAAGCTTCGGAACTTCGATGAGTCCGGGCGTTTTTCGTGTCGCGATCGTTGGCGCTGCCACCCTGAAGGGGAGGGAACTGGCCGACGTGTTGAAGGAGCGCAACTTTCCCGCGCGCGATATCAAGTTGCTCGACGATGACGAATCCCTGGGACAGCTCGAGGCTGTCGGCGACGAAGTGACATTTGTTCAAAGCATTATTCCCGATAACTTCCAGAATGTTGATTTTGCCTTCTTCGCCTCGGACGAAAAGTTTACCAGCCGCAACTGGCAGCTTGCCAAGGCAGCCGGCAGCGCTATCGTGGACCTGTCCTATGCGTTGGAGAGCGAGCCCGGCGCTACCGTGCGCGCCCCCTGGGTGGAGCGCGAGTTGCGACGGCAGATCGCCCCTGAGTTGCAGCCGGCCCCGGTCATGACCGCTCATCCTGCGGCGGTGGTGCTTGCGCTTCTGCTGCTGCGTGCCAGAAAAGCCGGGACCGTGCGCACGTCGGTGGCAACCGTCATCGAGCCCGCTTCCGAACACGGCAAGCGGGGCATGGACGAGTTGCATGAGCAGACCGTCAATCTGCTTTCCTTCCGCGAACTGCCCAAGCAAGTCTTCGATTCCCAGGTGGCATTCAACCTGATCGCCCGCTACGGCGACATGGCGCGCCCCACGATGGAGACCATCGAACGCCGCATCGCTACCCACTTCGAGCGCATTACCGGCGCCTCCGTATCCGTTCCGTCGCTGATGCTGTTACAGGCGCCGAGCTTCCACGGTCACGCCTTCTCTGTCTATGTTGAGCTGGAGCGAGCTGTGCCAGCGAGCGAATTCGCCCGCGCGCTCTCTGGAGAACACGTGATCCTGTCCCAGTTGGCCGAAGATTCGCCCAGCAATGTTAATGCTGCCGGGCAGGACGACATCATGATTGCCGTGCGCCGCGATGCCCGCCGTGACAACGGCTTTTGGATCTGGGCTGCGGCCGACAACCTGCGGGTGACGGCCATCAGTGCCGTGGAGTGCGCCGAAACCATGGCCACCGCCCGTCCCAAGGGCAAAGTTCAGTAATTCGCAATTTGTAATTTGTAAAGTTCGGTTTCGGAGGGACACGACTTCAGTCGTGCCGTGAAACGCCCGCTACTGCTACGGCTTTTAGCGCTGAGGGTACCTAAATTGTGATTGATCTCATGCCTGAGCTGGTTTCAAATTACCAATTACAAATGACTACAAATGCCTAAGCTCACCTTGATCACGGTCGCGGTACTTGCAATAATCCTGGCCGGCTGCGGCTATCACACTGCCGGTCAAGCCCGCCGCTTGCCTACTGACTTGCACACGATTGCCATTCCTGCGTTTGCGAACAGGACATCCACCTATCGCATCGAGCAGGTGCTGACGGAAGCCGTGGTGCGCGAATTCATCAGCCGGACGCACTATCGCGTCCTCAATCAGGAAGGACAGAATGCGGACGCCGTGCTGCGCGGAGTGGTTGTGCAATCCAGCATCGCGCCGCTGACCTACGATTCCACCACCGGGCGCGCATCCAGTGGACTGGTGACGGTGGTGATGCAGGTGTCGCTCGTGGACCGCAAAGGCAAGGTGCTGTTCGAAAACCCGAACTATACCTTTACCGAGCAGTACCAGATTTCACGCGAGATCTCCAGCTTCTTCCAGGAGGAGTCGCCCGCGGTGAACCGCTTGTCCCGCGATCTTGCGCGCACCCTGGTAAGCAACGTGCTGGAGGCGTGGTAGTGCGGTTTCGTAGAGACGCAGTTTTGTAGAGGCGTAGCTTGCTACGTCTCTCTGCGAGGTTTGTCATTCCGAGCGTAGCGAGGAATCCCTCTTGTGCAGATGACCTGTCGTGAGCGTCAATGGCCCAATGACTCAATCGTCCAATGACTCAATGGCTCAATAAGTATGCGTTCCTTCGCCCCCACAGAACGGTTCGTATCGGAAGTTAAGGCGCACAAACTGCGCCCTGCCTACGTCTTTGTGGGCGACGAAGCGTTCTTCCGCAAACACTGTCGTGATGCCATCCTCCAGCATCTCGTGCCGGGTGACATGCGCGAGTTCAGCCTCTACGATCTTGATCTGGCTGAGACCGAACTGACCGAAATCCTCGATCGCGCGCGCACGCCATCTCTGATGTCGCCCTTCCAGGTGTTCTTCGTGCGCGGAGTGAAAGCGCTCTACGGACGCGGCTCGCACGAGGACGAGTTCAAGGCGATCGAAGACTACTGCGAGAACCCCAACCCCGATGCGCTGTTGATTTTCATCTCCGACCACATCAGCATCCCGGCGGATGTTCGCCGCATGGACGTGGCGGACCGCGACCGCTACCAGCGCATCCGCGACACTCTGGGCCGGTTCTGCGGCATAGTCGAGCTGGCGCGCGTGGACGAAGGCGAAGCCGTGCGCTGGGTCCTAGAGACCGGCGCCGCTCAGAGTGTGAAGGTGGACACCGATGCTGCCCGCGAACTTGTGGACGCGCTAGGCGGCGACATGATGCAGGTGGCCAGCGAACTGGAAAAACTCATCCTCTACGCCGGCGAGAAGAAACGCATCACCCTGGGCGATGTGGAAACCATGGTGCTTGCCGCCAAGCAGCGTTCTCTCTACGAACTGACCGATGCCATCTCCGCCAAAGACCGCGTCCGCGCCCTCGAAGTCTTGCAGGCGATCCTATCCAGCGGCGATGGCGACGAGGCGTCCATCGGCCATCTTTACATGCTGGCCAAGACGTTTCGCCAGATGCTGGTGATCTCCGAGCGTAACGTGCGCGACTCGCGCGCGCTCTGGCAGGCGCTGTGGCAGGGATTTCGCGTCCCCCCATTCGCCGCAGAAGACATCATCCGCCAGGCGCGGCGGTACAAATCCCGGCGCGAACTGACGCGCGGTTTGCGGCTGATCGCCCGCGCCGACCTCGCACTCCGCTCCAATCCTCCCAGCAAACGTTTGGTAATGGAAAAACTAGTTCTCGACCTCGCTTCGGAGCCGAAGCCAGTGATGAGCGGTTGGGAACAGCAGGAACTACCGGTCTGAACCGGCGGTTACATTTGATTTATGCCAATAGGCGTGCGTGGCGCCAACCCGAGTCCCGAAGGGACGAAAGAGAGTAGCCCAGCACACCCGAGTCGCGCGGCGCCGAGGAAGTGCTGGGGAGGCGGACTCTTCACTCGAGTGCCGTAGGCACGGCACTCTCAAAACATAGCTGGAAGATACTCTCATCTGCACACAACAACGGCAGGCATCCTCGCCTGCCGTGTTTCAGCTAAGAGCTAAAGGCTAACAGCTAAGCGCTGGTTTTCATTGCCGCCAGGCGCGTCGCCAGCCGCGACTTGTAGCGGGAAGCGGTGTTGGCGTGGATCACGCCTTTCTGAATGGACTTATCGAGCGCCGAAACGGTGCTGCGATACGCCTGCTCAGCGGTCTCCCGATTGCCGCTCGCCAGCGCCTCCCGGAAGCGCCGTAAGGCCGAACGCACCTGCGAACGGTTAGCGCGGTTGCGTGCGGTGCGCTTTTCCGTTTGCCGGGCACGCTTCAGAGCCGAAAAATGATTTGCCATAAAGTCCTGGATTCCTTATCTCAAGATGTATTGCTATATCGGTCTGGCCTGCTCTCGTCAGAGCCGGGCAATGGTGACCCTTCGGACACACCAAAGCAGATAACCGAATCACTCATTCTAGAGTACCGCCGCTGCGCTGGTCAACCGCTTAGCATTTGAAAATGCGGCATTTATCCTGCATACTTCCGGGCCATTCCCGACCTCGGCCACCGGCACTTACCCTGCCCTGTACTCTGAATTCCCTTGCCGCTTTTGCCCCACATGGGACATCTAATCAAATGTAAATGCGTGAGCTCCCTAGGGTCGCATCAGCATTGACTCGGGACCCGAGGCGGGGTACTCTACGCTCAATGATCATTCGCCACGTGGCGAACATCCCGATCTGTTGTTCACTTCCGCAAGAATTTATGTCTTCAGCCAGATGGACCGGCGCCCATGTGCGTCTCGCAAGCACACCAGGGTCGCGGTTGCACTTGGTCTGCGGACCCGCGTGCGTCACTCTGCGCACGCCGGGTATGGAGACGACCATCATGCGCGAGGCGCGTTAGGAGGGTAACGCCAAAAACTGGATGAAGAAAAACATCGAAATCAGCCCCAATATCGAGACTCTTTTCGGCACCCGGGACGAAAATCTGCACCTGCTGGAAGATGGTTTCAACGTCACCATTGACCTCAAATCCGATTCCGTTGAAATCGAAGGCGCTCCCCGCGACGTAGCGCGGGTTGAACAAGTTTTCACCGATTACGAATACCTGCAGCGCAACGCTTACGTGTTCAACAACGGCGACCTTGGCAGCATGCTGCGCGTGTTGATCACCGACGCCACCGCCACTTTGCGCGGACTGGCCGAAGCCGGACGCCAGCGCTCTTTCGGCAAGCGGACAGTGCAGCCCAAGAGCGTCAACCAGCGCCGCTATATCGAAGCCATCGAGAAGAACGATATGGTATTCGGCATCGGTCCGGCGGGCACAGGGAAGACATACCTCGCCGTGGCCATGGCGATTTCGGCGCTGCTCAGCAAGCGCGTGAATCGCATCATTCTGGCGCGCCCTGCGGTGGAAGCCGGCGAACGTCTGGGCTTCCTGCCGGGCACCTTGCAGGAGAAGGTAGACCCCTATCTGCGTCCACTCTACGACGCGCTCTACGACATGCTGGAACCTGAGAAGGTGGACCGCTTCCTGGAGAAGAACATCATCGAGATTGCGCCCATTGCCTTCATGCGCGGGCGCACGCTCAACGATTCTTTCATCATCCTTGACGAGGCGCAGAACACCACCTCCGAGCAGATGAAGATGTTCCTGACCCGCATGGGGTTCAACTCCAAGGCCGTTATTACGGGCGACATTACCCAGATTGACCTGCCCACCGCCAAGCGAAGTGGCTTGCTGGAAGCTATCGATATTTTGAGCAACGTCGGCGGCATTGCGTTCTGCCGTTTTGACGAGACTGATGTAGTGCGCCACCACCTGGTGCAGCGCATCGTCCGCGCCTACGACGATTTCAAAGCGCGCATGGCCGAAGCGCAGTTGTCATTCTCCATCGTGGGGAACGGTAACAGCGCTGCCAAGACAAACGGCAACGGCCAGGCAGCGGCGCCGAATTCGCTTGTGAACCCAGCCGAAATGTCGGCGGAAGAGTAAACTAGAAAGCTGTCCCTGCGGGAGGGCGGTTCGAGGCCCTCCCGTTCGCATTTGCGGGCCCATGAGGGTGCCCTACCCTGAGCGGAGCAAAGGGTGGGGGATTTTCGGAGCCCCACGATGCACGCGGTCGTGGGTGAGAGAGTTTGGTCATATTTCGAAAACCGATCGCCGGCGCCAGTGAACGCGCGCTGGCCCGCTTTGTCGGCCGTGCGCAACGCGCGGCGGGTTTGCACGGACGGGTGGACGTCGTCGTGACCTCCAGCCGGGAACTGCGCGACCTGAACCGCCGCTTTCGCCGCCAGGACCACGCCACGGACGTGCTCTCGTTTCCCTCCGGGTGCCACACCCTGTGCGAAGAGAAGGGTGGGGATTTCGTCGGCGACATAGCCATCTCTGCGGAAATCGCTGCCGAAAATGCGCGTCGTCTCGGCCATCCCGCTGCTGACGAACTGAAAATCCTGGCGCTCCACGGCCTGTTGCACCTTGCCGGATACGATCACGAGCGCGACCGCGGTGAGATGGCGCATAAAGAAAGCCGCCTGCGCCGTATGCTACGCCTTCCGGACACGTTGATCGCGCGAGCGAATGGCCGGATGAGGTGTAAAGACGCGTCCGCGTCAGCGGACGCGACGAAAATACCCCGCCACGCCCGAGCCCGGCGGGGCGAGGAAGTGGTGGGACGAGCGCGATTTAATGACAGAGCCCCGGAGGCGCGGTACGAAGGCCAACCGGCGAGACACGTCGCGGGCGGGGGCGCCCGCGCCACATCTGAAGAGCAGTCGGCGAGGCGCCGGCGCTACCAGGGGAGGCCGCGATGACCTTCGCCCTTGGCCTTGCTTTCGTCGTGCTCCTGGCCGTGCTCACACTGGTCTCGTACACCGACCGCGTGTACGCCGAGATGGGAAAATTCCTGTCTCGCGAATTCCTGGAGAACATCGAGGCGTTTCAAAAGCAGGTGGAACCGCGGCTCAAGGTCAACCGCGACCGCGCCGCGCTCTCCATGGCCGTGCTTGGCCACCTGAGCGTGGCCGCTGTTGCTGTCATTATTGCTTATGCCGTATTCCATAACCGCGCCTGGACAGCGTCCGACCTGGCCCAGGCGGCGGTTGTCCTGGTCCTGATTGTCATCGTATTCCGACATCTGCTCCCCTTCCTTTTGTTTTCCCGAACGCGCGGGGAGTGGATCACAGGACTGACGCCGGTTCTGCGCGCGCTTATCTACCTGGTGCTGCCGGTCACGCTGGTGCTTGGGTTCTGCCTTTCGGTCGCAGCGCTCACCAACGACCACGCCGAGCCGGAGCCGGAAACCCAGTCGGAGGCCGTGGACGCCCTCATCGAAGCTGGCCAGGAAGAAGGAATCCTGGAAGAAGGCGACCGCCAGTTGATCCAGTCCGTGGTCGAATTCGGTGACAAGACCGTCCGCGAGGTGATGACCCCGCGTCCGGAAATTTTCGCCGTGCCGGTGGAAACCACCATCGAGCAGTTCACGGAAATGCTGCGCGCCCACCCGTACTCGCGCGTGCCCGTCTACGAAGGCTCGCTGGACAACATCATAGGCATCGCCTTTGCCCATGACGTACTCCAGGTCCCCGATTCCGAAGCGCGCACACATACGGTGAAAGACATCATGCGCACGGACGTGCAGTTTGTGCCCGAGAGCAAGCGCGGCAGCGAACAGCTTCGCGAAATGCAGCGGGAGAACAACCACATGTCCATCGTCATTGATGAATACGGTGGCGTGGCCGGCATTGTCACCATCGAGGACTTGGTCGAGGAGATCGTCGGTGAGATTCGTGACGAACATGAAACCACAACGGACATCGTCCGCGAAAGCGACACTTCCTACGTCGTGCCCGGCAGTATGGACGTGGACCGTCTGGACGAGCTGTTCGGCATACGTCCCGAAGGCCACGAGGCCACAACCGTAGCCGGACTGGTGAGCGAAATTGCCGGGCGCATCCCGCAGGCCGGGGAAGTCATACAGGATGACGGCTTGCGCTACGAAGTGCTGGAGTCCACCGACCGCCGTGTCGAGCGCCTGCGCATCAGTACCCCCCAGCCCATCGGCTCCAAACAAAGCGCGTGAACAGTTGCCAGTGACCAGTCGCCAGTGGCCAGTTTCCGGTCTCCAGTTTTGAGAGCCCTTTCTGGAAAGCTGTTTTGAAAGGCTGTTCGCTGATAGTGGCGTCATCCCGAGCGACCGGAGCTCTTCTTTTCAGGGGAGGGAGTCGAGGGATCTGCATTGCCTGATTGCGCTTGGCCGGACACAGCGAAACTGGACACGCAAAACTTGAAACTCCTCTGTACTTCTTGTTGCTAAACTGACCACTCGTACTGACCACGGACCACTGGCCACTGACTATGAAAAGCGGCTTTGTCTGCATCCTCGGACGCCCCAACGTGGGCAAATCAACGCTGCTGAACGCGCTGGTTGGCGAAAAGCTCGCCATCGTGACTCATAAGCCACAAACTACGCGCAACCGCATACAGGGCATCATCAACTTGCCTGAGCAAAAAGGCGAACAAGAAAAAGAGCCCCGCCCGGCCGCGCAGATCATCCTGATAGATACGCCCGGCGTCCACCGCTCCTATACTTCGCTCGACAAGAAAATGATGCAGGAAATCCGCGACGCCCTGCACGGCTGCGATCTCGTGCTCGTCATCATGGACGCCAGCCGCAAGCCGGCGCCGGAAGATAAATTCGTCTTTGACCTGGTACAGAAGTTCTGTGGTGTACCGCCCGATCGTAGCGCCGGCATCTCCCCGGCGGGCCCTGCCAGGGCCCCCGAGCAACCTGGGGTGACGGACCATCCCACTCCCGTCTTCCTGCTCCTCAACAAAGTTGATCTCATAGAAAAAGCCCGCCTGCTGCCCATGATCGAACGCTTCAGCCAGCAGTTTCCCTTCCGCGAGATCATCCCGATCTCCGCCCTCAAACGCGACGGCCTCGACCTGCTGCTGGACAAAATCGTCGAGGCGCTGCCGCAAGGCCCGGCCTATTTCCCGGAAGAACAAATCACCGACCAGCCCGCGCGCTTTCTGGCTGCGGAGATCATTCGCGAGCAGGTGCTGCTGCAGACCGCAGAGGAAGTGCCCTACGCCACCACCGTTCTTATCGAAGAGTTCGAAGAGAAACCGAAGCTCACCCGCATTAGCGCCACTATCTACTGCGAACGCGAGGGACAAAAAGCGATCATCATCGGCAAGGGCGGCAGCATGCTGAAGAAGATCGGCACCGCGGCGCGCCAGGAAATCGAGCGGATGCTGGCTACGAAGGTATTTCTGCAACTGTTCCTGAAGGTGCGTCCCGGCTGGCGCGAGCAGCGCGAGTTTGTCGAAGCACTCGACTGGCGGCGGCAACTGGAAGCATTGGCCCACCGCGAAACCGGAAAATCTTTAACCACAGAGGACACAGAGTAGATCGGGTCATCGTATCGATCCGGCAATCGTGTGGAATTGTCATTCCGAGCGAAGCGAGGAATCCCTATTCTTCCGACAACCTGTCGTGGGCTGATCAGAGAGCGTCTTCGCCGCGTAAGCGGTGATGAAGGTGTCAACCAACACCAGGGCCCCGGAGGGCGACAGAACAAAAAGGGGCACGGCCGGAGAGAAGGGCCGTGCCCCGCGCGCCTTGAGGCGAAACCCTATCTTTCTTTTAGCTGCCGGAGATAAAGCACGATCTGCCACCGCTGCAACTCCGGCAGGCTGCTGAACGACGGCATCCCGCGCGGCGGATTGCCGTTTGTGATCTTCCAGAACAGGGTCCCATCGCTTTGCGACTGGACTACGGGGAGCTGCAGATCGGCAGCGCCCTTCAGTCCTTCTCCCTGTTTGCCGTGACATTCAGCGCATTCACGCAGGAACAGCTTGCGCCCGCCGGCAACCGCATCAGCTCTGCCCGCCAGGGGATTGGCGTGTGCTGCCGCCCGAGCAGGCGCGCGCCAATTAGGATCGGGCGTGTAGGTTGTGTTCTGTGCGACCGCCACGCTGAGTGAAACAAGGCACCCGAGCAACAGCAGAATGATAAGGCTGCGGATGCTCTTCCCGTTGTCATTCCGAGGCGACCGAGCGCAGCGAGGCCGCCGAGGAATCCCTATTCTTAGCAAAACGCCTGCCACCGAAAGAGATTCCTCACGGGCGGCCCACTCAAACCTTTTCTCGGCTTGCGTGGGGCAGCTCTCCATATTGCCGCTCACCTCCCACCTCTGAACAGGGGAGCGACTTTGTTCTTGAAGCCGCGGATTTCGTAGCTATAGCCGAAGCGCAGCAGCACGGGCGTAGTTACGTCGGTCAGGCCGAACGACGGCGAAAAGTGCAGGGTCGAGTTGTCGCTGATCTTCCAGGCCACAACCGGCGCCAGGTAGTGCGCAGTCTGGCGCAGCCCAAAGCTCTCTGTGCTGCCCAGACCGCCATACATTTCCAGGCCGGCGACGAAGTTCTCGCGGCAGAGGCGGCATTCGCGTCCCGACGCCATGCTCGACAGCGGACGGGAGATGCCGACCGCGTAGCCAAATTCGAAACCCTCGCCCTCCGACAGGTTTTTCTCCACGATGAAATTTTCCGAGATGTTCCAGTCGTGCACCGTGCTGGAGAGAATCAGTTTGGCTTCCAATTCCTGTTCATGCTCGCGGCGCAGCTCCCCGTTGAGTTCGTCCGTGATCTCGGCGTGTCCCGCGACCTCCTTCTGAATGCGGCTGGCCTCGTTGGTCCTCGCGTATTCGAAATAGAGCACGGGATTGATCCTGTGTTCGCGCTTCAGTGGGCGTATGCGGGTTTCCAGGCGCCATCCGGTAAAGATGGTGCTGTCGCCCCGCGTGGACTGGGCTTCCAGATACAGTTCCGACGTCCACCAGCCGGTTACGCCGTACTCGAATTCAAGATAGGGAGCGGTGTACGCTCTCTGTCCGCTGCGCGGAATCCCGGTAGTGCTGAAGCTCTCGATCTCCAGGTTCCCCGGTTCTTCCAGGTGGTGACTGTAGGTGACGATGTACGGAGTTTCCTGCGCCGGCACGCGAACAGCCGGGAACAACGAGGCAACTGCCAACACGAGTGCCGGGACAAAGCTGCGAATTCCCTGGCGTGCCGGCCGGGCGCAGAATCTGAACATAGGGAACCCTCCTGCGAAACCTGCAAGTGAAATTGAAATTGAAAACGCATTTCAGAATAGGCGGCTCGCAATCCCGCGCCAAGAAATTTCGGTTTGCCTTGGGAGAAAATGCGTGGGCAGGATTCCCGTTATGGGAATGAGGCTGGGTTCTATCGTGTGGCACCCGCCCCCGGCTGTGCGAGCGGTTTTGCTCCCTCAAAATGTTCCACGTGGAACATTTTGGCCCCCGGATTGCTACTCCTTCACCGCAATCCCCAGGGCTTTCATTTTGCGATACAGGTGACTGCGTTCCAGGCCCAGCACTTCAGCCGCCCGGCTGACGTTGCCGTGGTTTTCATCCAGCTTCTTGAGGATGTAGTCGCGCTCGTAGGCGGCGCGGGCCTGATGGAGAGTGGAGAAACTGGCGGCCCGGCGAGTGCTGTCGCGCAGCACCAGCGGAGGCAGGTGCTTACGGTCCAGGCGCGTGACCGCAGGATTCATGATCACAATACGCTCGATCACGTTGCGCAGTTCGCGCACGTTTCCCGGCCAGGAGTAGCGCATCAGCGTATCAATGGCGTCATCGGTGATCTCCTTCGGACGGCGGCTGTAGGCGGCCACGAATTCCTTCAGGAAATAGCGTGACAGTTGCGGGATGTCTTCTTTGCGCTCGCGCAATGGGGGGACGAAAAAGGGAACAACGTTCAGCCGGTAGAAAAGATCTTCGCGGAAATTTCCGGTAGCAATTTCTTCTTCCAGGTTCTTGTTGGTGGAGGCAATCACGCGCGCATCCACGCTGATGGTATCGTCGCTTCCCACCGGAGCGACGCGCTGCTCGTCCAGTGTGCGCAGCACCTTGGCCTGCGTCTTAAGGCTCATGTCGCCCACTTCGTCCAGAAACAGCGTTCCGCCGTTGGCCTTCTGGAACTTGCCTTCCTTGTCGGTAGTAGCACCCGCAAACGAGCCTTTTCGGTGTCCAAAAAGCTCACTCTCAATCAGGTCTTCGGGGATGGCGGCGCAATTCACTTCCACAAACATTTCGTCCTTGCGCAGGCTTTGCGCGTGGATCGCATGCGCGACCAGTTCTTTGCCCGTGCCCGATTCTCCATAGATCAGCACGCGGCCATTAGTCGGCGCCATGAGCGCGATCTGCTGGCGCAGCGCCTTCATGGGAATGCTGTCGCCGACGATCACGCTGCGCGCGACGAGCTGTTTCTTGAGCTCGCGGTTCTCGCTGCGTAACCGCTTGGCTTGCGCCGCGTTTTTCACCACGATCAGCATCTTTTCCAGCGACAGCGGTTTTTCAAGAAAGTCGTACGCGCCCAGCTTGGTGGCGCGCACCGCGGTCTCGATCGTTCCGTGACCGGAAATCATGACGACCTCGGGCGCGTCCTCGGTCTCCTTGATCTTCTCCAGCGCCTCCAGGCCGTCCATGCCGGGCAGCCAGATGTCCAGCAGCACCACGTCGAACTGCTTCTTGCGCACCAGTTCGAGCCCGGCCTCGCCGGTTTCGGCAGCGGCGGTTGTGTAACCTTCGTCCTCCAGCACGCCCTTCAGGGACTGGCGGATACCGCTCTCGTCGTCGACGATCAGGATGTTATGCATTGCTTGCAGTTGTGAACCCCACTGTGCCGTTGCCGCCTGCGCCATTGGCGGATTCCGCCGCCACCGGCAGCTCGACAATAAAGCGCGCCCCTACGGGCAAATTCTCTTCCACGCGAATGGACCCACGGTGATCTTCCACGATGCGGCTGACGATCGTAAGCCCGAGGCCGGTGCCGCGCTTTTTCGTCGAAAAATACGGCAGAAACAATTTTTCCTTCACTTCCTGGCTGACGCCGTGGCCGGTATCGGCTACCACCACTTCCACCGCCTCGCCGCGCTCCAGCAGCGCTGTAGAGATGTGGATTTCGCGCAACATGGAATCCTGTATGGCTTCCGCGGCGTTGTCCACCAGATTCGCAACAGCGCGCTTCATGGCCTCGGGGTCCGCCATCACTTTGGGCAGGTCAGGGGCGAGGAATGTTTGCACGCGCACGTTCTCCAGCCGGCCGTCAAACATGGCCAGCGCAGCTTGCACGATGCTGTTGATGTCCGCGGGCTGCGGCTGCGACGCGGGAAACCGAGCCAGCGTAGAAAATTCGTCCACTAGCGTGCGCACCGTTTCCACCGCCCCGGCGATAGTTTCCGCGCATCCATGAATCACCGCCAGCGATTGCTCGTCCGGCGGCCCTCCCCGTTCCAGGTGACGGCGGATGCGCTCGGCAGACAGCGCAATAGGGGTGAGCGGATTCTTGATCTCGTGGGCGACGCGCCGCGCCACCTCCCGCCAGGCCGCCTGCTTCTGCGCCTTGAGCAGATAAGAAAGATCTTCGAACACCAGCACGTATCCCAGACGCACGCCCTCCAGTTGCAGAGCCGCCACAGTGACTGCCAGGTCCAGCTTGCGCCGTTCGTAGATCATCTCCATCTGGTTGGTGACCGTGCCCATGCGGTCCGCTTTGCGTAGCATGCGCTGCAGGTCATCCATGAACTCGGCAGGGAAGCAGTCCTTCAGCTCCGACCCGATCGCCAGCTTGTCGCTTTGGAACATGCGCGTCAGCGCTGAGTTCATGTGCGTGACGCGGCGCTGCGCGTCCAACGAAAGCACACCGGTCGGGATGCTTTCCAGGATGGTTTCCATTTGCCGGCGGCGCTGCTCCAGCGCGGTGTTCGCCTGTTCCAGGGAACGACTGGACGCTTCCAACTGTTGCCGATGGGAAGCCAGGTCTGCGGCCATGCGGTTGAACGAGTGCACCAGTTGTCCCAGTTCGTCGCCGGCGGGCACCTGCACGCGGTAATCGAAACGGCCGCGCGAAATTTCTTCTGTTGCCGCTACCAGGGCCGCCACCGGCCGGGTGACGAACTTGGAGACAAAAAGAGCCAGCCAGGTAGCCGCGAACAGAACGAGCACCGTCAGCAGCCATAACACACCCATGTAGGTGCGCCGCAGCGCCTTGGTTTCACGCGTCAACTGGAAATAGCGCTGTTCGCTGTGCTCGATTTGCCGCAAAGTTGCGGAGAAGTTTGCAGGCAGCGGGAGCGCCACCAAGATGAGCCCTCGACTCTGTGGTCCGGCGCGGGCGTGGCCCAGCACGTACTCTCGTCCATTCAGTTCCAGCAGGACGGGCGCAGCCTCTGGACGATCGAATCCGGCCGGCAGCTTAGCTTTCACCACCTGCCAGCTCTCCGGCAGACGATACATGAGCTCGGGACGATGATCGAACAGGGCCACAATAAAGCCGCCTTCCAGGGTGGCGTCATGGCCTTGGAATTCAGTCATTAGAGAATCAAAATTGCCGCTGGAAAACGCGTGCTGGGCCTCCGCTGATGCGGCGATGGACTTCGCCTCGGCTGTTGCATTGTTCCCCGCATAAGTAGTGAGCAAAGTTGCCACCGCAACCGTGTCCCGCCGCACCTGCTCCACGGGCATCGAGAACCACTTCTGCACCGAGCGGTTCAGAAGACCGTAAGCAAAAATGAAGAGCACGATCACGGGTGCGAAGGAAAGCAGCAGCGCCCCCAGCACCATGCGGGTGCGGAAGGTCGATCCCGATGTGCCGCTTTGCCGCTCGGCGTACAGCTTCAGTAGCGTGCGCAGCAGCACGAAGGTCAGCGTGACCAGCAGCAGAAAAATGATCGCCGACAGCGCCGCAAACAGCAGGGTCTGCTGATTGCTGTTCGGGCGCAGGAAGGTGAGGTCGAACGCCTGCTGCGAAAAGATGACGAAGAACAGCACAAAGATGGCGATAGCAAGCAGGATGACCGCCAGCCGCTTTCTGGGACGCTGCTCGGGTTGGCGAGGATCGGAAGACACGCGACTCTGCGCCGGCGAGTTCAGCTAACTGGCTGGTCAGAACTGGCCGGGGCGTGAACACATTATAGTCAACCGAGAAGAGGGTTTGGAGTTAACAGCCGAGATGGCCCACATGTTCAGGCGGCACTACAAGCGCTTAGGAGAACACGGAGGACACGGAGAAATGTAGATCAAGTGTCTGAATTTGCCTGTGTCCTTTCTCTGTGTTCTCCGGGTCCTCTGTAGTTTGTTTTTCAGTCCTGTCTTCTGCACACGGCTTCCTGGTTCTCACCGATCTTCATCTGGCTCCGCGTGTTGCGTCTCTGCGGTGAAATGCAAAAATTTCTCCAGCGGACAGCCTTTGCACTGCGGTGCAACCTTCAGACAGTGCTTCTTGCCCACCCCCACGATCAACGCGTGCATTTCATTGAGCACCTGCGCCAGTTCCGTGCGCCTGGCGGTGCTCATGGGCGAGGGAAGATGGGCCGCACCCCTTAATTCAGTTTCAAGTTTCAAGTTTCCCCTTTCACACTTTGCTTGCTTGAGTTGGTTTGGAAACACTTCACTCGAAAGTTGAAACTGTCTTCCCAACGCGCTCTCAAACAGGGCACGGACTTGTTCGTAAGGCGCGTTCGCGGGCAGGATACCGTGGCGGTCGAGAATGCGCCGCGTGTATGCGTCCACCACGAATACCGGATGGTTGCCGGCGTACAGAAGAATGGAGTCAGCCGTCTCCGGGCCCACCCCGTTGAGCGCGAGCAACTGCTGTCGCAGGTCTTCCGGGGGCTGGGCGAACATGCGCTTGAGCGAGCCGCCGTAGCGCGCGTCCAGGAATTCGATAAAGGCTTTCAGTCGCCGCGCTTTTTGACGGAAGTATCCCGCAGATCGAACGCAGCTTTCGAGGTTCTCGGACCGCACCCGCCGCAGCGCCGCCACGCTCAGCAATTTTTTCCGGCGCAACTGCCCGATGGCGCGTTCCACGTTTGTCCACGACGTGTTTTGCGCCAGGAAGGCGCCCACGATGACCTCCAACCGGGTGCGCGCCGGCCACCAGTGCTGCGGGCCCCAGGCGCGCGACATCGCTTTATAAAACGCGCGGATGTGAGATTGATTTCGGCTGAGAGTGGACACGATCTCAGTGTAAAGCACCAGCGCGGACGCCAGCATTGCACTGCGCTCTCGCACATTGTGCGAGAGCTGATTTGTTATAATCGAAAAGTTCCGACCTCACGATTTGGCCAGGTAGCTCAGATGGTAGAGCGCAGCCCTGAAAAGGCTGGCGTCGGCGGTTCGAT